>JABLXY010000001.1:0-600000 GCA_013177795.1 Syntrophaceae bacterium | reverse complement strand
GGGGTTTCTGCGCTTGACCCACTGGGCCTGCTTGAGGGCGTGCATGCAGCAGACGGCCGAACAGTAGGGCAGGAGCCTCAGGTCCCGGGCGCCGGCGCACTGGATGAAGGCGATGCTCCGGGGAACTGCCCTGTCCGAGCGGCGCAGGATCTTCCCCCGGTTGTCGCCCGCCTCGGCCTTCCAGGCCTCGAACTCGAGCGACGTGAGGATGTCCGGGTGGGTCCCCCAGCCGAACTCCTTCATCGGGGCAAGACTCATCTCGTCGAAGCCGGCCGCCCAGATGACCTTGTCGGCGTCCACCGTGATCTTCCGCTCGCCCCGGTCGAAGGCGATGGCCTTTGTGGGGCAGGCCTCCACGCAGGCGCGGCAGGCCCCGCAGCGTTCCCGGTCGATGCAATAGACGGGCGGGTAGGCGTGCTCCCAGATGGGGCGGGCCGCGCCCTTCGGGCAGGCGGCTTCGCAGCGGCCGCAGCAGATGCAGAGCGCGGGATCGACGACGGGCGCCGATTCGATGATCACGGCCCTGAGCCGGTCGCCGGCCTGCTCCAGGGCTTCAATCCGGCTCAGCGTGTGGATCGTGACGGCCTCGCTTTCCTTGCAGCGGCGGATCTCCGTCCAGAGCGGGCAGAAGGCGCAGTGGTCCGTCGGGTAGAACTTGTCGAGCTTCGCCGCCTGGCCGCCGAGGTCGTGGTTTTTCTCGACGATATGCACCCGGTGGCCGCCCGCGGCCAGGTCGAGGGCCGCCGATATCCCGGCCACCCCGCCGCCGACCACGAGAATTGTCTTCTTGCGAATTGCCATGTCCTGCATTCTCTGATTGCGCCGACACGATGGAAGTTGCGAGCTTGTGAAGCTTGGAGAGGCCGCGGACGATCCCTCACCCGTCGGCTTCTCCGAACCCCCCAAACGCACAGATTCAATACGTCCTCTTCATGTCACTCCTCTTCGTCTTCTTTGACCAATCCGTAATGCTCTCTGAGCTTCTGGATGCGGCCCTTGAGCCAGTCCACGAAGCCCTCCCTTCGGCCGTGGCCGCGCTCGTCTTCCTCTTCGCGGCGCATGGCGATCCGCCTCTCCGGCGCGGGGATCCGCCTGACCTTGTCGTAGATCGTGACGATGGACTTGGGCTTCGTGGGGCAGCGTTTCTCGCAGGCATTGCAGCCGGTACAGGGGTCCTCGAGGACAACCGGGAACTTGCCTTTTTCGAGCACGATGGCGTCGTAGCGGCAGGCGTCGAAGCAGCGCGTGCAGTCCTCCTGTCCCGTCCAGGCGAGGCAGGTCTCGCGGTTGATGACGGCGTTGCCGATGTCGATCTCGTCGCGGGAGATATTCGCGATGGCCCCCGTCGGGCATTCCCGGATGCAGGCCATGCAGAAGATGCACTCCTTGTGCAGCAGGATGGGCGTGCCGAAGCTCGCAATGCCCCCGGCGAGACCGGCGGGACGGATCGCGTCGGTGGGACACACGTCGACACACCGGTAACACCGCGCGCAGTGTGCGAGGAAGGCTTTCTCTTCGAGCGCCCCGGGCGGGCGGGGGATTTCCTTCGCCCCGCTAGCCTTAAACAGGCCGAAAATGACGGTCGAGACGGCGCCGCTGACGAGGAGCTGGATCGTGTCCCTTCGTGAAAAGGCCATAGGTGCAAGTGTCCCTTGGTCGTTTCAGGTTCCGTGTCACCGACCCCTCTCCTCCGCGGTACCGGACCGAAAGCGCGATAAACAAGGATGAAAAGAAAAGCAAGGGCGGGCGAGCGCGTCGCCCGCCCTTGCCGTTGACATCAAACGGTTAGAGATTGAACTTCTTCTTTGCCGCGTTGAGCTCGCCGATGAAGGCATCCATGCCGTAGGCCTTGAGGGTGGCTTCCGTCGGGATGCCCTTGGCGTCCCAGCCGAAGAACCCGTAGGTGTCGGCCTCCATCTTCTTCTGATCCTCTTCCGTGAAGACGGCGTCCTTCCGGGGCCCTGCGGGCAGCTTCTCCGTGAAGAACCGCTTGGGAAGACGGTCGTCCTTGGAGCTGATGCCCTCGCGGACGTTCAAGATGCGCTCGGCGGTGAAGATCCGCTTTGCCGTCGTCCAGTAGTCCTCGGGCTTCATGTTCCAGCCGCACAGCCCGTTGAGCATGTCGGTGACGATCTTGTCCGTGCTGGCCCCCCAGAGGAGCATGGAAGTGAAGGAGCACGAGCACAGCGAGTCGGCCATGGCCGTCATGGCAAGGGCCCTGGAGCCCTGGCCTTCATGATGATCGGCGCCGTTGGTGCCCATGGTGTAGCTGTAGGCGCGGATCTTGTCGCCCCGCGGGTCGTGGGCGGCCAGCTCGCGGCCCTTCACGACGCAAGCATAGGCGTCGGATCCCTTGCCGATCTGCTTGGACATCCGGGCCACGCCCTGGGCCATGAACTTGCCGGCCTTGCCCTCCTTGTAGGCGATCCTGCGGATCATCTCCATGTAGGTGTCACCGTCGCCCCACTTGGGCTTCAGGCCGTCGAGGTCGGCGGGCTTGATGGCACCCTTCTCCATCGCCTCCGTGAGGAAGGCCAGCGTGCCGCCCGTGGAGATGTTGTCAAGGCCGTAGGCGTCGCAGGCCTCGATGAGGGCGGTCATCTCGTCGAACTTCTTCATGCCCAGGTTCGAGCCCAGGAGACCGCCGGACTCGTACTCGGGAGACTCGGCCACGAGACCCCTGTACTTGCCCTCACGGATGATGCCCAGCTTCAGGCAATGGGCGGGGCAATTCGTGCAGGAGGAATGGCGCTTCCAGAAGGTCCGGGCTGCCTCCTCGCCGCCGATGTTGACGACGTCGGGCCACCAGGTGGTCTGGAAGTTCTTCGTGATGAGCGAGCCGTGGAGGAAGTGCTTGAGCTCCATCAGGCCGCCCGTGCCCCAGCGCTTGAGGCCCTCCCAGGCCTCGCCCTGGATGTTGAGCTCCTTGGCGGTCTTGGCGGCGGCCAGGAACTTGGCGTTGTCTGCGACGGGCACGGCGTACTTCGTGCCGCGCACGGCGAAGCCCTTGAGCTTCTTGTCGCCGAAGACCGGGCCCGTGTTGCTGCGCGATGCCGCGCGGAAGCGCTCGACGATGACGTTGGCCTGGAGGGCCCCGTTCTCGCCGGCCGGGCCGATGACGGCCGTCCGGATCTCGGGGTCCTTCATCTCCTTGACCATCATCTCGTGGGCCTCGTCGGTGGTCTTGCCCCACATCTTCGAGGCATCCTTGAACTCCACCTTGTCGTTGACGATGGCGAGCCAGACGGGCTTCTTGGCCTTGCCCTTGATGTAGATGCCGTCCCAGCCGGCGAACTTGATCTCGCTGGCCAGATGCGCACCGCACTCGGCGTGATTCAGGCGGCCCGTGAGGGGGCTGATGTTCACGAAGCAGGTCCGGTGGGAGACCGCCATGGTGCCCGACAGGGGCCCCGGCCCGATGAACACGAAGGCGTCTTCATCGAAGGGGTTTTTGCCCGCCTTGTACTCCGTGAGGGCGTAGTAGGCCCCGAGGCCGCGGCCGCCGATGTACTGCTGCAGAATCTCATCGGAGACCGGCCGCGTCTTGTATGTCTGCTTGCTGAGGTCGATCTCCAGTACCTTTCCGAAATTTCCGCCTTTGGGTGTTGCCATCGTTCTCACCTCCCTTTCCTGGTCTTCGCAGGAACGACCCGCTTGCCCTCAACGTTCGGGTAGAACAGGAGGTTCGCGAGGTCCTTGCCCGCCTGTTCCGGCGTCACGGAACGGTAGGCCATGTTGACGCCGAGCCCGACGGGACGGCCCATGAGGCAGGGGCCCTGGGGGTTGCCGGCCTGCTCGTGGCAGGCCTTGACGCACTGGGGGTCGCCGCCGCAGAGGTCGCAGATCAGGGGCTGGCCCGTGTCGGGGTTGCCGCGGATGTACTTGGCGGGGCAGGCCTCCTGGCACTTCATGCACTTGGCGCCCAGGCAGATCTTCTCGTTGAGGACGATGCCGTTGGTCTTGGCGTCACGCTGGATGGCCTTGGGCGTCGTGGGGCAGGCGGCGATGCAGGGCGCGTCGTCGCACTGCCAGCAGATGACGGGCACGTCGACGATGTCCTTGTACTTGGCGATGTAGATGCGCGACAGGGCGGGGCGGGCAGTGCCGGTGTGGAACAGCGAGCAGGCGAATTCGCAGCTGCGGCAGCCCGTGCAGTTGTGCCTCTCGGCGAAGAGGAATTTCTGCGCGTAGGGCTTGGTGCCCGGTGCGGACTGGACCGAGTACTGGGCCTCGGCCTTCTTCGGGGCGATGCCGCCGATGGCGGAGATGGCCAGTGCGCCACCCGCGGCCGTGGCGGTTCCTCTCAAGAAGTCACGACGGCTCGTCTCCTTCTTGAGCACATCAGGCAGTTTCTTTTCTTCCATGTCTGACCTCCATTGGATTGCCTCGTGTTAAGGGCTTGACTGCTGAATGCCTGGAAAAAGTGATCCCTCCTTTCCTACGGTCTATTGCTCAACATTCCGATTTCGTTGTTTCTTCCCGGGTGAACGTTGCAGAGAATCATCCGGGAGAGATTACTTCATCTTGCTCGTGTAGACGTAGTCGTTGCTCTTCTGGGCCTCGTGGCACTTGATGCACTCGTCGATCTTGCCTTCCTGGTCCACCTTGCCGTTCGGCTTGAACTGGGCCCAGAACCAGTCGCCGCCCTTGGGGTTGTACCCCTTGACCTTGTACATCACGTCGATGTGCTTGAGCTTCTTGTTCTTGTCGAAGTTGTCCTGGACGATCATGGACCCCTCGGCGAACTTGCCCTTCTTGGCCTTGATGGAATCGAAGGCGGTCTGGTTGACGTAGGTTGTCAGGAAGGCGCCGTGCGGTTCAGGCCCCTTGTAGAGAGGTTCGGTACCGGGCCACATCTTCCAGTTCTGGTACTTTTCACTCTGGATGAAGCTCCATATGGCCTTGCCGTCCGCGGCGGGACCCTTTTTGGCCTGGGCGAAGAGGATGCCCGTCAGGGCGAGTGTTACCGCGAGGGCGATGGTGAATACCAGCAATCCTTTTCTCATCATGTCCGACTCCTTTCATGGGTCGCGCGGGATTCTCACGGAAGTGAAAGTCAGGCGCGCCCTGTTGTTCGCTTCGGTGGAAGGGTGATCGGGATCGTGCGGAATTGCCGGATCGCTTTTTTGTGCAGGCGAAAGTGAGATGTCGGGTCGTTGCCGCAATCGATCGGGTTCCATCGGACTCTTCACGTCCGGCGCTGCACACGGGATGGGACACATCCGCCGAAAGCCGCCGGCCAAACCGGTCTTCCGAACAACGCCTCCCCTGACTGCTGCCTCTCCCCTGCGAGGGCGCCCTCGAGAGAACACCCGAGAGGACCCTTGCTTTCATGAACGGGAATCGCGTCGTGTCTCTCCCGTTCGCGAAGCACTATAGTCGCACGGTAAACGTTAGTCAAGTTTTTTCGAAAATAAAGCAATCATATCAACATGTTATGTCATATTTGGCATAGGTTCCGCGATGCGCAGGCAGGCAGGCGGTTTCATCCGTACGGCACGGCATCGGTGGTCTGCGGTCACGGCAGGTTGTGCATATTGCAGAGGCGTCTCGAGTTGGAAAAAAAAGGGCGGGGTGCGTATCCCCGCCCTTCGGTCCGGAGTCGCGGGTTATAAGTTGAATTTCTTCTTCGCCGCGTTGACGTCGTCGATGAGGAATTCGAGGTTCAGGGCCTTGAGGGTCGCTTCCGCGGGGATGCCCTTCTCGTCCCACCCGAGGAACTTGTAGGCATCGCTCTGGCGCTGCTTCTGGTCCTCCTCGGTGAAGACGACGCCCTTCTTCGGCCCTGCGGGCAGCTTCTCCGCGTACATGCGCTTGGGCAGCCGGTCGTCCTTGGCGCTGATGCCCTCCCGGACGTTGAAGGCGCGCTCGGCCGCCAGGATTCGCTTGGCGGCCGTCCAGTAGTCGTCGGTCTTCCAGTTCCAGCCGCACAGCGGGTTGAGCATATCCACGACGATCTTGTCCGTGCTGGCGCCCCAGACCCCGGAGGAGGTGAAGGTGCACAGGCAAAGGGAGTCATTCATGGCCACCATGCAGAGATCCCTGCTGCTTGCCCCCTCGGCGTGGTCCGCCCCGTTGGTGCCGATGCAGTAACTGTAGTACCGGTTCTTGTCGCCCCTCGGGTCATGGGCGGCCAGCTCGCGCCCCTTGACGACGTTGGCGTAGGCATCGGTGCCCTTGCCGATCTGCCGGGACATTTTCGTCACGCCCTGGGAGAGAAGCTTGCCGGCCTTGCCTTCCTTGTACGCGATCTTGTCGATGAGCTTCATGTAGGTTTCGCCGTCGCCCCAGACGGGCTTGAGGCCGTCGAGGTCCGAGGGCTTCAGGGCGCCCTTCTCGACGGCTTCCGTCGTGAAGGCCAGCACGCCGCCCGTGGAGATGTAGTCCAGCCCGTAGGCGTCGCAGGCCTCGATGAGGGCGGTCATCTGGTCGAAGTCCCTCATGCCCAGGTTCGACCCCAGCAGGCCGCCGGACTCGTACTCGGGGGCTTCGGCGATGAGGCCCCTGTACTTGCCCTCCCGCAGCACGCCCAGCTTCAGGCAGTGCGTCTGGCAGTTGGTGCAGGAGACATGGCGCCTCCAGAATTTCCTCTCCGCCTCCTCGGCTCCCAGCTTGACGATGTCGGGCCACCAGGTGGTCTGGAAGTTCTTCACGATGAGCGAGCCGAGGACGAAGTTGTTGGTCTCGAGCGAGCTGGCCGTGCCCCAGACCTTCCGCCGCCCGGCGCCCGGGTCGCTGATGTTGGTCTCCTTGGCGACGTTCGCCGCTGCCAGGAACCGGGCGTTGTCCACGACGGGCACGGCGTACTTCGTGCCGCGCACGGCGAAGCCCTTGAGCTTCTTGTCGCCGAAGACGGAGCCCGCGTTGCTCCGCGCCGCGGCGCGGAACCGCTCGACGATGAGGCAGGAGTAGGGGACGCCGTTTTCGCCGGCGGGGCCGATGAGGATCGAGCGGATGCGGGAGTCCTTCATCTCCCGGATCATCATCTCGTGGGTCGTTTCGGTCGTCTTGCCCCACATCCTCGATGCGTCCCGGAACTCCACCCTGTCGTTGACCACGGAGAACCAGACGGGCTTCTTCGCCCGGCCCCTGATGAGGAGGCCGTCCCATCCCGCCCACTTGAGTTCGCTGGCCAGGTGGGCGCCGCACTCGCCGTGGTTCAGAAGCCCCGTGTAGGGGTTCTTGTTGACGACACTGGTCCTCGGGGAGACGCACATGGTCCCGGCAAGGGGGCCGGACCCGATGAAGACGAAGGCGTCCTCGTCCAGGGGGTTCTTTCCGGCCTTGTATTCCGTCACGGCGAAATAGGCCCCGAGGCCCCGGGCGCCGACAAACTGCTGGTAGACCTCATCGGGGATCGTTCTCGTCCTGTAGGTCTGAGTGCTGAGATCGATCTCGAGCACCTTTCCGAAATTTCCGCCTCTGGGTGCTGCCATGATGATCACCTCCCCTTCCTGGTCTTGACGGGCACGACCCTCTTGCCGTCGACGTTCGGGTAAAACAGGAGGGTCGCAAGGTCCTTGCCTGCCTCCTCCGGCGTCACGTAACGGAAGGACATGTTCATGCCGATGCCCACGGGGCGGCTCATGATGCAGGGCCCCTGCGGGTTGCCCGCCTGGGCGTGGCAGGCCTTGACGCACTGGGGGTCACCGCCGCAGAGATCGCAGATCAGGGGCTGGCCCGTGTCGGGGTTGCCGCGGACGTACCGGGCCGGGCAGGCCTCGGCGCATTTCATGCACTTGGCGCCCAGGCAGACCTTCTCGTTGAGGATGATGCCGTTGGACTTGGCGTCGCGGGTGATCGCCTTGGGCGTCGTGGGGCAGGCGGCGATGCAGGGGGCGTCGTCGCACTGCCAGCAGATGACGGGCACGTCGACGATGTCCTTGTACTTGTCGACCCAGATCCGGGCGAGGTCGGGGCGGACGTTTCCGGTGTGGAACAGCGAGCAGGCCAGCTCGCAGCTCCGGCAGCCCGTGCAGTTGTGCCGCGCCACGTAGAGATACTTCTGTGCGAAGGGCTTGGTGCCCGGCGCGGTCTGGACCGAGTACTGGGCCTCGGCCTTCTTCGGTGCGAACCCGCCGACGGCGGAGACGGCCAGCGCGCCGCCCGCCGCCGTCGCGGTGCCTCTCAAGAAGTCGCGGCGTGTCGTCTCCTTCTTGAGGACATCAGGCAGTTTCTTTTCTTCCATGTCTCACCTCCAATGGATTGCCTCGTGTTAGCGGCTTGACACCTCGACGAAACGAAACCTGCGACCCTCCTTTCCTTTCATTCATCTGTCGAACATCGCCTCGGGACGAGTTCTTGCGTTTTGACGGGGCAGAGCGGAATCACAAAGAACCGGCATGCGGTCGGCGAGCGATTAGGGGAACGCCGATGGCAGCACTATAATTCCACCCCGGAGGCGAAGTCAAAGGTTATCCGTCGATTATGTCTAAGTATTTTAATATATTATGCCATGTTTGACATAAACGGTTCTCTCGTGCAGAATAGCTCGCGATTCCATGGCGCCCGGGTGCATGCCGCCACGGGGCCGAGAGGGGCGGACATGAAAATCAGGCACAAGCTGTGGCTCGAAGAAAACGATCGCGTCATCTTCGGGCCGGGCCGCTTCGAGCTCTTGGAGGCGATCGAGGAATGCCGGAGCCTCAGCGCCGCGGCGAAGAAGATGAAAATGTCCTACCGTGCGGCGTGGGGCCGTCTGAGGGCTTCCGAGGACCGCCTCGGCATCCGCCTCGTGGAGCTGACGGACAACCGGCAGGGCATGAGACTGACGGCGGAGGCGAAGCGGCTCAGGGATGTGTTCGTGGAGCTGGAGAACAGGATCGAGGGGTTGCTGAAGGAGTACCAGGCGAGGCTCCCGTAAAAAAAAAGCCGCAGGCGGCAAGCCGCAAGGGACACAGCGCGAAAAGAATAGAGGACAGTCCCTATCCGAGATGCCGGAAGACGGGGCCCGTCCGGCCGCACCCGGCGCGGAAGCGCCGGGTGTTTTCTTGAGTTCGCAAAATGTCGATTTACAGGACCTGCATGAATTGCTATTTTATGCGGGGTCGTCGGCCGGATGCCCCGCGTGCGGGATTTCGGGTTCGGAAAACATCCAGCGGGTCTCGGAGAGAGTCAGGGCCATGAAAAAGGAACACAAGTTTTCCCTGTTCTACGTCCTCCTGGCGGTGTGGGCCGTGCTGCTCATCCAGAGCTACCTGGCCGCCATGATGAGTGCACAGGTGATCCCCTACAGCCAGTTCCTCAAACTGCTCAAGGAGGGGAAGATCACCGAGGTGGCCATCTCGGCCAACCGCATCGAGGGCAAGATGAAGGTGGAGGGCAAGCCCGGCGAAACGCAGGCTTTCCGGACCAACCGGGTGGACCAGGACCTATCGGAACTGCTCGACAAGTACCAGGTGACGTTCAAGGGGGAGGTGGAGAGCACGTTCCTGCGGGACCTGTTTTCCTGGGTGTTTCCCATCATGATCTTTTTCGGCATCTGGTACCTCCTCATGAAGCGCATAGGCGGACAGCAGGCGGGCTTCATGACGCTGGGCAAGAGCAAGGCCAAGATCTACATGGAGAACGAGATAAAGATCACCTTCAAGGACGTCGCGGGCGTCGACGAGGCCAAGCAGGAGCTGCAGGAGGTCATCGAATTCCTCAAGAACCCGAAGAAGTTCACGGGGCTCGGCGGCCGCATCCCGAAGGGCATCCTCCTCGTGGGGCCCCCGGGGACGGGCAAGACCCTGCTTGCCAAGGCCGTGGCGGGCGAGAGCGGCGTGCCCTTCTTCAGCCTGAGCGGCTCCGAGTTCGTCGAGATGTTCGTCGGCCTCGGCGCGGCGCGGGTGCGAGACCTCTTCGAGCAGGCCAAGCAGAAGGCCCCCTGCATCATCTTCATCGACGAACTCGACGCCCTGGGAAAGGCCCGCGGGTTCGCCATGCCGGGCGGCGGCCACGACGAGCGTGAGCAGACGCTGAACCAGCTGCTGACCGAGATGGACGGCTTCGACTCCAACACAGGGGTCATCCTCATGGCCGCGACGAACCGGCCCGAGATCCTCGACCCGGCCCTGCTCCGGGCGGGGCGGTTCGACAGGCACGTGCTCGTCGACCGCCCGGACAAGAAGGGCAGGGAGGAAATCCTGAGGGTGCACATCCGCAACGTCAAGCTCGGTGCCGACGTCGATATCGAGAAGATCGCGGGCATGACGCCGGGCATGGTGGGTGCCGACCTGGCCAATCTCGTCAACGAGGCCGCACTGCTCGCCGTGCGGCACGACAAGCAGGAAGTCGGCATGGCGGAGTTCGTGGAGGCCATCGAACGGGTCGTGGCCGGCCTCGAGAAGAAGAACCGCCTCATCAACCCCCAGGAGCGGGAGATCGTGGCCTACCACGAACTCGGTCACGCCATCGTCGCCCTGTCGCTTCCGGGCACGGACCCGGTCCAGAAGATCTCGATCATCCCCCGCGGCATCGCCGCCCTGGGGTACACGATGCAGGCCCCCACGGAGGACCGGTTCCTCATGAAGAAGACGGAGCTCCTGAACCGGATCGCCACGCTTCTCGGGGGGCGTGCCTCAGAGGAGATCGTCTACGGCGACATCTCCACGGGGGCGCACAACGACCTGGCCCGCGCCACGGACATCGCGCGCAGCATGGTCAAGGAGTACGGCATGAGCCCCGAGGTGGGGCAGGTCTACTTCGCCCGCGAGAAACGCGCGGCCTTTCTCGACACCATGGCCCCCGAGGGCGGCGACTACAGCGAAGCGACGGCTGAACTCATCGACCGCGAAATCCGTGCGATTATCGAAGCCCAGTACACGGTTGCGAAAAGCATTCTCACCAGCAGGAGGGCCGTCCTCGACCAGGGGGCGAAGCTCCTGCTCCAGAGGGAGAAGATCGAGGGCTCGGAGCTGAAGGAGCTGCTGGACGGGAAGGGGCCGGCCTCCTAGTCCAGGTCCGGGCATCCAAAAGGGCCCAGCTGCCAGAGAGGCTCGTCCTCTCCGCGCACGAAGAGCGGAATCGAAGAAGAGCGGGGAAAATACAGCAGCGCGGAGATATTTTTTGCAGGAAGAAAAAACGAAATCGAAAAACCCGGTCTGGTCGTTCTTCTCGTCGGTCAGACTCACGATAGCCCTTCTCATCCTCATCGCTCTCGCGGCCGTCGTCGGGACCGTGGTCCCGCAGCAGGATGCGGCAGGCGAGAGCCTCCAGAAGCTGCCGCCGGCCCTGGCGGCGATCGTCAAGGCCCTGCAGGTGACCGACCTGTACCGCTCGCCGTGGTTTCTCCTCCTCATGGGGCTGCTCATGGCCAACCTCGTCATCTGCTCCCTGAACAGGCTGCCCGCTTCGCTGCGGCTCTACCGGAGACGTCCCGAGCCAGACCGGCCGGGCCTCTACGAGAACCTGCCGCCGGGGCGCGTCCTCGCGGCGGAGGGCAGCGTCGAGGACGCGGCGGACCGGATGGGGCAGGCCCTGGAAAAATCCATCGGCTCCGTCGAGCGCAAGACGCACGGCGGTACCGTCTGGCTCTCGGCGCACCGGGGCGCATGGTCCTACTTCGGGGTCTACGTGATCCACGCCGGCGTTCTCATCATCGTCCTCGGCGCCGTGATCGGTTCCATTTTCGGTTTCGAGGGGCACGTCAACATCCCCGCAGGCGGCTCGGCCGACGCCATCGAGCTGCGGGGCGGAAAGGGAACGATGAAGCTGGGGTTCGACGTCCGCTGCGACGACTTCACCGTCGAGTTCTACGACAGCGGAATGCCCAAGCTCTACCGCTCCGACCTGTCCTTCGTGAAGGGCGGAGAGGTAAGGGCGCGGGGCTCCCTGATGGTCAACCACCCGCTCGAGTTCGAGGGGATCCGGTTCTACCAGTCCACCTATGGCGCCATCCCCGGCGAGGCCGTTCTCGCGGTCGAGGGGAAGGGGCAGAGGGCGGTCAAACGGCTGCGGCAGGGGGAGCGATTCGCCATCGACGGGGGGAAAGCCCAGGCGGAAATCCTGCGCATCGAGGGGAACCTCATGCGGATGGGGCCGGCGGTCAAGATCGGCATCACGGCGGGCGACAAGGCCCTTGCCTTCTGGGTCTTCCAGTTCATCGATGCGATCGAGGAGCACAACCCAGGCATCACGAAACAGGTGCCCCAGTTCAACCCGGCCCTCTACAGGCCCTACCGCTTCGCGCTCGAAGGGATCGAGACAGCCTTCTACACGGGGCTCAAGGTCAACCGGGACCCCGGGGTCCCGATCGTCGGTGCGGGGGCGTTCGTCCTGGTGGCCGGGTTTCTCCTGACCTTCTTTTCCTCCCACCGCCAGGTCTTCGTCCGCGTGGACCGCAGTGACGGCAAGGCGCGCATCTCCATCGCCGGGCGATGCAACAGGGACCCCGTGAGGCTCGATCGTGAGATCGGGCGGGCTGTCCGGCTCTACAGGGGTGAGACGCCATGAACACGAAAATGCTCGGCTGGGCGACGATGGTCTATCTCGTCGCCATGGCCTTTTACCTGATCCGCCTACTGCGGGATGACGAATACTGGGGGAAGCTCGCCACGGGGACATCCCTTGTCGGGCTCGCCCTGCACACGGCCGGCATCGCCGTGCGGTGGTGGGAGTCGCACCGGATGGGCCTCGGGCATGCCCCGCTGGCCAATTTCTACGAGTCGATGATCTTCTTTTCCTGGTCGATCATGCTCCTGTACCTCATCACGGAGTGGAGGATCAAGAACCGGGTCATCGGCCCCTTCGTGACACCCGTCGCCTTTCTCTCGATGGCCTACGCCTCGCTGTCCCCCGACGAGGCGACCCGGATCCAGCCGCTCATCCCCGCCCTGCAGAGCAACTGGCTGACGAGCCACGTGGTGACCTGCTTCATGGGGTACGGGGCCTTCACGATCGCCTTCGGGCTGGGCATCCTGTTCTTTGCCCGCCGGATCGTCTCGGGCACGGGGAACCCATCCAAAGGTGGCGGGGGGCATTTCCCGGACGAAGGGGCCATCGAGGAGCTGATCTACCACAGTGTCATCATGGGCTTCATCTTCCTGTCCCTGGGGATCATCACGGGCTCGGTCTGGGCCCATTCCGCATGGGGGTCGTACTGGAGCTGGGACCCGAAGGAGACCTGGTCCCTCATCACTTGGCTCATCTACGCCGCCCTGCTCCACGCCCGTCTCGTCCGCGGCTGGAGGGGCAAGCGCATCGCGATCATGGCCATCGCGGGCTTTGCGTCGGTGCTCTTCACCTACCTCGGCGTGAATTACCTGGACAGCCTGCACAGCTATCTGATGTGACGGCCCGGGCGGACGGACAAGAGACTGCATCACGAACATTGGGAGGTAACCATGAGACGCCTGAATCGATTCGTCATCACGCTGGCCGCCCTCTGGGCACTGCTGGCCACGGCCGCGCCGGCTCGGGCCCAGGCGACGGCCCTGAAGCCGGACCTGGTCGTCGACAGCATCACGCTCAACCCGTCGGGGAACATCGTCGTGCAGATCCGCAACGCGGGGCCGGGGCCCCTTCCCGACACCGCCTACCGGTCGACGGAATCCTTCGCCGCCTGTTTCGTGATCATGATCGGCGTGCAGTTCGTGGACTATGCGACCTTCTGGGCTGCGGACACGGACCGGGTCCTGCGCGCCCCGGGCGGGACGATCTCGTACACGAGCCCCATCCGGATCACGGAACCCACGGCGGTCCGGGTCTGGCTCGACATCACGGAGCAGGTCGAGGAGGCCAACGAGGCCAATAATATCAAGACGGTCCTCCTGAAGCCCGATCCCGCCAAGTGACCCAGGAGGCCCTGACTCGGGCGGTCGGAGAGGTGTGCAAGCGATGAGTCAGAGAATTTATGTCGTCGATGCCTTCACGGATCGTCCGTTCAGGGGCAACCCGGCGGCCGTGTGCATGTTGAAGGAGCCCCGAGACGACGGATGGCGCCAGGACGTGGCCCGGGAAATGAACCTCTCGGAGACGGCCTTTCTCGAGAGAAGGGCCGACGGCAGCTACACCCTGCGCTGGTTCACGCCTGCCGTCGAGGTCGATCTCTGCGGTCACGCAACCCTCGCGAGCGCCCACATTCTCTGGGAGACCGGGGAACTGGCGGCATCCGAAGAGGCGCGGTTTCACACCCGGAGCGGCGCCCTGTCCGCACTCAAGCGGGGTGAGTGGATCGAGATGGACTTCCCGGCGGAACCCGAGAAACCGGCCGATGCCCCGCCCGGACTGCTCGAGGCCCTGGGGGTGACCCCTGTCTACACGGGCCGCAACCGCTTCGACTATCTCGTCGAGGTGGCCGGAGAGCAAATCGTCCGGGGACTCGCCCCCGACATGACCCGCCTGAAGAGCGTGAACATGCGGGGAGTCATCGTCACGAGCCGCAGTCAATCGCCGGGCTTCGATTTCGTCTCGCGCTTCTTTGCCCCAGCCGTGGGCGTCGACGAGGACCCGGTGACGGGGTCGTCTCACTGCTGCCTGGGCCCTTACTGGGGGGCGAAACTCGGCAAGACGTCCCTGTCGGCCTTCCAGGCCTCGGCGCGGGGCGGGATCCTCCGCGTCGGCCTGAGAGGCGACCGCGTCCTGATCGGCGGCCAGGCGGTCACTGTACTCCGTGCTGAGTGGGTCAGATGAGAAGGTAAAAGGATGAGAAGGTGAGAGAGTTGGATGGGACTCCGGACAAACGGATGGCGATTCCTTCTCCAACCTTCTTACCCTCTTCCCTTCTTACCCTCTGAAAGGCCACCGGCCGGAATCACAGACCGTAACGGACAAGGGGGTGCCATGGGGTAAGCGCGACAAAACACACCCTCTGCATCGGCACGTCGGGCTTTTCCTATCCCTCCTGGAAGGGTTCGTTCTACCCGGACAAGATGCCCGCACGGGAATATCTCGCCTACTACAGCGCACGGTTCCGATGCCTGGAGGTCAACAGCACCTTCTACCGCCTGCCGCTCGAATCGACCCTGGCCCGCTGGCGCGACCTCGTCCCCGCAGGGTTTGTCTTCGCCGTCAAGGCAAGCCGATACATCACGCACATCAAGCGCCTGGGCGAGCCCTCGGCCACCGTGGGACCTTTTTTGGAACGGATTCGCACCCTGGGCGTGAAACTCGGCCCGATCCTCTTTCAGTTGCCGGCAAGATTTCCTTTCAACGGCGAGTTGTTGGAATCTTTTTGTCATACATTGGACAAGGGTTTCCGTTATGCTTTCGAGTTTCGCGATCCCGGTTGGTTTCGGGATGAGACCTATGATATCTTGAAAAAGCGCGGTGCGGCGTTCTGCATCTATGACTTCGCCGGGCTCCGCTCTCCCGACACGGTGACGGCCGACTTCGTCTACATCCGGCTCCACGGCCCCCTGAAGGAACCCTACCGCGGCAAATACCCCGATTCGTTTCTGCAGGAGCGGGCGGATGCGATCCGGGGGTGGCTCGGCGAGGGCAGAGCGGTCTATGTTTTTTTCGACAACACGATGGAAGGCGACGCCGTGCGCGATGCCTTGAAACTCGCGGATTTGCTGGAAGAGAAGGCAAACCCTGAGAAACTGCTTTAAGGGATGAAACAGGACAGACGAAGCGGGATCCTGCTGCACGTGACCTCCCTGCCGTCGCCTTACGGCATCGGCGACCTGGGGCCCGAGGCCTACCGGTTCGCCGAATTCCTCCACCGGTGCGGCCAGCGCCTCTGGCAGATGCTCCCGCTGGCCCCGACGGAGCTGCAGATGGGGAGTTCGCCTTACAGCAGCCCGTCGGCATTTGCCGGCAACCCCCTGCTCGTGAGTCCCGAGAGGCTCGTCGAGGAGGGTTTCCTGGACAAGAGAGATTTGTCCAGTCCGCCACGCTTCCCCCAAGGCCGGGTCGATTACCGTTTGGCCTCCGCCTTCAAGGAGCGGATACTCTCGGAGGCGTGGCGGCGTTTCTCGGCCTGCGCGGGCGCCTTTCGTTACGATTACGATCGCTTCTGCAGTGCCGAGCGGTCATGGCTCGACGAGTACGCCGCATTCAAGGCCTTGAAGGCGGTCTTCGGGAGGGTCCCCTGGACGGGCTGGCCCGAGGGGTTTCGCAGCCGCAGGATGAGGGTCCTGGGGCCGCAGATCCGCGAGCTGGCCCCCGTGATCGAGGAGCAGAAGTTCAGGCAGTATCTCTTCTTCAGGCAATGGGCGGCTCTCAAGGCCTACTGCAACGGGCTCGGGGTCCTGGTCATGGGGGACCTGCCCTGCTATGTGCATCACGACAGCGCGGACGTGTGGGGAAACCCGAACCTTTTCAAGCTGGACGCGGAAGGCCGCCCCGCCTTCGTGGCCGGTGTCCCGCCGGACTACTTCAGCCGCACGGGTCAGCTCTGGGGGAATCCCGTCTACGATTGGGGCGTCCACAGGAAAACCCGCTTTGCCTGGTGGGTTTCCCGGGTCCGCCACAGCCTGAGGCTCTTCGACCTCGTCCGCATCGATCACTTCCGCGGCCTCGTCTCCTACTGGGAAGTCCCGGCGGGACACCGGACCGCCGCACGGGGAAGATGGGTGCCCGCGCAGGCCCCGGGGCTGTTTCGGGCCGTCCTGCGCAAGGTGCCGGGGAGCGTGCTGGTGGCGGAGGACCTGGGGCACATCACGCCCGAGGTCCGCGCCCTTCTCGACCGCCTCGGACTGCCCGGCATGCGGGTCCTCCTCTTTGCCTTCGGCGCAGAGGACGGCTCGGAGCACCATGCCCCCCACAGCCACAGCGAGAGGGATTTCGTCTACACGGGGACCCACGACAACAACACCGTGCGGGGCTGGTTCGAAGGGGATGCGCGGGAGGACGAGAGGGAGAAATTCTTCTGCTACATCGGCTGCAGGGTCCCGGCGGGGCGCGTTCACGAGGCGATGATCCGCCTTGCGATGATGTCCGTTGCCGCGACAGCCATCATCCCGATGCAGGACTGGCTGGGCCTGGGCGCTGAGGCCCGGATGAACCTGCCCGCCGGCAGGGGCGGCTGGTGGCGATGGCGCCTCGTCCCGGGTCAGATCGACCGCCGCCTCGAGCACCGGATACTGGAGATGACGAAAACCTACGGCAGATGAGAGAAACACCCTGTTGTACCTGCTGATGCAAGGTGCGTTGAGAGGCATTCTGAGAAGGGCCGACAGGAGGGCGGGAGGGGATCATGTTCGGAAATCGAGTCACGCTGTTTAAACTCCTGGGCTTCGAGGTCAAGCTCGACTCGAGCTGGATCATCCTGGCCGTCCTCATCACCTGGTCGCTCGCCAAGGGGGTCTTCCCCGCTTATTTCGAGGACATGCCGACGGCAAACTACTGGGCCATGGGGGTGGCCGGCGCCGTGGGGCTGTTCCTCTCCATCATCTTTCACGAGCTGAGCCACTCCCTCGTGGCCCGGCGTTTCGGCATACCCATGCGAGGGATCACCCTGTTCATCTTCGGCGGCGTGGCCGAAATGAGCGAGGAGCCGCCCAGCGCGAGGGCCGAGTTCCTCACGGCCGTCATCGGTCCCGTGTCAAGCCTGGTCCTTGCGGCGGCGTTCTACGGCATCCTCCAGGCCGGTGAGTCGTTCGGCTGGCCTGCGGCGATCAACGGCGTCCTGTTCTACCTGGTCTGGGTGAACGCCATCCTGGCCCTGTTCAACCTCCTGCCCGCCTTTCCCCTGGACGGGGGCAGGGTGTTCCGCTCCGCCCTCTGGTCCTGGAAGGGCGATCTGCGCTGGGCCACGATGGTCTCCTCGCAGGTCGGATCGGGCTTCGCGTTCGTTTTTATCGCCATGGGTCTCTGGGGGATCATCGAGGGCAACTTCATCGGGGGCCTCTGGCAGGCGATGATCGGCCTGTTCTTGCGCGGAGCCGCCCGGGCCTCGTACCAACAGGTCCTGACCCGCGATGCCCTGGCGGGCCTCAAGGTGAGCCGTTTCATGACCCCCGATCCCGTCAGCGTGCCGCCGGGCATCACCCTGCAGGATTTCGTGGAGGGGTATCTCTACCGCACCCACCACCAGATCTACCCCGTCGTGGAGGGCGGGGAACTGGTCGGATGCCTCACCGTCCGGTCGCTCAAGGATGTCCCCCGGGCCGAATGGCCCCGCCGGCTCGTGGGCGAAGCGGCCGGGCGCTGTGACGAGGCGACCGTCATCGGCCCCGATGCGGACGCCCTGTCCGTGCTGGGGATGATGAACGAGACGGGCAACAGCCGTCTCCTGGTCGTCGACAACGGCCGCCTGGCGGGCATCGTGACGCTGAAGGACCTGATGGAGGTGCTGGCGTTGCGGATGGAGATCGAGGGGTCGCGGCACTGAAAAGCGCCCCGTTGCCCGAAGCCATCCATTGTTCGCGCCCCCCCTTTGCGGGCCGTCCCGGCGGGGGGCCGATTCAGCTAGCCCGCATCCCTGTCTTTCCGTTTCTTCCCGGAGATCTTCTTTACAAGGTCATTCAGGTTGGCGGGCGGCGGCATGTAGTCATCCCGCTTGACCAGGGCAATGGCATCAGAGGGACAGGTGGATACGCAGAGCCCGCAGCCGATGCAGGCCGCCGCATCGAAGTCGGCGACGTCCTCGTGCATGTGAAAGGCCCCCACGGGGCAGCGCTCCTCGCAGAGACCGCAGCCGATGCATGAACCGGCATCGAAATTCGCCCGGTAGCTGGATTTCGCAAGGGCCTCCGTCCGGTTGTGCTTCGTGATCAGCATCAGCAGATGACAGCAGCACGGGCAGCAGTTGCACATGAAGAGGAGCTTTTCCGCATTGTTGCTGCCCGTGTGCACGAGCCCGGCATCCTCCGACCGTTTCAGCACCTCCCGCGCCTCTTCCAGGGGAATGATTTTCGCCATCCCCCGCTCCGCGAGAAACCGGGCGGCGCCGTCGAAGCAGAGACAGACCTCCAGCGGTTTCCCGCAGTTCCTGCCGAGGATGCGGCAGGGACAGTTGGCCACGGCGATCACGTCATTTTTCTCCATCATCCGCGAGGCGACTTCATACGGCAGGATTTCGATTTCGTCGGGGATCGCGCTCTCCGCCGGGAAAATCCGGTTCCAGGGCGGGTCGGCCGAGGCGAGCTCCGCGGCCATGTCCTTCATGTAGTAGGCATGCCAGAGCTGGGCGAGGCGGTCGCGCGTCGGCTCGTCCAACCCCTTCATGACGGGATACTCGAACAGCCCAGGATAGTTCGGCAGCAGCGCGTACGCATGCTCGCCGTCCACAACCTTGGCCAGGACGGAGCCGCGGTCGGCCATGGCTTCCAGCTTTCGCAAGGCTTCATCGGCCCCGATGCCGGCCCGTTTCGCCACGTCGCTTGCCTTCTGCAGCCTGAATTCCAGCAAGGTCGCCAGTTCGACCTCATCAGGGAGGAAGAGGATCTTGAGTATCTCCAGGAACTCCTCGCTCCTGGGGGCGCCGATCGGATGGGTATCCAGTTTCTCCTGAAGCTTGTGGTAGTGATGCATGGCCCTCCTGCCTGTTTACGGGTTATCAATGTTCTATTTTTGCCGTCCGCGTCGAACGGGACCGCCTGACCGGCATGCTTGTCGGCGGCCCCTTGAGCTTTCTTGAAGTGCCGCGCACAATCTTCTTGAAGAGATTCACTTCCGCACCCTTACTGCCGCATCAGTCGCTCACGAGGGCCTTCCGGCCGGCCAGGATGGAACCGGGGGCGAGATCGACGGCACCCGAGAGCTCGGCCACGGGCGTGAAGCCGCAGTCGCTGCATCGGACCTCGCCGCGGCTGCGGACGTAGCAGCCCGGCGAACGAGGCACCGTGGATCATGCGGTTGGCCGAAATCGTGCCGGGGGTGCTAGGGATTTTTCTCCGGTTTCCGGCGTACCCAGAGCTTCCCGGCCACGATGACGCCGACGGCAAAGAGCGCCTCCAGCCCGTAGAGCAAGGGCTCGGGCACTCGGATCCACTGGATAACCGCCGGATCCGTGAAGATCATCTCCCCACCCACCTTGCCGAGGACCCCGGCTCCAACATAGAGGATGAACGGGTATTTGTCCATGAGGAGGGAAAGCAGGCTGCTCGTGAGCACCACGAAGGGGATGCTCAGCCCGAGACCGAAGAGAAGCAGGAAAAGATTGCCTTTCGACGCCCCCGCCACGGCCAGCACGTTGTCCACGGACATCGTGAGGTCGGCGACGACGATGACCCAGAGAGCCTGCAGGATCGACGTGGCGCTCTGCCGGACTTCCTCCTCCTCCGGGGCGCTGTCGACAAAGAGTTTCACCGCGACCCAGAGGATGAAAAGACCCCCGATCAGTTTCACGTACGCCATCTGCAGCAGCTGGGCCGCAAAGTAGGTGAGAATGACCCGCAGCACAACGGCCGCACCGGCGCCCAGCAGGATTCCTTTCTGCCGCTGCTTCCGGGGCAGCGTGCGGACGGCCGCTGCGATGACCACGGCGTTGTCCCCCGCGAGGATCAAATCGATGAGGATGATGCTCATGAAGGCGGCGACGAAGTCCCAGCGAAGCGATAGTTCTCCCAGTTGTCCCAGGTCCACGCGGCCT
This sequence comes from Syntrophaceae bacterium, assembly GCA_013177795.1. Lineage (NCBI taxonomy): Bacteria > Pseudomonadati > Thermodesulfobacteriota > Syntrophia > Syntrophales > Syntrophaceae > Syntrophaceae bacterium. Next base: position 579,539 of record JABLXY010000001.1, on the reverse strand, counting down.
ACCCCTGCCTGTCCTGTTTCGAGTCGGGTTCCTTTTCCGTCTCCGTCATGGCCTTCTTGAAGCCTTGGGTCGCTTTGCCGATGCTGCTTCCCAGTTCCGGTACCCTCCCCGGGCCGAAGAAGACAAGAGACACGATGACGATGATGATCATTTCCGGCATGACGATGCCAAACATGGGGTCTCACCTCCCGAATCATTCACAAGGGACTGAATCCTGACCTTGTCCCGTGACTGGGGAGCCGTATCGGCGGGGCATGGGATCGATTCGCCCCCTGCCGCAGCCCTTGCAGAAAGAGACCTGCCGGAAAACCGGCGCATGAAAGGCCGCGCGAACTGCGGGCGTCTCCGACTGCATCGGGTTGGGGGATGCGAAAAGAGGGGGCGGAGATCTTAACAGCGAAGGATGGAACGGCGTTGTGCGGATGCAGCGGGCCCGGGGGATGGAAACGGTGTCGCCTCGGAGAGGATGGAACCGGAAGAGGGGACGATCGCATCCGCCGCAACGGGCATCCTGGGGTTCTTCCTCAGAATGTTGAGCGCCTCTTCGTTATCAACTGAGGAGAGCTGCTGGAGACAGACGAGATCGCCGTTATCATAGAAATCGACGTAGAGGATCGCGACCCCCACAGCAAGGGCCGCTGTGATGGCCGCCAGGGTCAGCGAATGCCTTCTCCGTCGCTTCATGCCCGAACCCCTGGGATCGTGGGCCGGATGAAATCATGATCCGCGGCGGCTGTCAATGGGAGATTTGATTGCCGGGTTCCGGCGGTACAGAAGCGGGGGTGCAAGCGGGGCGTGCCGGGCCGTTCGTAAGAGAGGCCCTCTGTCAGGCGCTCACGAAGGCCTTCCAGCCGGCCAGGATGGAACCGGGGGCGAGATCGACGGCGCCCGAGAGTTCGGCCACGGGTGTGAAGCCGCAGTCGCTGCATCGGACCTCGCCGCGGCTGCGGACGTAGCAGCCCTGCGTGACGGACCCGTCGGGGTCCACGTTGGCCAGCAGCCGGTCGCGGCACGTCCACCCGTTGGTGATCATCCGCTCGAGGGCCCGCCGCGAGTTGACGATCGGGTAGCCGCGTTCCTTGAGACGGACGGCCAGGCCGATCGCCTCGCGCCTCTCGTCGGGGCTCAGCGACAGGACATCCTCCCCCTGCCCGTACGGGTAGAAGAGCTGCAGCGTCACGCCGCGCACCGCCGGTCTCTCCTTGAGCGCGTCGAGAAGCTGCGGCAGCTCGCGCCAGTTTTCCCGGTTCATCGTGAAGTGGACGAGCAGCTTGCACCGGGGCGGGTGCCTGAGATTCTCCCACACCCGGTCGAAGGAGCCGCTCCGCAGGCGGTCGTGCGTTCCCTTCGTCCCGTCGAGGCTCACCCAGAGGACATCGACGGGCACGTCGAGGGGCAGGGTGCCGTTGGTCGTTGCCGCCGTGCAGAGAAAGCGCTCCCGGGCCCGGCGGGCGATGTCACCGAAGCGCTTTGCGCCGTCGCGCCACAGGAGGGGCTCGCCCCCCTCGAAGACGGCGATCCGGCAGCCGCCGCGAACCAGGGCGTCGAGGGCGGCCGTCGCGGATTCCCATCGGATGCTCGAGTCCGCATCCTCCCGGCGGTGATAGGGGCAGGGCGCGCAGCGCAGATTGCATCGATAGGTGAGCTTGAAGCTGGCCAGGAGCGGCACGTCCCGGCCGAGGATCTTCCGGCGGAAAAAAAAGCCTGCCAGCCCCCGGAGCCTCTCCAGGGGCGTGCGGGCGTCGACGGCATGATGGTTTCTCATCGGCGGTATGCCGCGGACGGCAAGGGGTGCGGGTTTTGCGGCGAATGCCGCCGGGGCACCCAATTGCCCGCAGCCGTTGAGACTATAGCGAAACAGGGGGGATGCTGCAAATCATTTCCGCGCATTCCCGGGAAGCCTCAAGCGGGGCGAAGGGGGGGCCGCCCCTGTTCTTTCCCGGCCGATTCTGCTAGCATGACGTGGAGGCCGGGCCGGTGCGCGGAACGAACCGAACAGGAGGATTGCCATGGAAGAGCGGGTCACAGCGGGCGGACTCACGAGGCGTGAATTCATGCGCGCGTCCCTGGCGGGATGCGCCCTGATGGCGTTATCGCCTGTCGCGGCCCCCTCGGGGGCATCGGCACAGGCGAAGGGGCCCTTCGAACTGCCGCCGCTGCCCTATGCGCAGGACGCCCTGGCCCCGGTCATCTCGGCCGCGACGGTGGGGTTTCACTACGGCAAGCATCACCGGGGCTATCTCGACAACCTCAACGGCCTCGTCAAGGGCACCCCCTACGAGAAGATGAGCCTCGAGGCGGTGATCCGTGCCTCCGCATCGGGTCACGGGCAGGAGGCCGTCTTCAACAACGCCGCACAGGTCTGGAATCACACGTTCTACTGGAACGGCATGAAGGCCGGGGGCGGCGGCAGGCCGGCCGGCGAGATCGGCAGGCGGATCGACCGGGATTTCGGGAGCTACGAAAATTTCCGGAAGGAGTTCCTCGCGGCGGCCCTGGGCCAGTTCGGCAGCGGCTGGGCATGGCTCGTTGCGGATGGAAAGACGCTCAAGGTCGTCAAGACCCCGAACGCCGAGAACCCGATCACGCGGGGGCTTCAGCCGCTGCTGACGATCGACGTCTGGGAGCACGCATACTACCTCGACTACCAGAACCGCCGGAAGGATTTCGTGGAAGCGTCTCTCGACCGGCTCGTGAACTGGGCGTTCGCGGAGGCGAACCTGCCGAAATAACCGGGAGGCGTCCGCCTACTTCGCGTAGAGGGGCTGCTGCCCCTCGGCGGCCCGGCGGATGTTGTCGGCCACGATCCTGGCGATGCCCCCGATGGAGATGTCCGTCGAACCGCCGACGTGCGGGGTCACGACGACGTTGTGCCGGAAGATCGGATCGGCCGGGTCGACCGGCTCCTCCCAGAACACGTCGAGGCCCGCACCGGCGATTTTGCCTGCGGCGAGCGCGTGTTCGAGGGCATTCCGGTCAACGAGGCCTCCCCGCGAAAGGTTGATGAGGAAACTGCCCTGCTTCATGGCGGCGAACGTCCTGTCATTGAGCAGATTGCGGCTCTCCGCGGTGAGGGGCAGGCAAAGAACGACGAAGTCCGACATGCCGAGAAGCCGCTCGAGATCCCCGCGGCCTCCCACCCAGTCCAGGCCCATCTCCGCGGCGGATGCGCCGGAGGCGTCCCGCTTGATTCCGACGAGCTTCATGTCCAGTGCGCGCAGCCGCCGGATCAGGGCTTTCCCGATGCCCCCCAGGCCCACGATCCCCGCCGTCTTCCCCATGAGGGTCGTTCCGCGCGGCTCTCCGATCTTCCGGTCGGCAAAGCTTGCCGCCATGCCCCGGGCGTTCCGTGCCAGCCCGATCATGAGATAGATCCCCAGCTCCGCCACCGAATCGGCGTTGCCGCAGGCGTCCGTCGGGACGTTGGCAACCCGGATGCCCCTCTTCTTTGCCGCCTCGATGTCGACCCCTTCCAGCCCGGAGCCGACCTGCTGGACCAGGCGCAGCCGGTCCGCCCCGTCGAGAAGCGGCCCCGTGATGCGGGACATCGTCGGGATGACGACATCATACCCCTTGAGGCTTTCGGGTGCAAAATGCCCGAGGGCCACGAATTCGTGCTCCGGCAGGGCCTCTCGAAGCAGGCCGAGGACCCCGCCCCAGGCCTTCTCGGGCGCAGCAAAGAGGATCTTCATGGCGCGTTCCTTTCCACGGGTGCGGAATTACGGTCACCTTTCCACAGCCGTGTAGGAAAGTCCAGTCAAAACAGGGTGGTGCTGCTTCCCGAAATGTGTTACCGTCTCCGCGTGCGTCCGGCTCCGTACACCGGGCGGTACAAGAGCGTCAGGGATGATTCCGTGATGGGTTCGCAGCACAAGGAAGAACGCCCCTGGGGGTACTTCAGCGTCCTTTCGGAGGATGCGCACCACAAGCTCAAGCGGATCGTCGTCTACCCGGGGAAGCGGCTGAGCCTGCAGAGGCACCGCCACCGGGACGAGCACTGGGTGATCATCTCCGGGGAGGCGCGGATGACGGTCGACGGCGGGGAATGCACCCTGCGAAGGGGGCAGTCCGTCGACATCCCGAGGGGCTCGCTGCACCGGGTCATGAACACGGGGGAGACGGAACTGGTGATCGTGGAGATCCAGACCGGAGACGCCTTCGACGAAAGCGACATCGAGCGCTTCGAAGACGATTACGGCCGGGCTTCAAGGGACTGAGGGATGCGGGGACGGGAGGCGGGGATGTCCGATCTGGAAAAGGGTCTTGTGGCCGTCATCATGGCCGGGGGCATGGGGACGAGGTTCTGGCCGCTGAGCACCCCTGAGAGGCCCAAGCAGTTCGTCACCCTGCAGGGCGACCGAAGCCTCCTGCAGATGAGTTTTGACAGGCTGCGGGGACTGGTCGACCCGGGACGGATCCTGCTCCTCACCAACGCCGCGCATGTCGAGCTGGCCCGGCAGCAGCTCCCGGAGCTGCCGGCCGGTCACGTCATCGGCGAGCCGCTCCGCCGCGACACGGCGGCCGCCGTCGCGCTTGCGGCCGTCCTGGTGCGCAAGCGTTTCGGCGACAGCATCATCCTGACGCTGACGGCCGATCACCTGATCGAGCCGGCGGATCTCTTTCAGCAGGACCTGGTCTCGGCGGCCCGGCAGGTCGCCGCCGCCGACGTTTTCTACACCTTCGGGATCCGGCCGGCCTACCCGGCCACGGTCTACGGCTATCTCGAAACCGGTGCCGCCCTCGCGGCCGACGGCGCCATCGAGCATTTCGAGCTCCGGCGATTCAAGGAAAAGCCCGATCTCGAGACGGCCCGGCGCTACGTGGACTCGGGGCGTTTCCTCTGGAACTCGGGCATGTTCGTCTGGAGGGCCTCGGCGATCCTGCGGGAGATTCGGACCTGGCTGCCGGGGCACGCCGATGCCTTCGAGCCGCTCGGCGGGTCCGACGGGACCCCGCAGTGGCAGGAAGCCCTCGAGAAGGCCTTTTCCGCCATCCGCCCCATTTCCATCGACTACGGGGTCATGGAGAAGACCCGGACCCCGCTGCGCTGCGTATCCGCCCGGTTTTCCTGGAGGGACGTGGGGGGCTGGCTTGCCGTGCGCGATCTGCTTCCCTCGGATCCAGGTCAAAACGCCTTCAGGGGCCGGCTGAAGGCCCTTGACGCCGCGGGCAACCTCGTCTTCTGCGAGATTCCGGAAGAGACGGTGGCCCTGATCGGCGTCGAAGGCCTCGTCGTCGTGCGTTCGGGCAACCGGACCCTGGTGGCCCGGAAGGAAGACGTGGACCGGATCCGGGAGCTCTCGGAGAGCTGATGCGGACCCGCCACATGCCTGGCCTGCGGCGCACGGCACGGGATGCGCCTTGCCACCCCCGGCGCCTGCCCTCAGGTCTTCTCGATCGTCATCATCCCGCCTTCGACATGGGAGCGCAGCTCCTCGAGGAGCATGGCCAGTTCCCTCTTCCTCTGCTCATGGAACTCCTGCCAGAGCTTCCGGCAGGTTTCGCACTTCACCTTGTCCAGGTCCTTCATGTACGTGTCGTACCGGTAGATGCTTCGGGCGATGATCGTGATCGTTTCGAGTAGGTTGTAATCGTGATTCTGCAGCATGGCCGGACCTCCTTTCGAATCTGATCGTTGAAACGGGTTACGGGATCGTTACGCCCGGGGGACCGGTGACCGCGGGGATCGGGTGCGGAAAGGGCAAACAACGCGCAGGCCAAGGGGAGGAAGGTGCATCGATCGGGCAGTGAATCGCGACCCGAGAAAAAATCCCCTATGAAATTTTATCCGCTCAGAATGGACGGGTCAAGGTTTTTTTCCCCCAAAATGCCCGCGGGCATTGATTTTCCGGTTCTCTTGCGCTATAGTCCGTCATCGTCAATACGAGGAATCGATACGGTCATGATCGCCATCGTCGACTACCGGGCGGGCAATTTGACGAGCGTCGCCCGCGCCCTCCAGAGCCTCGGCGTTCCCTGCGTCATCACGAACCGCCCCGATGTCCTGAGCAGCGCCGAGCGGGTCGTCTTCCCCGGCGTCGGCGCCGCGGGGGAGGCCATGCGGAATCTCCGGGAAACGGGGCTGGACCGCTGCATCCGCGGGCTGTTCGACTCCGGAAAGCCGCTGCTCGGCATATGCCTGGGCACGCAGGTCATCTTCGAATACAGCGAGGAGGACAACCGGACCGATTGCCTGGGGATCATCCCCGGCGCAGTCAGGCGCTTCCCCGCGGACATGCGCGAGGGGGGCGACCCCCTCAAGATCCCCCACATGGGGTGGAACCGTGTCGCTTTCCGGCGCGGCCACCCGGTGTTCGCCGGCCTGCCGGAGAACGCCGAGTTCTACTTCGTGCACTCCTATTACCCCGCACCGCGGAACGGTGATGACGTGGCCGGCGAGACGGCATACGGGATCCGCTTTGCCTCGGCCATAGCGAGACGCAATCTCGTCGCGGTCCAGTTCCACCCCGAGAAGAGCGGGCGCTTCGGCCTCGCGATCCTGGAAAACTTCAGCCGTTGGGATGGCCGATATGCTCAGTAAGCGCATCATTCCCTGCCTCGACGTGCGGGACGGCAAGCTCACGAAGGGGGTCAAGTTCAAGGGCAACGTCGACATCGGCGACCCGGTCGAGGCGGCGCGCCGCTACTATGAGCAGGGGGCCGACGAGATCGTCTTCTACGACATCACGGCCTCGTCGGAGGGGCGGGACATCATGATCGACGTGGTGCAGCGCGTCGCCGAGACGATCTTCATCCCCTTCTCGGTGGGCGGGGGCATCCGGACCCTCGAGGACATGCGCAGGGTCATCCTGGCGGGAGCGGAAAAGGTCAGCGTCAACTCCGGGGCCGTGGAGAACCCGGGCATTATCTCCGAGGGCGCCGTGGCGTTCGGAAGCCAGTGCATCGTCCTGGGGATGGACGTCAAGAGGGTCGAGAGAAGCGCGAGGATCCCATCGGGCTACGAGATCGTCATCCAGGGCGGCCGGAAGAGCATGGGGATCGACGCCCTCTGGTGGGCGAAGGAAGCCGAGAGCCTCGGAGCCGGCGAGATCTGTCTGAACTCGATCGACGCCGACGGGACCCTCGACGGCTACGAGTTGGATCTGACGCACCTGATCGCGACGAATGTAAATATCCCCGTTATCGCGTCGGGAGGGGCGGGCAGGAAAGAGCACCTGCTCGACGTCCTCACGAAGGCAAAGGCCGACGCGGCCCTCATCGCCTCCATCGTGCATTACGGCACCTACACGATCGCCGAACTCAAGGAATACCTCTCCGGCAACGGCGTGAAGGTGCGGGAGGTGTGGTAAGGGACAGGCGAAAGGCGAAAGGCGAAAGGCGAAAGGCAAGGAAGCGTCCGCTGCACACCTCAGAACTCCAGGAAATGGTAGCCCCACGGCGGCAGGTCCACAAACAGCCCCGGGTCCGTCATTTCATCGCCGTCCCTCTCGAAGACATCCCCTGACATCAAATCCATCAGTCGCCAGGTGCGTCCGGCAAGCATCAGGCCGGGCATCCGGACGCGCCCCTGGGACGGGACGCCCGACAGGTTCACGACGATGAGGGTGCGCCTGTCTGCCGTTTGCCATCTCCAGGAAACGAGGTTCCCGCAGCTTTGGTTGTCGGGCCAGCCGGAGATCTCGCAGGGTGCCCATGCGCCGCCGCGCAGTGCCGCGCTGCGCACGGCCTGGAGGAGCGCACCGTAGAAGCCCCGCAGGGAGGGATCCGGGGCCTCGTCGGGCCTGCGGCCGAGCTGGACCGGCAGTTTCACTGTACGTCCTTCGAGCTGGCCGTCGTGAAACAGCCTCGCGCCCGGCAGCGTTGCAATGACGACCGCGGCGGCCCTCCCCCTCGCGGGACCGAAGGCCGATGCGGCCCGCGCCTCGTCGTGGTTCTCGATGAAGCGCAGCAGCCCGCGCTGGTATGCGGCCTCGCCGGAGAGGTGAAGTCGGACTGCCTCGGCTGACTCGTGCAGGAGCCTGTCGTAGAGGCGCTTGTCGTAACAGTAGTCGAAACCCTGCTGCTGGAGCTCCCGCTCCAGGTCCCAGTAGGCTTCGGCGATGAAGACGAAGCCCGGCCGGCGCTTGCGGACGGTGCCGATGATCTCGGGCCAGTATTCCTCCCGGGGCTCCCTGCCGGCGCGTTCTCCCCAGGTCATGCGGAAGATGCGGTTGATGAGGAGCATGGCCATGTCGCAGCGCACCCCGTCGCACTGGTCCGCGACGCCCAGCAGCGCCCCGGCAGCCGCTTCCCGGAGCCCGGGGTGAAAGGCGTTGAGCTGGGCCACGTCCTGCCAGGGGGGGTAGTTGGGGTCACGGCCGCATGCGAAGACCCGTCCGCCCGACTGGAAAAACTCCCGCGGCGCCCGGATCAGGTCCGTTGCGTCGCCCTGGATCATGAACTCGGGGTGTTCCCGCACCCAGTCGTGGTCCTGGGCCACGTGGTTCGGCACGAAATCCAGGATCAGGCCGAGCCCGCATCGTGCAAGGGCCCTGCGCGCCGCTGCGAGCCCGTCGGGGCCCCCGAGGTGCTCGTCCACGGTGTAGGCACGCACGCAGTAAGGGGATCCCGGGATATCGTCGGGTGTGAAGTCCGGCAGGATCCTGCGGCACTCCTCGAGGAGCGGCGGCAGGCCCCGGGCCAGCCTCGCCCCGGCGGGGCTCCTGCGCCAGACGCCCATGAGCCAGACGGCATCGAAACCGAGGGAGGCGACGGCTTCCCATTCCTCCGGCGGGACGGTCGCCAGGGTGACGGGCTTTCCGCGCCTGCGGCTCAATTCTTCGAGCCAGGCCCAGGCGTTGATCTCGTAGATCAGGGGCTCTTCGGGCAGCACGGGCATTGCGGCCGCTCTCTCGACATGGGAATTCGGTTCGATGTCACGCCTGCCGGGCTTGGCCCTGCGCAGGCGGCCCGCCGTCTCTCCTCTTCCTCAGCGTCTGCGAGAGCAGGGCGAGCAGGAAGACGATCAGCCCGGCAAGATCCGTCATCCATCCCGGCTTGATCAGGAGCAGGGCGGCCGCCATCAGGGCGATCCTCTCGTGCCACACAGCCGGGATCATCAGGCAGCCCTGCACGGCGGCCGCGAGGCACACGACGCCGAGTATCGCCGTGCAGACCGCCAGGAAGATGCCGGGCCAGCTCCCGATCATCAGCAATTCCGGTGCATAAACGAACATGAAGGGGATGATAAAGCCCGCGATGCCGAGCTGAAAGGCCGCAAGCCCCGTCTTCCACGGATCCGACTGGGCGATCCCCGCCCCGGCATACGCCGCCAGGGCGACGGGGGGCGTGATGTCGGCCCGGGTGCCGAAGTAGAGGATGAAGAGGTGTGCGGCGATGGCGAGGACCCCCATCTCGGCGAGCGCCGGCGCCACCAGGGAGGTGATGATGATGTACTGCGCCGTCGTCGGGACCCCCATGCCCAGGAACAGGCAGGCGATCATGGTGAAGGGCAGGGCCAGGAACAGGTGGCCCTGGGCGGCGTCGACGACGAAGGACGAGAACTTCAGGCCCAGCCCCGTCATGGTGATGCTCCCGATGATGATCCCCGCCGCAGCGCACGCGGCGGCGACCTGGACCGACCCGATCGCGCCTTCCTTCAGCCCGTCGAGAATGGACAGGCCGAACGCCTTCAGGGACTCCTTCCTTGCGATCGTCATAAGCAGCGACGTGAGGATCGTCACGGCGATGGCCCAGAAGACGGCCCGCTCCGGCGAATAGTCCTCCATGAGGAAGGCGATGAGGGCGAAGACGGAGAACAGGTGGTGCCAGCCCCGGATCAGGGTATGGCGGATGCTCGGCAGCTCGGACTTGGGCAGCCCTTGGAGGCCGAGCGAGACGGCCCGGAAATGGACCTGCATGAACGTGGCGAAAAAGGAGAGCGTCGCGGGGATGAACGCGGCGACACAGACCTTGAAGTAGGGGATGCCGAGAAACTCCGCCATGATGAACGCGGCGGCGCCCATCACGGGCGGCATGATCTGCCCCATCGTCGATGCCGAGGCCTCGACGCCCGCGGCGAAGTGTGCAGGATACCCCGTCCTCTTCATCAGGGGGATCGTGAACGATCCCGTCGTGACCGTGTTGGCCACGGAGCTTCCCGAGATCATGCCGAAGAACGTGCTCGACACGACGGCCGCCTTTGCCGGGCCGCCCCGCGTCCACCCCGTGAGGGCAAAGGCGATGTCCGTGAAGAACTCGCCCGCCCCCGTCTTGCGCAGCAGCGTCCCGTACAGGATGAACAGCAGGATGAAGTTGGCCGAGACCCCGATCGGGACCCCGAAGATCCCATCCGTGGAGAGCGCGAGGTAGGTCGAGAGGCGCTTGATGCTGTAGCCCTTGTGCGAGATGACGTCGGGCAGCCAGGGGCCGAGCAGGGCGTAGAGGATGAATACCACGGCAATCAGCGTGACGGAGAGGCCCGTCGAGCGTCTCGAGGCCTCCAGGACGATCAGGACCAACAGACTTCCCATGACCACGTCCAGGGTCGCGTAGGAACCCGCCCGGTTCATGATCGGCGTCGACTCGATAAAGAGCCAGACGCAGATGGCGCCCGAAGCGATCATGAGGACCGCATCGAGGACAGACATGCGGGTCCAGGGCGAGCGCGTCTTCGACAGGGGGTAGAGCGCGAAGATGAGGATGGACATGAAAAACCAGTGCAGGGCCCGGTGATCGAGGGCGAAGAAGGGGTGCGCGTAGGCGTAGTAGAGATGGTAGAGGCTTGCGGCGACGGCGAATGCCGCGAGCAAAACACCGGCCGGGCCGCTGTAGGTGCGGACGCGCTCGAACTTCTCGAGAATTTCCTGCCCGCGCTTCCTCTCTTCCTCGAATTCGTGCTGCAGCGTTTTTTCGATCTCCGCCATGCGATGTCGATCCTACCGTTTCATGAGGCGCATCTGAAGGAGGCTCCCGCCCGGCGCCAGGTCCGCCAGGGCGACCCCCGCGTCGCCGCATCGGATCACCGGGTTCGAGACGCGTCCGACCCGGATCAGCAAATGCGGCAGACGCCGGTTCACCGCGACCCGCGTCCGCTCCCCCTCGAAGGAGATGGCGGCCTGCGGGTGCGATTCCAGCCCCGATCCATACCACATGTACTGCTCTTCCAGGATCACCAGGTGGCCGTCCTGCCCGACCTGGACGATGTCCCGCACGGGGGTCCCGTCGGATGAGTGCGTGTAGTCGAGCACCAGGAGGTCTCCCGGCGCCACGGGCAGCTGCCACAAAAGGCGGCCCTCCGGGTGGCGCACGATTTCGAAGATAAAGCCCGGCGCACACTCCGCCGCCCGGGCGGGGAGAGGCATCCAGAAAGCCGCCGCGAGAGCGGCGATGGCGAGCCGTCGGACCATGGGCAGGGAAAGCCCGGCCGGTGTCGAACCGGCCGGGCCCCGGGACATCACTTGAGTGCCTTGATTTCCTTGAAGTACTGCACGGCGCCCGGGTGCAGGGCGATCGGGCTGTTGACGGCGTTCGCGGGCGTCAGCTGCGCGGCGATCGGGTGGATGTTGACGAGCGCATACTTGCCCTCCTTGACGTTGCTGAAGATCGCCTTGGTGATCTTGTAGGCAACGTCATTGGGCATCTTCTTGTTGGCCACGAGCACGTTGGAGTCGCCGAGGCAGAGGATTTCACGGTCCTGCCCCGGGTAGGTCTTGGCCGGGATGGCGATGCGGATGTAGTAGGGGTGCTTCTTGATGATGCGGTCGGCCATGGCCTTTTCGATGGGGATCAGGACAATGTCCCGCGAGGCCGCCAGGTCGAGGACCGCGGCGCCGGGGTAGGCGAAGTTGAAGAATACGGCGTCGACGACACCGTCCTTGAGGGCCTGGACGGACTCGTTCTGGGAGAGATTCGCGATGGTCACGTCCTTGTTGAGCACAAAGCCGTGCTCCTCGAGGATGATCCGGGCCATGTTGGCGCAGCCGCTGCCGGGCACGTCGATCGATACCTTCTTGCCCTTGAGGTCCCTGATGGACTTGATCCCCGACTGCTTCGTCGTCACGATGTGCTCCGGGGCGGGGTACATCTGGAACAGGGCCACGAGGGGCAGCTTCTCCTTGAAGGGGTCCTTGCCCTCCACGGCGTTGTAGGCGATGCTGCCCATGACCATGCCCATGTCCGATTCGCCGTTGCCGACGAGACGGCTGTTCTCGACGGAGGCGCCCGTCGATTCCGATGCGCAGCGGAACCCTTCCACGGTCTTTTCGATGATGACCGCCATGCCGCCGCCCAGCGGGTAATAGACGCCCCCGGGGCTGCCCGACGAGAGCGTGAGGAAGGTCTTCCGTTGTGCCAGGGCGTCGTCCCCGTGTGCCAGAGCGAGGACGAGCATGACGGCCGCGACGCACAGGAATGCTCGTTTCATGATTCCACCTCCGTCGTGTTTTGACCCGTGTTTATACCGCTTGCCGTCCGGGGCGTCCAGCATTTTTCTCGGAGGAGCACCGCCGGAGCGATGCAAGGCGCAAGGAGGGTTGGAAGGGGACCTGCATGGGCCGGGCGCGTTGCGCCCGCTGTGCTGGCAATAGACGGTAAGTGGGTAAGAAGGTGAGAAGGTGAGAAGATTGGATGAGAGGCTGACGTGCTGGAACCGGACAGGTTATCCGACCTTCTTACCTTCCCATCCTCTCAACTTCTTCTTACTTCAGGCCCAGGACGTCCTGCATGTCGTAGAGGCCGTTCTTCTGCTTCACGATCCACTTCGCGGCGGCGATGGCCTCGCGGGCGAAGGTGTCCCGGATAAAGGAGCGGTAGATCAGCTCCACGCCGGCCCCCATCTCGCTGAAGAGGGCGGGGCTCACGTTCGGCACGAGGACGCAGCGCGTCTTCTTCGTCAGCTCGCGGATGCGCTCCATCTCGTCAAGCATGAACCCCATGGTCCCCATGACCATGGATGTCTTGAACTCGGCTGCAATTTTCAGGTGGACGAGGGAGGACTCCTTGTCCGTGAAATCGATGACCACGCAGCTGTTCTTGATGCAGTCCCGCAGATCGTCGACGACGGGCACACCGAAGAAGCCCAGGTGATTGATCTCGCCCGCGTCCTGCCCGACGTAGCGGCTTCCCTTGGTATCCACGGCGCCGAAAAGCTCGATGCCGTCGGTCTCCTGCACGAACTGCATGAGCCTCGCCCCCATCTTGCTGCTCACACCTGTGATGATGGCCTTGACCATGGCATTCCTCTCATTCGAGATTCGGACGACGCCGGCGGCCTCGGAAGGCCCGGGGCCGCACGGTGCCCTGGATTCCCCTATACACCCAAACGGCAGGTGGACACACCATTTTATCTTATCGAAGTCCGCGTCTGCGTTCACGTGCCGGATGTTCCGATGAAGGGACGCCTTCGTTCGGCTCGCGGCTCCCCAGTTCAGGAGCAATAGGGGTGCCAGGGGGTTGATATTGTCCAACCGGCCGACTTGGCTTGGGAATTCGTGCTCTCGAGGATTGGCGGGGTGATGGGAATTTACACAAAAATGTATAACCGGGTCTGCAGCCGACAATATCGCAAAAGGAATTTCACCCGGGCGGCGCGGAGTCCGGGCGCCGAAACATGCCTACGTCTATTCCGTACTTTTTGATCTTGTAGTTCACGATGCGCTGCGAAGTGCCCAGGATGACGGCGGCGCGGCTCTGGTTGCCCCTTGCTTTCCTGAGCGCCTCCAGGACCAGGACCCGTTCATAGGCATCTACGCGTACTTTCAGATTGACGGTCGAATGTTTTGCCTTTTCGCGCTTCATGTCGAAACCAGCGAATGAGTCATCGGGCAAAGGCTCCAGACACCCGGCGAAGGGTCGGTCTCTTCGCCTGATGCCTGAAGCCTGATGCCTGATGCCTGATGCTATCGTTTCATCCAATCGCCTGGCTGCCGCGCTCCGCGGTGCGGATCCGGATGACGTCCGGCAGGTCCAGGACGAAAATCTTGCCGTCCCCGATCTCGCCCGTCCTGGCGCTCTTGCTGATGGCCTGGATGGTGGGCTCCACGAAATCCTCGTTGACGGCGATCTCGAGCTTCACCTTCTTGAGGAGGCTCCCCGCTTCCTTTGCGCCCCGGTAGACTTCCGTGACGCCTTTCTGCCTCCCCCTGCCGAGGACGTTGGAGACGGTCATCAGGTTCACGTCGATCTCCTCGAGCGCATTCATCACGTCGTCCAGCTTGTGCGGCTTGATGATGGCAATGATGTATTTCATGGCTCGCTCCTCCTAGTCGACCAGGGTGTAGGCCGACTCGCTGTGCTGCGTGAGATCCAGGCCGACGATCTCCTTGGTCTTTTCCACTCGGACACACAGCAGGGTGTCGACGAGCTTGAAGATGGCCCAGGTCATCGTCGCTGCGAACGTGATCGTCACCGCCACGAGCATGCACTGGGTCAGGAAGAGATCGGCGTTGCCGAAGAAAAGCCCGTTGGCGCCGGCCTCGTTGACTGCCTTTTCCGCGAAGAGGCCCGTCGCCAGGGTTCCCCAGATCCCGCCCACGCCGTGGATGCCGAAGACGTCCAGCGAATCGTCGTACTTGAAGAAGGACTTCACCTTGGCGATGGCGATGTAGCAGAAGACGCTCGCGAGGGCGCCGATGAAGATGGCGTTCATGGGGTTCACGAACCCGCATGCCGGCGTGATGGCGACAAGGCCCGCCACGGCGCCCGAGACCGCGCCCAAGGCGGTCGGGGCCTTGTGCTGCACCCACTCGATGACGGCCCAGGTCAGTCCCGCGGCGGAGGTGGCCACGGTCGTGGTCACGAAGGCGTTCGCCGCAAGGTCATTGGCCGCCAGGGCGCTGCCCGCGTTGAAGCCGAACCAGCCGAACCACAGCAGGGCGCCCCCCAGGACCGTGAAGGGCAGGTTGTGCGGGGTGAAGGTCCTCGTTTCGTAGCCGATTCTCCGGCCGATCAGGATAGCGAGCACCAGGGCCGAGATGCCGGAACTGGTGTGCACGACGATCCCGCCGGCGAAGTCGAGGGCGCCGAGCTCGCGGAGCCAGCCGCCCATCCCCCATACCCAGTGCCCGAGGGGGTTGTAGACGAAAGTGGCCCAGAGAACGGTGAAGGCCAGGAACGCGGAGAACTTGATCCGCTCGGCGTAGGTCCCGATGATGAGCGCCGGCGTGATCACGGCGAACATGCACTGGAAGATCATGAAGGCATAGTGCGGGATCGTGGCCGCGTAGTCGGCGTTCGGCTGCCCACCCACGTTCCGGAGGCCCGCCCATTCGAGGCCGCCGATGATCCCCTTGAAGGCATCGGGGCCGAAGGTCAGCGAATAGCCGTAGAGCACCCACTGGAGCGTGATAACGCAGAGGATGATCAGGCACTGCATCAGGATGGAAAGGACGTTCTTTCTCCGCACCAGGCCGCCGTAGAAGAATGCCAGGCCGGGCAGGGTCATGAGGAGAACGAGTGCCGATGAGACGAGCACCCAAGCCGTGTCACCCGAGTTCATGTTTGTTACCTCCTGGAAAGAGATTTCATTAATGCTGACTAAAGATAACGCAAGTTGGGTGCCAGAGGCCCAGAGAATGTGTAATTCATTGATATATAATGATATTTATCTTTTCAGGTCCGTAGCCGGAATTTATTAAAAATACAAATATGTATGATATTATTTCGAATTAAACAAATATGGTTATAATATAACGATGAGAACAAATATGAGTGAAATGGCCCGCGAAAATGCCTGCCATCGCGGGCCGCGGCGCTCTTGGGAACTCGCCGAAACGGGAGGGCTGTCCGGATGTTTCCTTGTGCAGTCAAAAAAAAGAGGCAGGGCCGTGGCCGCCCTGCCTCATGGTCCGGGGCGCGTGCGAAATCAGGCCTTCAGCCCGCGCTGCGCTTCTTCCTCTCGTCGATGTCGCCGGGGTACATCATGGCGTCCTGTCCGCGCTCGCGGGTCCGTATGCGGATGACCTCTTCCACGGGCGTGACGAAAATGAGACCGTCGCCGGGTTCCCCCGTGTAGGCCGACTTGAGGATCGCCTCGATGGCGGCTTCGAGGTTTCTGTCGCTCAGCACGATGTTGACCTGGATCTTGGGCAGCATGTTCACCTGGTAGGTTCCCGCGCGGCCCACCAGCTGTATGCCTCCCTGGCGGCCGTGGCCCCTGACCTCGAAGGTATTGAGGCCGACGATGCCGATCGCCTTGAGGGCATCCACGACGTCGTTGACCTTGTCTTCACGAATGATGGCTTCGACTTTCTTCAGCATGTTCTCCTCCCTTTGGTGCTGGCGGGTGACGGCCGGTGGAAGTCTTCCCTGGCGTCCGGGTCTAGGAATAGGATCTCTCCCCGTGGGAGCTGATGTCCAGACCGACCTCCTCCTCCATGGGCTTGACCCTCAGGCCGATGCTCGCGTTGAGCGCCCGGGCAAGGACGTACGTCACCGTGAATGAAAACACCATGGTGACGGCGACGGCGAGAAGCTGGATGCCGATCTGCCCGGGGTTTCCGAAGAAGAGGCCGTTGGCGCCGTCGCTGTTGACGGACACGGTGGCGAAGAGCCCCGCGGCAATCATCCCCCAGGTGCTCGAGATGCCATGGCAGGCCCACACGTCCAGCGACTCGTCCAGCTTCCTGCGGTCGCGGAAGCGGATCGCGTAGTAGGACAGAGGCGCCGCCACGGCCCCGACCAGCATGGCGGACAGCGGGGTGATGAACCCCGAGGCCGGGGTGACTGCGGCAAGGCCGACGACCATCCCCGTGGCGATCCCCAGCGTGCTGGGCCTGCCGTCCAGCCATGAGAGGATCATCCAGACCAGGCCTGCCGCGGCCGCCGAGGTGTTGGTGGTCAGCAGGGCGTTCACGGCGAGGCCGTTTGCCGCCAGGGCGGAGCCCGCGTTGAACCCGAACCAGCCCACCCAGAGCAGCCCCGTTCCCAGGACGGTCAGGGGGATGTTGTTGGGCTCCATCGGGGCCGTGCCGAAGCCCCTGCGCGGCCCGATGACCAGCGCAAAGGCCAGGGCCGAGAAGCCGGCTGCAATGTGGACCACCGTGCCGCCGGCGAAATCGAGGACGCCTAGGTTCTTCAGCCACCCACCCTGACCCCAGACCCAGTGACAGAGGGGATCATAGACGAGGGTCGCCCAGAGCAGGCTGAACAGCAGAAAGCTCTTGAAGCGGACGCGCTCCACGAAGGCGCCCGTGATCAGGGCGGGCGTGATGACGGCGAACATCATCTGGAAGGCCGCAAAGAGGCCTTGCGGGATCGTCTTGGCGTAATCCGGGTTGGGCGCGGCATCGACGCCCTGGAAGCCGATGTAATTGAGCCCGCCGATGAGACCTCCGATCGACGAACCGAAAGACAAGGAATACCCGTAGGCCACCCACTGCACCCCGATGAGGGCCATGAAGATATAACTCAGGGTCAGCGTGGAGAGGACGTTTTTCCTGCGGACCATGCCGCCATAGAAAAACGCGAGGCCCGGCGTCATCATGAGAACAAGAGCGCAGGAGACCAGAATCCAAGCCGTATCGCCCGTGTTGATCTGTGGAGCCATGATTTTCCTTCTCCCCCGAAATGAGATGCCCTTGTTTTTGCAAGTCCTTGGCCAACAATAATATTCAACTATATCGGTTACTTAGAATATGTGCGGGCAATGATGAACTATACAATAATGTATAATTAGCACAGGCTTGCACAAAAATGTGTATTTCGATGAAACAGGTCACAGTTCAGTGATCGAATTCGCCATGCGCGGCGCCGCAGGAGGGCGGTTTCCCGCATCGGTCAGAGGACAACCGGCGCAGGCCGACTTGCAGGCGCATCCGCAGGTCCCTGCATTTGCTCATGCCGCTTGAGCAACGGGGCGAGGGGACATTTTGCGGCCCCGATTGCCGGCCCGGTCAAGCCCTTTGCATGCCGGAGGCGACGCGGGTACTGCGAAACCCTGACAGTGGGGACGCGATGAGGAAGAAACACGGGACGGGCGGAAGGTAGCCATGCGTCCTGTTGAAAGAGGCAGAGTGCCCGGCGGTCAGGAGAAGAAGGGCAGGTCGTCCTGCTGGGGTTCGCAGGACAGGCGGTCCTCCAGGCAGAACTTGTCGAGCTCCTCCTCGACGGGGATGGGGTACTTGCCGGAGTAGCAGGCCAGGCAGAAGCTCTTCGGGTCCATCTGCGTGGCTTCGACCATGCCCTGGATGCTGAGGTAGTACAGGGAGTCGAGGCCGATAAAGCGCCGCACGGCTTCGACCTCTCCCTTCTCCGCCGCCACGAGTTCCCCCTTCGAGGAGAAGTCGATGCCGTAGGGGCAGGGATGCCGCGTCGGGGGGCAGCTGATGGCCATGTGGATCTCCTTCACCCCGATCTGGCGGAGGTTGCGGATGCGGTTGCGGCTCGTGGTGCCCCGGATGATGGAGTCCTCGACGATGATGACGCGCTTTCCCTGCAGGAGGGGCTTGACGGGGTTGAGCTTCACGCGCACGCCGAAGTCGCGGATCGCCTGGGAGGGCTGGATGAACGTGCGGCCCACGTAGTGGTTGCGGATCATGCCCATCTCGAAGGGCAGCCGGCTCTCCTCGGCATAGCCGAGGGCCGCGTAGTTGCCCGAGTCGGGGAAGGGCATGACGAAATCCGCCTCGGGGCAGAACTCGCGGGCCAGCTGGTGCCCGAAGCGCTTGCGGCACAGGTAGACGTTCTGGCCGAAGATCTGGCTGTCGGGCCGCGCGAAGTAGACGAGCTCGAAGATGCAGTGCGCGGGCCGGACCTGCCGGAACGGCTTGAGGCTCCGCATCCCGGCGCTGTCGATGATGACGATCTCTCCGGGCTCCACGTCCCTGACGTACGCGGCGCCGAGCAGGTCGAAGGCGCACGTCTCCGAGGCGATGACGGTGGCCTCGCCGAGCTTGCCGATCGACAGGGGCCTGAAACCCCGTGGGTCGCGGGCGGCGATGACCTTGTCCTTCGTCAGCATCACGATGCAGTAGGACCCCTTCACCCTGCCCAGCGCCTTGACGAGCGCCTCATCGAACCCGTTGCGCAGGTGGTGGGCCATGAGGTGCACGACGATCTCGCTGTCCATGGTGGACTGGAAGATGGAGCCCTGTTTCTCGAGCTGCGAGCGGAGCTGCTGGGCGTTGATGAGGTTGCCGTTGTGACCCAGGGCGTAGGGCTCGCCGGCATGGTGGACGAGGAAGGGCTGCGCGTTCGAGAGCGTGGAGGAGCCCGTCGTGGAGTACCGGACGTGCCCGATGGCCATGTGCCCGCGGAGCTTCTGCAGCGTGTTCTCGTGGAACACCTCGGACACGAGCCCCATCCCCTTGTGCTCGTGCACCGTCCTGCCGTCGGCCGTGGTGATGCCGGCGCTCTCCTGGCCGCGGTGCTGCAGCGCGAAGAGCCCGAAGTAGGCGAGCCGCGACGCCTGCTCGTGGCCGTGCACGGCGAAGATGCCGCACTCCTCGCGCGGCCTGTCCTCAACGAACGGGTTGTGACCCATACAGGCTTCCCTTGTCACTTCCTGCCTTTTGCCTTGCGCCTCGAGCCTGTTTGATAATACTCCTGCAGCGGGCAGACCTGCCATTCTTCCTTCTGCAGCGCCCCGATGGCCTCGCAGACGGCCCTGGCGCCGGCTATGGTCGTCGTGTAGGGGATGTTGTACGTGAGGGCCCCTCGGCGGATGTGGTAGGCGTCCATGGAGGACCGGCGGCCGATGCCGGTGTTGATGACGAGATGGATGTCCCCGTTCTTGATGAAGTCGACGACGTGCGGGCGGCCCTCGCTCACCTTGCAGATCGCCTCGGAGGCGATTCCCCTTGCCTTAAGATAGGCAGCCGTGCCCCGCGTGGCAAGGACCCGGAAGCCCATTTCTTTGAGGTCCCGTGCGATGGGGACCATCCTGTCCTTGTGCACGTCGTGGACGCTGATGAAGACCGTCCCCTTCCGGGGCAGGCTGAAGCCGGCGGCTATCTGGGACTTGGCGAAGGCGATCCCGAAGGAGCGGTCGATGCCCATGACCTCGCCCGTTGACTTCATCTCGGGGCCCAGGATGATGTCGGCGTTGGGGAAGCGGTTGAAGGGGAACACGGATTCCTTCACGGAGATGTGCTTCGGCACGACCTTCTTCGTGAAGCCCAGCTCCCGGAGGGATTTCCCGAGCATGACCTTCGTGGCCAGCTTCGCCAGGGGCACGCCGATGGCCTTCGACACGAAGGGGACCGTCCGGGAGGCGCGGGGGTTGACCTCGAGGCAGTACAGGACGCCGTCCTTGACGGCGTACTGGATGTTCATGAGGCCCACGACGCCGAGCTCACGGGCCAGCATCCGCGTCTGCTTCTCGATGGACTTCAGCAGATCCTCGGAGAAGGAGAACGGCGGCAGCACGCAGGCGCTGTCGCCCGAGTGGATGCCCGCCTCCTCGATGTGCTCCATGATGCCGCCGATGACGGTGTCCTTGCCGTCGCTGATGGCGTCCACGTCGAGCTCCACGGCGTCCTCGAGAAACTTGTCGATGAGGATGGGGTGCTCCGGCGAGATCAGAAGGGCCCGCTCCATGTACTGGCGCAGGGTCGCCGCGTCGTAGACGATCTCCATGGCCCGGCCGCCCAGGACGTAGGAGGGCCGGACGAGAACGGGGTAGCCGATCCGCTCGGCCGCCTGCAGCGCCGCCTCGACGTCCGTCACCGTGTCGTTGTCGGGCTGGTTGAGCTTGAGCTTGCGGACGATGTCGCCGAAACGCTCCCGGTCCTCGGCGCGGTCGATGGCCTCCGAGGAGGTGCCCAGGATGGGCACGCCCGCCTCGGCCAGCCCGCGGGCCAGGTTCAGGGGCGTCTGCCCGCCGAACTGGACGATCACGCCGATGGGATTCTCCTTCCGGACGATGTGCAGGACGTCCTCCAGGGTCAGGGGCTCGAAGTAGAGCTTGTCGGAGGTGTCGTAGTCCGTCGAGACCGTCTCGGGGTTGGAGTTGACCATGATGCTCTCGTAGCCCTCCTCGCGCAGGGCGAAGGAGGCGTGGACGCAGCAGTAGTCGAACTCGATGCCCTGGCCGATCCGGTTGGGGCCGCCGCCCAGGATGACGACCTTCTTCCTGTCCGAGGGCCTCGACTCGTCCTCGGTCTCGTAGGTGGAGTAGTAGTAGGGCGTGAAGGCCTCGAACTCGGCGGCGCAGGTGTCGACGAGCTTGTAGACGGGTGTCACCTTCGCCCTGGCCCTGAGGTCACGGATCTCCCGCTCCGTCCGGTTCCAGAGCTGCGCCAGGTAGCGGTCGGAGAACCCGAGCGCCTTGGCCTCGCGCAGCACCTCGGCCGAGGGCGACAGGACGCGGAAGGCGTTCTCGGCCTCGACGATTTCCTTCAGGTGATGCAGGAACCAGGGGTCGATATACGTGTACCTCGCGATGTCCTCGATGGGCATGCCGCACTGGATGGCCGTGGCGATGTAGAACAGGCGCAGGGAGTTGGGCGTCGTGAGCTTGGGGATGAGGAACTCCTCGGCGCTCTCGATGTCGGGCGGCAGCTGCTGCAGCAGGCCGAAGCGGCCGATCTCGAGGGACCGGACGGCCTTCTGGAGGGACTCCTTGAACGTCCGTCCGATGGCCATGGTCTCGCCGACGGACTTCATGGACGTCGTGAGGAGGTCCTCCGTCTCGGGGAACTTCTCGAAGGTCCACCGCGGGATCTTCGTCACCACGTAGTCGATGGTGGGCTCGAAGGAGGCCATCGTCTCGCGGGTGATGTCGTTGGGGATCTCGTCGAGGGTGTAGCCCACGGCGAGCTTCGCCGCGATCTTGGCGATGGGGAAGCCCGTGGCCTTCGAGGCCAGGGCCGACGAGCGCGACACGCGGGGGTTCATCTCGACGACGACCATCTCGCCGGTTGCCGGGTTCACGGCGAACTGGACGTTGGAGCCCCCCGTCTCGACGCCGATTTCGCGCATGATGGCGATGGCGGCATTGCGCATGGCCTGGTATTCGGCGTCGGTGAGCGTCTGCGCGGGGGCCACCGTGATGGAGTCGCCCGTGTGCACGCCCATGGCGTCGAAGTTCTCGATGGAGCAGATGATGACGACGTTGTCCGCCCGGTCGCGCATGACCTCGAGCTCATACTCCTTCCACCCGAGCACGGACTCCTCGAGCATGATCTCGCCGATGAGGCTCGCGTCGAGACCCTGCTTGGCGATGTCGGCGAGGTCCTCGCGGTTGTAGGCCACCCCGCCGCCCGTGCCGCCGAGGGTGAAGGAGGGGCGGATGATGATGGGGAAGCCGATCTCGTCGGCCACCCTGTGGACGTCGGCCATGCTGCGCGCGAAGCCGCTTCGGGGCACCCGCAGGCCGATCCTCTCCATGGCGTCGCGGAATTTCTCGCGGTCCTCGGCCTTGTGGATGACCTCCAGGGAGGCGCCGATGAGCTCCACGCCGTACTTCTCCAGCACGCCGAGCCTTGCGACGCCCACAGCCGTGTTGAGGCCGGTCTGCCCGCCGAGGGTGGGCAGGATGGCGTCGGGCCGTTCCTTCTCGATGATCTTCGCCACGGCCTCGGGGGTGATGGGCTCCACGTAGGTGCGGTCGGCCGTCTCGGGGTCCGTCATGATGGTCGCGGGGTTCGAGTTGATGAGGATGACCTCGTAGCCTTCCTCCTTGAGGGCCTTGCAGGCCTGGGTGCCCGAGTAGTCGAACTCGCAGGCCTGACTGATGATGATGGGCCCGGAGCCGATGATGAGGATTTTCTTGAGGTCCGTCCGCCTAGGCATCGCTGCGCTTCTCTCTGAGCATGAGTTCGGTGAATTCGGTGAAGAGGTACTCGGCGTCCTGAGGCCCGGGCGACGCCTCGGGGTGGTACTGGACGCTGAAGGCCTTTTTCTCCGGCACGAAGAGGCCCTCGAGGGTGCCGTCGTTGAGGTTCACGTGCGTCGTCACGACCCGGTTTCCGAGGGTTTCCGGCAGCACCGTGAAGCCGTGGTTCTGGGAGCTGATCTCGACCCGGTTGCGCGTGACGTTCTTGGCCGGCTGGTTGATGCCGTGGTGGCCGAACTTGAGCTTGGCCGTCTTGCCGCCGAGGGCCTGCCCGAGGATCTGGTGCCCGAGGCAGATGCCGAAGATGGGCGTCCGGCCCAGCAGTTCGCGCACCGTGTCGACGATGTAGGGCAGGGTGGCCGGGTCGCCGGGGCCGTTGCTCAACAGCACGCCGTCGGGCTCGTAGGCCCGGATCTCGGGGGCCGTCGCCCGGCAGGGGACGACGACGACCTCGCAGCTCCGCTTCTCGAGGTTGCGCAGGATGTTGTACTTCACGCCGCAGTCGATGACGACGACGCGCAGGCGCGACTTCGTCCTGTCCAGCTGCTCGATGGGACGGGGCCCGTTGTCTTTCCACAGGTAGGGCTTCTCGCACGTCACGAAGGGGATGAGATCCCGGCCCACGAGGCCCGGGTAGGCCCGGACACGGTCGAGCAGGAGCCCCGTGTCGTCGGTCTCCGTCGAGAGGATGCCCTTCATCGCGCCCGCCAGGCGGATCTTCCGCGTGAGGGCCCTCGTGTCGATGCCCTCGACGCCGAGCGTTTGATGTTCCTCGAGGAACTCCTTCAGGGTCATGCGGCTGCGCCAGTTGCTGGGGTGCGGCTGGTACTCCTTGACGATGAACCCCTCGAGGTGGATCTTCGAGGACTCCATGTCCTCGGGGTTGACCCCGTAGCTGCCGATGAGGGGATAGGTCATCGTCACGATCTGCTCCTTGTAGGAGGGATCCGTGAGGATTTCCTGGTAGCCCGTCATCCCCGTGTTGAAGACGACCTCGCCCATGGACTGCCCGGCGTGGGCGAAGGCGAATCCCCGGAAGACGCTCCCGTCTTCCAGGACGAGCAGGGCCCGAGGCTTCTTCTTCAGCAGGTGCATGGCGGTTCTCTCTAAAAAGGGATGTGAAAAAAGGGGCAGCCCGCCGGGCTGCCCCCTTTGCCGTTTACAGCATCGGCAGGTACCGGTTGATCTCGAAATCGGTGACGTGGGTGCGGAACATGTCCCACTCCCTCTTCTTGTTCTCGACGAACTTGCCGAAGATGTGGTCGCCCAGGACCTCGTTGACCAGCACGCTCTGCTTGGTCTCCTCGAGGGCCTCCCAGAGGCTGCCGGGCAGGGAGGTGATCCCGGCCTCGGCGCGGGCCTTCTCGTCCATCTCGAAGATGTCGTGCTCCACCGGCTCGGGCAGGGGATACTTGCCCTCGACGCCCTTGAGGCCCGCGCCCAGCATGACCGCGAAGGCCAGGTAGGGGTTGCAGGCCGGGTCCGGCGCGCGGTACTCGATGCGTGTCGCCTTTTCCTTGCCGGGCTTGTACATGGGCACGCGGATCATGGCCGAGCGGTTCCGCCGCGCCCAGGCGACGTAGACGGGCGCCTCGTAGCCGGGCACCAGCCGCTTGTAGGAGTTGACCCACTGGTTCGTGACGCACGTGATCTCGCGGGCGTGCCGCATAATCCCTGCGATGTAGTTCTTTGCGAACGGCGACAGGTGGTACGGGTCCTTGGCGTCGAAGAAGATGTTCTTGTTGCCCTTGAAGATGGACTGGTGAACGTGCATGCCGCTGCCGTTCTGGCCGAAGATCGGCTTGGGCATGAAGGTACAGTAGACGCCGTTCTGCCGGGCGATCTCCTTGGCGGCCACCCGGTAGGTCATGACCGTGTCGGCCATCTCGAGGGCTTCGAGGTAGCGGAGGTCGATCTCGTGCTGGCTCGGGGCCACCTCGTGGTGGCTGTACTCCACGCGGATGCCCATGCTCTGCAGGGCGAAGATCGTCTGACGGCGCAGGTCCGTGCCCCGGTCGACGGGGAGGCCGTCGAAGTAGCCGGCCTGGTCGAGGATCTCGGCCTCCGAGTCGTTGGCGAAGTAGAAGAACTCGAGCTCGGGGCCCACGTAGTAGGTGTAGCCCTGCTTGGCGATCTTGGCGAGGATCCGCTTGAGAGCGTACCGGGGGTCACCCATGTAGTTCGTCCCGTCGGGGTTCATGATGTCGCAGAACATCCGCGCCACGGGGCGGTCGCTGGGGCGCCAGGGGATGAGCTGGAACGTCTTGGGGTCCGGCAGGGCGATCATGTCGCTCTCCTCGATGCGGGCGAACCCCTCGATGGAGGAGCCGTCGAACCCCATGCCCTCCGCAAGGCCCTCCTCGAGTTCCGAAGGGGTCACGCTGAAGGACTTGAGCTTCCCGAGGACGTCGGTGAACCAGAACTGAATGAAGCTGACATTTTTCTCCTTGACGAACTTCTGCACATCCTTTGCGTCTCTCATGCTGATCATGGGGGGCCTCCTTGGAAAAGTTGTTGATAGCCGCTTCATTCATTCCGGCTGCAATCGACACCCGTACCGGAGTGAAGAATTCTGACAGAGACCGCCGAAAAATCAAGTCTTTTGTGCCGGGCGAATGAAGGCCGCCTCTTGTCCGCTACACCGTTCCGCCTGCGCTCTCCAGCGGGACGTTCTCCACGAGCTGCCAGATCCCGCAGGGGCAGGCCCCGGCGCAGAACCCGCAGCCGATGCACCGGTCGGGGTCAACGACGTACTCGTAGGCGCCGCCGCCCAGGTCCCTGCGCGAGATGGCGTTCTGGGGGCAGACCGTGACGCAGACCGAGCAGTCCCTGCAGGAGCCGCAGGAGGCGCACTCGCCGGCGCACTCGTCCGTGTCGCCGAACCCCTTCACGCGCGGGTCGTAGTACTCGAGCTTGATCCGGGCCGCGGGGATGGCCGGGAGCGTATCCAGTGCGGGCTCGCGGCCGCTCAGGAGGGCGTCGATCGCCTCGGCGGCCCTGCGTCCGGCGCCGATGGCCTCCGTCAGGAGCCCCAGCTTCACCGTGTCGCCCACGGCAAAGACCTTGGGGTCGCTCGTCTGGAAGCGTTCGTTGACGACGATGAACCCCCTCTCCGTCGCGATCCCCCGGGGGAGGAACCCGAGGTCGGGCTGGTCGCCGATGGCCACGATGACCGTGTCGGCCGGCAGCGCGTCGCCCCGCGTGAGCTCCACGCCCTCGGCGGTGATCGCCCGCGTCGCGACGGGCCAGAGGAACTTCGCCCCCGCCGCCTCGGCGTGCTGCCGCTCCTTGCCGAAGGAGGCCGGTTCCTGGATGTCGATGAGGGTGATCTCCTCGGCGCCGAGCCGGGCCGCCTCGGAGGCGGCATCGCAGCCGACGTTGCCCGCGCCGATGACGACGACGCGCTTGCCGACGCTGACCCGATTCGCCTTGGCGTCCCGCAGGAAGTCGAGGGCCGGCAGGGCCCGCTCGATCCCGGGGATCGGCAGCATGCGGGGCTTCTGGGCCCCCGTGGCGATGACGACATAGTCGTACTCGTCCCGGAGCTTCGTGAACTCCTCCCGGGTCATCTCCGCCTTGAGGCGGACCTCGGGGATGAGGCCCTTCACCCGCTCGATCTCGCGGCGGACGATCTCGTCGGGGATGCGCAGGCTGGGGATCGAGCTCGTGATCTTGCCTCCCAGCTCCTCGCCGCGGTCGTAGACGACGGGGCGGTGCCCCCTGAGGTAGAGCTGCCAGGCGATGGAGAGGCCCGCGGGGCCGCCGCCGACGATCGCAACCCGGTAGCCCGTGGGCGGCGCAGGCTCGGGCGGCCGGGCCTGGAGGCTCGCCTTGCCCAGGACGGTGATGTCCACGGGCGCGAGGCCTGCGGACCGGCGCGTGCAGTGCTGCATGCAGACGTTGGGGCAGAGGTATCCGCAGACCGTGACGGGGAAGGGTGTGTAGGCCAGGGCCATGTCCACGGCCTCGTCGACGAGGCCCTTGCGCACCATCTCCCACCGCTTCTGCACGGGGATCCCCGTGGGGCAGCTCGCCTGGCAGGGGGGCAGGAACTTCAGGTTCTCCCAGACGGGCACGTAGCGCCGCAGGATGCCCGTCGTGATGACCGGGACCGGGCTGCGGTCCAGGTCGGTCAGGTCGCCGATGAGGCCGCCCTTTCCGAGTTCCTGGTCCCAGACGAAGCGGCGGAAATCGGCCATCGTGCGGACGGCCTTGATGCCCTTTTCGCCGGGCCGGCGGGCCACGATGAGCTTCCAGGCCTCGCGGTCGGCCAGCAGCTCCTCCTGGAGGCCGCCGCGGCCGATTGCGCGGAGGAACTCCTTCAGGCCGGCGCAGAGCCAGTTCCACTCCTCGTCGCCGATCTCGGCAAGCCGGGCGTCCTCCTCGCTGAACCCCTTGTGGGGGCCGCGGAAGAAGATCCGGCCGCCCACCATGCCCACGCAGGGCCGGTGACCGAGGACGTTGTCCGGGTGGTGCGCCTCGTGGCCGCAGATGACGGCGGTGCCGCCCGCCATGAACTCGGCGAAGGAGTCGCCGACGCCCCCGAGCACCCACAGCTCCGGCGGGGCGAACCGCGGGTTGTGCTTCGTCATCGTCATGCCGCGTGCGCCGATGTCGCCTGCGATGTAGATCTTGCCCTGCGCCATGGCGTTGCCCACGCCGTTGGACGCCTGGCCGTGGACCACGATCCGGGCCCCGGCGTTGAGCCATCCCACGTCGTCCGAGGCGGGGCCCATCACCTCGATGCGGGTGTTGGGAAAGCCCATGGAGCCCACGCGCTGGCCTGGGGAGCCGGTGATCCGGACCTCGACGGGATCGCTACCGGCCTTCCAGAGCCGGCCCCCGATGCCGTGCTGGCCGTAGGCCTGCACCTCGATGCGGCGATGGCCCTCCGTCACGGCCTGCTGCAGGCGCTCCTCGAGGACGCGCGACTCCACGCGCTGACCGCTCTCGACCCCGTGGATCACCACGGTGGCCCGGGCGGCGTCCTGTTTCTTTCTCGGTGCGGTTTTTGCGATTGCCACGTCAGTCACCCTTCTAGACGACATACTGGATCTGGAGCCTCTCCGCGGCGCTGCGGTCGGCAATGCCGAGAGCATCGGACATCCCGATGGGCAGGGACGTCGACCGGCCCAGGGGTGCCACGATCTTCCGGAGCTCCGTGTCGAAGCTCAGGTAGACGTCCACCAGGCGCTGGGCGACGTGCTCCGGGTCGAGGCGCCTATAGAGACGGGGGTCCTGGGACGTGATCCCCTTGGGGCACTGGCCGATGTTGCAGATATTGCAGCGGTCGCTCTCCGAGCCGAGGCATCCCGCCGCGGCCTGCATGATGTACTTGCCGACCTGCACGCCGCTGGCGCCCAGCATGATGAGCGCCGCCGCGTTGGCCGTGAGATTGCCGTTCTTCCCGATGCCCCCGCCCGCGAAGAGGGGTATCTCGTTCTGCTTGCCGACCTTGACGAGGGTCAGGTAGGCGTCGCGGATGTTGCTCGCGATGGGGTGTCCCATGTGATCCATCGAGACGCTGTAGGCCGCCCCGGTGCCCCCGTCCTCGCCGTCGATCGCAAGCCCGGCGGCGATGGGGTTGCGGGCCAGGTTGTTCAGGACGGCGAGCGCCGTGCTGGTCCCCGAGATCTTCGGGTACACCGGAACACGGAACCCCCAGGCCATGTACATGGACTGAATCATCTTCGCGACGGACTCCTCGATGGAGTACTTCGTCTGGTGCGTGGGGGGGCTCGGCAGGCTCACGCCGGGGGGCACGCCGCGGACCTGCGCGATGAGGCTGTTGACCTTGTACCACATCAGCAGCCCCCCGTCGCCGGGCTTGGCCCCCTGGCCGTACTTGATCTCCACGGCGCAGGGGTCCTCCTTCATCTCGGGCAGGGCACGGATGATCTCGTCCCAGCCGAAGTAGCCGCTGGCGATCTGGAGGATCACGTATTTCAGGAATCGCGACCGCAGCAGGCGCGGCGGGCAGCCGCCCTCGCCGGTGCACATCCGCACGGGCATGCCCAGCTCCTCGTTGAGGTAGGCCACACCCATCTGCAGCCCCTCCCACATGGTGGGGGAGAGCGCGCCGAAGGACATGCTGCCGATGATCAGCGGGTAGATCTCCCGCACGGGCGGGATCCACCCGTTCTCGCGGCTGAACTTCAGGGCCTCCTCGGGGGGCAGGATCCGCCCGAGCAGCGTCCGCAGCTCGAACTCGTGCCGGCCCGCGTCCAGGGCGGGGTCGGTCAGCATGGAGATGCGGATGAACTTGATCTGGTCGAGGAGGCTGCCCGGGGCATTGCGGCGGCCGCCGCGGCGCCGGGGGACCCCACCGCTGTTGATGTGAAAACGCTGCTTGTCGACGTCCTCGTTGAGCACGGGGACAATCGCGTCATTGGGGCAGACCAGGCTGCACATGGCGCAGCCGACGCAGGCGAAGGCCGCGTCCGTCCGCTGGTCGATGCCGTGGTAGACGGTGAAGGCGGTTGAGGGCGTGTCCTTGATCCCCAGGGGCACGGTGACGAGCCGCTTGCGGTGGACGCCGAGCTCGATGGCTTGCACGGGGCAGACCGCCGTGCAGCGCCCGCAGAGGGTGCACTTTTCCCTGTCCCAGAGGATCCGCCAGTGCAGGTCCTTCGTGCTCAGTGTGGAGGGGTGAAGGGTTCCCATTGATTCCATGTCTTGATCTCCCTGCGGTTGCTGTCCACGTACGCGACGTCGTATTTCATGGGCTGGAAGTCCTTGCTGTGGTCCCGGTCGGGGATGGCGGCATCGAGGCCGCAGATCTCCGAGGACACGGCATACAGGCCGGGCTTGCCTCCGATGACCCCGGGGCGCAGCTTCTTGCTGTCCTGGACGATGAACATCGTCCGGTCCGGCGTGAACCCGATGACACAGTTGGGCCCGTCGATGATCAGCGGCCGGCAGGTGTGCTTCAGCAGCCTGAGCCGCGACGTCTCGGGGTGCCTCGCCAACTCGTCATCCTTGAGCGGCGTGATGATGTGCTTGTAGGCCTCGAGCCCCATGCCCAGCGTGTAGAGCGTGTAGTGGAGGATGTGGGTGAAGACCTCCGAATCCGACTGGTACCCGATATAGCCGGGGAACTGTCTCGACATGAGGAACTCGCGGATGGGGACGAAGGCCGTGTTCTCCCCGTTGGTCATCGTGGCCACGCCCTGGACGAAGAAGGGGTGGCAGGCGTAGAGGGTGATGGCGTAGTTCGTGTTCTGGCGTCCCTGCGCGAGCATGCTGCGGGCCAGGATGTTCCGGTCGCCGAGGTCGAGGTAGTCGGCAATCGCCATGGGGTCGCCGATCTCCTTGAGCATGATCGTGTCGGGCCAGAAGCTGAAGACCATCATCGACCCGTCCTCGAGACCCATCTGGCGTAGGGTGACGCGGGTGAGCATGAGACGGAACCGGACCTCGGCCTTGGGGAGATACTTCCACTCATCCGGGTAGTCGTAGACGCTGATCAGGTACACGTCCCGCCGGGGTGTCCCTGCCGGGGCCGGCTTCGACGGGCGGATCGTCCGCTCGAACTTCGGCCTGAACCCGCGGGCGAGCATGTAGTCGTCGAGCTTCTTCATTCCCGCGTTGCTGAAGATCCCGCAGAGCGTCGGATAGTCCTTGTAGGGCTCGAAATCGCCCGCCAGGTCTGTCAAGTAGAGGCCGACACCCGAGCCGTCGTGCCCTTCCTTCATGACGTTGAGCGCCTCGAGGGCGACCATCGGGGAGAGGGGGGCCTGGCTCGTGATCGCAAAGAGTCTGCACATGATGCTGCCTATCCTTTTCCAGAGCGTTGATCCGCGGTCAGAGGCGGACCACCGTTGTGAATCTGGAACAAATTTGTACTACGCCGATCGTGATGAACGAAATTGTGATCACCTGCGGCGCTGCCGGACTTCAGTCAATTCCCCATCCTGAACCGGCGGGGATCGATCCCGTACTTGTGGATCTTGTAGTGGATCACCCGCTTGGATGTCCCCAGCAGTTTGGCCGCCTGGCTCTGATTTCCCTGCGTGCTCACGAGGGCGTCGATGATGAGGGCCCTCTCGTAGGCATTCATGAGACTCGCCAGGGAAGACACCGTCCTGTTTTCCATGGACTGCGCTTTCATGATTTTCCACCCCGTCCGTTCATTCTGGAGAGATTGTCCGATGACATGCGGATTGACAAGAAGCGTGCCATACCCCGAAACGGGAAATCCTCCCGGTGGCGGCAAGGTGCGTGAATATGCCAACAGTTTGAAAATAAAAGAAAATATCTAATTCCGGGCACCGGGTGCGCTGCACGGCGGCGGAGCTGACGCGTCTCTGAAGAAGGGGAGGATATGTAAAAAAGGAACAGAATTGTTCCAAATGGGGACGTTTCGAAAAAAACACGTCCCGAAACGCTCTTCCGGCCTCCCGCCCGTCTCAGGCGATCCGCTTGACCTTGAAGCGCTTCGGGTCGATCCCGTACTTCGCGATCTTGTACTGGATGATCCGTTTCGTCGTGGCGAGCAGTTTGGCCGCGCGGGTCTGGTTGCCGCGCGCGTCCTTCAGGGCGTCGATGATCAGGGATCTCTCGTAGGCGTTGACGAGGGTCTCGAGCTTGCCCCGCTCCTTTCTGGCGGCCTCCTTGGACTTCATCTGGAGAGAGGGGGGCAGGTGCACGCTCTCGATGGAATCCCCAGTCGCGAGGATCACGGCCCTCTCGATGCAGTTCTCGAGCTCGCGCACATTGCCCGGCCAGTGGTAGGCCAACAGCATGTCGAGGGCCGGCGTGGAGATGCGCTTCACACGCTTGCCGAGCATCTTCGCGTACTTCACGATGAAGTGGTCCGTCAGCAGGATGATGTCGCTGCCGCGCTCGCGCAGGGTCGGCATGTAAATGGGAAAGACGTTGAGGCGGTAGAACAGATCGGCCCGGAAGCGGCCCTCGGCCACGTCCTGCTCGAGGTTTCGGTTCGTCGCTGCGATGACGCGGACATTCACCGTCACCGTGCGCGAGGAGCCGAGGGGCTGGAGCTGCTTTTCCTGGAGAACGCGCAGCACCTTCGCCTGGGCTGTCTGCGAGAGCTCCCCGATCTCGTCGAGGAAGATCGTCCCGCCGTGGGCCTCCTCGAAGAGCCCCCGCCGGCGCTGGATGGCCCCGGTGAAGGCGCCCTTCTCGTGACCAAAGAGTTCGCTTTCCACGAGGGTGTCGGGCATGGCGGCACAGTTGACCTGGATGAAGGGACCGCCCTTGCGGGGGCTGTTGGCGTGGATCGCCCGGGCGACGAGTTCCTTTCCCGTGCCGGTTTCGCCGTTGATCAGGACCGTCGTGTTCGAGTCCGCCACCTGGGAGATCAGGCTCAGAACGTCGAGCATCGGCTTCGAGTTCCCGATGATGTCCGTGGAGACGGCACGCGTGTTGCTGAGCATCTTCCGCAGCCGGCGGTTTTCCTCCTCCAGTCCCAGGCCGTGGACCGCCTTGCCGATCAGCTCCGCCACGGCCGACAGGATGGCCACCTCCTCCTCCAGGTCGGTGACCTTGTGGGTGAGCTTGTCGGCCGAGAGCACCCCGACCACCTTGCCGTCGTAGAGGATGGGCACGCAGAGGAAGGCCAGCTGGGTGCGGTCGAGGTTCTTCCGCGCCCCCGTTCGGTCCAGGAAGAGATTCTCCTTGCCCAGGTTGGCGATCGCCATGGGCCGGCCGGTCTGGGCCACCTTGCCCGTGATGCCCTCCCCAGGCTTGTAGCGGATATCGAGACCCTCGATGTCCACGCCGTGGGCCACTTCCAGCCAGGCCTCCTGTGTGGTCTGGTCCAGGATCGAGATCATCCCGCGCTCCATGCCGAGACGCTTGCTCAGCTCGTGCATGGTCTTCTCGAGATGGTCGCGGAGTTCGCCCGGCTGGGTGAGAATCCTTGCGATCTTGTGGAGGGCGGCCAGCTCCTCGTAGTTGAAACGGCTCATGTCCGGTCCTTCCGGGGTCGATGATTACGCGGTTGTACCTATATCGAAAAATGGCACAAAAAACAAGGGATTCTGATATCGGTGAACAATTATGTGACGGACGGCAATGGAGTATTGGCCGGAGGGTCCCGGGTGTCCGGATGAAAGGGGATCGATTCCAAGCCAACGGTAAAAAGCGGGAACTTTTCGGGTGCCCCGCTTGTCTAAAAACGAAGAGACGGGACCCGCTGGGGCGGCCAGTGAAGCCGCCGGTTCGACTGCTGACTCCCGTCGTCATGCTCGTCCCGATGCCGTTTGCAAAATCGGCCCGTGCGGGCGCCGAGGCATCGGACGGCAGGGAACATTTCCTCTTGACAACGTTATCCCGGTGACGGGAAATCAGGGGACGAAAACAATCGAGATGCCTGATCCCGTGACAGATGCGCTGAACCGGATGACCGATGATGAGGATGCCGCCGCCGTCCTTCGCTGCCGGAAGGGTGACGCGGATGCCTTTGAGGTGCTCGTCGAGAGGCACCAGAGGCGGATGCTCAACGTCGCCTACCGCATGACGGGGGATTACGACGAGGCCTGCGACGTCGTGCAGGAGGCCTTTCTTTCGGCCTGGCGCGCGATCCGGTCCTTCCGCGGCGAGGCGAAATTCTCCACCTGGCTCTACGGGATCGTCGTGAACCACGCCCGGACCCGCCTGAAGAAGGCGCAGGCCCTGTCGCGGCATGAGAGAACGTCGATCGACGACCCTGCCGGGCCGGAAGGGGAGGGCCCGCGGAGGGGGGCGCCAGACTGCGGGGAGAGTGCGGACGAACGCCTCGAGAAAAAGGAGATCGAGGCACGGGTGCAGAAATGCATCGAAGAGCTGGATGCGGAGCACCGGGAGGTCATCATCCTGAGAGATATCCAGGGCTTTACATACGAGGAGATCGGCTGCATGCTGAACCTGCCGGAAGGGACCGTGAAATCGAGGCTCTTCAGGGCCCGGGCCGCCCTGAAGAACTGCCTCGTCAGGGTGTTGGGTGAATGGCCATGACGTGCGAGGAACTCGAGCCCATGATTGCCGGCCTGATCGACGGCTCTCTTGCCGAAGGCGAGAGGGGGCGGGTCGAGGCCCACCTGCAGTCGTGCGGGGACTGCCGCAGGACGCTTGCGGAACTCAAGGCCTCCGATGCGCTGGTGAAGGGACTGGGGGAGGTGGAACCGCCGCCCTGGCTCAAGGCACGGGTCATGGCCAGGGTGCGGCAAGAGGCGGAGGAGAAGGGGGGCTTTTGGCGAAAGCTGTTCTACCCGCTTCACATCAAGGTGCCCATCCAGGCCCTGGCCACGGTTCTCATCGCGGTCGTTGCGTGGAATGTGTACAGGTCGGGTGAGACCGATTTCAAGCAGGCCGTGCCTCCGCCGGTCGCGGTGCAGGAAGCCCCGAAGGCTGGGGCCCCGCAGGCAACGGCACCCGCCGCTGACGGCGCGGAAAGACACGAGTTTCCAGAGATACGGGAGAAGAAGGCCTTCGCGCCGCCGCCCGCGGCGGTCGAGGATCGCGGGGGGCGGGCAGCGTTGAAGCCCGATGCCGCGGGACATGCGGAAACCCCGGGGGCGCGGCGGTCTGCGGCTGCGGCACCGAAGGATGCGGAGGTCTTGAAACGCACGGGCGCGGCCGTACAGCATGGTTCGGATTCTTCCGCAGTGGTTCCGGACGGCGGGCAGAGGCAGAAGGCCGCGAAGTCCCCGCCGGGCACAGCTGCCCGTGAGGCACCGCCCGCCGCGGAACCCATGGTGTCCGCTGCCGTTTCGCCCAGGCCCGATCTGGACATCACGCTTCGCGCGCAGGACCCGCTGTCCGCAGCCTCCGAGATCGAAGAGCTGTTGAGGAACATCGGGGCCCAATCCATCGAGCGAAAGACCCGGGACGGACGGGTGACGCTGACGGCCCGGATCAGGCAGGAGGATCTGGAGGCCCTTCGGGGAAGAATGAACTCCCTGGGTCCGGTCCGGGAAAGTGTTCAGGTTGCCCCCCGGACGGGGGCCCTGCTGGTGATCCGGATGGAAATCCGGTCCGAGTAGTCATCATTCCCGCAGGTCTGTTTCCCGAAATCCCTGGACGCCGCCGCGTCCACGACGTCGGCGGCGAGCCTGAAAGCCGTTTGCATCGCATCGAGCGTTTTCGGGGTACCGGAACGTGGTCCCCGCCGGGTCTCTTCTGGTCTGGAATTTGCGTCCGGCTACAAAGGGATTTTTTGCATTTTTTTCTCAAATCCAGCGATAACCCGCGTCATCGCGGTGAGCCGAAGCCCCGGGCGCAGTGCTGGGGGCAGCGTGGCGATCTTGCTTTTTCATGAGATTGCCGTGCATCCTGTGGGTGCTCGCAATGACCCGTTCCAGAGGCGTTTCAGAGTCCTATTGCTGGATTCGGGTATTTCTTTCCTGCGGGAGAGTCGAAGGATCGGGAGTTCGCAACTCCTCTCGATAGCCAGCCGCCGGACACGGCCGCAGCAGGCAGGGGACAGCCGGGGTCTTCCCACTCTGCCCGGCGGACAGTTTCGCGGGTCGCGAAACTTCCGACATCGTCCTGTCTCCGTGCAGTTTCCGGAAGCATCCGGTAGAGAGTTCGCTGCTTCGGGTCGCCGTGCCGGCATCGCGAGGGGCCTGTCCCGGTCCAGGCGGGAGCCTGCGCGGGTGAGACCTGACGGTCGGAATGATTTCCGCTGCAGGCGTCGGTCATGGGGAAACGGGGATTCAAACCACGCAAACAGTAAGCATTTGAAAGAGACCGCAGGGATTGTCAGGGGAAAGAAACCAAACCAGATGACAGAGAACAGGAGGAAAGAGAAGATGAAGAAAGCATGGATCGGGCTGCTGATCATCGCGCTGACCGCAGGATTCGCCTTTGCGCAGGCAAAGGGGACGCCGAAGGAGGCCCAGGCAATGCTTGCCAAGGCCGTGGAGTACTACAAGGCAAACGGGCAGGAAAAGGCCTTCGCGGCATTTGACGACCCGAAAGGAAAGTTCGTGGATCGGGACCTCTACATCTACGTGAGCGACCTCAACGCGAAGATCCTCTCCCATGGGGCGAACAAGGCCCTCATCGGCAAGACGCTCATCGATCTCAAGGACTCGGACGGCAAGCTGTTCATGAAGGAACTGGTGGACAAGGCGAAGACCTCGCCCAGCGGCACGGTCGACTACAAATGGACAAACCCGCAGAGCAAGAAGGTCGAGGCCAAGCAGGTGTTCTACCAGAGGGTGGGTGACGTGGTCCTCGCCTGCGGGGCCTACAAGTAAGTCACGCGATTTCAGGGGGCCGGACGGGGCGAGACCCGTCCGGCCCTTGCATCAAAAAAGGCGGACGGGACGATGAAAAAGACACTTCGCAACCTGACGCTGGCCAAAAACTCCTGATCGGCCCCGTGGCGGTCTCCCTGTTCCCGCGGCTCCCGGCGGCAGGCACCGATCACGGCATGACGAGCCACAGGGCGGCCATGGACGACATCTGCAACAACCGCTTCCAGGGATACCGGGACAGCTCGGAGATCAGCCGGACGATCGCCAACGTCCACGCCAACCTCTGCAAGGTGGTCAGCTGGGCGGGCGCAAACTACGAGGCCTCCGTCCGCGAATCAAACAGGCCGATGAGCGCCGTTGCCGTCAACCCGATCACGGCCCGGCTGATCACGAAGCCGGTGAAGGGGTCGGTTGAGGTCATCAAGAAGGTTGCCGGGGGGATTTGACCCGGGACATCCAGGTGCTCTCCCGTCACGAGATCGGGGAGCTGGCCGAGTCGGTCAACGCGATGCGCAAGACCATGGGCGAGGCCGTGGGGCAGAGGGTCCATCCCAAATGATTTGATCGCACAGGCCCCTATCCCGAGACCGTCATCCCTATGCAGGAACCACGGCAGTTCTGAAACGGTGGGCCCGCAGGGTTTCTCAAACGAAAGAGGCGAATCCCGAACCGACGGACGATCGGGGATTCACCGTTTCCGGCCTGATTTGTCGCCAGGCCGCTCCGGAAAGATCGTTTCATTCCTTCCCGTGATGCGGAGAGCGGGAATCTGCTTCCTGGCCGGTGAGGACGATCGGCCATCGTGGAGGGCAGGGCGGCTCGGCTCTGCCTTCAGTCATTTCGTGCCTTCTCCTTTACGGACATCGGGCAGGCCCTTCAACGGCAAACTTGGTGTTGCCGAAGTAATAACAGCCCTGGCCGCACGTGCGGTAGGGGTATTCCGTCGGCGTTCCGTCGGAACTGATCGTGGTCAGCGTTCCCTGCTGCGTGTTGCCGACGACCCGCCACGTTCCCTGACCCTTTCGCTGGCTTGCCGACCCCCATGCCCCAGCCGTGCCTGCCCCTCCGGAGTATCCGGACTCCGAGCCGCTGTAATACCTTCCATCGGGGCAGAGCACCACGCGCCGCTCCGTGCCCCCGCTGTATCCAACACCTGCACTGCTGTAGCTGTAATACGTCGCGGACATCTGTCTCATGAGACTTGCATCCGAAGGCCCGGCAGCCGTGGCGGCACCCCGCGAGCCTTGCGCCTTTGCTGTGCCGGGGTCACTTCCGGCTGTTCCGAGCATGGCTGCCCATTTCTGCTGACTGGTCTGAAATTCCTTCTCGTTTGCCGACCAGGAAATCAGCGTCTTTTTCCTGGCATCGAACACCATGTCGTAGGGGACCCATCCTTTCCAGTATTCGTGAAGATTCCAGCGGACGATGTGCTGCCCCTTGACGGTTTTCGAAGACTCCGGCTTCCCAAGGAGCGACTCGACTTGCTCGTATGTCATGCCGGGTTTGAGTTGAGCCGTCTTCTCGGCCGTTCCCAACCCTGTGCTCTCCCCCAAGGTCGCGCACCCCGACAGCAGCATGATCGCGCCGACGGCAAGCAGCGGGATTTCCCGCCTATGACCTCGCATGTCGACCCTCATCACGATGCCCATGAAGAACCGGGTAATCGATTTCATTTCTCCCCCCTTTTTTCTGCAAAAGAAATGAATGGTCTCTTGCCTGACGGGATGACCTGACCATGCGGGTGCTGATCCCTTCCCTGTGTTCATTTCCTATCTATGAGGAAAAGAATGATTTTTGTCAAATCCCATGCGGCCTCTCTTTCCGCGGTCTCCTGTTCTCAGCTTTTGACGTCTGTGCTATATAGAGTACGAAACCGCTGCGCGATACACACGAATGTGGATGGTTGTGTCATGCAAGTCAGATCACGGTTTTTTCCGCGGCTATTGTTTGCCCTTTGCCTGATGTGCCTTGCGGGATGCGCCTCCATGGCCGAACGAGGCCTCCTCCGCGATGTTGAGGCCCGAAAGGCGCCGGCCGTAAGCCTCGGGCCGGAGTTTACTCTGCACGACAAAGTGAACCTCCGCTATAACTCTCGATTCAAAGCCATTCTTACCGGGGACGGCCATGGCCACGTCTTCGTGATCGACGAGCTAAGGGCCGTTCACCACTTCGAGATCGCCGGCAATGAAGTTCTGCTCCGCGAAACCCTCGGCGCCATGAGCCGTGATGAGTATTTCTTCGGCAGGATAGATGCGGTTGAATATCCGAAAGGTGCTCTGCGCGTTGTTGCCGGAGACAAAATGTTCATTCGTTCCGGCCAGGGCGGGTGGACGGAAATCAAGGGGAATCGATGCGAGCGGTTCATACCCGTCGGCGATGACCTGCTTTGCACATTCATCGCCAAGGGGGAAGATCTCGGAGCACCCAAGAGGAGAGATTGGCTGGTCGGCTGGTTCATCCTGGTCCCGGTCATCCTCTGGTCTGATGTTCGAGCAGACAAGCTCGTGATCGCAAGGGAATCCAGGGACGGCTGGACTGTCGTGGCCGTTTTCGACGCGGAGTCGGCGTTCAGCGCCCGATCGGATTACGTGCTGGGTGCAGACAGGCGAGGGTTGCAGTTCCTGTATCGCTCCTCGGGCGGGAGTTACGCTTTCTTTGCGGGCGGAGGTGCGGGCGGAGCGGGGATTGGGGGAACCGGCCTTTCCGATCAGCAGGTTTCGTATGCCCGCGTCGAGTATGAGAGGCTGTTTGAGCGTCCATCCGGTTCTGACACCGAAACGAAAGACCGCTCAGCCGGCTGGCTTCGAGTCACGGGGAAACCTCTGCCTCCCCCACCCTTTACCCGCATGAACGATTCCAACTTGTTCAGGGAAGGAAAACTGGACCGGTGTTTCACCGTCAATGGCGTGTCCGGCGAGATAGAAGGCCTGCTCTGGGTTTATCAAATCAGCCTGAATGACGGTCTAAAAAAAATAGACGGGAGCGGATTTGAACACCCCTGGGTGGAGATCAGGGTCAACGCAGATCGCTGGGCTCCCCATTTCGAGATTGTGGCAGCGGACGATCTGCCGGAACCGGGTTATAAGTGGAGCAACGATACAAACGCGCTCATCAGGAGCGATGTTCGGGGGAACGATCACGTGCTGCTGGTGAGATCGAAACCCGGCTTCTGGACGGCCAGCTTCGAGAATTGCTATTTTGTCAAGACAGCCGCAGGCTGGTCAGCCCCGGTTGTCCTGGGGGCCCATGTTCGGCCGGGTTTCCCCCGGGATCTTGCCCTCGATGACAAGGGAAACGCATTTGCGGTGTGGATCGACCAAACCGATGCCGTAAAGGGCAGGTGGATTTCGATTCAGCATTAGACGCTTTGGACAAGGGTCATGAACACTTGCCGCACCGCCTGGGCAAACACGCCCGGTGGCGCGAGGCGCGTATCGGGCGCATAATCATTCAGATGGACACCCCGGACATTTCCGGAGTGCCGTGCGTGGTTCTTCAGAGCGAGAAACGGGCGACGCCTGCCGCGTCGCCCGTTTTCGTGAACAGGCAGATCGATGACTCGCCAACTGTTCGTGAAGGCGTACATCCTCCCCTGCCTGTGTCACGAGATCCATGCCTGCGCCTCACAGGGTCGGGGCCCGGAACGTGTCGCACTGGTTCGGGTCGCCCGTCTCGAACCCCCGCCTGAACCACCGCACCCGCTGCTCCGACGTCCCGTGGGTGAAGGCGTCGGGCACGACGGTGCCGCGGGTCTGCTTCATGATGCGGTCGTCTCCGATGGCGCTCGCGGCCCGGAGGGCCTCCTCGAGATCGCCCGGCTCGAGGATTCGCCGGAACCGGTCGGCGTGGTGTGCCCAGACGCCCGCGAAGCAGTCGGCCTGCAGCTCCATCCGCACGGAGAGGCGGTTGGCCTCAGCCCGGCTGACGCGCTGCATCGTTCCCTGGGCCTTTTCGGTGATCCCCAGCAGGTTCTGGACGTGGTGCCCGACCTCATGGGCGATGACGTAGGCCTGGGCGAAATCGCCGGGGGCCTTGAACCGGTTCTTCAGATCCTCGTAAAACGAAAAGTCGATGTAGACCCTGTGATCCTGCGGGCAGTAGAAAGGGCCCATCGCCGCCTGGGCGAACCCGCAGGCGGACTGGACGGCGCCGGTGAAGAGAACGAGCTTTGGTTCCCGGTAGGTCCTGCCCGACTGGCGGAACACGCTGTGCCAGGTCTTCTCCGTGTCGGCGAGCACGACGGAGACGAACTGCGCCATCTCGTCCTGCCCCGCGGGCCGCTGCTGCGTGACGGCGGGGGGACCGCTGTCGGGCACGGACTGGAGGATCACCGACGGGTCGATGCCGAAATAGAGGGCCACGATGATCAGGATCACGGTGCCGATCCCGCCCCCCACCATGCCCCTCGAGACGGGCATCCCCCTGCGGTCTTCCACGTTGTCGCTTTGGTCTTGGTCTTTCCACCGCATGATGTCCCTCCTTTCATGAGCCGGCGGCCGCCGATTCCATCTCCTTCTTCTTGAGGTAAACCAGGATGGCCGCCAGGGCCGCCTGGGTCATGCCGGGGATCCGCTGCGCCTGCCCGAAGGAGGCCGGCCGCACCGCGTCGAGCTTGCACTTGAGCTCGTTCGAGAGGCTCGGGATCGCGAAGTAGTCGATGCCGCCGGGGATCTTCCTGCGCTCCATCTCGCGGAATTTCTCGACCGCCTCGTTCTGCCTGCTGATGTACTCCTCGTAGCGGGCCTCGATCTCGACCTGCCTCTTCACCGGTTCCTCCACGGCCGGCAGTTCGGCGTCGAAGGCCGCGAGATCGTCGTAGCCCATGTCGGGACGCTTGAGAAGGTTGAACAGCGACAAGGGCTTGCGGATGGGCAGCGAGCCGCGCTCCGCCAGGATGCGGTTCGTCTCGGCCGAGGGGTAGACCGTCCGGGACGCAAGGTACCGGATCGTGCTGCCGATGCGGGCGACGCGGCCCTGCAGGTCCCGGTAGTGCTCGTCCGGGACGAGACCCAGCGCGTGACCCTTCCCCATGAGGCGGATCGTCGCATTGTCCTCCCGGAGCAGGAGGCGGTATTCCGCCCGGGAGGTGAACATCCGGTAGGGCTCGTCGACGCCGCGCGTCACGAGGTCGTCGACCATGACGGCCATGTACGCCTCGGAGCGCTCCAGGATGAAGGGCGGCCGCCCCTGGACCTGCAGGGCCGCGTTGATCCCCGCCCAGAGTCCTTGGGCGGCGGCCTCCTCGTACCCCGAGGTGCCGTTGATCTGCCCCGCGAGAAAGAGCCCCGCGACGCGCTTGGTCTCCAGGGTCTGCCTGAGCTCCGTCGGCTGGACGTAGTCGTACTCAATGGCGTAGGCCGGTCGCATGATCTCGGCCTTCTCGAGGCCGGGGACGCTGTGGACGATCTGCTCCTGCAGCTCCAGGGGGAGGCAGTTGCCGAGGCCCTTGGCGTAGATCTCTTCCGTGTCGAGCCCCTCGAACTCCAGCGTGACGGGGTGGCGGCCCCGGTCGGCAAACCGCATCACCTTGTCCTCGAGAGAGGGGCAGTAGCGCGCGCTCACCCCCGTGATGACGCCCGAGTAAAGGGGCGAGAGATGGATGTTCTCCCGCAGGAGCCGGTGCGTCTGCTCCGTCGTGTGGGAGAAGTAGGAAGGCAGGCGCTCTTCCCGGAGCCGCTCCGTCGTGTACGAGAAGGGCTGGGGCGAGGGGTCGCTGTCCTGGCGCTCGAGGCGGCTGAAGTCGATCGTGGAGGCCTTCAGGCGCGGCGGGGTGCCCGTCTTCATGCGTCCCATCACGAAGCCGAGGCCGCGCAGCGACTCGGCGAGGCCGACGGAGGCGATCTCGCCGGCGCGGCCCGCGGGGGTCCGGAAGGTCCCGATGTGGATGAGGCCGTTGAGGAACGTGCCCGTGGTGATGACGACGGCCCGGGCAGGGTAGAGGAACCCCGTGCTGTCGATCACGCCCGCGACCCGATCCCCGTCGACGGCGATGCGCTCCACGAGGGCCTGTCGGAGGTGGAGCCCCTTCTGCCGCTCCACGACGGCCTTCATCGCGAGGCGGTAGAGCTGCTTGTCGCACTGGACGCGGGAGGACTGCACGGCGGGGCCCTTCGAGGCGTTCAGCAGGCGGAAGTGAACGGCCGTCCGGTCGGCGATCTTGCCCATCTCGCCCCCGAGGGCGTCGATCTCCTTGACGAGCTGGCCCTTGGCGAGCCCGCCGATGGCGGGGTTGCAGGACATGAGCGCGACGGAGTCGAGGTTGATGTTGAACAGGAGGGTCTCGCAGCCCATGCGCGCGGCCGCGAGGGCCGCCTCGCACCCCGCGTGCCCGCCGCCGACAACGATGACGTCGTAGTGCTTTGCCATATCCGCGTGACTTGTCTATCGCGTGAGCGGAATTCTGGACGGCGGAGTTTGACGCGTTTTAGGGTACCGCTCTCCGGGGCCCCAGCGCTGCACTCGGGGTAAACTCCACGTCAGCAGCGTAATCTGTTTGAGTCCGAAGGGCGAGTTTTTGCGTCTGCAGTGAAAACCGTCAATTCGCTGGAAGAATCCCGCTCACGTGAGATAGAGCCGTGGCATGTGATATGTTTCTTGCCTTTACAGGGACTATTTAATAACATCCCTTCAAAAAAACAATAGAATTCCCTTTATGTCCCGGCCTGATCTCCCGAAGAGCAGGAAGCGTTACCACGATTTCAAGAGCTTTCTCGCCGATCGCTTCGGCTGCAGGGT
Organism: Syntrophaceae bacterium; assembly: GCA_013177795.1. Lineage (NCBI taxonomy): Bacteria > Pseudomonadati > Thermodesulfobacteriota > Syntrophia > Syntrophales > Syntrophaceae > Syntrophaceae bacterium. The sequence goes on along the minus strand of JABLXY010000001.1, from coordinate 536,885 downwards.
CTACAAGCTGCAGATCGACGCGGGCTTCACCTGCCCCAACCGGGACGGGAAGGTCGCCGTGGGCGGCTGCGCATACTGCGACGGGCGGGGGTCGGGTCTGCGGCAGAAGGGGCCGCTGCCATCCGTGTCGGAGCAGATCGCGGCAGGGAAGGCCCTTTACCGGAATCTTCGGGGCGCGGCGAAGTTCATTGCCTATTTCCAGACCTTCACGAACACCTACGCTCCCGTCGAGCGACTGCGGGCGCTCTACGACGAGGCCTTGGCACAGCCCGACATCGTCGGGCTCTCCGTCGGAACGAGACCGGACTGCGTGGACGACGATGTCCTGAGCCTGCTCGAGGGATACGCGAAACGTTCGCACGTCTGGGTCGAGTACGGTCTGCAGTCCATACACGACCGGACGCTGGAGCGCATCAACCGGGGCCATGACGCGGCGGCCTTCATCGAGGCCGTTCGCAAGACGGCGGGCAGGGGTATCTTCATCTGCGCGCACATCATCCTGGGGCTGCCGGGCGAGATGCGGACCGACATGCTGGAGACGGCAAAGGCCGTTGCGGCCCTCCCCGTGGACGGCATCAAGATCCACTCCCTGCTGGCACTCCGGGGCACGGAAGTGGGGCGGCTCTGCGAGGAGGGGAAGATTTCCCTGATGTCGCAGGAGGACTACGTGTCGGCGGTCTGCGATGTGCTGGAGGTCCTGCCCCCCTCGGTGGTCGTTCAGCGTCTCACGGCGGAGGGCTACCGCGACATCTGCCTGGGCCCCGACTGGGCGCAGAACAAGCTCAAGGTGCTCAATGCGATTGACAGGGAGATGGAAAAAAGGAATACGTGGCAGGGTGCCCGCTTTGCATGAAGGGATAAGTTCAAAGGGGTCAGACCATTGAGCTGACACTCGTGAGCAGGATTCTTCCTGCGAATAGACGATTTTGGACCGCTCTAACGCTCGCTGCACTGCAGACGCAAAAACTCGTCCTTCGGGCTCAAACAGTTTGCGCTGCGGACGTGGAGTTTACCCCGAGCGCAGCGTGGGGGCCCCGAAGAGCGGTGAACCAAAACGCGTCTAACTTCGCAGCTCAGAATCCCGCTCATTTTCGCATGGTTCTTGAGTCGCCACAGGCAGCCATACAAGACACAGCAGAGATTATTCGACTGGAGTCAGCATGATCAACTTTCGGGAAAACGTGAAGAAGATGGCGGGCTATGTTCCGGGGGAGCAGCCCCCGCCGGGCTCGCGGGTCGTCAAGCTCAACACCAACGAAAACCCTTACCCGCCTTCCCCGGAGGTCATGAAGGTCCTGCACGGGTTCGAGGGGGAGTGGCTCAGGCGCTACCCGGACCCGATGGCCCTCATGGCCCGTGAGGCGGCGGCGGAGGTTTACGGGGTCCCCGCGGACTGGGTCATGGCGGCAAACGGCAGTGACGAGATGCTGGCCCTGCTCGCCCGTGCGTTCCTGGAAAAGGGCCGGAAGATCGCCTACCCCATGCCCACCTATTCACTCTATGTCACCCTGGCCGAGATGCAGGACGCCGCGACGGTGGAGGTACCCTACGACGAGGCGTACACGCTGCCCGTGGAGGGGCTGCTCGAGGTGCAGGCAGACCTCACCTTCGTCTGCACGCCCAACAACCCCTCGGCGACGGTGGCCCCGGTGCGGGACCTCGAGCGGCTTGCCGCCGGCCTCGACGGGGTGCTGGCGATCGACGAGGCCTACACGGATTTCGCCGACGAGAACGCGCTTGGTCTCGTGTCCCGACACCCGAATGTCATCGTGCTGCGTTCGCTGTCGAAAGGGTACTCACTGGCGGGTCTCCGGGTGGGCTTCGGCGTGGCGCAGCCCGGTCTTCTCGAGGGGCTCTTCAAGATCAAGGACAGCTACAACGTCGATGCCGTGGCGCTGAGGCTGGCCGCGGCCGCCCTCAGGGACCAGGCGTGGATGAGGGCCAACGCCCAGAGGATCAAGGTCTCCAGGGCCGGGCTGGCGGCGGCGCTCGAGAAGATGGGGTTCCGTATCTGGCCCTCGCAGGCCAATTTCATCTGGGCCAGGCCGCCGAGGGGCGATGCCCGTTATCTGTATCTGGAGTTGCGGGACCGGGGGATCCTGGTCCGCTACTGGGACCGCCCCGGTGTAGACGACAAGATCCGCATATCCGTGGGAACGGAGGAGGAGAACCAGGCCCTGCTCGCTGCCCTGAGGGAGTTGGTGCCGTGACCGCGGTCATTCGAACCGGGGCAGGCAACGGGCCGGGAGAAAGACGCAGGCGGCAAGGCAAAGGGGAATCCTCTTTACGTGATGGTCCAATTGTCCGGCCCCTGATGCTTATGCCTTGAGCCAAGCCCTGATGCGCGGGATCTCCTCGGAGGCCCACTGGGGCGAGAGACGCCGGCCCAGGAAGAAGGCGAACAGCTCGTCCATGGTCGCCAGGGCCGTCTCCACGAGATAGATCCGCTCGAGAATCCCGCCATCCTTCTCCTCGCCCTCCTCGTCGAGGCCGCCCGCCTGGGGGAGTCTCATGGACTGGAACTGGAACCGGTCGGCCTTCAGGGTGAACTCCCAGCGATCGCCGTCCCTCTCGAGCCGCAGGCGGGCCTCCCGCACCTTCTTGCCCTCGCGGATCGCCGCCTTGCCCTCCCGCAGGTCCGCGTGCAGTCCCTGGCAGGCCACCGTTTCCGCGTACTCCCCCTCGCCGGACTCCAGAACGACCCGTTTCTCGAAGCTGAGTCCCACCTCCGCCCGTCCGGGGATCGAGATCGTCCCGTTGCGCTCCTCGGACTTGAACCAGAGCCAGGTCATGAACTCGCGGGCCAGGAACGAGGGGTCCGTTTTCTCGCCGGATCCCTTCGCGGGCTCGAGGAACGAGCCTCCCTGGAGGGACGCGACGGCGGCGGCCGTTTTCCGGTCCAGCTGCTCCGCATCCCAAGGCAGCCAGGGGGCGAATCTCGCGTTGAAGGAGATCTTGAAGAGGTCCTCGAAGGTCTCGAACACCTTGTCCGCATGGGACCCCACGAGGAGCCAGCCCCCGGCCGGGTGCCACAGCACGTCGTAGAGCGACGGGACCGGGTAGGTCCTCGTCAGCAGTTGCAGGTAGACGCGCTCCTTGATCTCCTTGGCCTGCTCGCGGAAGATCCTCTTCTTGCCGCTGTCCTTGAGGGCCTTGCGTTCCTCCTCGAGACACTTGATCCGGAGCAGCGCGGGCGGGATCGACTTCCTGTCGACGCGCAGCGCGAAGTAGAAGTAGTCTCCCGCACTGTACCGCGCCCCCTCGAAGCGGGTGTCGAGGGGGTTCTCCAGGCAGGTCCATCCGAAGGCCTGCTCCTCGGCCGATGCCGTGAGTTCCTGGAATGCGTATTTCTTGATCTGGCGGTCGAAGAAGGGCCGGAAGTCCTCCGGCAATTCCCCCTTGACACGGTATCTCGAAAAGGTCAGCGATCCTTTCAGCAGCCCCATGATGACTCCTCCTGTAAAGGCTGGCACGGTAGCGCATGAGAGGCGGCCTTGTCAATGCTCTTTCTCTGCGGCAAGCCTCCGGCCGGAGGCGCGTCCCGCGCGTCCCGGGCCCGTGCGACCAGCCAGCTCCATGATGGACAGTGGACTCGAATTGTGTTACGTATCAGCCGAAATTTTGAGGGGTTCTGCGGGATGGGCATCAGGGCGATCGGGGTTGTCGGCAACGCGAACAAGGACCACGTGCTGGAGAGCATCGCGAGGCTCTCGGACTGGGCCCGGGGCAAAGGTCTCGAGATCCTCCTGGAAAGGGAGGCGGCCGCCCGGCTCGGCGTGCGGGGCTACCACGGCGGCGAGCTGGGCAGCCGGGCCGACCTCGTCGTCACGATGGGGGGAGACGGCACGCTCCTTCAGGCGGCACGGCTGATGCGGAAATCGAGCGTCCCGATCCTCGGCGTCAATATGGGAACCTTCGGGTACCTCACCGTCATCAATCTCAACGAGATGTTCGACGCCCTCGAGGCGGTGCTGGCGGGGGAATTCCGGACGGAGAGCCGCATGATGCTCGACGTCGCGGTCCACGACGAGCAGGGTGAGAGCTTCGAGTGTACCGTGCTGAACGACGCGGTCATCAACCGCGGCAACTATTCGCGGATGGTGGACCTGGAGACGCACGTCGACGGCCAGTACCTCACGAGCTACAGGGCGGACGGGCTCATCGTCTCGACCCCGACGGGGTCCACGGCCTACTCGCTCTCGGCCGGGGGGCCCATCGTGCTGCCCGTTCTGAACACGATCATCCTCAACCCCATCTGCCCCCACACGCTGACCAACCGGCCCGTGATCCTGCCTGACACGGCGGTGCTGAAGATCATGCTCTGGACCCGCGAGGCGGGGGCCATCCTGAGCTGCGACGGACAGGTGACCTATAACCTCAAGACCGGCGATGCCATCACCGTGCGGAAGTCGGACTTCGTGACGAACCTGGTTGTGTCGCCCCGAAGGGACTACCTCCAGATCCTGCGGTCGAAACTCGGCTGGGGCGGCTCCCCCTCATCGACGAACCGGACCTGACATGCTGAAGGAACTGGGCATCACCAATTTCGCCATCATCGACCGGCTCAACCTCGCCTTCCACGAGGGCCTCAACGTCGTCTCGGGAGAGACGGGGGCGGGCAAGTCGATCCTCGTCGGCGCCATCGGCCTGCTGCTCGGGGACCGGGCCTCGACGGACCTGATCCGCTCCGAGGAGGACGCCGCCGTCGTCGAGGCGGTCTTCGACATCGGGGCGAACCGGGATCTCCGGGCGAAGCTCCAGGGGATGGGGTTTCACCCCGGCAGGGAGATCGTCGTCAAGCGGGTGGTGTCCCGCTCGGGGAAGAACCGGGTCTACGTCGACGGCAATCTCGCCACCGTGGCCATGCTCGGCGAGATCAGCGAGGCGCTCGTCAACATCTGCAGCCAGCACGAGCACCAGGTCCTGCTCAACCCGGAGAGCCACATCGACATCCTCGACGAGTACGGCAACCTCGGGGCCGAACGGGGCCGGTTTTCCGCCCTGTACGAGGAGTACCGGAAACTCCAGGCGAAGCGGGACGACCTCGCGGCAAAGAACCGAAACCGCGCCGAGCGGGAGGAGTTCCTCCGCTTCCAGATCGGCGAGATCGAGCGGGCGGCGCTCAAGCCCGGGGAGGATGCCTCGCTGCAGGAGGAGAAGAAAATCCTGGCCAACGCCGCGAAGCTCGCGGAGCTGGCCCGCGATTCATGGGAGGCGCTCTACGGCCGGGAGGACTCGGTGCTCGCGGTGCTTGCCCGAGTGACGGGCCATATCCGGGACATCCGGCGCATCGACCCGGGTTTTGCGGTTGCCGACGACGAGTTGAAATCCCTGGCCATCCAGCTTGAGGACGCGGCACGGGCGCTGCGCGACTACCTGGGCAGGATCCCCTCCGATCCCGCGCGCCTCGACGAGATCGACGACCGGCTCGAGCTGATCGGAAGGCTGAAGAAGAAACACGGCGGCTCCATCGAGAGCGTGCTGAAGACAGGGCAGGCCCTGAAGACGGAGCTGCAGGCGCTCTCCAGTGCCGCCGAGGACATCGAGGCGCTGGATGCCGAACTGGCGAAGCGCAGGGCCCTGCTCAGGGACCTGGCCGGGAAACTGTCCGGGGAGAGGCGGCGCGTGGCCGCATCCCTGGAAAAGGCCATCGAGGAGGAACTGCACGCGCTGAAGATGGAGAAGGCCCGCTTTTCCGTCCTGTTCCAGGAGCCGGTGCCGGACGAGGAGGGCCTTGCAACGCTGGGCCCGAAGGGGATCGACCAGCCCGAGTTCCAGCTCTCGGCCAACGTGGGCGAGCCGCTCAAGCCTCTCAACCGGGTGGCCTCCGGGGGCGAGCTGTCGCGGATCGTGCTGGCCATGAAGAAGGTCCTGTCGGGGGTCGGCTCCGTCGGAACCGTGATCTTCGACGAGGTGGACAGCGGGATCGGCGGAGCCACGGCGGAAATCGTCGGGCGCAAGCTCCGCGATATCTCGCGGCACCACCAGGTCATCTGCATCACGCACCTGCCGCAGATCGCGTCCTTCGGCCGGACGCACTACCGGGTCACGAAACGGGTGACAGACGGGAGGACGAAGACGGATGTCCGGCAGCTCTCCGAGGACGAGCGCCTCGAGGAGATCACGCGGATGCTTGGGGGCGTGGAGATCACGGACAAGACCCGCGCCGCGGCGAGGGAAATGCTGAGGGCGGCGAAAAAATAGAACAGGGCCGGGGACGAAACGATGCTCAGGAAAGCGAAGACCAGCGACGTCAAGTTGATCCACCGGATCATCAACCTCTCGGCGGCCAAGGGCGAGATGCTGCCCCGCTCGCTCGTCGACCTCTACAACAGCCTGCGCGACTTCTACGTGTACATGGACGAGGAGGACGGGCCGATCGTGGGGGTCGTCGCCATGCACCTGTTCTGGGAGAACCTTGCGGAGATCCGTTCACTCTACGTCGTCGACGAGTACCGCAAGAGGGGGATCGGCAAGAAACTGGTGGAGGCCTGCATCTCCGAGGCGATCACGCTGGAGATCTACCGGATCTTCGCGCTCACCTACCAGAAGGAATTCTTCGCGCGGATGGGGTTTCACGAGGTCCAGCGCACGGAGCTGCCCGAGAAGATCTGGTCGGACTGCTTCAAGTGCTGGAAGTACCCTGACTTCTGCGACGAGTATGCGATGATCATCGAGCTGTAGTCGAGGCTGATGAAAAAGGCTCATCTGCGGCGTTGCCCTCCTTCCTCGTCGCTCAACGTACGACCCAAGTACGCCTCGGCTCCTCGGAATGTCGGGCGCCTTGCATCTAAACCTTTTTGATCAGCCTGCGGGGAAAGACGGCTTCGAGACTGCTTGCCTTCTTTTTCTGATCCGGACGTTTTTATGATGTCTTGAGGGTCCGATAATCATCATGCGGAAAATTATTTTCATTTTGCTTATCGCGATGCTGATCGGCGGCTGCGCGCTCTTCCGCCAGCCCCCCGCCGTCGCGCCGCCCCCGGCAATCCCGCCCAAGGAGGTCCCGCCTCTTGCAGCCGTCGCGGCGAGCGATCTGCCGCGGTTCGAGGACGATCTGGACCGGGCATCCCTGGCGCGGGCCGTCCGGAAGAGCCTCGAGTACTACGCCCGCGTCCCGGAGCGCACGACCTACCGGATGGGGGACAGGCGCGTCACCGCGCGCGACATGAAGACATCCCTCGAGGCGTTCCTGGCGATCGTCGAGAGCGGCGCATCCCCGGCCGACGTCGACAGGCGCGTGCGGGAGACATTCGACGTCTACAGGGCGGCGGGCAGCGGACCGGCCGGCAGGGTCCTGTTCACCGGCTACTACGAGCCGGTCCTGGAAGGCTCACTCGTCAGGACGGAGCGGTACCGCTACCCCATCTACCGCAAGCCCGACGACGCGGTCGTCGTGCACCTGGGGAGATTCCGCGAACGGTACAAGAACGAGCGGCTGGTCGGTAGGCTCGAGAAGGGGGAACTCGTGCCCTACTGGAGCCGCGAGGAGATCGACGGGGCCGGGGCGCTCGAGAACCGGGGTCTCGAGATCGCTTGGTTTGCGGACCCCGTGGACCTCTTCTTCCTCCACGTCCAGGGATCGGGGATGGTCCGGCTGCCCGACGGATCGAGCTTCCAGGTGAGCTACGCCCAGTCCAACGGGAGGGCCTACCGGAGCATCGGGAAGCTGCTGATCGATTCGGGCCGGATTACGAGGGAGGAGCTCTCCATGCAGGGCATCAAGCGGTATCTCCGGGAGAGGCCCGAGGAGATCCGGGAGATCCTGAACCACAACGAGAGCTACGTGTTCTTCCGGATCGTCGAGGAAGGCCCGGTGGGCAGCATCGGGGTCACGCTCACCGGCGGCCGCTCCGTGGCAACGGACGCGGCGCTGTTCCCGAGAGGTGCGCTGGCCTTCGTGAAGAGCCGGAAGCCCGTGATCGGACCGGGCGGCGAGATCCAGTCCTGGGTCCCGTTCTCGCGCTTCGTCCTCAACCAGGACACGGGGGGCGCCATCACGGGGGCGGGCCGGGTGGACCTGTTCTTCGGCAGGGGCCCCGAGGCGGAGATCGCGGCGGGCCATCTCAAGGAGGAAGGGGAGCTGTACTTCCTCGTCCTGAAAGACGAAGGAAAGTCGAAGGCCCCTTGAGCCGCCGGGCCGGGAAATTCTCTTGCCTGCCTTCTCACATTTGTGCTAGAGACAAATTGCTTTCCCGCGTCAGACCCCGGAGCAGACCCGCTTCGAACAAGCCTAACCCAAACACCGCGTATTCCGGAAACCGCATCCGTCGTTGCAGCACCCGGCAGGACAGGGAGAGGCCATGAGCCGCGGTTCATGGCGTCGGTTGGACTCATCGCGCAGAAAAGGGGGTTCGTGATGACCAAGCAGGAGATGATCGAGCGGATGGCAAAGGAGGCGATGGTCTCGAAAGCGGCAGCCGGAAGGGCCCTGGAGGCGTACCTCAATGCCGTGGGTGAAGAGCTCAGAAAGACGGGCAGGCTCAGCCTCACCGGCTTCGGGACCTTCAACTGCGTGCAGCGCAGGGCCAGAACGGGGAGGAACCCCAAAACGGGCGGCGTCGTGCAGATCCCGGCGCGCAAAGTCGTCCGGTTCAAGGCCGGCAAGGGGCTGACGGACGTCGTCAACGTCTGAGGGGCGGCCCGAAACGATCCAAGGACCTCCGCCGTCGGGCGACGGGAGGTCTTTTTTTGACGCCCCGGGAGGGGCGGACGGACATCGCGGCATGCAGAGTCTTGCGGAGACGATTGAAGCCCGGATGGCACCTGCGCTGAGGGACATCCTCCACGGGGCGGGGAGCCTTGCCGAAGACATGGGGTTCGGCGCCTACGCCGTGGGGGGCACGGTGCGGGACCTGCTCCTGGGGCGTGACAATGTCGACCTGGACATCGTCGTCGAGGGGGAGGGGATCCGGTTCGCCAGGAGGCTCGCAGGCCGCCTGCGCGCGCGGGTGAAATGCTATGAGCGGTTCGGGACGGCCACGATCACCATGCCCAACGGCGTCAAGGTGGATGTCGCCACGGCCCGCACGGAGATCTACGACGCGCCCGCGGCGCTTCCCCGCGTGACGCCGGGAACGATCCGGGATGACCTTGCACGCCGTGATTTCACGATCAACGCGATGGCCGCGTCTCTCGCACCGGCGGGGTTCGGCCGCCTGCTCGACGAGTTCGGCGGGCTGCGCGACATCGGCGAGGGCAACATCCGCGTCCTGCACGGGCGGAGCTTCATCGACGACCCGACGAGGATCTTCCGGGCCGTCCGGTTCGAGGTCAGGCTGGGCTTCCGGGTCGTAGCGGCCGACGAGGCACGGATCGGCGAGGCCCTGTCGCTGGGCCTCCTCGCGGTCCTGGAAGAGTACCGGATCGCAGCCGAGCTGAGGCTGATCCTCCAGGAGGCCGATTGTGCGAGGGTGCTGCAGCGGCTGGCGCAGCTCGGCGTCCTCGATGCCCTCGAGAGCCTGCGGCAGGAGCGCCGCTCCCTCGACAGGCCGCTGTCGAGGATCCGACAGATTCTCGCAGCGGCCCGGCGCTGAGGAAAAACCTTGTGTTTTTTCTTGAACTTGGCCTTGCTTGCCGTTGACAGGGGCAGGCATTTCTGTTATACGACCGGGGCGCCCGGGTCCATCCCCGGGCGATTTCCGATGCGTGGAAGAAGGGACATGGCAACGAAACGAAGAATCCTCAGCGGGATCCGGCCGACGGGCAGGCTGCACCTCGGCAACTACCTCGGCGCCCTGAAGAACTGGGTGGACCTGCAGAACGACGGCGGCTACGACTGCTTCTACTTCATCGCCGACTGGCACGCCCTGACGTCGGACTACAACCGGACCGAGGAGATCCGCCAGAACCGGATCGACATCGTCGTCGACTGGCTTGCCGCCGGACTCGACCCGAGAGAGAGCACCCTCTTTGTCCAGTCCGCCGTCAAGGAGCACGCGGAGCTCTTCGTCCTGCTGTGCATGATCACCCCGCTGCCGTGGCTCGAGCGCAACCCCACCTACAAGGAGATGAAACAGGAGCTCGTCGACCGGGACCTCTCCACCTTCGGCTTCCTGGGATACCCGGTCCTCCAGGCGGCGGACATCATCATGTACAAGGCCTACGGCGTGCCGGTGGGCGTCGACCAGCTGCCGCACGTCGAGCTGACACGCGAGATCGCCCGCCGCTTCAACTTCCTCTACCGGGAGATCTTCCCGATCCCCGAACCGCTCCTGACGGAGGTGCCGAAGCTCCTGGGCATCGACGGCCGGAAGATGAGCAAGTCCTACGACAACGCGATCTATCTGAGCGACCGCGGGGAGGAGCTGCGCAAGAAGGTCGAATCCATGTTCACCGACCCGCAACGCCAGCGAAAGAGCGACCCCGGCCGCCCGGAGGTCTGCAACGTCTTCGCCTTCCACAACATCTACTCGACGGCCGCAGACGTCGCCGAGATCGACCGGGACTGCCGCAAGGCGGCCATCGGCTGCGTGCAGTGCAAGAAGCGGCTGGCCCAGCGCCTTGCCGACGGCCTCAAGCCGATTCATGACAAACAGGACTACTATCGCTCTCACCTCCAGGAGGTGGACGACATCATCGCCGACGGGAACGAGCGGGCCCGGCAGGTGGCCCGGGCGACAATGGACGAGGTCCGGGACGCCGTCCGGGTCTGATCGCCATGAGCTACGAGGTCAAACTCGACATCTTTGAGGGGCCCCTTGATCTTCTGCTGTACCTGATCCGGAAGAACGAGATCGACATCTACAACATCCCCATGGCCCTCATCACGGAACAGTATCTCGAGCATCTCGAGATGATGAAGGCCCTCAATCTCGACCTGGCCGGAGAGTACCTGGTGCTGGCGGCGACCCTCATCCACATCAAGTCGAGGATGCTCCTGCCCGTCGAGGAGGGAGAGGGCGGGACGGAAGAGGACCAGCAGGACCCGCGGGCCGAGCTGGTGCGGCAGCTTCTCGAGTACCAGGCCTTCAAGGAGGCGGCCCTGAGCCTGAGCCAGCGAAGGGTGCTCGACCGTGACGTGTTCAAGCGCGTCCCTTCCGCCGACGAGATCCCCGACGAGCCGGAGGAGGCGATGATGGAGGTGAGCCTCTTCGAGCTCATCGAGGCCTTCAAGCAGGTCGTCGGGCGGATGGACAAGGAGGACCTCCTGGAGATCGACACGGAGCGGATCTCGCTGTCCGACCGGATCAACGAGATCCTCGAGGACCTCGAACGGGAGAAGAGCCTTTCCTTCACCGATCTGCTCAGGGCGAGCCGCACCCGCAAGAGCGTCATCTACACGCTGCTGGCCATCTTGGAGCTCATGAAGATGCGCGTGGTCAGGGCCTTCCAGTCCGATCCCTTCGGGCCGATCCGGATATTCCCCGCAGTGGAGGAATCAGCCGATGGATGACATGCGATCCGTTGTCGAGGCGCTGGTGTTCGCGTCGGACAGCCCCGTCTCGGTGGACCGTCTGAAAGACGTCCTGGGGGATGTGGATCGAAAGGCGATCGTGGAGATCCTGCAGGACATCGAGACGGAGTACCGGCAGCGCCGCGGGGGCCTGTGCCTCATGGAGGTGGCCGGGGGGTACCAGTTCAGGACCAAGGCGGAGTTCTCGCCCTGGATCCGGAAGCTCCGCGGGATCCGCCCCGTCGCCCTGTCGCCCGCGGCTATGGAGACCCTCTCCGTCGTCGCCTACCGGCAGCCTGTCACGCGGCAGGAGATCGAGAAGATCCGGGGTGTCGACGTGAGCGGCTCCCTCAAGGGACTGCTGGAGAAGAAGCTCGTCCGGATCGTGGGCCGCAAGAACGTCCCCGGCAAGCCCATCATGTACGGCACGACGAAACGGTTCCTGGAGGTCTTCGACCTGAAGGACCTTTCCGAGCTTCCCACGCTGCGTGAGATCACGGAGATGGAGGAGTAGCCCCATGGAGGAGCGTCTCCAGAAGATCATCGCCGCGGCGGGCATCTGCTCGAGACGGGCGGCCGAGGAACTCATCCTTGCGGGGAAGGTCCAGGTGAACGACCGCGTTGTGCGGCAGCTCGGGGCCAAGGCCGACCCCGGGCGCGACGAGATCCGCGTCGACGGGCGCCTGATCTCGACCGAGGTGGAGCGCGTCTACCTGATGCTCAACAAGCCTGCCGGGTACGTGACGACGCTGAAGGACCCCGAGGGCCGGCCGATCGTCACCGACCTGCTCCGCGATGTCCCCGAGCGCGTCTACCCCGTAGGGAGGCTGGATTACGACTCCGAGGGCCTCCTGCTGCTGACCAACGACGGCCGGTTCGCCGAGCGCATCCAGCACCCACGGTATGCCATCCCGCGCACCTACCTGGTCAAGGTGCGCGGACGGGTCACCCGGAAGGATATCCAGGCGCTCACAAGCGGAATCGAGCTGGAGGACGGTCTTTTCACGGTCGACGGGATCCAGGAGGAGAAGTTCAACGAGAAGAGCCAGTGGCTCCGCATCACCATTTCGGAGGGGCGAAACCGGATCATCCGGCGGGCCATGGAGGCCTTGGGCCATCCCGTGGCGCGGCTGATCCGCATCGCCATCGGCAGCCTGGAACTGGGCAGCCTCAAGCCGGGCGAGTACCGGCGGCTGCGCAGGCGGGACGTGGAGGGTCTCCTGAGGCCCCGGCCGAAAAAAAAACGAGAAAAATGTTCTTGACATTCCGGGATGACCGAAACTAATATTCAATGAAAACGCGCAATTAATCCCTTTTTACGATGCATCGGCAAGCCCTTGGGGCTTATTCCGCTTTTTAAGGGGGGGACCATGAACAAGTCGGGGTTGATCGAGGAGCTGGCAAGAAGGGAGAACCTGACGGAGAAGAAGGCCACCGACGTGGTCAATCTCATTTTCAAGGGGTTCACGGAAGAACTCAAGAATAACGGGAGGATCGAGATCCGCGGGCTCGGGAGCTTCGTCGTGCGCAACTACCAGTCCTACACGGGGCGCAACCCCAAGACGGGCATGAACATCACCGTTTCCCCGAAACGGCTCCCCTTTTTCAAGGTTGGCAAGGAGCTTCGGGACATGGTCAACCTCGACGACGGGGGCGCAAGCAAAAAGGACAGCGGCATCGCGGAGTGACTTCGCTGCTTTGAGACGAAACCTATTGGAATGTGAGGAAAACAGGGGATCATGATCCGATGATCCCTTTTTTGTTTATGGGCCTGAAATCCAGCCTTCGCCGAATCCTTTCGAGCCCCGGGTTCAACCATCCCCTCGTCCCGGCCGGGCTGTTTGCCGTGACCATCCTGACGACCCTGCTGGCCGGTGCCCTGCAGGCCGGCGTGAACCCCATCGAGAGACCCTCGGAGCTCTGGAAGGGGATCCCCTTTTCCTTTACGCTGCTGCTCATCCTGGGCTGCCACGAGTTGGGCCACTGGGCGGCGTCCCGGCGGCACGGCGTGGATGTCAGCCTTCCCTACTTCATCCCGGGGCCCACCCTCGTCGGGACCTTCGGGGCCTTCATCGCCATGAAATCGCCCGTCTCGGACCGCAACGCCCTCATCGACATCGGGGCGGCGGGGCCTCTGGCGGGCCTTGCCGTGACGATCCCCGTACTGTTCGTGGGGCTGGCCCTTTCCCAGATCGTGCCGGCGGCGCAGACCGAAGGGGCCGGCATCCACCTGGGCGAGTGTGCCCTGTTCACGGCGATCAACTGGGTCGTCAACGGCACGATCGGCCCCGACAAGGACGTGATCCTGCACCCCATGGCCTTTGCGGGCTGGATCGGCCTGCTCGTCACCTCCCTCAATCTCATCCCCGTGGGCCAGCTCGACGGCGGCCACATCGTCTACGCGATCTTCGGGGCCCGCCAGCGCGAAGTGGCCTGGACGGTGGTGGGGATGCTGCTCGTCCTGGGCATTGTGGGCTGGGAGGGGTGGCTCATCTGGGGCGGGATCCTGCTTGCCCTGGGCGTGCGCCACCCACCGGTCATCTACCACTGGGGGGAACTCGACAACCGGCGTCTCGCCGTGGGGTACCTGGCCATGCTGTGCTTTGCGCTGACGTTTACGCCGATCCCTTTTACGAGTATCAACATTTAGGCTGATAAAAAGGCTCATCCGACGCGTTGACCTCGTCCTTCGTCGTTCACGTACACCAACCGCACGCTCTCTTCTCTTCTGGACGTCGGGCGCCTTGCATCCGGACTTTTTGACCAGCCATTGGGATGCATCACCTGCGCTTGGGCGGAATTCTGGATGGCGAAGTATGGCGCGTTTTGGAGAACCGCTCTTCGCGAAGTGGAACGTCTGCAGCGCAAACTGTCTGAGCCCGCAGGGCGAGTTTTTGCGCCTGCAGTGCAGCGAGCGTTAGAGCGGTCCAAAACCGTCATTTCGCAGGAAGAATTCCGCTCGAGCGCTCGTGTTCGAATCTCGAGACTGTTTCTTACAGGATGCCTTCCTCGCGGAAGCTGAAGAAGCGGTTGGCGCCCACGATGAGATGATCGTGCAGCGCGATGTCCATGACGCGGGCCGCGTCCTGGAGAACCCGGGTAAGGCGGATGTCCGCATCGGAGGGCCGCACGTGGCCCGAGGGGTGATTGTGCACGAGGATGATGGCCGAGGCCTTGTGCGCGAGGGCCTTTTCGAGGACCTTCCGCGGGTAGACGACGGCCTGGTTCACGATTCCCTCCTGGACGGTCTCGACCTCGATGATGCGGTTGCGCGCGTCGAGGCAGATGACGGCGAAATGCTCGTCCTTCAGGCCGCCCATCGAGGCGAGGCAGTAATCAATCAGCTCCTTCGTCGAGGAGATCTGCTCGCGCTCCTCGGCCCGCTGCCGAAGGGATCGTGAGGCGACCTCGCGGACGATGCCGAACAGGACGGCCGTGTGGCGGCCGATGCCGGGGATCGCCTGCAGGGCCTCGCAGTCGGCGTCGAGTACGCCCCGGAGGGACCCGAAGCGTTTCAGGAGTTCCTTCGCCAGGGGCTTCACATCCTTGCGCGGCAGGGCATAAAAGAGCAGCAGCTCCAAGGCCTCGTAGTCGTGCAGGCCGTCGATCCCCGCCCGCTCGAAACGGGCCTTGAGCCTGTCGCGGTGGCCGAGGTGGCCGGGTTGGTCCGCGGCGATCATGAATCCCCCCTCAACCGTTCGAGCTGAAAAGCCGCGGCACCGCGATCGAAAGCAGGTAAACGGCCCCGGCGATGACGATGATGGTCGGCCCGGAGGGCCAGTTGGGGCCGTAACTCACCGCGAGACCGGCGGTTGTGAAAAAGACGGTCAGGACCGCCGAGAGCACCATCATGTGCCACAGCCTCTTCGTGAACTCACCGGCCACGGCTGCAGGCAGGGTGATCAGGGCGATGACCATGATGATTCCCACGACGGTGACGAGCAGCACGACCGTCAGGGCCGTGAGGCACAGCAGCAGGAGATAGAACCACTCGACCCGGACCCCCCTCAGGCGGGCGAACTCCTCGTCGAAGCAGATCGCGAGAAACTGGTTGTAGAAGACCGCCCCGATGGTCACGACGGCGAGGTCGAGACCGGCGATCAGCCAGAGGTCACGGTCGGAGACCATGAGGATGCTCCCGAAGAGATAGCTCATGAGGTCTTCGTTGTAGCCGGGCGTCCGGGATATGAAGAGGATCCCGACGGCCATGCCGATGGCCCAGAGGGCGCCGATCACGGTGTCTTCTCGCTGCCGTGCCTTCAGGGTGACCACCCCGATCGCCACCGCGGAGAGCAGGGCGGCCAGGACGGCGCCGTAGAGCGGGTGGAACCAATCCCAGCCGTGAACCACCTGGAAATAGCGGGCGGCCCCCAGGCCCCCCAGCACGGTGTGCGAGATGCTTCCCGCGATGGTGCTGATCTTCTTCGTGACGACGTAGCTTCCGATGACCCCGCAGGCGACGCCGGCAAGCACCCCGGCGAGCAGGGCGTGCTGGAGGAACGGGTAGCGTGTCAGGTCCGTCAGGAATTCGGCCATGGCCTTCCTCTCCCCCTCAGCCCTCCCGGTGATGATGCCTGACCATGCAGACGTCGGACAGGTAGAGGTCGCGGATCACCTCGCCCGTCACGTCCGCGGTCGGGTGCACCATGACCCTGCGGTTGACGCATACCACGCTCTGGACATAATGCGAGACGAATCCCAGGTCGTGGCTGACCACGACCACGGCAATCGCCTTGCTCATGTCGTGGAGCAATTCGAAAAGCTCCGTTTCAACCGCCAGATCGACATTCGCCGTCGGTTCATCCAGGAGCAGCATCTCCGGCTCGCAGGCGAGGGCCCGGGCGATGAGCACCCGCTGGCGCTGCCCGCCGGAGAGGGCCGTGAACGGCCGATCCGAGAGATCCTCCATCTCGAGTTTCCGCAACGAATCGAGCGCGACGGCCCGGTCCTGCCTGCTGTAGGGTCCCCACCCCGCTCCCTTGCCCATCCGGCCCATGAGGACGACGTCGAGAACGCTGACGGGAAACTGCGGGTCGAGCTGGGCATGCTGGGGCATGTAGCCGACGCGGGTGCGGGCCCGGACGGGACTCGTCCCGAGGACCTCGATGCTTCCCCGCGTCGGTTTGAGAAGTCCGAGCATCAGCTTCAGCAGGGTGGTCTTCCCGCCGCCGTTGGGGCCGACGATAGAGATGAAGGAGCGCTCGGGGATCGTGAAACTCACGTCGTCCAGGACCGGGACACCGTCATAGGAGAAGGAGACATGGCTGAGGGTGACAACGTCTTTCGGGGACATCATGCATCACCGGAGGCCCTGCCCGACGGCGGAGGCCACGGATTCGAGATTGGCAAGGTATTCCTTCGCGAGGGGATTGACCGGCACCACGGCGCCCCCGATCGCCTTCGCCACCGCCTCGGCCGACTTGCGGGAAAACTGCGGCTGCACGAAGATCACCCGCACCCGGTCCCGTTTCGCCCGGTCGATCAGTCGTGCGAGCTGCCGCGCTCCCGGCTCCTTGCCCTCGATCTCCACGGGGACCTGGATCAGCCCGTAGGCGTCGGCGAAGTAACCGAAGGCGGGGTGAAACACATACATCTTCCGCCCCCTGACCGGTGCAAGCGAACGGGCGATGTCGGCATCCACGCGGTCCAGGTCCCTCAGGAAGGACTGCAGGTTCCTCGCGTAATGCTCCCGGGACGCTGCGTCGATGCGGGCGAGGGCCTCGAAGATGTTCCGGGCCTGGATTTTCACGAGTCTCGGGGACATCCAGATGTGGGGATCCGGCGCCCCGGCACCGTGTTCCTCGTGCCCGCCTGTCCCCTCGTGCCGGTGCGCGTCGTGATCGTGCCTCTCGAGGGCCCTGCGGGGGACGCCTTTCTGCGTCTCGACCAGGACCGGGCCGGAACCGTCGGGACGCAGTTTCTGGACGAGGTGCCGCTCAAAAGGGATTCCGATCAGAAACCAGGCTCTCGCCTCGTGCAGCCGGGCCATCTGCTGCGGTGAGGGCTCGTAGGCGTGAGGCGACTGCCCCTTGCCGACGAGAACCTCGACGTGAACCCGGTCCCCTCCGATCCGCTCGAGAAAATAAGCCTGGGGAAGGATGCTGACAAAGACGGTGAGGCGCGCGTTCTCGGCCAGTACCTGCGAGGGCGAGCCGGGCAGGGCGAAGGCAGCCAGGGCTGCGAGCACGATCAGGACGGCCTTCATGGATCCCCTCTCCGAACGGTTCTTAGGCACTTGCGGCACAGCCCCGTGACATGAACGGCGACGCTCTCGACGACCGCGTCGGACGGTCTCAGCCCCTGGAGCCACTTGCGGTGGGCTTCCACGGCGGGCAGGCAGGCAAGGCTCCGGCAGGCGCGACAGTAGAAATGGGGGTGCGCCGGGTTATGCAGGCAGGCCATCTCGTAGAAGCTGACGCCGTGGTCCGTCGCGATTTCCCGGATGATGCGTTCGGCCTTCAGTGAGGACAGGGTCCGGTAGACCGTGACCTTGTTGATCCGGCTTCCGCCGCCGAGCCGGTCCAGGATGTCCTTCGCGCTCAGCGGGGTGTCCGCGTGCACCAGGGCCCTCAGGACGGCCATGCGCTGGGGCGTCTTCGAGAGGCCGGCACGATCGAGCGTGGTGCGGATGTCGCAGTGTTCCATGGCGTGTCGACTATACGATAGATGCAACTCGTTTGCAAACAGTTTTCCGCGGCGCCTTCGTCCCGCGCTTGCGCGGGCCGTCGAATTGGGTTATGGGTGGTCAGGCGCAAAGCGGGGGGATCATGATCGAGGCGATCACGGGCGATTTCGAACACTATCTCGGCCAGTCTGCCGTGCTGGCGTATGCGGCGGCGTACCTGGCCGGCGTACTCGTCAGCTTTACGCCGTGTGTCTATCCCGTCGTCCCGGTCACGGCCGCCGTGATCGGTGCCCACGGGCGGGTGTCGTGGCGGCGGGGGTTTGCCCTTTCGCTGAGCTTCGTTCTCGGCCTCGCGGTGACGTACACGGCGCTCGGGATGGCGGCGGCGATGACGGGAAAGATCTTCGGCGCGGCCCAGTCGAGCCCCCTGATGCTTGGCGCAATCGGCATCCTCTTCCTGCTCATGGGCCTTGCCATGCTGGGGGTCGTTCCCCTCTCCCTGGAACGCTTCGCGCCCCGGAGCCCGGCCGGAGCGGGCCGCAAGGGGATCACCCGGAGCTTCGTCATCGGTCTGACCTCGGGGTTCCTCCTCGGCCCATGCGCCGCCCCGGTCCTGATCGGCATCCTCGGCGTCGTGGCTGCGGGGCAGAGCGTCCTGTTCGGGGGGGCGCTGCTCTTCGTCTTTTCGCTCGGCGTGGGGACCCTGCTTCTGCTGGTGGGCACGTTTGCGGGAATCCTGATCAGCCTACCCAGGTCGGGCGCGTGGATGGTTGCCGTGCAAAAAGGATCCGGCATCGTGATGCTTGCCGCCGGGGCGTATTTTCTGTACAGTGCCGTGAGCGTCTGATCGAGAGGCCTGAACCCGATGCATACGAAGCGCTTGTTTATGATGATCGCCTGCCTGGCTGTGGCGGCCTGCTCGCCCGGCGCAGATGCGCCGAAGATCCCGCCGCCGCCGATCGCCGTCGATGCCCCGGCGCCCGATTTCCGTCTCAGGGACCTCCAGGGCAAGGAAATCCGGCTTGCGGACTTGAGGGGCCGCCCGGTCCTGCTCGTCTTCGGCGCGACGTGGTGCCGCTACTGCATAGAGGAGATCCCCCGGATCAGGGACATTCACGCCCGGGGAAGGGCTGTAAACCTGGAGGTGCTCAACATCTTCGTCAACGACAGCGAGAATAAGGTCGGAGAGTTTGCTGCCCGGCACGCCCTGCCGTTCACGGTCCTGACGGACCCGGACGGGAAGGTGGCCCAGCTCTACCAGGTCCGGGGCGTCCCGATGCTCGTCCTGCTCGACCGTCAGGGCAACATTCTCTGCATCCAGTGCAGGAATCTCGAAAACCTTCTCAAGCGTCTCTGAGGGGCCCGGTCCCGGCCATCCCGCCATACCCGACAGAATTCCTTGCTTTTTTCCAAGAATACCATTATGGTGCGAATGAGAATCATTCGCACATGGAACAGTCGGCAGCAAGCACGGTTCGAACGAAATCTTTGTCGCCGGGTGACATCCCCTCGGAGCGGCGGCTCGTTCTGGTCGGCAACCCGAATGTCGGCAAGAGCAAGATCTTCTCCCTGCTCACCGGGGAATACGTCGTCGTGTCCAATTACCCGGGCACCACGGTGGAGGTCAGGTCGGGAAAGGCCGCGGACCTGGACTATTACGTGGTGGACACGCCCGGGATCGCCGGCGTCGTGCCGCACAGCGACGAGGAACGCGTCACCCTCAAGACCCTCCTCTCGGAGGGGCTCGAGGCGGTCCTCCAGGTCGGCGATGCGCAGAACCTTCGGCGGACGCTGCTGCTCACGATGGCCCTGATCGAGGCGGATGTGCCTCTCGTCCTCGCCCTCAATCTCGCCGACGAGGCGGAAAAGAAGGGCTACGTCATCGATGCGGCCCGGCTCTCCAAGGGTCTCGGAATCCCCGTGGTGCAGACCGTCGCGATCCGGGGAAAGGGCAGGGAGGAGTTGCTGGACGCCCTGCGCAGACCCGCGAAGTCCCCGCTGCGGATCATCTACGATGCCCGCGTGGAGGAGGCCGTGACGGGTATCGCGGGCCTCCTGCCGCACTATCCCGTTTCCCGGAGGGCCGTCGCGCTGACCCTGCTTTCGGGGGACCCGTCGCTCGTGGACGCGCTGCTGGGGGATCAGGCCGGTGAGAGCCGGGCGATCAAGAACCTCATCGTGCAGACGCAGTCCCGTGTTCTCGAGCCTCTGTCGAGGGTCATCCTGGAGACCCGGATGGCAATCGTGGAGCGGCTGATCCGCGAGTGCGTGACGCTTCGCCGGGGCAGGGGGTTCCGGACGAGGTTCGCCGACCGCCTCGACCGCTTTACAACCCACCCGGTCGGCGGCGCTCTGCTGCTGCTCGGGATTCTCTACGGGATATACGAGTTCGTGGGTGTGTTTGCGGCCGGGACCGTCGTGGATTTCTTCCAGAACGTTGTATTCGGCGAATGGCTGCTGCCGCCCGTTGTGGGAGCGATCTCCCACGTCCCCTACGCCGCCGTGCGGGACTTTCTGGTGGGGCCCTACGGACAGATCACCATGGGCATCACCTACTCGCTTGCCATCGTGTTCCCGACGGTGACGGCCTTCTACCTCGTGTTCTCCATCCTCGAGGACACGGGTTACCTCCCGCGCCTCGAGGTGATGATCAACCGGCTCTTTTCCCTGATCGGCCTCAACGGCAAGGCGGTCATCCCGATCGTCCTGGGGTTCGGGTGCGGGACCATGGCGGCCGTCGTGACCCGGATCCTCGAGACACGGCGGGAGCGGATCATCGCGACACTGATCCTCGCCCTCGGGATCCCCTGCGCGCCGCAGATGGGGCTGATCCTCGGGATGTTCGCCCGGATCGGGTTTTTCGCCCTCGTCCTGTTCGTCGTGCTGCTGTCTGTCCAGCTCATGGCAGCCGGGTGGCTCGCCTCGAGGCTGCTGCCCGGTCAGACAACGGCCTTCGTCGCGGAGCTTCCCCCCTACAGGCTCCCTGCGCCGGGCGATGTGCTGGGCAAGACGGTCTACCGTTCCTACTGGTTCGTGCGGGAGGTGATCCCCTGGTTCCTCCTGGGGACGGCACTGCTCTTCGTCGCCGACCGGGTGGGAGCGCTGGAGGCGCTGAAGCGCCTTCTGGACCCCGTCGTCGTCGGGCTTCTCAGCCTCCCGGCGGAGACGACCGAGGGCTTCATCCTCGGCTTTCTGCGGAGGGAGTACGTGGCGGCCTACTTCTTCGACATCTACGGGCGGGGCCTCATGGACAACCTGCAGGCCTTTGTGGCCACCATGGTCATGACGCTCTTCGTGCCCTGCGTCGCCAACACCTTCGTGATCATCAAGGAGAGGGGATTCCTGACCGGTTCGGGCATCATCCTCTTCGTGTTCATCTACGCCATTGTCGCGGGCGGCGTCCTGAACTCCGTGCTGCGGCTGCTGCACGTGACGTTCTGAGGGGTGAGACATGGAAGAATCCTGCAAACCCTGCACGGGTGAGGATCTGGAAGAGATCCTCGAAGAGGTCTGGACAGCCTTGGAGCAGCGAAACGAGACGCCCGCGGCGGGTGCGCGCGTCACGGCCGCGGGCATCTCGGATGAGCAGCGCGAACGGCTCGTTTCAGAGGGGCTGGCCCTGCACAGCGACAGGGATCTCGTCCTGACCGAGGAGGGGTTTCTCAAGGCGCGGGACGTCATCCGCAGCCATCGCCTCGCGGAGCGGCTCCTGCACGATGTGCTCAACCTCAACAGCGAGGAGATGGAGCGGTCGGCCTGCCGCTTCGAGCACATGCTGGGCAATGATGCCGCGGATTCGGTCTGCATCCTGCTGGGACACCCGCGGAGCTGCCCGCACGGCAGACCCATCCCTCCCGGCGACTGCTGCGTGGCCGGGGAGACGATGCTGAGGCCGCTGGTGGTGCCGCTGACGGAACTCGACACCGGCGAGACGGCGACCGTGGCCTATATCGGAACGCGGGACAACGCCCGGCTGTCCTACCTGACCTCGCTGGGCGTCATGACGGGCCGGCCCCTGGAACTCGTGCAGCGGCGGCCGTCGTACATCGTGAAGATCGACGAGAGCACCGTGGCCTTCGACGATGCCATCGCCCGGGAGATCTTCGTGAGGCCCGTCCACCGGAAGAAACGCGAAGCCCGGGGCTGGAGGCGGCGCTTCCGGTGGCGGGACGGGCGAAGCTGAGGGGGAAAGAAGAATGGAGCGAGCATGGAAATCCCTGCGGATGACGCCGCGCCGGGAAATCATCCTGGAGATCCTCCGGGAGCACGGCCACCTGGATGCCTACGAGCTCCTGGAACGTGCACGCCGCCGGGACCCGCGGATCAGCCTGGCGACGGTGTACCGGGCCCTGGCCTACTTCCGCGAGCGGAACGTGATCCTGGGCCGGAGCTTCGGCGAGGGGCACTCCCATTTCGAGGTGCACGATGCCGAGACGGGGGCCCATGCCCATTTCATCTGCACGCGGTGCGGGACGGTGCGCGAGGTGCAGGGAACGTTCATCCGGGACCTGGAGGCCTTTGCGAAGCGCGAGAAATTCAGGGTGACGCGGGCGCATCTGGACCTCTTCGGGCTTTGCGAAGACTGTGCCTCGCGATGACCGCCCGGGACAGAAAGGAGATGGACCATGGCTGCGGCCGGACGATTCGAGCGGAGGGAGTGTCGATATTTCCTGAAACCGGGGAAGGGAAACACGGCGGATGTTCTCGAGGCGGCAGCCGCCCGGGCCGATGAACTGGGAATCGCAAGCGTGATCGTCCCGAGCGTGAGCGGCAGGACGGCGCTCGCAGCAAGAAAGGCCTTCGGCGGCGGGGTCCGGGTCATCGCCGTCACCCACGTGGCGGGCTTCGAGAAGCCCGACCGCCAGGACATGACGGCTGCGGCCCGAGGGCGGCTCGAGAAGGCGGGGATCGCCGTTTTCACCGGGCAGCACGCCTTCGGGGGGGTCGGGAGGGCGGTCCGGAACAAGCTGGGCACCTACCAGGTCGACGAGATCATGGCCTACACCCTGCGGACGTTCGGGCAGGGCACGAAGGTGGCTGTCGAGGTCGCTCTCATGGCGGCCGATGCAGGGCTCGTCCGGACCGGTGAGGACGTGATCGCGCTGGGCGGGACGTACGAGGGGGTCGACACGGCCCTTGTCCTCCGGCCTGCCAACAGCGCCCGCTTCTTCGACCTGAAGGTCCGGGAGGTGATCTGCAAGCCGAGGGACTTCTGACCGGGACAGGGAGCCGGGAAGATCTGAAGCGGAGAAGTTCGGATAAAGGGGACGCATGCAGCGTGCTGCCGGCTGCACAAGGTGTTTAAACGTCTGAACTTCCCGAAACCCGTGATGAGAAACTGAAACACCGCTGGAACGGGTCATTGCGAGCCCCCGCAGGGTGCGCGGCAATCTCATGGACATGGCGGGATCGCCACGCTGCCCCCCGCGCTGCGCTCGGGGCTTCGGCTCACCGCGATGACGTGAGTCATCGCTGGAATCGGGAACTTCGCAATTTTCTCGTCCATGATGGCGTAATCGATTGCATGGGATGACCATGATCAACAGGGAGTGACGAAAGAAAAGAAAGGAGTAAGGGAATGCTGTCGGAAACCCTGCTGCAGCGGTATGCCGAGGTTCTCCTCTGGGGCCTGAACACGGCCAGGAAGAGGAAATACCGGAAGGGCGAGATCGTGAGGGTGGTCTTCGACTTCCCCGCCGTACGCCTGGCGGAGATCCTCCAGGCGCGGTTGATCGAAAGGGGGCTCCACCCCGTGCTGCGGGCGGGGCTGACACCGGTGATGGAGAAGAATTTCTACAGCCTTTCGGACTCGCGGCAGATCACCTTCCTTGCCCCCGGCGACCGTGAACTCTGCGAACATCTCCACGGCAGCATCTACCTCTACGCCCCGGTGTCTCTCACCCACCTGAGGGACGTGGACCCCAAGAAAATCGCCGCTGCCACCGTCGCGCGCAAGGCGTTGAAGGATATCCTGGACCGCAGGGACAGCGAGGGGAGTTTCGGCTGGACCCTGTGCATGCTGCCGACCGCCGAGCTGGCGCGGCAGGCGAAACTCACGGAGGCGCTCTACGAGCGGCAGATCGTCAAGGCCTGCTACCTCGACAGCGCCGACCCGGTGGCGAAGTGGGAAGCCATCTACCGCGAGGTGGGCGAGATCAAGAAATGGCTCAACGCGATGCGGGTCGCCTTCTACCACGTCGAGGGGAGCAGCGTGGATTTGAGGGTCTCGCCCGGCCGCGACCGCAGGTGGGTGGGCATTTCGGGGCACAACGTCCCGAGCTTCGAGGTCTTCCTGTCGCCGGACTGGCGCGGGACCGAGGGGCGGTACGTCGCCAACATGCCGTCATTCCGGAGCGGCAATTACGTCTCCGGCGTCGTTCTCGAATTCCGCAAGGGGATCGGGTCCGTCGTCCGGGCCGACGAGGGGGAGGCCTTCGCCCGAAGACAGATCGCCATGGACAAGGGGGCGAGCCGGATCGGGGAGTTCTCGCTGACGGACCGCCGCTTCTCCCGGATCGACCGGTTCATGGCCAACACGCTCTATGACGAGAACTTCGGGGGCAAATACGGCAACTGCCACATCGCCTTCGGTTCGTCCTACGCCGACACCTACGCCGGGGACGCGGCGGCGCTTACGGCTGCGATGAAGCGGAAGCTGGGCTTCAACGACTCGGCCCTCCACTGGGACCTCGTCAACACGGAGCCCAAGACCGTGACGGCGCACTTGGTCACGGGAAAGAGGGTGATCGTCTACGACAACGGGGTGTTCACGTACTGAAGGGCGCAAGGCGAAAGGCAAAAGGCGAAGGGCTCAAGGCCGGGGAGAGCCTTTTTCCATTATGCTTGAGCCTTCAGGCTGGTCTTCAGTCCTCGATGTCGATGGCCTCGACGGGACAGGATTCGGCGGCCTCGCGGCAGGCATCCTCGAACTCGGCGGGGATGTCCTCGTCGAAGCGGCAGACGGCGATTTCATCCTGCATTTCAAAGACGTCGGGGCAGATATCGACGCAGCTTTCGCATCCGATGCAGAGATCCTCGTTGACGGCGGCTTTCATGTCCCCTCCTTTTGCGGGTTGCCGATTGACGCCGTGACGGTCACCGTCGAGCACGCGGAAACAACGCGACGCTGTTTATGGACGAGTTGCCGTGGAAAAGTCAACTTTTTTTTCAGCCGGGGCCGGCCGGCGCACGGCGCCGCGCCTGCGCTGCCGGGGGGAAGGAAAAGGAAATCCCTTGACAGGCTGTCCCGTTCTTCCGATAGTAATCGTCTTCGGATACCGCAACAGGCGACAACAGCGAGAAAGGAGACAGGAGAGATGCTTCTCATCGAGGATCTCCAGGTGAAACTGGGCGATCGGGAGGTGCTCCGTCACATCGACCTCGAGATCAAGCCCGGCGAGACACACATCCTTTTCGGTCCGAACGGGTCGGGGAAGACGTCGCTTCTCATGACGATCATGGGCTACCCCCAGTACCGGGTGACGGCGGGAAAGATCACCTTCAAGGGGGTGGACATCACGAACCTGCCCATCAACGAGCGCGCCCGGCTCGGCATCGGAATGTCCTACCAGCGCCCCCCCACGGTCAACGGGCTCAAGACGAGGCAGATGATCCAGATCTGTGCCGGCGGACGCGACGTCGATGTGGAGAAAATGGCGGCGAAGATGAACTTCCAGGACTTCCTCGAGAGGGACATCAACGCCGGGTTCTCGGGGGGCGAGATCAAGCGCTCCGAGCTGGTGCAGCTCATGGCCCAACAGCCCGACCTGCTGCTGTTCGACGAGCCCGAGTCGGGCGTCGACCTCGAGAACATCTCGCTGATCGGGACCACCATCAGCATGCTGCTCCAGAGGGACATCCACCCGGAGCCCGGCAAATCCCAGCTCCAGAGGAAAAAGGAACGCACGAAGATGGGCCTCATCATCACCCACACGGGATTCATCCTGGATTACGTGACCGCGGACAAGGGGCAGGTGCTCTTCAACGGCGTGCTGTCCTGCTCCAACAACCCGGTGGACATCTTCCACTGCATCAAGCAGATGGGGTACGAGGAGTGTGTGAAATGCCAGATCTGAAGGAAAAGGCCCGGGAGGCCAAAGACAAGAAGGCCGCCATCGGACCCGACGTGGACCTGTCGTCTTTCACGGCGGAGCCGGTTGCCCATGCATACGTGAAGGACCTCAAGACGCTCCCCGTCGTCGACCAGAGCCGGCTGATCCAGGCCGGCATCGACACGAGCGAGAGCGGCCGTGCGGGCACCTACATCCAGATGGACACGGCCGTCGTGCACGCCCACGCGAAGCAGGAGGGCCTCGAGGTCATTCCCATCAAGGAGGCCCTGAAGAAGCATGCGTGGGCACGGGAGCACTACTGGAAGCTTGTGTCCGTCGATGCCGACAAGTACACGGCCGCGGCGGAGCTCAGCCTCCACGACGGCTACGTCATCCGGGCCCTGCCCGGCGCAAAGGCCGTCTGGCCCGTGCAGGCCTGCCTGTACCTCGACAAGGACAACATCAGCCAGTACGTGCACAACCTCATCATCGCCGAGGAGGGCTCGGAGCTGCACGTCATCACGGGCTGCGCCACGTCGCCCCGCCTCAAGCGGGGACTGCACGTGGGGATCTCGGAGTTCTTCGTCAGGAAGAACGCGAAGCTCAGCTTCACCATGATCCATCACTGGGCCGAGGAGGTCATGGTGCGGCCCCGCTCCGTGGGCATCGTCGAGGAGGGCGGGCTCTTCCTCAACAACTACATCTGCATGAAGCCCGTGAAGAGCCTGCAGATGTACCCCACGACCCACCTCGTGGGCAAGGGAGCCGTGGCCCGCTTCTACAGCATCCTCGTGGGGACGCCCGGCTCCGAGATGGATGTGGGCGGCCGGATCCTGCTGAAGGCCGAGGAGACCCGGGCCGAGATCATCGCGCGGGCCATCACCAACGGGGGCACGATCGTCAACCGCGGCGACCTGATCGGCGAGGTGCCCGGCATCAAGGCCCACCTCGAGTGCAAGGGCCTGATCCTCAACGGCGGGATCATCCACGCCATCCCCGAGCTGCAGGGCAAGGCGGACGGCGTCGAGATGTCCCACGAGGCGGCCGTCGGCAAGATCGCCCAGGAGGAGATCCTGTACCTCATGTCCCGCGGGCTCTCGGAGGAGGAGGCGACCTCCACCATCGTGCGGGGCTTCCTCAGCGTGGACATGCCGGGTCTGCCGCCCGAGCTCAAGGCGGAAATCGACCGGGCCGTCGACCTGAGCTCGAAGGACGTGATGTGACGCGCCAGGAGGCAAACGGCCTCAGGCTGCATACATCGGGACGAGCAAGGACCGGGGAGAAAGGGCCCCGGTCCTTTTTTTATCGGAATGCAGCGTGCGGTTGATTCCCGGCAATTTCCGCGGTATGACCAGATCATGATCCAGGGGCTTCTCGATCCGGTCCGCGACATCCTCGACGTCCTGCAGGAGGTATCCGGCAGGGATGTGCACGTCGTCCGGAAGCCCGATCTCCGGTCCCTTGCCCGCATCCGGATGGCCGGGGCCGGCTCGTCCGCCCACGTGCTGTTCTGGCGCGGCGATGACGACCCGCTCGTCAACCACGTGATCGCCAACGAGTGCGGGCACCTCATCCGCCTCTTCGGGGCGCCGCCCGACAGGCGGCTCGTCGCCGTGGCCAACGAGAGGACCGA
This sequence comes from Syntrophaceae bacterium, assembly GCA_013177795.1. Lineage (NCBI taxonomy): Bacteria > Pseudomonadati > Thermodesulfobacteriota > Syntrophia > Syntrophales > Syntrophaceae > Syntrophaceae bacterium. The sequence goes on along the minus strand of JABLXY010000001.1, from coordinate 509,181 downwards.
GTCGCGCTACCGGGAGGAGATCCGGGAGGACATCCAGCGGCTCTCCCTCATCCACGGACTCGGGGCTCTCGGGGGGTATTTGCCCCTGTGGTACGAGAGCGTCGTCTTCCAGCTCACGAGAATGCCCCCGGACATCGCCATCGAGCGCTGGATCCACTGCGAGTACCCGGGCCTCCGGGATATCCAGCGACGCGCCATCGCGGAGCAGCAGGCCAAGGCCGCGGCCGTGCTGGCGCGGGACATCCGGCGGATGACGCCCCGCAAGGTCTACGAGGTCTCGCAGGTCATGAACGTCGCTTTCTTCAAACTCATGGAGCCCGTGACGGGGCTTCGCCTCACGGGGCCCTACGACCGGAGCCCCTACGTCTTGCGCGGCGGGGAGCTTGCGGACCTGGCGGACCGGCTTGAGCGGGACGACCACGAGGGCGACGTGGCGCTGATCCAACTCTGGGCCGAGGCCCTGGGGCTGAGCGGATGGATCGAGTGGCGGCGCCTCGACGAGGTCGAGGCGGGCACGCTGCACTGAAGGGGCCGGCAGCCCGGCCTGCGGCCTCTCGACGGGACTCAGCGCAGCGGGTCCCCCGGCGGGACCTCGAGGCCGAAGGCCTCGGCCACGGCGGGATAGGTGACGGCGCCGCGCCAGGTGTTGAGCCCCTTCTTCAGCTCCGGGCTCTTTGCGAAGGCGCCGGGCACGCCGTCGGCGGCCAGCCGGACGACGTAGGGCAGGGTCGCGTTCGAGAGGGCGATCGTGCTCGTCCGGGGAACGGCGCCCGGCATGTTGGTGACCCCGTAGTGCAGGATGCCATCGACGAAGTACACAGGGTCTGAGTGCTTCGTCGGCCGGATCGTCTCGACACAGCCTCCCTGGTCGACGGAGACGTCGATCACGACGCTTCCCCGGGCCATGCGGCCCACCATCTCGCGGGTGACGACGCGCGGCGTCCGGGCCCCCTTGACGAGCACGGCACCGATCAGCAGGTCCGCACGCGCCACGGACTCCTCGACGGCCAGGGGGTCGGCGCTCCGGGTGATCAGCCGCCTGTGGAGAACGTCCTCGAGGTGGCGCAGCCTATCGATGTCCCGGTCCAGCACGGTCACCTCGGCGCACATCCCCAGTGCGATGCGTGCGGCGCTGGCCCCGACGACACCTGCCCCGATGATCGTCACCCGGGCGGGCTCGACGCCGGCAACGCCGCCGATCAGCTTTCCGGAACCCCCGTTGACCTTCTCCAGGTAGAAGGCCCCTTTCTGGACGGCGAGGCGCCCGGCGACCTCGCTCATGGGCTGGAGCAGGGGGAGCCGGCCGTCTTCCAGCTCGACCGTCTCATAGGCGATCCCCGTGACGCCCCTGCGCATCAGCTCGAGGGTCAGTTCCCGCTCCGCGGCCAGGTGCAGGTAGGTGAAGAGGGTGAGGCCGGGCCGGAGAAACCCGTATTCCGGCGGCAGCGGCTCCTTGACCTTCACGACGAGACCCGCGCCCCATGCTTCGGCCGCGTCGGGCACGATCTCGGCACCGGCGGCCCGGTACGCGGCGTCGCTGAAGCCGCTCGCTGCGCCCGCCTCGGTCTCGACGAGGACCCGGTGTCCCGCCTCGACCAGCTGCCGGACCCCCCCGGGGGTCATGGACACCCGGGACTCCTGATCCTTGATCTCCCTCGGAACGCCCACGATCATCTTTTCCCGGTCCTTTCGTCGGATTTCGTCCCCGGCGTGAACGGGGGCGATGGGCCTACTATAAAAAATGCCGGGGGAAAAAGCAAAGACAGGGGGAGCCCCGCACTCCGGCTGGCCGATCAGACCGTTTGTGTGCTACACTGCGTCCGTCGCACGTTCGCGGTGGCTCAACCCTTTTCAGCGGAAGGAGACTGCATGGCTGCAACGGCCTGGTATCGCAAGACTGCGGATGAGGTGTTTCAGGAGCTCGGCACGGGGCCGGCTGGGCTGCACGAAAAGACGGCGGCCGACAGGCTCGAGTCCTACGGTCCCAACCGTTTGCCCGAGGCGAAGCGGGTCAGCCGCGTCGTCATCCTGCTGCGCCAGTTTGCCAGTCCCCTGATCTACATCCTCCTCATCGCCGCGGCCGTGACCTTCGCCCTGGCCGAGTACAAGGACACGATCGTCATCGCGGCCGTCCTGCTGTTCAACGCCGTCATCGGGTTCGTCCAGGAGAGCCGGGCCGAGGAGAGCGTGCGCGCCCTGCAGAAGATGATCGTGCCGCAGGCGCGTGTCGTGCGGGAGGGCCGCGAGAGGGAGATCTCGAGCGACAGGCTCGTGCCGGGCGACATCGTCCTTCTCGCGTCGGGCGCAAAGGTTCCCGCCGACATCCGGCTTGCGACGGCCATCGAGGTGCGGATCGACGAGTCGCTGCTGACGGGGGAGTCCGTCCCCGCGGAGAAGACCGCCGACGCGATCCCGGAGGAGAACCTCACGCCGGGCGACCAGCGCAACATCGCCTTTATGGGCACCGTCGTCGTGAACGGCCGGGGCATGGGCGTCGTCGTCGAGACCGGGGCCCGGACGGTGCTGGGAGGCATCGCCCACGAGATCCGGGAGACCAAGGCCGCCCGCGCGCCGCTGCAGGAGAAATTCGCCCGCTTCTCCAACCGGATCGGCCTGTACGTGCTGGCGGCCTCGGCGGGTCTTTTCGCCGTCGGCATCGCCCTCGGCGAGCCCGTCCGCGGGATGTTCATGACCGTCGTGGCGGCGGCCGTGGCGACGATCCCTGAGGGCCTGCCCGTGGTGCTGACCATCGCGCTGGCCGTCGGGGTGCAGCGCATGGCGGCGCGAAACGCGATCCTGCGGAAACTGCCGGCCGTCGAGACCCTGGGAAGCACGACGGTCATCTGCACGGACAAGACCGGAACCCTCACGAAGAACGAGATGACCGTAAAGGTCGTCTTCGACGGGGTGCGCCACTTCGAACTCACGGGCACGGGGTACGAGCCCAGGGGAGAGATCCTCCACGACTGGATCCCAAAGCCGGAAAGCGAGCGCGAGCACCTGGCCATGTGCTTCCGTGTGGGGCTGCTGTGCAACGAGTCGAGCCTCTACGAGGACGAGGGGGTCTGGCGGGTCAACGGCGACCCGACCGAGGGGGCCCTGATCGTGTCGGCCATGAAGGCGGGGCTGGAGCCCGAGCAGGAACGGTACCGGTACCCGCAGATCGGCATCGTCCCCTTCGAGTCGGAGCGGGGCTACATGGCGACCCTGCACCGGTACGGTGACGAGAAGTACATCTTCGTCAAGGGCGCCGTCGAGAAGGTCCTCGAGCTCTGTGTCACCTGCATGGAGCGGGACGGCCTGCGCACGGAGGAAATCCTGAAAATTTCGGACCGCTTCGCATCCGAGGGGATGCGCGTGCTGGCGATGGCCTACAAGCAGGCCCCCGACGATCTGGCCGAGCTGAGGCACGAAGACGTGCAGCACGACCTGACGCTGGCCGGCATCCAGGCCATGATCGACCCGCCGCGCGAGGAGGCGGTGGAGGCCGTCCGGGACTGCCGGCGTGCGGGCATCCGGGTCGTCATGATCACGGGGGACCACCCGACGACGGCCCTGGCGATCGCGAGAATGGTCGGGATCGACACGACGGGCAACCGGGTCGTCACGGGCAGCGAAATCGAGAAGATGACGGACGAGGACCTCTTTGACCGGGTGAAGACGGTTTCCGTCTACGCCAGGGTCGCACCCCATCACAAGCTGCGGATCGTCAGGCAGCTGATGGATCACGGGGAGATCGTGGCCGTCACGGGCGACGGCGTGAACGACGCGCCTGCCCTCAGGGCGGCCCATCTCGGGGTTGCCATGGGACGCAAGGGGACGGACGTGGCGAAGGAGGCCTCGGACATGGTCGTCACCGACGACAACTTCGCGGCCATCTTCCATGCCGTTCGGGAGGGCCGCGTCGTCTTCGACAACATCCGGAAGGTCGTCTTCTTCCTGATCCCCACGGGCGTGGCGGCCATCGGCTCTATCCTCGGATGCATCCTCATGGGGATCCCCATTCCCTACACGGCGTCGCAGCTGCTCTGGATCAACCTCGTGACCAACGGCTTCCAGGTCATCGCGCTGACGTTCGAGCCGGGGGACCGTGACGTGGTCCGCCGGCCCCCCCTGGAGCCGTCCGAGGGCATCATGTCGAAGATGCTCGTGCAGCGGACCGTCATCGTGGGACTGCTCATTTCGCTGGGGGTCGTCGTCACCTTCTCCTGGTCGCTCGAGTCGGGGATGTCGCTCGAGAGGGCGCGGACCATCGCCATGACCACCATGGTCTTCTTCCAGTTCTTCCAGGCATGGAACAGCCGGTCCGAGACGAGGTCGATCTTCCAGATCGGGTTTTTCACCAACCCCTACCTGGCATACGGGCTTGCCGCCTCCCTGATGGCGCACGTGGCCGCCATCTACGCGAAGCCCTTGCAGTGGCTGCTGACGACGGAGCCGATCTCCGGGCCCGAGTGGCTGGCGATCACGGCGATATCCCTCTCCGTCATTGCCGCCGTGGAAGTCGACAAGATGCTCCGGCGGCCGAAAGGGGGGGACGCCGCATGAAACGGTGTCACGCGTGCGCGGGGGAGATACGGATCGACGGGACGGTGGGTCGCCGGGAGACCTGCCCGCGCTGCGGGGCGGACCTTCACGTCTGCCTGAACTGCAGCTTTTACAGCCCGGGGGCCTACAATGACTGCCGCGAGCCCCAGGCCGAGCGCGTGGTGGACAAGAGGAGGAGCAATTTCTGCGATTTCTTCGTTTTCATCGACGATGCGGACCGGCGCGGGCAGGCCGGAAAGAAGGAAGACGCCCGCAGCCGCCTCGAAGACCTGTTCAGGAAGAAACCGTCGTGACGCGCCGGGCGGCCCCGCGGCCGGGTCAGCCCAGTTTCCCGAGTTCCTCCGCGAAGACGTCGTAGGTGGTCTTCCCGAAGAGCACGAAGCGGACCTGTTCGATCTCCGGGTGCCCTTTCAGGAAGTCGGCGGCCGTCTCGAGGGCGATGCGGGCGGCTTCGTTCAGCGGGTAGCCGTAGGCGCCCGCGCTGATGGCCGGGAAAGAGACGCTCTTCAATCCCTTCCTCGCAGCGAGCTTCAGGCTCTCGAGGTAGGCGCTCCTCAGCAGAGCCGCCTCATTCCGGGTCCCGCCGCTCCACACGGGACCCACGGCGTGGATGACGTACCGGGCCTTGAGATTCCCGCCCGTCGTGATCACCGCCTGCCCCGTGGGGCAGTGGCCGATCGCCCGGCACTCCTGCATGATGGCAGGACCCCCGGCACGGTGGATCGCCCCGTCCACGCCGCCGCCCCCGCGCAGGCCCGAGTTGGCCGCGTTCACGATGGCGTCGGTTTCCTCCTTCGTGATGTCCCCCTCGACGATCGACAGCGTCGATTTGCCGATCTTCACTTCCATGACCGATCCCCCTGCATGGTTTCCCTGACCCTAGACCCCGTCCCTGACGGCATGGCCCTCACCGTAGACGAGCATCCGGTAGGTCTTCTCGATGCGGTCCCAGTTCTCCTCGCGGTCCATGGACCAGTAGCGGCCGATCACGCTGACCACCCGGCCCAGGCCGAGCTCAACGCACTTGTCCTCGATCTGCTTGACGTAGTTGGCCCCGCTCTCGGGCAGCTCGCCGCGTCTCCCCAGCATGGCGTGGATGTACATCTCGGCAACCCGTTCCCTCCTTGCCATCTCCATCAGCGCGATGAGATGGTTCATCATGCCGTGGGAGCTGAAGAACGAGACGATGCCCATGAGGTGAAGGGCCTTGCCGCGACTGCGGGCTCCGCGCATGGTGCGCAGGAACGCGTCGTTTTCGAAGAAGGCCCCGCTTTCGATGGCCCGGTCGATCTTCAGGCGGTCGGACCACACGCGCCGGCCCGCCCCGATGTGCAGGTGGCCGGCCTCGGAATTGCCCACCGTGCCGGGCGGAAGCCCCACGGCCTCGCCCGATGCGGCAAGCGTTGCGAAGGGCAGGGAGGCAAGCAGGCCGTCCATGACGGGGGTGGCGGCCTTCGCGATGAGGTTTCCCCGGGTTTCGGGGTTGTAGCCCCAGCCGTCGAGGATGATGACAACGAGCCTGCGGCAGGGCGCCGCCGGCCCGGCCAGCAGCAGGGATCTGCCCTCCATGCGTCCCGGCGCGTCGATCCCGAAGAGCTGAAGGATCGTGGGGGCCACGTCGATGAGTTCGCCCTCCCGGCGCAGCGGCAGCGGTTCGCCCGGGCCGATGAGCACGAAGGGCACGGGGCTCGAGGTGTGCCCCGTATCGACGGCGCCGTCGGGGTAGAGCCAGCGCTCCACGGTGCCGTGGTCTGCGGTGACGAGAACCGTGACGCCCGCCCTGCGGGCCTCGGCGATGACGAGACCCAGGGCGCGGTCGACGGCCTCGACGGCGCGCATCACGGCGGCCTCGTTCTCGATGTGTCCGACGACGTCGACGTTGGCGAAGTTCGAGAGGATGAAATCGTGACGGTCTTCCCGGATCTCGCGGACCGTGGCCTCGGCCACTTCCCTAACCGACATCTCCGGCGCCTCGTCGAAGAGCCGCACGTCCTTCCGGGTGGGGATCACGATGCGGTCCTCGCCGGGGTAGGGGGCTTCTCGCTTGCCGTTGAGGAAGTAGGTCACGTGGAAGGCCTTCTCCGCCTCGGTGATCTTGACCTGCCGGATGCCGTTGCGGGAGAGGACCTCGCTCAGGGTGTCCTCCAGGTCCTCTTCGGGCGGGAAGGCCACGTCGACCCGGAGATCCCTGGAATACTCGATCATCGTCGTGTAGTGCAGTCCGAGGGGGCCTGCCGTGGGGAACTCGTGGAATCCCTCCTCGGCGAGGCTTCGCGAGAGCTCCACCTCGCGCTCGCCGCGGATGTTGTAGAAGATGACCGCATCGCCTTTCCCGATCCTTCCCACGGGCTTTCCCGACGGATCGACGAGGACCAGGGGGTTGAGCGTCTCGTCGTCCTCGCCCCGGCGGTAGGCCTCGCGGACGGCCCGGGACATCACGTTTGTCAGCAGGGTTTGCATGGCATCCTTTCGTGCGTCAGGTCTCGGCTCGCAGGTTCCGGCAGGCCCATGGATCGCCTGAAGCCGGCCCATCATACTGGAAAAGGAAACGCCGGTCAAAGGGACCTTTTCGGTTGCAAAGGGGGGATCGAAATGATAAAAAGTCAGTGAAAAAGCGGGATTTTATCGTTGCATGCCGAAGTCGGCCTGGGAGAAAACCCAGGAAGAGATACTGAAGGAAAGGGCCGAGGTTCTCGGCCGGGCCGGTGAGGCGCTGCAGGCGGCTCTCTCCGAAATGGAGAGGATCGACCGGCTGATCGTCGAGAGCATCCGGACGGCCGGCTCAAACCCCGGCATCGAGGCCCTGGCGGAGATCAACGGGGAGATCCGGAGGTACAACCGGGCCCGGGAGTACGCGCAGCTGCGCTACTACTACCTCATCGTGACCCGAGAGGCCATGGGGTTCCGCCGCCACAAGGCGGTCGAGGAGACATACCGGATACCCCCGAAGAGGAAGTACCTCTGAAGGGCCTGTGTGGCGGACTCCTTTGAGCATAGGAACGGGAGGGTGAGGGGGTGAGAAGGTGAGAGGGTCGGATGCGCCAGCAGCCTCACGCAGGCTTCCGGCTTATCCAACCCATCCGTTCTCGGCCCCTTGCCCTCTGTCTTTTTGACAGCCCCGCGCGGTGCGGCATTCCGGATGGATCGTTACGAAAAACAGCGCAAGAGAATGGTCGATACCCAGATCCGCTCCCGCGGCATCCGGGACGAGCGCGTCCTGCGGGCCATGGAGAAAATCCCCCGCCACCTCTTTGTCGACGAGGGGCTCATCGACCAGGCCTATAACGACAACCCGCTTCCCATCGGTGAAAAACAGACCATCTCGCAGCCCTACATCGTGGCGCTCATGACGGAGGCCCTCGAGCTCACGGGGCGCGAAAAGGTGTTGGAACTCGGCACCGGGTCGGGCTACCAGGCGGCGATCCTCGCCGAGCTGGCGGACCGCGTGTTCACGATCGAGCGGATCGCCACGCTGGCCCAGAAAGCGCGGAAGCTGCTCGAGTCGCTGCACTACTACAACGTGGTGATCCGTGTCGGGGACGGGACGTACGGCTGGCGCGAGGAGGCCCCGTTCGACGCCATCCTCGTCTCCGCGGGGGCGCCCTCGATCCCGCGTACGCTGGTGGAGCAGCTCGCCGTCGGGGGACGCCTCGTGATCCCCGTCGGTGGCCGCTACACGCAGAGCCTGATCAAGCTGACGCGGCTCTCCGAGGACCCCGATGACGTTAAGAAGGAAGATCTCGGGGGATGCCGGTTCGTGAGCCTGATCGGCGAGCACGGCTGGAAGATGGAGCAGCAATAATCGAAGAGGTTCAGAGGGCAAGAGGGATCGCAAACGATTTGATGAAATCCATCCCGGACATACTGAAGACCTTCCTGGCGGCCGTTCTGAGCGCCGCCCTTCTTTCCTGCTCCGTCCAGCTCGTCGACCGCAGCAGCGTGAAATCATCCGAGCGGATGCGCGGTGTCTACCATCGGGTCAAGCCCGGCGAGACGCTGTGGCGGATCTCGAAGGCCTACAACGTCGATCTCCAGGAACTCGCCGAGATCAACAACATCACCGATGCATCCCGCATCAGCGCGGGGAGCGTCGTCTTCATTCCCGATGCCCCCGAGGTCATCGATCTGCCGCCGGCCAGGCCGGCGGAGGCCAAGCCCCCCGTGGCCAGGGCCCCGGAGAGGACGGCACCGGCGCAGCCGGATAACGGACACGCCGCAGGCTCTGCGACGGTGTCCTCGGCCGGCTCTGCCGCGGCCGCGGGGAAAGGCAAGATCAGGGAGGAGAGCATCACGGACCGGGCCCCGGCGCCCAGGCCGGAGCGGAGCCCGGGCCCGCCGGCAAGACCCCCGGAAAAGGCTCAGCCCAAACCCCAGGAAAAGGCCGACGCCGCGGTCTCCTCGTCCGGCAAAACCCAGGTGGCGATGCAGCCGCCGGCACCTGCACCGCCGGTCAAGACGCCTGACGCTGCGCTAAAGGACCGCCCAGCGGTCACGCCTGCGGCGAAGAAGCCGGAGCCGGCCCCCAAGGCCGAGGAGACGCAGGGGCAGATCAAGGTCGACAAGGGCCGTTTCGCCTGGCCCCTGCGGGGTCCCGTGATCACCCGCTTCGGGATCCAGCCCAGCGGGATGAAGTACAACGGCATCAAGATCGCCGCGAAGGAGAACGCCCCGGTGCAGGCGGCGGCGGCCGGCACGGTCATCTACGCATCCACCGTCAAGGGGTACGGCGAGACCGTGATCGTCAAGCACGACGAGAATTACACGACCGTCTATGCCTACCTGAAGAACACGGTGGCGAAAAGGGACGAGAAGATCAGGAAAGGCGAAAAGATCGCCTCCGTCGGCCCGCCCCAGGAACCGGGGGGTGAGTCCTACCTGTATTTTGAAATCCGCGAGAAAAACAAGGCCAGGAACCCCCTGTTTTTCCTGCCGTGAGACCGGGCTCAAGGCAACGGGGTTCGGGAATGAGCGCCGCCCGCTGCATTGACGGGGTGCGGTGCCGTGCTTATTATTTATTTGTGATATGTTTACCGATTGAGAAACCGGAAAGACGAAGTTTAAACCCATGAGTATGAACGTCTGTTTCGAGCAGGGGCCCATACGGCCGCCCAGCGAGGCCCGCAGCCTCCTCATCCGGCCGACCCGCAACTGCCCCTGGAACAAGTGCGCCTTCTGCCACACCTACAAGGGCTGCCGCTTCGAGCTGCGTCCCGTCGAGGAGATCAAGCAGGATATCGATGCCGTGCGCGCCCTGGCCGATGCGATCGGGGAGCTGTCCTGGAAGCTGGGGCAGGGTGGCAGGGTCAACGACACCGTCGTCTCCTATATTTTCGGCAACGAGGGCGCGTTCAGCGACACCTACCGTCACGTGGCGGCGTGGCTCTATTTCGGGGGCAAGACCGTCTTTCTCCAGGACGCCGACTCGCTCATCATGAAGACCGACGATCTCGTCGAGGTGCTGCGTTATCTCCGGGAGCGGTTCCCCGGGATCGAGCGCATCACCTCCTACTGCCGGTCGCGGACGGCCTCCCACAAATCGGTGGATGAGCTCCGGCGGATCCGGGAGGCCGGCCTTGTGCGGATCCACGTCGGGCTCGAATCGGGCTGCGACGAGGTGCTCCGGTTCATCCGCAAGGGGGCAACGGCGGAGGAACACATCAAGGGGGGAAAGCGGATCGTGGAGGCGGGCATCTCGCTTTGCGAGTACGTCATGCCGGGTCTCGGTGGCAGCCGGTGGTCGCGGGAGCATGCCGTCGAGACGGCCCGGGTCCTCAACGAGATCAACCCGGACCACATCCGGCTGCGCACCCTCTCGGTCAGGCGGGGGACGCCCCTGCACGACGCGATGGCCGCGGGGGAGTTCACCCCCATCGGGGACGATGAAATCCTCAAGGAAATCAGGTTGTTCATCGAGTGCCTCAACGGGATCCAGAGCCGCATCGTCAGTGATCACATCCTCAATCTGCTGGAGGAGCTGGAGGGCAAGCTGCCCGAGGACAAGGAGAAGTTGCTGGGAACCATCGACCGGTACTTCGAACTCTCCGAGACGGACCGGCTTGTCTTCCGACTGGGGAGGCGCCGGGGAATCTACAGGGCCCTCGGCGATCTTTCCGATCTCGGCACCTACCGGCAGCTCAAGCAGGCCGTCGAGCGTTATCAGCGGGAAGAACCGGGCAGGCTCGAGCGCGATCTGGACAGGATCCGCCAGAGTTTCATTTGAGGGCCGGCACGTCGGCCGAGCAGGCGACGACCGCTTGTGTGCATCGTGCCGCCCGATTCCGTAACCTGCCGGAATCATGCGCTGAAATGGCGCGAAGGCCCGCGCGGGAGCCCTGCAGCCATCGCCGTTTGAGCAATTTCCATTGACTTTTCAAGCGAATTCATTTATGCTTCACAGGCTAGTGGTCTGTCATAGAGGGGAATTCGCGAGAGGTGGTAATGGGGAGATGTTCAAAATAGGGGAATTGGCCGTTTATCCAGCGCAGGGAGTCGGAGTGATCGAAGCGATCGAAGACCGGGAGATCATGGGAACATGGCAGAAGTTCTACGTGATGAAGATCCTGGGGAACGGGATGAAGATCATGATTCCGACCGACACGGCGCAGGCCATCGGGATGCGCCAGCTCATCTCGTCCAAGGAGATCCCGAAAATCTACGAGATCCTGCGGGCCCGCGATGTCACGATCGACAAGCAGGCCTGGAACAAGCGCTACCGGGAATACCTGGAGAAGATCAAGACGGGCTCCGTCTATGAGATCGCCAAGGTTTTGAGAGACCTGTTCATCCTCAAGCACGGGAAGGACCTGTCCTTCGGCGAGAGGAAGATGATGGACACGGCGAAGCATCTGCTCATCAAGGAGATCTCCATCGCGAGCCGCGCGGCGGAAGCCAAGGTCGAGGCCGAGATCAACGCGATGTTCCCGCTGCAGTGAGCGACGGCGCTCCCTGCCGCGTTGCCCAGAAAGCTCTGAGAAGTCGAAGCGCCGGGTTCCGGCTGCCCGCATCCAGTGTGCCTGCGGTCGGGTGGACTATGTTCCCCGCACCGTCAGGGCATGGCGGATCGGGACCTGACGGGTCGGTTTCTCCTGAGCTTTTTTGCATGGTCACGACAGCGCGTTCTTTGAAATCCTGTCACGCAAATTCGTAGAAAGGGGGTATTTTCGTTTGCTGATTCGTTCACTGCTCATCGGCATCTGCTCGATCAGTGGATATTTTATTGCCTTGAAGTATCTGGCTTCATACCAATTATCCATTATCGGTCTTTTCCTGGGCTTTATTGCCGCTGTCATCGTCATCCAGATCGAGCAGATCATCAGGCGATTCTCGCTTCGCATCATCCTGGGGGGTGTCGTCGGGACCATCATCGGGCTCCTGATCGCCATCCTGATGTCCTACGGGCTGCGGTTCTTCACCGTCATGGAACAGCAGGAACTGGCGTTCCTGATCTACGCCCTCATGGCCAGCATCCTGGGCTATCTGGGTCTCGTCATCGGTTCGAAGAAGAGCGAGGAGATCTCGCTGCCCGCCTTCGGCCCCTTCAAGGGGCTCCGGGGGGGGTCGGATTACCGCATTCTCGACACGAGCGTCATCATCGACGGCCGCATCGCCGACATCTGCGACACGGGGTTCATGGAAGGGACCCTTGTCGTGCCGCGGTTCGTCCTGGACGAGCTCCAGCACATCGCCGATTCATCCGATTCCATGAAACGGTCGAGGGGACGGCGGGGTCTCGACATTCTCAACCGGATACAGAAGAACCCGGGCATCAGCATCGAGATCGTCGATCACGAGTTCCCGAAGATCAAGGGCGTGGACGGCAAGCTCATCGCCCTCGCGAAGAAGATGAACGGCAAGATCATCACCAACGACTTCAACCTCAACAAGGTGGCGGAGCTGCAGGGCATCAAGATCCTGAATGTCAACGAGCTGGCCAACGCCCTGAAGCCTGTCGTGCTGCCCGGCGAGCTCATGGTCGTCAAGGTGATCAAGGAAGGCAAGGAGCCCGGCCAGGGGGTCGCCTATCTCGACGACGGCACGATGGTCATCGTCGATCATGCCAGCCGTCACCTGGGCGAGACCCTCGAGGTCATCGTGACCAGCGTCCTGCAGACCACGGCAGGTCGGATGATCTTCACGGAGCTCAAGGCCGTTGTCCCCGACAAGAAATACCACAACGTCGAGGCGTTGTGATTCACGTCGACGAAGCCCGGGCGCCCGCAAGGGCCCCGGGCTTTTCCTTGTGCGCCACGGAGGGCATGCGTTCCGGGGGGGAAGCGGATGAAGACGGTTGCGATCGTCCCGGCGGCGGGTTCGGGAAGCCGGATGAACCGGGAGGTCTCCAAGCAGTATCTTCAACTTGCCGGCAAGCCTGTCTTGGTGCACACCCTGCAGGTGCTCGAGGCGTGCCCCGGCGTGGACGGGCTGTACGTCGTCGTGCCGCCCCAGGACGCGGCGTCGGTGCGGGGCGAGGTGATCGACCCCTGGAACCTGAAGAAAGTGGCCTCCGTCGTCGCCGGGGGGCGCGAACGCCAGGACTCCGTCCGGGCCGGTCTCGATGCCCTCGACGGTGATGCGGAGATCGTGATCGTCCACGATGCCGTGCGGCCCCTGATCACCGTCGAACTGGTCGAGCGGTGCATCCGGGAGGCCGCCGAGGGAGGCGCCGTGACGGTCGGGGTGCCCGTGAAGGACACCGTGAAGGAAGTGGCCACGGACGGCCGCGTCTTGAGGACCTGCGACCGCAGCGCCCTGTGGCTCACGCAGACCCCCCAGGCCTTTCGACGCTCCATCCTCGACCGGGCGCACCGGGAGGCGGTGCGCGACGGCATCCGGGGCACCGATGACACGTCTCTCGTCGAGCGCCTGGGGATTCCGGTTCGAATGATCCCGGGGGACTACAGGAACATCAAGATCACGACCCCCGAGGACCTGGTGATCGCGGAGGCGCTTCTCGCCGCGCGGCCGGTTGTCTGAAGGTACAGTCAACCCGATGAAGCGCCGCTTGCGCGTCATCGGGCTTTTCATTCATGAAGCCCGGAAGATCGGGAGTTAAAAAGAGCGGACGGTTTCGGGCGGGTCAGAAAGGGTGGTGCCTGCATGAGAGTGGGGTTCGGCTATGACAGTCATCGCTTCGCCGAGGGGCGCCGCCTGCTCATCGGCGGCGTGGAGATCGGCCATGACAGGGGCCTGCTGGGTCACTCCGATGCCGACGTCCTGATCCATGCCGTCGTCGACGCCATCATCGGGGCCCTGGGGGAGGGCGACATCGGCAGGCACTTCCCGGACACCGACCCGCGCCTCAAGGGCATCTCCAGCCTCGTCATCCTCAAGCGTGCCGCGGAGATGGCCGTTCACCGCGGCTATGCCGTCAACAACGTGGACTCCACGGTCGTCCTGGAGATGCCGAAACTCGCCCCGTTCGTCGAGGAAATGCGGCGAAACATCGCCAAGGTACTCGGTACGGAGCCCTCGCGCGTCAGCGTGAAGGCCAAGACGAACGAGAAGATGGGCTTCATCGGCCGCGGGGAAGGGGTCGCGGCCTTTGCCGTCGTCACCCTGGCGAGGGTCGGCGCGGACGAAGTGGCCTAGGATTTGAATGGACTTAACGTCTGCGGCGGCGGATTCCACCGGAGTGTTCGTACCCAACCATTTTGAGGAGGTATGCATGAGAGCTCGAGTGATGATTTCCGTGTTGACCGTCCTGACGATCCTCTTGAGCGGCACCCTTGCGGCGGCACAAACCGCCCAGGATACCAAGACCCCCATGGGGGCGCGGATGCAGACGCCCCCCGTGAACCCCGCAGACGACCCCAAGGGCCCTGTCGGGAGTCTCACGGGGCGCACGGCCGGCGCCACGACCGCCGATCTCCTCTCGCTCGGCTCGGTCTGGCAGGTGCAGGAGTGCTGCGGCTGGAGCGGTACGTGGACGCGCCGGGCGGGGACCAACGTGTTCGACGCGAAATGGCGCCACACCAACGGCTCCCAGGCCCAGGACGTCATCACCCTGCAGTCCTGGAACAAGGCGACCAACGAGGTCGTGCTGAAGAGACAGAACCTGAACGGGACCTACAAGGCCACCGTCAACCCCGCGGCGAGAACCCTGACGAACGGGAGTGCCTCGTGGTACCCCGCGGGGGAAAAGTGGAGCGCCCGGTACTGATCCGGCGCCTTCACGGCGGGTGAAACGGGAACGGGGGAGCCGATGCCGGCTCCCCCGTTTCTGTCTGGCGTCTTCAGCAGGTTACAGCGGGATGTTGTTGTGCTTCTTGTCGGGCAGGCTCTGCTCCTTGTCCTTGTAGGCCTCGAGCAGGGCCACGATGCGCTTGCGCGTCTCGCGGGGGGCGATGATCTCCTCGATGATGCCCATCTTGGCCGCGAAGTAGGGGTTGTTGAACTGCTCCTCGTAGGCGGCGATCAGCTCGGCCCGCTTGGCCTCGGGGTCCGGGGCCGTGGCGATCTCGCGGCGGTAGATGATGTTGCAGGCCCCTGCGGCGCCCATGACGGCGATCTCGGCCGAGGGCCAGGCCATCACGTAGTCGGCGCCCAGCTGCTTGCTGCACATCCCGATGTAGGCCCCGCCGTAATCCTTGCGGGTCACGACGGTGAACTTGGGCACCGTGGCCTCGGAGTAAGCGTGCAGGAGCTTCGCCCCGTGGCTGATGATGCCGTTCCACTCCTGGTGCGTGCCGGGCATGTAGCCGGGCACGTCGGCGAAGGTCAGCAGCGGGATATTGAAGGCGTCGCAGAACCGGATGAATCGCGAGGCCTTGTCGGAGGCGTTGACGTCGAGGACCCCGCCGCCGAACTGCGGGTTGTTGGCGATGACGCCCACGGTCTGCCCCATGATGCGGATGAAGCAGACGAACATGTTCTTCGCCCAGTTGGCGTGGGGCTCGAAGAAAACGCCGTTGTCGGCCACGGCCGCCACGACCTTCTTCATGTCGTAGCCGCGGGTGGCACGGTCGGGGATGATCTTGTCGAGCTCCGGGCAGTCGCGGTCCGGGGTGTCGGTGCTGGAGACAACCGGGGGCATCTCGTGGCAGTTGTCGGGCAGGTAGCCCAGCAGGGTCTGGATCTGCGCGATGCAGTCCGCGTCGTTCTCGGCGACGAAGTGGCACACGCCGCTCTTGGAGGCGTGGGCCATGGGGCCGCCCAGCTCGTCGTGGGTGACTTCCTCGCCGATGACGGCCTTGATGACGTCGGGGCCCGTGATGTACATGTAGCTCGTGCCTTTGACCATGAAGACCCAGTCCGTCAGGGCCGGCGAGTAGACGGCGCCCCCCGCCGTGGGTCCCATGATGGCCGTGATCTGGGGGATGTACCCCGAGCAGATCGAGTTGCGGTAGAAGATCCCGCCGTAGCCCTCCAGGGCGGGCACGCCTTCCTGGATTCGGGCGCCGCCGGAGTCGTTGAGTGCGATGAAGGGCTTCTTGGCGTCCTTGGCCATGTCCATGACCTTCCAGATCTTTCGGGCGTGCATCTCCCCGAGGCTGCCGCCGGCGCTTGTGAAGTCCTGGGCGGCGGCGAAGACGGTGCGCCCGTTGACGTTGCCGAAGCCGCAGACGACGGCGTCGGCGTTGATCTGCTTGTCGCCGAGCCCGAACAGGGTGGATCGCTTCTCGACGAAGAGCTGCACTTCATGGAACGTGCCCGCGTCATAGAGCTTGAGCAGGCGCTCGCGGGCCGTCATCTTGCCCGATTCGTGCTGCTTCTTGATGGCGGCCTCGCCGCCCTGTTGCATGAGTTGTTCCCGTTTCGCTTCGAATGCCTTGATTCTGTCTTCCGTCAGTCCCATGTCTCTGTCTCTCCCTGTCTCTGGTGTGGTCGAAAATCCGACATTTCCATCTCTTTCGAGCCCGCCGCCTGATATCATTTCCTGCCGTTTTTTTCAATACAAAAGAGAGCAAAAGGCCCTTGATTTCAAGGGACGGCTGGGCTATACATGAACGGCCCCGGACCCTGAGCCAAAGGGGGCAAAGGCGCCCCTCAACGATAGCGGGAGAGGTGAAAGCATGAAGTATATCGATGAGATGGATCTCAAGGGGAAACGGGTGCTGTTCCGGTTCGACTTCAACGTCCCCCTCGATGCCAACCAGAACATCACCGATGACACGCGCATCCGCTCCGTCCTGCCAACCATCAACTACGCCCTCGACGAAAACGCCAAGGTCATCATCGCCTCCCATCTCGGAAGGCCGAAGGGCAAGGTCGTCGAGAAGATGAGCCTGGCCCCCGTGGCCAAGCGCCTCTCGCGGCTGCTCGGAAAGAACGTGACCCTCACGAAGGAGGTCGTAGGGCCCGAGGTGCGCAAGACCGTCGACGCCATGAAGCCGGGCGACGTAGTCATGCTGGAAAACCTCCGCTTCGACCCCCGGGAGGAGAAGAACGACGACGAGTTCGCCAAGGAGCTGGCAAGCCTCGCCGACGTCTACATCGACGACGCCTTCGGCAACGCCCACCGCAGCCATGCCTCCAATGTGGGCGTGACAAAGTACGTCAAGGAGTGCGGGGCGGGGTTCCTCATGAAGAAGGAGCTCACCTACTTCAGCAAGGCCCTCGAAAAGCCCGCCAGGCCGCTCGTGGCCATCGTCGGGGGCTCGAAGGTCTCGGGCAAGCTCGAGGCCCTGGCCAACCTGATCAAGCGGGTCAACAAGATCATCATCGGCGGAGGCATGGCCTTCACCTTCCTCAAGGCGCAGGGCTTTGAGGTCGGGAAGTCCATCGTCGAGCCCGAGCTCATCGACAAGGCCCGCGAGGTCCTGGAAAACGCAAAGAAGCTCGGCGTGAAGGTCTACCTGCCCGTCGACTGCGTCATCGCCGAGAGCCGGGAGGCTGATGCGGAGACCAAGATCGTCCCCGTGCAGGAGATCAACCCGCAGTGGATGGGGCTCGACATCGGGCCCGCCACGATCACCCTGTTCACGGAGGCCCTCAGCAACGCGAAGACCATCGTGTGGAACGGGCCCATGGGCGTCTTCGAGATCGACGCCTTCAGCCGGGGCACCTCGGCGCTGGCCCACAGCGTCGCCAACTCCTACGCGCTCTCCATCGTCGGGGGCGGGGACACTGACGTGGCCATCGACAAGGCGGGCGAGCGGGACAACATGTCCTACATCTCCACGGGGGGCGGCGCCTTCCTGGAGCTGCTCGAGGGCAAGGAACTGCCGGCCGTCAAGGCCCTGAAGACCTGCGGGTGATCCGGTGATTGATCCTCGGGGGGCGGAAGATTTCACTTCCGCCCCCCTTTTCATTGCCCCCTCACTTCTCTTTTCCCAGGCCCTGCTTCTTGTCCCGGGCGAGGCGCTCGAGGTCCCGCTCCACGATGTAGTCATGGAAGGTGGCCCGGTCGCTCTCAGGGTGCGCCTCGTTGGTCAGTTCCCAGCGGTAGAGCTCTCTCAAGCCCGAACCCACAAAGCTCACGGGGTTCTTCGTCCAGGCGAAATACCCGATGTCGAAGGAATTGACCGCCAGCTGGATCGGCGTCCCCAGGAAATAGGGGTACCTCTCCGAGACGGGCATGAGGTAGGTCAGCTCCCTCCGGGGAGAGAATTCTTTCTTCATGAACGTCACCCACTTGCCGTCGGGGGAGAAGGAGAAGTGTGTACCGTTGTCCACAAGCGCACGGGGTGAGTTGTCCCTGCCTGCTCCCCAGATCAGTATGGTCTCTGCGTACTTGCCTCCATAGAGTATGGCGAAGGGCAGAAAAGGGTGGGCCTCCAAACGTGTAAAACTCAGGCTGCCTCTGTTCCGAGCGATAGCGTCCCCCAGCGGGTGCCGGGTGGGCTCGAGGTTCATGTCGTAAACCGAGATTTCCCCTCTGCGGAAGTCCCACAGGAAGACCCTGCCGTAGGCCGCGGCCCAGATTGAACTGATCGGCAAGGGCATCGTCTTTAACGTCTTGGGCTCCCTGCCGCTGAGATCCATCAGGTGCAGGCTGAAGGCGACGTCCCAGGGGTCCTCCGAGCGGGGGTTCATCGCCTCGAGCTCGAAGATGAACCGCCGCCGCGCGGCATCGGCCGTGGCAATCTTGATGATCGTCTTTTCGACGGAAAATGCGATCCGGTATTCCCTGTGACTTCGCGTCCTGAAGTTGTAGAGATGAAACACCCGTGTCTGGCCGAAGCCGATCGTGTCCCCGTCGATGACCGGCAGGTAGATGCCGCCCCCCCCGATGTCGTCAAAGATATTCCTGAAATGCCGCTCGTAGGCGATCCTGCCCCTGGGAAAGGAGATCAGGGTGATGGCGTTGTCCAGGTCGTTGGTGCCCACGGTGTTGTCCTGAGGCACCGGGAACAGGGCAAAGCCGTTGACCCGGCCGGTCCTGAAGACCTGGGGCGCCAGCGTCGCCGCACCTTTGGTATCGTAGAGCGTCTCCATCTTCTTGTCGCCTCCCTCGGCAGCGGTTGAACACAGGCACAGCATGACGGCCAGCGTCAGCACAGCGGGCCGGACTCGTTTGTAGACACAAAGATCTCTCATCGCGTCTCCTCGTAGTTCCTGTAAGGCCCGTTTGCCTTCTCGATCCATTCGGCTTCCTTTTGAATTTGATTGATTTCGTCCTGCTTAAGCTCACCTATAGCCTTACTGATCCTATCGTCTTTTCTTTTCTTGATAATATTTTCCGCTATCCGCCTGATCTGGCCGTCAATTCTGAAAAAGGCGTAGGGGTTGGCCTGCGTGAACCGGAGCCACAGGCTCGTGTCGAAGCCGTCCAGGAATTTCTTGGCCTCCACGAAAAACTCCCGGTAATCCACCCCGTCGAGCATGGTGAGGTACCAGTCCGTGCCGAAGAGGATGCGGTGCCTGATCGTTTCCGCGAAGCCCGCGCTTCCGTAGATCGTTTTCTTGAAGTAGTCTCGGAACTTCGCCGAGGCGAAGGAGTAGGAAAGGTCCGCGTACACGTTGGGGTAGTCCAGCATCAGCGAGAGGATCTGCTTTGCCCACTCGGGGCCCTCCGCGTCTTCGCCGCCGAAATGGGCCAGGCACAGGCGCAGGCCCCTGAGACTTGTCCCCTCGACCTCCCGGTTGAGGACCTCGCGCCAGGCCTCGGGCGAGACGAAGTGGCGCTTGAAGTATTGTACAGGGTCCGGGCAGGCCTTCTTCTGGTCTTCGTCGTACGGCGTGTCCCGGAGGTGGCTGAAGTCGCGATACTTTTCCAGGTCGAAGGTCGGCGCGCCCCCCGGCGTGCAGTGGTTCACGATGGGGATCTCCCCGATGCAGCACCGCCTGTAAAAGTCTTTGAGAATCGGCAGGCGGGGATCCCAGGGCCGGTAGCCCTGCGCCGTGTAGATCTTGAAGCCCAGGAAGAGGCCTCCTGTGCCAACATGGGCAAACGGCAACTCGTTGCCCCTCATGCCCAGCGTCTGCCAGCGCCGCGGGTCGTAGTGGTAGAGGGGCAGGAGCCTCAGGGGGTTGGCCATGACCGCCAGCTCCGTGTTGTACACCTGCTTTTTCCACGGCTCGTACTTCTTTGTCTCCGCCTTGCCCAGCAGCTTCACGCGGGCATCGACGATCACCCGCTGCTCGTGGCCACGGTCGTCGAAGCAAATGCCCGGTATCCCGAGCTCTTTCAAGGGGCGCTCGAGCTCGTCGAATCTGTCTTTTGTCACGTCGCCCACGAGGGAGGGCAGCCGGCCGTCGTGCCCGGCGATGGCCCTGCCGTCCCCGCCGCGCTGGGCGAGGGACTTGATGCGCTTCTCCCGCTCGACGTAGGTCCTGTCCCCGGTGCGGTCATCCTTCCTCAGGAACCCGCCGTGGAGGGGGTGCCAGTAGTCGACGGGGTCTTTCTCCATCCCGGGGTCGTCTTTGTCGTAGATGGGATTGCAGACCCGGATGCCGTAGTAGCCGTCGAGGTGGGCGTACTCCATGTCCATGGTCAGGACGACGCAGCAAAACGTCAGCGGGGAGACATCCTTGTAAAACGGGTCCTTTTGCAGGTCTTCGATGACATCCTTCATCCTGTTTCCTGCGAACATCTTCCCGATTGCGAACGTGCTGTTCTTCGCCACCTCGTTCGTGTCCCGGAACTTGTGCCGCCGGTAGAGCTCTTTCTGCAGCTCCGTGGCGTTCTGCCCGCCCTCGCCCTCCTTGCTGACGAAGTACTGCATCGTGCCGGGGATGACGTCTTTGAACAGAATGCCCAGGGGAATTATCATCTTCCGCCCGGGACGGACCACCTCGAGGGGCCCCGTCTGCTTCCAGAGAAACGGCAGGGTTGCGCAGTTGCCGCTCTGGATGTGCATATGGCAATCGATAACGACCAGCGGACGGTAAACGGTCGCCTTGTGGAGCATCGCGGTCAGCAGTTCGGGCGTGACGAACTTCAGGGGCTTGCCCGAGGGGTCGTTCTGCTCGGGCTTCGGCTTTTTCCCCTGCGGAGGTTCTATGAACATGTTTCCAGTCCCTCAGGGCTCCCTTTTCAAGGGCAGGCGCCTCATGAAGAGGAACTCGCGGCTGTTGTCCATGGCGCTGTCGGGCTCGAAGATGACTTCAAACCTGTCCGAAGGGTTCCGGCCGGTGAGCTCGATGATGCCGTCCTTGTCCGTGGTCATCTCGATCTCGTCCCCGCCGTTGATCCGGATCTTGACCCTCTTGTCGGCGATGGGCTTGGTGCCCTCGCTGATGTGGAACTGCCCCGTCTTCTCGTCGTAGTCGTCCCAGGACAGATGTTCCACGACCTGGAGCTTGAAGGTGGTCTCCGGGACCCGCTCCCCGGTTTCACCGCCGGGGTTTCCGGTGGAGTCGCGGTTCATCCCCAGCGCGTTGCCGTTGTTCTGCGTCATGGCGTCGGCATTGCGGCACACGCCCCTTCCTTCGATGAACACGTCGGTGGAGCAGGTGATGAATTCGGCCTTGCCGAGGTGATGGCCGGAGATCACGCCCTTGCCAGTGCCCGCCTCGTCCCCCGTGCTCGTGCTGTAGCAGCAGCCGTCGATGGCCGCCATCGAGCCGTTGACCCTCACCGTGACGCTGCCGTTGGCCAGGGTGGACGACCGGGCGGTGTTGACGTAGGGCAGCGGCACCTGCGTCTTGCCCACCGGGGTCAGGCAGACGTCGGGCCCGCTGACGGTGTAGGCCTCGCTGTTGCGGCTCGAGATCCCCTGGCCGTTGGCAAAGACGGTTGACTTACCCATGCGCAGCCCCTTTCATGTCTGCGGTCCCCCCTTTTCCATGACCAGGACGCCGCAGGCGCCGTGGTCGTCCGAGCAGAACACCAGCGCCGGCGACGGCACCCAGCCGCGGGCGAACCCCTGCGCGACGATACCCACCATCACCGCACCGGAGGCCGCGCCGATGTCTCCGCAGGATGCGGCAGGCTTCCAGAGGCGCAGACGCTCCCGCCTGTCGCCGAGGCATCGCATCGCGGCGATGCTCCATTCCCGGGCGCGTGACTCCTCGCCGTTGAGATCGCCGAAGGCGGCCCGGATGTCCCCGTCCGGCGCGCAATCCAGAGCGGCACGGCAGGCACCCGCCAGCCCCGCGCACAGGCCCGGCCCCCCTGCGGCGCGGGGTTGCGGCTCTTCGGCGAGCCCCCACGCCGTGATGCGGGCGAGGACGGTCTTTCCGGCCCTGCGGGCACACTCGAGGTCCTCGACGATCAGAAAACCGACCGCCTCCGAAGCCGAGAGGCCCTGGTGACGGCCGTAGCTCGACGATTTCAGGCGGCCGTCGCTCTCGAGCCAGTTCAGGGTGGCCTCGCCGAGCAGGGAGTCGATCCCGCCGAGGATGCAGGGCTCGGACGGGACGCTCGCGATGCGCGTGGCCGCCTGCTCTAGGGCGAAGTGAAGGGAGGCGTTCCCACGCGCGACGGTGCGCACATCCCCGTCGGCACGCCGCCGGAGGATATCGAGGAGCCGGTCCCGGCAGTGCTCCTCGTAGCGCGGACCGGGCCGTTCCCAGGCGGACGCGCCGAGAAAGAGGCTGCATCGGCGACCGAGGCCGCGGCAGTCATACGCGGCAAGCAGCTCCTCGAGGCACATCGCGGCGGCCCGCCCGATGTGCTCCGCCGTATCGGGGCTGTCGTGTTCGATCCCCACGATCCGCGCCACGGTGACAGGGTTCTTGCCCTCATCCCGGTATCGGCCGTGCTTCTCCATCCGCCGGATCCCGGCCCGCACGGAAGCGGCGGTCATGGCGGCGTCGAGCCCGACCGGTGTCATGCAATGGACGGCCGTGACGGCCAGTTGTCCCGGTCCTGCTCTCATGGGCAGACCTGCCGAAACGCCGGGGCGCAGACGTCGAACAGGGGCCTCCCCGGCTTAAGGATCGCCAGTTCCAGCGCCGCCGCTGCGCGCTGCGGCTGGCGGCCCGCCCGGAGAACGTGCGTCAGGCATCCGGCCGAAAGGGGCCTCCCGGCAAGATGACGCAGGCCCGGGGGGAACTGACCCTGTCTCTTTTCCCACCACACGGCCATCTTGTCCGCGTCGGGCCACGGGAGGCCGTCGTCGGGATCGAGGGCAACGTCGCCGTCCATCGGGTCGTCGCTCGGGCCTGTCTTGAAGCCCTCCGGTTTTTTGCCCTCCAGGCCCTCGCGGGCGATGTCGACGCCGGTGATCGCGGAGACGGCCTCTCCGGCGGCCCTCGCGAGCGAGGGGTCGCCCATCCGGCCGATGAGCCAGGGAACGAGCGCCGGGTCCCCGGCGATGCCCGCACCGATGACCGCGAGGCGTCGGGTTGCCGGTGCGGCGGCAAGCTCCGCCTGCCAGGCGCGCGCGGCCGGGGCGTCCATGAGACGCATGGCCATCTGGAGCGCCTCTTCCTGGAACGGGGAATCGGGCTTCACAAAGGCCTTCAGGATGCCTGCCGCGTCCGCGTCGCCGAGAAGGGCGGCCGAACGGGCGGCCCAGAAACGGCACCGGTCGTCGGCGTCGGTGAAATGGTCCCGCAGTCTCGCCGGCAACATGCGGTCTGCGCGTCCCCCCAGCTCGCCGACGGCGCGCAGGGCGCAGGCCCTGAGCCGGGCGTCGCCGTCGTAGAGGGCGTCGTCCAGGAAATGCCCGGGGTCCCGGCGCTGCAGGGTGCTCGCGGCGATCCCGATGAGCCGCTCCAGCGGGTGCCCGGAGGCCAGGAGGCGCTGGATGTGCGGCCGGGACCGCTCGGAGGGAAGCCAGCCGAGGGCCCCGACGACCGCTCCGGAAGCCCCGGGCTCGGCGGAAGCTTTTTCGACAGTCGAGCTGATGAGATCCTGATCGGCGGTTTCAAAGGCCAGGACGGCGGCCGGGAAGCATTCTTCCGCCCGGCCCTCTTCCAGGGTCTTTCGGCAAAGCCCACCGCTCGCCGGGGCTTCCAGCCGCAGGGCATCGACATGGGCCTCGAGGCGGTTGTCCAGTTCGAGAAGGCCTGCCAGGTCGTAAAGGGGCGACCGGGCGGCCCTCCCGCGCAGGAGCCAGAGGTGCGCGGCCTCTTCGCAGTGCTCGAGGACCAGCTCCCTGACGAACGCCGAGGCGACGGCGGATCGGTTCGGATGCGCTCCCATGGCCTTTTTCAACCCCACTCCGGGCAGGATATTCTCACGTCTGCCCCCGCGATCCTTTTGCCGCAGCCCGTCGACGATTTCCACACGAGGCACAGCCTTTCACGCGCAGGCTCCAGCAGGACCGTTTCGAGGCGGGCCTTCGCGGTCACGAAGCGCCCCGCGATCCCGACCTCGATGCGGGGCTCGCAGGCCGGCAGGTTGAACTTCCGTTCGCGCCCCGGCGTCAGGTTCGTGAGCGCGACCGGTTCGCCTCCGCGGAGGTGATCCGGAAAGACCAGGTCCGGGTGGGCCGCATGGTAGAACCGCGGATCGAAGTCCTCGGGCAGGAAGGGCGCGCGTGTCTTCCGCCACGTCTCGCCGCAGCTTCCGGCCCAGGACAGCCGGGGCTCCCACGACGGGGCGATGTACCCGTAACCCGCCGGCCGGGGCCTGTCCTTCGGCGTCCGGATCAGGCTGCGGGGGTCTTCGATGTTCGGCAGCCGCGTGTCGGCGGGTCCACGGCTTCCCGTCCCGACCGTGAAACCGATTCCCACGGGGTTTCTCGCGTCCGCCGCGGCCGTGCCCGACGCCCCGTCGATGACGTGCGTGCCCCCGTAGGCCCGCTCGTAGACGATCGGCATGCGCACGAAGGGCGCTGGTGCGCCGGGCGAAAACCCGGCGAGGGTCTTTTTCCAATGCCGGTCGCCGAACACCTTGAGGGTGCTGCTCCGGCCTGCAACGGACACCGTGACGAACAGCTCTGCGACCGGACGGTCAAGCGGCGCGCAGGCCTCCCCGATCACGACGACGTCCGTGCCGGGCTTCTCCGGGTGGGCTTCCGATGCGTATTGGAGGCTCGACCTGCCCGGCTCCCCCCGATAGGTGTCCTCCAGGAAGACAGGCTCCTGCAGCCCGGCGACGCGGATGCCGGGCGAGAGGTCGAACGTCGCCTTCACGGCGACGCACAGGGTGTCGAAGCCCTGCAGGTCGGGAAACACGAAAAGCTCCGAGGCGAAGGGCGTGTCATTCCTCAGGTGGAACATGACGCAGAGGTCCTCGTGCGGACGCCGCAGGTCAATTGAGCTCGATGGTGGCGCCCTTGATCTTGTTTGCCCCCCGGGATTTGCTCAGGACGTATTCGCCCTGGATGAGGATCTTTCCGGCTTTCGTCAGGGTGATGCGTGCCTTGCCGCACTGCAGGACGATCTCGTCCCCGGCATCGAAGACAATCCGCCTGCCGTCGATGAGGGCCTCACGCGCGGCTGCGGCCCCGGGGACGGGCGCCGGCTGCTCCGCGGTCTCTTCGGGCAGGCCGTGCATCGTGTCTACGATAATGGGGAGGCGCGGGTCGTCGTTTTCGAAGGCGAGCAAAACCTCCCTGCCTCGCGGGTCGCCGCTCCGCAGGGCCGCAACGTGCGCTGCCGATGTAACCCGGGCAACCATCGCACCGGACTGATTGCCGGGGTAATCGACCAGAAACTGCCCGCCCACGCTGACCCGCACGATCCTGCCGATGCGCACGCCGTAGATGGAGGTGTTGTATTTCTCGATAGTTATGGCCGCAGCCGGTGATTTTTTCATGACTCTCCCCCGCGGATATCCTTTGTTCACAAACCGATCCGCGTCCTGCGCGCACAAGGCACGGACGGGCCGCTCACGGCACAGTTTCATCCGTTGCATCGCACGTCGGTGTGGTTCCCGCCCGCAGGGCGCTTCGAGTCTCCCTCCCCGTTTGCCCGCGGGCCGGCGTTGTCGGCGTGTCTGTCATCTAGCAAATCATTCGAAAATTGCAAGCTGAACTTTAGGCGCAGAGATCAATTTCTGCGACTCTCGTCTTCCGGAATGTCCCGCACGCGCCGCGCGCCCGGCGGTCACGCGCGCAAAAAAATACGTTGCAGTACAAATGAAAAGCCTGAACGGGTCCCCGGTGCCGCGAAGAACGGACGGGACCGACCCGTCATCACGGCAGCCGTCTCCCGGCTTTCCGGGCGCGTCTTCGGGATTGCGCTCCCGATCATCCCGTCAGTGCCGGCGCGGCGCCCGTCCGGGGCCCTTCGGCCTGACGGGATGCGCGACCGAGCGCCCGGAATTCCCCGTTTCCATCGGCGTTGTTTTGCTGTAAGATGCACGGCGGGCCATGCGAAACATCAAGCTGACCATCGAATACGACGGCACCGCCTACAACGGCTGGCAGCGCCAGGCCGACGTCCTCACGATCCAGCAGGTCATGGAGGACACGCTTGCGCGGATCCTCAACGACCGGGTGGTGCTCGTCGCCTCGAGCCGGACCGACACGGGTGTCCACGCGATGAACCAGGTGGCCAACTTCCGGACGTCCTCGGGGCTCCCGCTGCGCAACCTCCACCTGGGGGTCAACAGCCTGCTGCCGCCCGACATCGTCGTGAAGGAAATGAGCGAGGTGCCCTGGGAGTTCCACGCGCAGTACAACGCCCGGGGGAAGGTCTACCGGTACAGGATCTTCAATAACCCCGTGCGGACGGCGCTCGAGCGCCACCGCTGCTGGCACGTTCGCAGGCCGCTCGACCTCGGGGCCATGCAGCGGGCGGCGCGGCACCTCCTGGGCACGCACGACTTCAGCTCCTTCTGCGCCTCGCAGTCCGAGGTGGAGGACCGGGTCAGGACCGTGACGGACGCCCGCCTCGTGCGGGAAGAAGGGGAGGGGATGATCGCGTTCTGGATCGAGGCGGACGGGTTTTTGAGGCACATGGTGCGCAACATCGTGGGGACCCTCGTCGACGTCGGCCGGGGGGCGATCCCCGCGGAGGACATGGCCCGCATCGTCGGGGCGAGGGACCGCCGCGCGGCGGGCCAGGCGGCGCCGGCCAGGGGCCTGTGCCTCATGGAGGTGAAGTACGGATGAGAATCCTGGTGATGGGCCACAGGGGCATGCTGGGCAGCGACCTCGTGGATGTGCTCGGCAGGGACCACGAGGTCAGCGGCGTGGACGTGGGCGAATTCGACATCACCTCGGCTGCGGATTGCGCGCGGGTCGTCGGGGAGTTCCGTCCCGACGCGGTGGTCAACGCCGCCGCCTACACGGACGTCGACGGCTGCGAAACCAACCGTGAGGCCTGCTTCGCCGTCAATGCCGACGGGGTGCGCAACATGGCCGAGGCCTGCCGGGAAGCCGGCGCAATGGCCGTTCACTACAGCACGGACTACGTCTTCGACGGGACCAAGGGTGAGCCCTACCTCGAGGACGACCCCTGCCGACCCATCAACGCCTACGGGGAATCGAAGCGCAGGGGCGAGGAGGCGCTCGTCGAGACCCTGGAAAACCACCTGCTGATCCGCACGGCCTGGCTCTACGGCCGCCGGGGGAAGAACTTCGTCAAGGCCATCCTGGAAAAGGCGAGGGAAGAGGGGACCCTCCGCGTCGTCGACGACCAGGTGGGCTCCCCCACCTTCACGCTCGATCTCGCGCAGGCAACGAAGCTGCTCATCGAACTGGGCTGCCGGGGGACCTACCATGTCACGAACCGCGGGGTGTGCAGCTGGTATGACTTCGCCCGGCGCATTCTCGAGACCGCCCAGGTGACGGGGGTGACCGTGGTGCCCATCAAGAGCCGCGAACTCGACCGGAAGGCGGCGCGCCCGGCCTACTCGGTGCTGAGCAACCGCAAGTTCATGGAGGCGACGCAGCGGACCATGCGTCCCTGGCAGGTCGCCCTGAATGAATACCTGACCGGCCAGAGCCACATCCACCGTTGAAGACAGGGTCCAGGGTCAGGTGTGGAAATTATGCGTTTCCCTGAAAGGCAATGATGGGGCCGAACCGGAAAATCACCGTTCTTCCCGAGGCCGTCGCCTCGAAGATCGCCGCCGGCGAAGTCATCGAGCGGCCCTCGTCCATCGTGAAGGAGCTGCTGGAGAACGCCGTTGACGCGGGCGCCACGGACGTGGCGATTGACCTGCGGGGCGGGGGCAAGGAGTCGATCCGGATCGCTGACAACGGCTCCGGAATCAGCCCGGAGGACGTCCCCGTGGCCTTCGAGAGGCATGCCACGAGCAAGATCCTGACCGTCGAGGATCTCTACGCCGTCCGGTCCTTCGGTTTTCGGGGCGAGGCCCTGCCGAGCATCGCGGCGGTCGCGCGCGTGGAGATGGCCACGAGGCGCCGCGGCGACGTGGAGGGCACGCGCATCGTCGTGGAGGGCGGCCGCATCCTCGAACGCGAGGCCGTCGGCTGCCCCGAGGGCACGACGATCACCGTGAGCCGCATCTTCGAGTCGCTGCCCGTGCGCAGGAAGTTCCTGCGGCAGGACGCCACGGAGCAGGGTCACTGCCTCGATGTCATCGTCCGCGTCCTGCTTCCCCACCGCCACGTGAGGGCGACGGTCACGGCAGGGGAACGGACGGTCCTGGAGGTCCCCCGCACGGAGAGCCTGCGCGACAGGATCGTCCTGCTGCTCGGCAGCGACCTGCGCAACCACCTGGTTGCCGTCGAGGCGGGCGCGCCGGGGATCAGCCTTGCGGGGTTCGCGACGAGGCCCGATTTCACCCGCTCCTCGACTCGGGGCATGTTCTTCTTCGTCAACGGCCGCTACGTCAGGGACGCGCTGCTGTCGCAGGCCGTCATGAGCGCCTACCGCAATCTCCTCGAGGCGCGCAAGTACCCTGCCTGCGCGCTCTTCCTCGAGATGCCGCCCGATGCGCTCGACGTCAACGTCCACCCGGCCAAGCTGGAGGTCCGCTTCCGGCGTCCGCAGGACGTGCGGGATCTGGTCCAGCAGGGACTCGCCGAGGCCCTCACGGGCGTGAGGCCGACGGCGGTGCCGCATGCGGCGCCCCCCGATGGCGCCCGCTGGCAGCCGGCCCCCGGCCGGACCGGCGTGGCCGAGGCCCTGCGGCGCTACAGCCTTTCGGCGGGGCTCGCTGCCGCCCGCCCGTCGCCGTCCTCCCGCCTTTCGGAGGACGTCCCCGATTTCAGCCCGGGCCCCGGCGGCCTTTTCGCGCAGGCGGCCGCCCCGCAGCAGCCGCTCCAATTTTCGTCCCTGGACTATCTGGGCCAGGTCGACGGGACCTATCTCGCCTTTGCGGCGCCCGGCGTCCTGATCCTTCTCGATCAGCATGCCGCCCACGAGCGGGTCCTCTACGAGAGGCTCAAGGCGTCGAAGGGCGAGCGGCTCGAGGCGCAGAGCCTCCTCATCCCCGAGATCCTGGAGATGAGCCCCGGGGACTTCGAGCGTCTCACAGCGTCGCGGGACCTGCTTCTCGAGGCGGGCGTCGAGGTCGAGCCGTTCGGCGTCAACACGGTGGCGCTCAAATCCCTGCCCGCCCTTCTGGGCGACGCGGACGTGCGGGCCCTCGTGAGGGAACTCCTGGACGCGATTGCCGATTCGGGCCTGCCCCGGGATGAAATGCGCAACCGCATCTTCGTCCGGATGGCATGCCGGGGGGCGGTCAAGGCCCGCCAGCCCCTGAGCCCCGACGAGGTGAAGCGGCTGTGCCGCGACCTCGATGGCATCCCCTACGCCTCCAACTGCCCGCACGGCAGGCCGGTGTTCGTCGAGCTGCCCGCCTCGGTGATCGAGAGGATGTTCAAGCGGACTTGAAGGGCGGAAGATGGGAAGTTTTGAAGTTGAGAAGTACGGAAGGGCGGAGAGCCCGGCAATAGCCTTCTGCGCCCGTCCAAGCTTCTAAACTTCCCAGCTTCTGAACTTCTTGTGCATGTTGGATTATGCTTGCCGGGCCCTTTCCTTCGATGAAGCCAGGAAAGCCGAAAATCGTCATCCTCCTCGGCCCCACGGCCGTCGGCAAGACGGATCTAGCCCTGGCGCTGGCGTCCGAGTTCGGCGGGGAGATCGTCAGCGCCGATTCCATGCAGGTCTACCGCCACCTCGACATCGGCACCTCGAAGCCCACACCGCAGGAGCGCAAGAGGGTTCCCCACCACCTCATCGACGTCGTCGAACCCGACGAGGAGTTCAGCGCCGCCCGATTCAGGGAGATGGCGGACCCGATCATCGCGGATCTCGACGGCAGGAAGGCCGTCTTCGTCGTCGGGGGCACCGGGCTCTATATCCGGACCCTCACGGGAGGCCTGATCGACGCACCCGACGACGGCCTCCGGAAGAGTTACCGCGAGGCCCTGGAAGGGCAGGACAGCGCAAGCCTCCACGGGCGGCTTCTGCGGGTGGACCCCGCGGCCGCCGGGCGGATCCACCCCCGCGACAAGGTCCGGATCGTCCGCGCCCTGGAGACGGCCGAGCTGACGGGGGAGCCCATCTCGGTGAAACAGCGGCGGCACGGCTTCCGGGACGTCCGCTACGAGGCCCTGAAGATCGGCCTCTACCGGGACCGTGAGGAACTGTACCGCCGCATCGACAGCCGCGCCGTGCAGATGGTCGATGCGGGCCTGGTTGCGGAGACCGAGAAAATCCTCGCCATGGGGTATGACGAAAAAATAAAGCCATTACAGACGCTTGGCTATCGATACTTCATCCGTTACCTGAAGGGTGGGATGGCCCTCGACGAAGCCCTCCGGTCCATGCAGCGCGATACCCGCCACTACGCCCGCCGGCAGATGACCTGGTTTCGGCGCGAGGCCGCGATCGAGTGGTTTCACCCCGGAGCGGCCGATGCGGTTTTCAGGCGGGTGGCCGATTTTCTCCGCGGCCGGTGAACCCGCTGCCCCTGCATGCGAAACGCCTCGATTCCTTGAAAAATCCTTGACTTGAACCGCCCGACCGGATAGAAAACCGGACATTACCGTCAGTCCGAAGGCACCAGAGCCGGTAAGGATTTCAAACGCACAGAGACAATCGAATGGGGGGATCGATGGACGCGAATGCGCTGCCCAAGACCTACGAGTCAAAGGACGTTGAAGCGAAGTGGTACGAGTTCTGGCTCAAGAACCGCTATTTCCACGCGGAGGATGTCAGTGACCGAAAGCCCTTCTGCATCGTCATCCCGCCCCCCAACGTGACGGGGATGCTCCACATGGGGCATGCCCTGAACAACACCCTGCAGGACATCATGACGCGCTACCGGCGCATGCAGGGCTACAACGCCCTCTGGATGCCGGGCACGGACCACGCCGGGATCGCGACGCAGAACGTCGTGGAGCAGGAGCTGGCCAAGCAGGGAATGACACGGCACGACCTCGGGCGGGAGAAGTTCATCGAGCGCGTCTGGCAGTGGAAGGAGAAGTACGGCGGCGTCATCCTGCATCAGCTCCAGCGGCTGGGCTGCTCCTGCGACTGGGAGCGCGAGCGCTTCACCATGGACGAGGGGCTCTCCCGTGCGGTCCGCGAGGTCTTCGTGCGCCTCTGGCACGACGGGCTCATCTACAAGGGCGACTACATCGTCAACTGGTGCCCCCGCTGCCACACGGCCATCTCGGATCTCGAGGTGGAGTTCGAGCAGGAGAAGAGCAACCTCTGGCACATCCGCTACCCCTTCGCCGACGGCACGGGGGAGATCAGCGTGGCCACCACGAGGCCCGAGACGATGCTGGGCGACACGGCCGTGGCCGTCAACCCCAACGACCCGCGCTACAAGGACGTCATCGGGAAAATGGTGATCCTTCCTCTCGTGAACAAGGAGATCCCCATCATCGCCGACGACTACGTGACCATGGACTTCGGCTCGGGGGCCGTGAAGATCACCCCGGCCTGCGACGCGGCGGACTTCGCCATCGCCGGGCGCCATAACCTCGAGATCATCAAGATCATGGACGGCAACGCCGTGATCAACGAAAACGGCGGCCCCTACAGGGGGCAGGACCGCTACGAGGCGCGCCGCAACATCGTGAAAGACCTCGAGAAGGGCGGCTATCTCATCCGGATCGAGGACTACACGCACAATATCGGCCGGTGCTACCGCTGCAAGACCGATGTCGAGCCCGCCGTCTCGGCGCAGTACTTCGTCAAGGTCGCGCCCCTGGCCAAGGAGGCCATCGCGGCCGTCGTCAGGGGCGACACGAGGCTCATCCCCTCCATGTGGGATGCGACCTACTTCGAGTGGATGAACAACATCCGCGACTGGTGCATCTCGCGCCAGATCTGGTGGGGCCACCGCATCCCCCTGTGGACCTGCGAGGGCTGCGGCGAGGTGATCGTGCAGACCGACGACCCGACGGCGTGCCCGAAATGCAAGGGGAAGGAACTGACGCAGGAGGAGGACGTCCTGGACACGTGGTTCAGCTCGGCGCTCTGGCCCTTCACGACGCTGGGCTGGCCCGACGACAAGCCTGCCCTCAAGACCTTCTATCCCACGAGCCTGCTCATCACCGGCTTCGACATCCTGTTCTTCTGGGTGGCCCGCATGATGATGATGGGCCTCTACATCATGAAGGACGTGCCCTTCAAGGATGTCTACCTGCACGCGCTGGTGCGAGACCTGCACGGCGAAAAGATGAGCAAGTCAAAGGGCAACATCATCGACCCCCTGGAGATGATCGACAAGTTCGGCGCCGACGCCTTCCGGTTCACCCTGGCCGCCTTCACCGCGCAGGGCCGCGACATCCGCATGTCCGAGCAGCGCATCGAGGGATACAAGCACTTCGTCAACAAGATCTGGAACGCCGCGCGGCTGTGCCTGATGAACCTCGAGGGCTACCCGGACGGGCCCGTCACGCCGGCCCGGGAGGATTACTCGCTTGCGGACCGCTGGATCCGGGCCCGGCTCAACGACGCGATCGCCGACGTGACGCAGAGCCTCGACGAGTACCGCTTCAACGACGCCGCGGGCCACCTGTACCGGTTCATCTGGCAGGAGTTCTGCGACTGGTACCTGGAGCTCATCAAGCCCGTCCTCTACGGCAAGGACAACCCGAAGGCAAGGCTCGCGGCGCAGGAGACGATGATCACCGTGCTGCGCTCCGCCCTGGAGCTCCTGCACCCCTTTATGCCCTTCGTGACGGAGGAGATCTGGCAGAAGATCGCAAGGGGCGGCAGCCCCTCCATCATGGTGGCGCCCTTCCCCACGGTGGACGAGCGGTTCAGGGACGAGGCCGCGGAGCGGGACATGGGGCTCCTGATGGAGATCGTGGGCGCGATCCGCAACATCAAGGGCGAGAAAGGGATTTCCCCCTCGAAGAGGCTCAGGGCCGTGGTGACGACGGAGGACAAGTCACTCCTGCCGCTTCTCGAGTCCGGCACGGGCTATGTCGTAAACCTGGCACGCCTCGAGAGCCTCTCCATCGTGTCCGCGGGGCAGGAGCCGAAGGATGCGGCCACGGGGGTGGCGGGTCCCGTGAAGGTCTTCGTCATCCTGGAAGGGCAGCTGGACAAGAGCGGCGAGAGGGCGCGCCTCGAAAAGGAGATCGCCAAGGTCGAGAAGGAGCTCGCCCAGGTGAACCGGAAGCTCGAGAACCCCGACTTCTGGCAGAAGGCGGCCCAGGCCGTCATCGACAAGGAAGAGGCGAGGGCAAGGGCGCTCAACGAGAGGTATGACATCCTGCAGGAGGCCCTCAAGAAGTTGTAAGAGAAGTTGGGAAATTGGGAAGTTGGGAAGCTTGGGTGATCTGAAAGCATGAGCAGGCGCATGGCTTCTCCGAACTTCTCAACTTCATAGCTTCATAGCTTCCGTGATCGCAGACTGCCAGGAAGCACAAAGAAGCAAGGGAGAAACAAGACCCTGCAGAGCCAAGCAAGAACGATCATGC
The DNA here is from genome assembly GCA_013177795.1 of Syntrophaceae bacterium. Taxonomy (NCBI): domain Bacteria; kingdom Pseudomonadati; phylum Thermodesulfobacteriota; class Syntrophia; order Syntrophales; family Syntrophaceae; species Syntrophaceae bacterium. The sequence goes on along the minus strand of JABLXY010000001.1, from coordinate 475,549 downwards.
TGGAAATGGTGGCCGTCAGGGAGATCATCCGCCGGGCCCTCGAGGAGGACATCCGCTCGGGGGACGTGACGACGGCCTGCGCGCTGGCCGGGTCAGAGAAAGGGACGGCGCAGGCCCTGGCCAAGGAGGACCTCGTCGTGGCCGGCCTCGAGGTGTTCCGGGAGGTCTTCCGCGTGCGCGATGCGGGGATCGTTTTCCGGTCTGCGGTCAGGGACGGGGACCTGGTCCGGCGCGGGACGGTCCTGGCGACGCTGGGGGGTCCGCTCGCGAGCATCCTGACGGCCGAGCGGGTCGCCCTGAACCTGTTCCAGCGGATGTGCGGCATCGCCACCCTGACAAGGCGGTTTGCCGACGCCGTCGCGGGCACGAAGGCCGTGATCCTCGACACGCGAAAGACCATGCCCGGCCTGCGCGTGCTCGACAAGTACAGCGTCAGGGTCGGCGGGGGCCGCAATCACCGCTACGGGCTCTACGACGGGGTCCTCATCAAGGACAACCACATCGTGGCAGCCGGCGGCATCGGGCCCGCGGTCCGCCGGGTCCGCGAAGGAGCCCCCCTGCTGGTGAGGGTCGAGGTGGAGGTGAAGACCCTCGCCGAGGTCCGGCAGGCGCTGGCGGCGGGCGCGGACGTGATCATGCTCGACAACATGCCCGTCGACGCCATGCGGAAGGCCGTTGCCCTCATCGGCGGCAGGGCGCTGGTCGAGGCCTCGGGGAACGTGACCCTCGACAACGTCAGAACGATCGCCTCCACGGGGGTCGACTGCATCTCCTCCGGGGCGCTGACCCACTCGGCTCGGGCCGCCGATATCTCCCTGAAGGTCAAGAGAAAGCCCTGACCGATGGACTTCAACGTCGAAGAACTCAGACGGTTTTTCCTCACGAAGATCATCGGCCGGCGGATCGAGTTTCACGAGGAAGTCGGCTCGACGAACACCGAGGCCATGCGCCTGGCCCTGGAGGGAGCGCCTGAGGGGACCGTCGTCCTGGCCGACGCGCAGTCCGAAGGCCGGGGACGGCTGGACCGGACGTGGGAATCACCGCCCTCGGGGAACCTCTACCTCTCCGTCGTGCTGCGGCCCGACATCCCCGCCGCCCGGGCATCGCTCATCCCCCTGACGGCCGGTGTTGCAGCGGCCGACACGCTGTCTCAGTACTGCCCCGGCCGGGTGAGGCTCAAGTGGCCCAACGATGTCCTCATCGGCGGGAAGAAGATCTGCGGCATCCTGACGGAGATGCGCACGAGAGGGGACCGCGTCCATTTCCTCATCGTGGGGATCGGCGTGAACCTCAACATGCGCCCGCTCGATCTTCCGCGGGAACTCCGCGAGACGGCCACGTCCCTGCGGATCGAGACCGGCGGGGAGATCGACCGGCTCGACTTCGCCGTCCGCCTGTTCGAGAGCCTGGAGCGCTGGTACCGGGTATTCCTCGGCGGCGGCGGCGAGGCCATCCGTGAGCGATGGCTGCAGTGCGCCGACCTCGTCGGCAAACGCGTGGAGGTCGTGCACGGCAAAACGACCGAACGGGGGACCGTCGTGGGGCTCGACCCCGCCGGGGCCCTCTTGCTGGAAGGGGAAACCGGCGTGCAGCAGGTGCTCGCCGGTGATATCTATATCGAGAGGTTGTGATCATGCTTCTGGCCATCGACGTGGGAAACAGCAACACCGTCCTGGGACTCTTCGACGGGGATAAACTCCTGTACGACTGGCGCATCCGGACCGTCGCCAACCACACGGTGGACGAGTACGGCATGCTGATCGTGAATCTCTACAAAACCGTCAAAACCAGCGCGAAACCCGTGAACCTGACCGGCATCATCATCTCCTGCGTCGTGCCGCCCATGCTCAACATCCTCGAGCCCCTGTGCCAGAAGTACTTCCACCTCAAGCCCCTCATCGTGGAGCCCGGCATCAAGACGGGCATGCCCATCTTCTACGACAACCCGAAAGAGGTCGGCGCCGACCGGATCGTCAATGCCGTGGCGGCGTACGAGAAGCACAAAACGGAGCTGATCGTCGTGGATTTCGGCACCGCCACGACCTTCGATTACGTCTCGAAGAAAGGCGAATACATGGGCGGCTGCATCGCCCCGGGCATCGCCATCTCGAGCGACGCGCTGTTCGACAAGGCTTCCAAGCTGCCCCGCGTGGAGCTCAAACGGCCCCGGACGATCATCGCGAAGGACACGATCAGCAGCATGCAGGCCGGGATCATGTTCGGCTACGCGGGACTCGTCGACGGCATCGTCGAGCGGATGAGGGCGGAGGTCCGATCGAACCCGAAAGTCATCGCCACGGGGGGACTGGCCAAGATCATCGCCCCGGAGACGAAGAGCATCGATGTCGTCGACGAGTATCTCACCCTCGACGGGCTGCGCATTATCTTCGAGAGGAACCGGTAGCACCGCCGTTTTCCCGGCGGGCGGACCGCGGGAGACCCCATGGCCTTCGAGCACCTGACAAAAGAAGAACTCCTCCGGAAGATGGAGGCCCTCCGCCTGGAGGTGATGGAGTACGAGAAGGCGGAGAACGAAAAACTCTACGAGGACAAGCTCTACCGATCGCTGGCGGTCACCGCCGAGGCGGGCGTCTACATCATCAAGGACGGGAGATTCCGTTTCGTCAACCAGTTCACGGCATCCCGGCTGGGCTGCAAGCCCACGGAACTCATCGGGCAGAGGGCCGCCGACTTCATCCATCCCGAGGACCGCGACGCGGTTGCGAAGAAGGCGCGGGACATGCTCCGGGGCAAGCGCACGCAGCCCTACGAGTTCCGGACCGTCGGGCGGGACGGCCGCGTGCACTGGATCCTGGAGTCGGTCACCCCGATCGATTTCGGCGCAGGCCGCGCCGTGCTCGGGCAGTCGATGGACGTGACACGGCAGGTCGAGGCGCGGGAGCGCCTCGCGAGGCTCGAGGCCCTCGAGGCGTCGATCCTCGAGTCCATCCCCCATGCGGTGATCGGCCTGAAGAACCGGCAGATCATCTTCGCCAATGACGGCGTCGAGAAAGTCTTCGGCTGGAAGCGCGAGGAGGTCATCGGGAAGAGCACCCGGATTTTCTACCGAACGAAGCGGGAGTGGGCCGTCGGCGCGGACAACCTCTACCGCTCCCTGGAGACGCAGCGGACGTTCACGGCCGAGGTCAAGCGCAAGAAAAAGGACGGCACGCCGATCATCTGCCGCCTCACGGCGTCGCGCATCGGACCGGCACTCGTCGACAAGCAGGTCGTCATCACCTACGAGGACATCACGGACCAGAAGGCGGCCGAGGACGTTTACATGTCCATGGCCGAAAACTCCCAGGTCGGGGTGTACGTGGTGCACGACGGGACGTTCCTCTACATCAACCCCATCGGGGCTGGCTATGCGGGTTACCGCGCCGAGGAGCTGATCGGGGCGAGTTCCATGAAGCTCGTTCACCCCGACGACAGGGTGCTGGTTGCCAAGAGGGCCAGGGCGATGCTGCGGGGGCGGAAACGGACGCCCAACGTCTTCCGGATTATCACGAAGGATGGCCATGTGCGGTGGATCATGGAGACGGTGACGCCGATCCGATTCCAGGGGAAAAGGGCCATCCTCGGCAACTCGATGGACATCACGGAGCAGAAGGAGGCGCAGAGCAAGCTCGCCGAGCTCGAAGCCCTGGAGGCCTCGATCCTCGAGTCGATCCCGCACGCCGTGGTCGGGATGCGGGACCGGAAGATCTTCTTCGCCAACGACGGCGTCGAGAAGGTCTTCGGCTGGAAGCCCCGGGAGCTGATCGGGCAGGGGAAAAGGATCCTGTTCCGCTCGGAGGCGGAATTCGAGGTGATCGCCCAGCTGCTCTACTCCACTCTGCAGAGGCGGAGGACGTTCGCCGTCGAGTACCCCTGCCGCAAAAAGGACGGCACGGAGATCGAGTGCATGATCAGCGCGGCCCGGATCGGGGAGAGGCTGGAACACGAAAGCGTCGTGATCACTTTCGAGAACATCACGTACCGCAAGCAGTTCGAGAAGGAGCTCGAGCGCTCGAGGGCCCGGCTGCGCGATCTCTCCATGCACCTCCAGACGGCCCGGGAAAAAGAGAGGACGCGGATCGCGCGGGAGCTCCACGACGAGCTTGGCCAGCTCCTGACGGCCCTCAACACGGGGATCAGCCTGCTCAAGAAGAAAATACCGCCGGAACAGGAACACCTGCACGAGCGGACGAAGTCGATGAAGGAACTCATCGACCTGACCATGCAGACCGTCAAGAGGATCTACATGGACCTGCGGCCCGGGATGCTCGACCACCTGGGGCTGCCCGTGGCAATCGACTGGCAGTGCCAGGAATTCCAGAAGCGCACGGGCATCCGGTGCTGCTGCACCGTGGAACCTGAGGAGCTGGAGCCCAACAAGGATGCCTCGATCACCGTGTTCCGGATTCTCCAAGAGGCGCTCACGAATGTGGCGAAGCATTCGAAGGCGACCCGGGTGCAGGTGACCCTGAGGGGACTGGAGGACGACCTGGAGCTCGTCGTGGAAGACAACGGCAGGGGGATTCGCGAGGAAGAACTCCGAAAGCCGAAGTCTTTCGGGCTGCTCGGCATCCGGGAGCGCGTCGAGTTCCGGGGCGGCGAGGTGCGGATCACAGGCAAGAAGGGCAGGGGCACGACGGTGACGGTCCGGCTGCCCAACTGGAGAGGAGGCGAGGCATGATCCGGATTCTCATCGCCGATGACCACCCGATCGTGAGGCAGGGCTTCAAGCAGGTCCTGTCCGAGACGGCGGACCTCCTGGTGGCCGACGAGGCGGGAAGCGGCCAGGAAGTGCTCAGTCTCGTGTCGAAAAAGGACTACGACGTCATCCTGCTGGACATCTCCATGCCCGGCAAGAACGGGCTCGAGGTGCTCAAGGAGCTGAGGCTCACGAACCCGAAAATCCCCGTGCTGATCCTGAGCATCTACCCCGAGGAGCAGTACGCCATCCGGGCACTCAAGGCCGGGGCCGCAGGCTACCTCACGAAAGCCAGCGCGCCCGATGAGCTGATCTCGGCCATCCGCAAGGTTTCGCGCGGCGGGAAGTACATCAGCTCCTCGCTGGCGGAGAAGCTCGCCTATGAACTCGACGGGGAGACCGAGAAGGCCCCCCACGAGACCCTCTCCGACCGGGAGTACCAGATCCTGCTCATGATCGCCTCCGGCAAGACCGTATCGAGCATCGCCGATGAGATGTGCCTCAGCGTCAAGACGGTGAGCACCTACCGCTCGCGGATCCTGGACAAGATGAAGCTCAAGAACAACGCCGAGCTGACGACGTACGCGATACGCAACAAGCTGGTGGAGTGAGGCTGATGAAAGGATGCGCACTCATCCGACCGGAGAAGGTAAGAAGGTGAGAGGGTAAGAACGTGGGATGAGTCGGAAACCGATTGCATGCCCCCGGCTTCTCCAACCTTCTTACCTTCAAACCCTCTTACCCTCTGCATAAAATAGTGCCGTGCGCCTGGATCTTTCTCATCGGCCTTGAGGAAAAGAGCCTTCTGCGATGAGGGTCATCATCAAAAAGGAACTGTGCATCGGCTGCGAGATCTGCGTGAACACCTGCCCGGAGGTGTTCCTGGAGTGGGGCCTGCACATGCGGCCGGTCTTCGAGGTCAGGGAGCCGGACCGTCACGGGGCCCTCGTTCGGCAAGCCGCCGAGGCCTGCCCGGCCCGCGCCATCGCCGTCACCGAAAGCGGCTTTTGTGCAGAGAGCCCGGGGGGATGAGCCATCACGCCCGCAAATCGGCCCCCGAGGCTCTCGTCATCATGGCTCGCTACCCGGAGGCGGGGGCCGTCAAGCGGCGGCTCGCAAGGGACCTCGGATCCGGTCGGACCCTTGCCGTCTACAGGGCCTTCCTCGATGACCTGGAGGCCAAGTTCGGCTCGCAGCAGCGGCCCCTGCTGTGGTTTTTCACGCCGCCGGAAAGCCCCTTTGGGGCCCTGTTCGGGGGAAAGGCCGACTGCCGGGGGCAGTCAGGAAAGAGCCTGCAGGAAAGGCTGCGAAGTGCCTTCGGCGCGCTGTTTGGGGAAGGGTACCGGCGGGTGGCCGCGATGGGAGCCGACTGCCCCCACATGCCGCCGGAGCAGGTAGAGGCCGCATTCGAGGGGCTCCGGCATCACGACGTCGTCCTTGTGCCCGCAGACGACGGGGGCTACAACCTGATCGGGCTCCGCTGCCCCGCGGACCTCTTCACCGGGGTTGCGCTGGGTACCGGCAGGGCGCTGCGCGAGACCGTCGACCGGGCCCGCTCCCTCGGGCTGTCCTGCTTTTGCCTGCCGCCGTCCTTCGACGTCGACACGATCGACGACCTAGGACGTCTCCAGGAGTTCCTGTCGCAAACGGACGATCCGCTGCCCCGCACCCGCGAGGCCCTGTCTAGGATCTTCGGGGACGGGCGGCAGGGGAAACGCGGGCCAAGCGGGCTCAGGGGGAAGACTCCCTGAGCCAGCGCGCAAGGTCCGAGAGGGCGCGATCGGCGTAAGCCGCCCCGCGAAGGCGTTTCCTGATTTTCCCGGCCAGGGGCTCGAAGAGCCCGAAATTCACGTTCATCGGCTCAAAGTGCTTCCCTTCGGCGCGGCTGACGTGCCGCAGCAGCGCGCCCAGGGCGGTCGTCCGCGGGGGGATGGAAAAAGGGGCGCCGATCCGGATCCAGTGCAGGAAGAGTCCCGCCAGGAGCCCCGTGGCCGCCGACTCGACGTACCCTTCGACGCCGGTGATCTGCCCGGCGAAGAACAGGTCGGGGCAGGCACGCAGCTGCAGGGTGTCCGTCAGCAGCGTGGGCGAATTGATGTAGGTGTTGCGGTGGATGCTGCCGAAGCGGAGGAACTCGGCCTTTTCGAGCCCCGGGATCATCCGGAAGATGCGCTGCTGCTCCGGCCAGGCGAGCTTGGTCTGGAACCCCACCATGTTGAACAGTGTCCCCTCGCGGTTTTCCTGCCGCAGCTGGATCACGGCATAGGGTTCCCTGCCCGTGCGGGGGTCGACGAGACCCACGGGCTTCATCGGCCCGTACCGCAGGGTGTCCTCCCCGCGGCGGGCCAGAATCTCGATGGGCAGGCAGCCTTCGAAATACTTTTCGTCCTCGAAGGGCCGCGCCGCGATCTCCCGTCCCTCGAGGACGGCCTGTCTGAAGTCGCGGTACTGCCGTTCGTCGAGGGGGCAGTTGAGATAGTCCCCCTCGCCCTCACCGTAGCGTGAGGCTTTGAAGACCTTCGTGCGGTCGATGGAGGCGGCGTCCACGATGGGGGCGATGGCGTCATAGAAATACAGGGCTTCCTGGCCGACGAGCCGCGCGATGGCCGAGGCGAGGGGATCCGAGGTGAGGGGGCCCGTGGCGATGATCACGTGCGCCCCCCCGGGGATCGCCGTGCATTCCTCGCGAACCAGACGAATGCCCCTCTGCGCAAGCAGGACCGTCTCGACCCGCTCCGCAAACAAGGCCCGGTCGACGGCCAGGGCCTTGCCCGCGGGCACCGACGTGGCGTCGGCCGAGGCGATGACGAGGGAGTCGAGCCTGCGCATCTCCTCCTTGAGAAGGCCCGGGGCGCTCGAGAGGTCGTTGGACCTCAGGGAGTTGCTGCAGACGAGCTCGGCCAGACGCGGGGAGCGGTGAGCGGGAGAGAGCTTGCCGGGCTTCATGTCGATGAGCGTGACGTCATGGCCGCGCTTCGTCAACTGCCAGGCCGCCTCGCAGCCGGCCAGCCCGCCGCCGATGATGATGATGGGTTTGATCTTCATAGGAGAAGTTTGGAAACTGGGAAGTTGAGAAGCTCGGAACAGCCTCGAGATGCGTTTGGTCGACTCGTTCTCAACTTCTCATCTTCCCAACTTCACAACTTCCGAGTTCAGGCGAGCGGTTCCTTGAACCCGCAGCCTTCCTTCACGCAGGCCTTCATGCGGCCCGTCTTGCGGTTGTACTTCTCGACGAGGAACGCCGCGCCGCACTCGGGGCACGCCTCGGCGATCGGGCGGTCCCATGTTGCGTACTGGCACTGGGGGTACCGGGTGCAGCCGTAGAAGGACTTGCCCTTCTTCGTCCGCTTCTCCGCGAGCGTTCCCGTGCAGCCTTCCTCGGGGCAGGGCACGCCGGTCGAGAAGGGCATCGTGTTCTTGCACTCCGGGTATCCCGAGCAGCCGAGGAACTTCCCGAAGCGGCCCTCCTTGAGGACCATGGGCTTGCCGCACTTCTCGCAGGCGACATCCGTCGGCTTGGCCTCGGCCTGGCCGTTGGCGCCGTTGCCGTTGAGGTTCTTCGTGCTCTTGCAGTCGGGGTACTTGGAGCAGGCCAGGAACCGCCCGTTGCGTCCCCACTTGATGACCATGGGGGACCCGCACTTTTCGCAGGTATCCTCTGTGGGCTTGGGTTCCTGCTTGAGAGGGACCTCATCCAGGTATTTTTTCAACAGCCCATAGAATTCTTTCAGCGTGTCGATCCGGTTGAGCGTGCCCTTTTCGATCTGGTCGAGGTGGTCCTCCATGCCGGCTGTAAATTCAACATCCAGGATTTTCGGGAAGCGCTTCACGAGAAACTCGTTGACGTGCATTCCCAGTTCCGTCGGATGGATGCGCCCCTGTTCCAGCTTTACGTAATTGCGCTCCTGGATGGTACTGAGGATGGTGGCGTAGGTGCTGGGCCGCCCGATGCCCTTCTCCTCGAGCTCACGCACCAGCATGGCCTCGGTGAAACGCGGGGGGGGCTGGGTAAAGTGCTGCTCGGGCTTGAGCTCCAGGAGCTTGAGAATCTCCTTTTCCGTGAGGTTCGGCAGCAGCTTGCCGTTGCCGTTCTCGTCGTCCGTGTCCTTCCCCTCCGTGTAGAGGATAGTGAAGCCCGCGAATTTCAAAACGGAGCCGCGCGCCTGGAAGAGGCAGTCGCCCGCCGTGATGTCCACGATGGTCTGGTCGTAGACGGCCGGGTTCATCTGGCTTGCCACGAACCGGTTCCAGATGAGCTGGTAGAGCCGGAACTCGTCGCTCGAGAGGTAGGGCTTGATCTCGGCGGGACGGTAGGCCAGCGACGTGGGACGGATGGCCTCGTGGGCGTCCTGCGCCCTCTCGGAGGTGGCGTAGACCTTGGCCTTGGCAGGCAGGAAGTCCTTGCCGTAGACGTCCTGGATGAAGGCGCGCGCCTCGGCGACGGCCTCGCCGGCCACGCGGACCGAGTCGGTCCGCATGTAGGTGATGAGGCCCACGGGGCCTTCCTTGCCGAGCTCGATGCCCTCGTAGAGCTTCTGGGCGACCATCATGGTCTTCTTGGGCGAGAAGCGCAGCCAGCGCGAGGCCTCCTGCTGCAGCTTGCTCGTCGTGAAGGGCGGCAGAGGGTTTCGCCTCGTCTCCTTGCGTTCGATCGAGCTGACCGTGAAGTCGGCCTCCTTCAGCCTCCCGACGAGATCCCGGGCCTGGGCTTCATCTGAAACCTTGGCCTTCTTGCCCGCGATCTTGACGAGCTTGGCCTCGAAGGGCGGCGGGTTCGCCCCCTCGAGGGACGCCGTGATCGTCCAGTATTCCTCGGGCTTGAAGTTGCGGATCTCCTCCTCGCGCTCGCAGACGATCCGGACGGCCACGGACTGCACGCGGCCGGCAGAAAGACCCCTGCTGATCTTTTTCCAGAGGATGGGGCTGATCTGGTAGCCCACGAGCCTGTCGAGGATGCGACGGGTCTGCTGGGCCTCGTAGCGGTTGACGTCCAGGGGCAGGGGGTTGCGTATGGCCGCCAGCATCGTGTTCTTCGTCAAATCGTTGAACAGCACCCGGTAGACCGGCTTTCCCTTCGTGCCGATCTCCTCGGCGATGTGCCAGGCGATGGCCTCGCCCTCGCGGTCGGGGTCCGGGGCGAGGTAGATCGAATCGGCCGCCTTGGCGGCTTTCTTGAGCTCGGCGATGACTTTCTTCTTCGCCTCGAGGACCTGGTAGGTGGGGCTGAAGTCGTGCTCGATGTCGATCCCGAGCTTGTTTTTCGGTAAATCCTTCACGTGTCCCACGGAGGCCCGGACATCATACTCCGAGCCGAGGTACTTCTTGATGGTCTTCACCTTCGTGGGCGACTCGACGATGATCAGCGCGTTCGGCATCAAGTCTCCTTCCGTTTGAATCGCTTCCCGGGCAGCTGGAGAATGTAGCCCTTGAGCTCCAGGGACAACAGAAGCGCAAGGGCCTCGGCCGCGGCCAGGCCCGCACGGTTGATGAGGGTATCGGCATCCTGCGGCGTTTCTGAAATGAACCCGAGCAGCCGCGATTCGTTCTCCGTCAGGGGCTCTTGCCCCGTTTCATGATTCTCCGTCCCGCCCCGGCGGCCGGCCGGCGTCTTCGTCTCACGCTGCATCGGTGCGGGCGGGTGCTCGAGCTGGGGCAGGATTTCGTCGAGGATGTCCTCCGCGCTCTCCACGAGCTTGGCCCCCTGCCGCAGCAGCCGGTTCGTGCCCCGGGAACCGGGAAGATCGATGCCGCCCGGGACGGCGAAGACCTCGCGGTTCTGCTCCAGCGCGCATTGCGCCGTGATGAGCGAGCCGCTCTTCTCCCCCGCCTCGACGATGAGGACCCCGAGCGAGAGGCCGCTGATGATGCGGTTGCGCGCCGGGAAGTGCGGGCGGTCGGGCTCGGTGCCGAAGGGGTATTCCGTCACGACGGCGCCGCGCACGGCGATCTCGCCGTGGAGCTTTCGGTTCTCCGGCGGGTAGATCACGTCGATGCCGCAGCCCATCACGGCGATCGTGCGCCCGCGGGCCGAAAGCGCGCCGCGGTGCGCGCAGGTGTCGATCCCGCGTGCCAGGCCGCTGACCACGGTCACCCCCCGCTGCGCCAGCTCCCTGCAGAGTATTTCCGTGACGTAGCGGCCGTAGGGGCTTGCGTTTCGGGACCCGACGACGGCCACGGGGATGTCCGCCGTCTCCAGGCTTCCTTTTATATAGAGAAGCGGGGGAGGGTCGTAGATCCTCCGAAGTCTCTCCGGGTACCCCGGGTCCTCGCAGGTGACGATCGAAACGCCTTCCCGCTCGGCCCTTGCGATCTCGCTGCGGACCCGGTCCCAGGCCCGAAATTCCTTGATGTTGCGGGCGGTCTTGTGGTTTAATCCCGCCGCTCGCTCCAGCTCGTCCAGGGGGGCTTCGAAGACCCTGGCGGGCGACCCGTAGACCGCCAGGAGGTTCCGGAATACGACACTGCCGACCCCGTCGACGGACTTGAGCGCAACCCAGGCTGTCAGATCGTCCCTGATCGCCACAGAGCATGTGACCTCGACGTTGTACAAGGCAGACCTTCTATACTCCAGCGGTCTGCCTGTCAAGCATTTTCAAGCGGCCCGCTCGCAATACTCGTGCCGGGCAGGCCCCGGGAGACCTCGATGACGATTCTTGCGAGAGCCATCGCCGCCGGAGTGCTGGGCCTCTTCGTGGCCCTGTTGCCGCAGGCAGCGGGGAACGCGGAGGCCGCACTCGTCGTTTCAGCCCGCGAGATCGACCTCGGCGACCTGGGCCCCGGAGAAACGGCCCGGGCCCAGTTCCAGATCACCGCGACTGCGGAGGAGAGGGTCCGGTGGACCCTCGTGGCGCCCGACGACTGGGAGTCCTCCCGGAGCGGGCTCGCAGGGGAAACGGCAGGCCTCCCGTCGAGGGTCGACATCCTTCTGGCTTCCCTCAGAGAGGAAACGGCAGAGGGCCGTCACACGGTGGAGATCCGGCTCACATCGCGCGGTGAATCCCTGGTGCTGAGGCGGGTGCTTTCCGAAGGGCCCTGGCGGCTGGCGCTTCGGATCGAATCCGACAGCGGGGGGCGCACCGTGTTCCTCCGGTTCACGCTCGCCGAAACGAGGACGCGGCCGAGACTCGAGGCGGAGCCACGGGGCATCGACCTCGGGGAGACGGAGCCGGTGCGGGAGATCTCGCGCAGGATCCGCATATCGAACACGGGAGCGGGCGTTCTGCGCTGGCAGGCATCCTCCGGCGGGGCCGGGGTCCCGCCCGCAGCGGCCCGGACGAGATACATCTCGCTGTACAACGAATCCCTGTCCGCCGGTGCCCCTTACGCGCCGCCGGCACCCCTGAAGGACGCCGTGCAGCTGACGGGTCCCTGGGCGTCTGAAAAAGGCTATCCGAAGGCCGCAGCCCCCGGCTGCACCCTGCGGGTCGAGTTCCGGGGATCGGGTGCCGTCCTCACCGGAAGAACTGCATCGGAAGCGGCCGCGCTGAGGGCAATGGTCGGAGATCTGCCCCCCAGGGAACTGGTTTTCGAGGACATCGAGGACGGGCGATTCGAGGCAACCGTTGCGCAGGGCCTTCCCGAGGGGCCTCACAGCCTTCTGCTGCAGGTTTCGGAGGGGTCCGTCGTCCTCGAAGGCCTCTCGGCGATGGACTCACGGGTGACGGCACCGCCCGCGGCGTGGATGCGCCTCACCCCGCTGTCGGGTACGACCACGCGGGAGACGGACTTCGTGTCGGTCCGGATGAGCCTCGCCGATTTGAAGCCCGGCGTTTACACGGACCACGTCACGATCACCTCCAACGGCGGGACCATCCGGATTCCCGTTTCGTTCATCATCACCGGCGAGGCGGCGCCGAAGCACCTTGCGGTCTGGCGTTACGTCCGGGGGGAAGACATCCTGTTCACGTCGAGGCCCGAGAGGGAAGACCCCCGCTACATCGGCGCCTACCGCCGCGAGGGACTGGCTTTCCGCCTCTACGGACCCGGCACGGCGGGGACCGCGGAGCTGCACCGCTGGTACAACCCCGCGATCGGCGATCACTACTACTCCACGGAGCGAGGCGGAGGCCGAAAGAACCTCCAGGGCTACGTCTACGGCGGGACGATCGGCAACATCGCCACGATCCGGCTTCCCGGAACGAGGGAGCTCTACCGGTGGTTCCACCCCGGGACGGGGCGGCACTTCTTCACGACCGACCCGGCCGGAGAGGGGATGGGCGCCAGGGGGTACCGGTTCGAGGGCACCGTGGGCTTTGTCCTGCGCTGACGGGAAAAAAAGTTGAAATCCAGCTTGACAAAACCGGGCAAAGCGTTTATTAATCTCGCTTCGCGACGGGAATGTCACGTGCGCCTGTAGCTCAGCTGGATAGAGCAACGGACTTCTAATCCGTAGGTCCCGGGTTCGAATCCCTGCAGGCGCGCCAGATAAGATGGTGGGTGTAGCTCAAGTGGTTAGAGTGTCGGGTTGTGGCCCCGAAGGTTGAGGGTTCGAGTCCCTCCACTCACCCCAGCAATAGAACGGGCAAATGAGCGCCCGTAGCTCAGATGGATAGAGTCGCAGACTTCGAATCTGTTGGTCGCACGTTCGAGTCGTGCCGGGCGCGCCATAAATAAGGAAAGCCGAAACTCCTGGGCCGCTAGCTCAGTTGGTAGAGCAGCTGACTCTTAATCAGCGGGTCGCAGGTTCGATCCCTGTGCGGCCCACCAGGACAAGAGAGCCGTCTCGCCCTTAAGGCGAGGCGGCTTTTTTGTCGCGCAAGACCCCGCCGTCGGTCAAGACCGTGCATGCCGGACGGCTGCACACGGGGACGTGCCCAACAGCCACGAGACGTCCTTCTTTGCTCTCGAAAACCCTTTACCGCGTCGCCGAAAGCGATTACCATTTGCGCAGTTCAATGAGCGTGCGGCGCAGGCAGTCTCGAACAGGGGCGGGACCCTGTCCCTGCGGCCATGCCGTTTGGCCGCAGGCGGCCGGGCCGTTTCTGCATCCGTGCCGATGCGTCTCGGTGGTGTTGCGGGCGGGGGATGCCCTGCCCCGGCATCAACCGGGATCGCCACGCAGGGTGCCGGCTGCCGAAGAGCGTTTCGAAAGCATAACCGCAGAGACGTGAAAGGAGCAGGAGGAATGCCGCAACGAAAAGAGCTGACGAATGTGACCTTCGACGAGATCCGCATCGGCCAGTCCGCCGAAATGACGGTGACCCTGACGAAAACCCAGGTCGAGCTGCTGGCCGCTGTGTCGGGCGACGTGGACGCCTTTCACCTCAAGGCGGAGGACGCAGCGGGCGTGCCGGCATACGGGAAGCGGACCGAGGCCGCCGGCGCCGTGGCCCTCATCTCCTCACTGATCGGCACCCGCCTGCCGGGTCCCGGCTCGAAGATCCTCAGACGCGAGCTGAGCTTCAGCGGCGACATCGCCGTGGGGGATACTCTCACGGCCACGGCGACCGTGAGAGAAAAGAGGCCGGAGGGCCATGTCGTGGTCTTCGATACACGGTGCGAAAACCAGTCCGGCAAGGTGCTGATCTCAGGCGTCACCTTCGTGGAGGCCCCGACGAGGCGGCTCGTATACGACGACATCGCGCCCCATCACATCGAGCTGCGGCGAAGCGACGCCTTCCTGGATCTCTTCAAGACCTGCGACACCTGCGAGCCCGTCACATGCGCCGTGGTGCACCCCTGCGACCGGGAGTCGCTCATGGGGGCCATCGAGGCCGCCCGCAGGCGGATCATCGATCCGGTGCTCGTCGGTCCCGAGGAGAGGATCAGGAAGGCTGCCGAGGCCGCCGGCATCGATCTTTCCCCCTTCCGGATCGTCCCGACGCCCCACAGCCACGCCTCGGCGGAGAAGGCCGTCGAGCTGGCCCGCGCGGGGGAGGTGGAGTCGCTCATGAAGGGGAGCCTCCACACCGACGAAATCATGGGGGCCATCGTCCCCTCGGCATCGGGCATGCGGACCTCGAGGCGGATCAGCCACGCCATGGTCATGGACGTCCCGACCTACCACAAGATGTTTATCATGACCGACGCGGCGGTCAACATCGCACCGGACCTGGCGGCCAAGAGGGACATCGTGCAGAACGCCATCGACCTGGATCATGCCCTGGGCATCGACAGGCCGAAAGTGGGCATCCTCTCCGCCGTCGAGACGGTCAATGCCAGCATCCCCTCCACGCTCGATGCGGCCGCCCTGTGCAAGATGGCCGACCGGGGGCAGATCACCGGCGGCATCCTCGACGGGCCCCTGGCCTTCGACAACGCCATCAGCACCGAGGCGGCGCGGATCAAGGGCATCCGCTCGGAGGTGAGCGGGGACGTGGACATCCTGCTGGCGCCCGACCTGGAGTCGGCCAACATGCTCTTCAAGCAGCTCACATACCTGGCAGGGGCCGAAGGGGCGGGCATCGTGCTGGGGACCCGGGTTCCCGTCGTACTGACGAGCCGGGCGGATTCGGTGCGCACCCGGCTTGCCTCGGCGGCGCTCATGGCCATCGTCGCCCAGGCCCGCAGGCAGGGCAAATACGAGGTGAGGTAGACCGATGAGCGATGTCATCGTCGTGCTCAACGCGGGATCGTCGAGCCTGAAGTTCACCCTCTACGAAGAGCGCGGGGAGACGCTGCAAGTCCTTGCGGACGGGCAGGTCGAGGGGCTCTTCACGGAGCCGCGGTTCAAGGTGAAAGACGGGGAGGGCAGGGTCGTCGGCGAACGGACGTGGCCCGCCGGGACGCAGCTCGGCCAGCAGGGGGCCGTGGAGGCGGTCTTTTCCTGGTGCGGCAGCGAGGCCTGCTCGGCCGATCGGGTCCGGGCCGTGGGCCATCGGGTCGTCCATGGGGGGCTGGAGTACACGGAGCCGATCGTCGTGAACGGGGAGATCCTCGACGATCTCGAGAAATTCGTGCCCCTGGCGCCCCTGCACCAGCCGCACAACCTGGCGGCCATCCGCAACATCGCAAGCCGCTTCCCGGACATCCCCCAGGTCGCCTGCTTCGACACATCGTTCCACACCACGATTCCCTCGGTCGCGCAGGCCTTCGCCCTGCCCCGCAGGCTCACGGAGCAGGGCATCCGGCGTTACGGGTTCCATGGGCTCTCCTACGAGTACATCGCCTCGGTCCTGCCGGGGATCGACCCGGAGGCGGCGAAGGGAAGGACCGTGGTGGCGCATCTCGGCAACGGCGCCAGCCTGTGCGCCATGCTCGGCCTGAGGAGCATGGCCTGCACGCTGGGGTTCACCGCCGTCGACGGCCTCATGATGGGCACCCGATGCGGCAGTCTCGACCCGGGCGTCATGCTCTACCTCATGGACGAATGCGGCATGAGCGCGCGGGACCTTGAAACCCTCATCTACAAGGAGTCAGGCCTGCTGGGCGTTTCGGGGATTTCGAGCGACATGCGGACGCTGCTGCAAAGCGCCGACCCGAGAGCCGCCGAGGCGGTGGAGCTCTTCGCATACCGCATCGTGCGCGAGCTGGGGTCGCTTGCCGCCGCTCTCGGGGGGATCGACGCGCTCGTCTTCACCGCGGGGATCGGAGAGAACGCAGCTCCGATCCGCGAGCGCGTCTGCAGGGCCTCCCGGTGGCTGGGCCTGGAGCTCGACGAGGGGGCCAACGCGGCAGGCGGGCCGAAGATCAGCAGCGATGGAAGCCGGGTGCGCGCCTGGGTCATCCCCACCGACGAGGAGCTGATGATCGCCCGGCACACCCGGCGGCTGCTCGATGGTCTCGGCTGACGCCACCCCGTCCATCCCTGAATCGCAGTCCCCGGAACCCTCTCCTCACCGGAGCCGGGACGGGCGAGGAGCGGATCGGGGCCCAATGTCAGCGGCCTCACCGCATGCCGACACCGAAAAGGACGTAGAAGCTTCCGCTCCCATCGTCGGATCGGCCGTAGGCGACGTGGAACGGTCCGAGGATGGTGTCCGCCGCGAAGAAGAGACTGCCGCAGTACAGGGTGCCGCCCGCCGTCGTGGGGTCGAAGCGGTTTTTGACCTCACCGGCCTCCAACGATCCCCCGAGGTAAAGCCCGCGGCCTACCGGGGCGGGCAGGTCGGAAAAGCGGTAGGTATAGACCAGTCGGCCCAGATGGTAGCCCCTGCCGACGAGCTGGTCCGTGGCATAGCCCGAGAAGCGCAGGAAGCCGCCGGTCTGGAAGAGATCGTAAAGCGGCAGCGTGCCGCCCGGGCTGTCGCCCCAGGAGAGGCCGAGGGTGAGGGTATGCCGGCCGATGTGGAAGGGTTTCTGAAAGGTCAGCTCGTATTTGTTGTAGTTGTCCTCGGCGCCGAAGGCCTCGTTGGTGACAAAGAAACTGCCCATCAGGGAAAAGCCCGTTGCGGGAAAATGCACATTGTCGAGCCGGTCGAGCGCGAGCCGCCCCATGAACCCCCCTTGCCGGAGATTGTACTCCGGCACCAGGCTGCTTGACGGCGCGAGGGACAGAACCCCGAAATTGCCGTCCGTCTTCAGCCTTCCCTGGAAGAACCCGGCGCGCAGCTCGCCCAGCCTTCCCTGCACGCCAAGGTCGAGACCGCCGCGGAAGGTGCCGACATCGTACTCACCGACCCACTGGCTGCCGAAATAGTATGCGATGGGCGCTATCCTGAGATCCAGCCAGGGGGCGGCAAAGACGCCGACCCGGGGGGTGAAGGGCTGATAGAACTCGGTGTGGATCTCGTCGACATAGCCCACCCTGGCGTCTGTCCGCCACTCGGCCCCGAGGCTGTTGAGCCAGGTCATGCGGTACATGAAGGCGGCGTTGAGGCGCGGATCGCTTTGGAAGTCCGTCGCGTACCCGATGCCGAACTTGAAGTAGTTCGGTCCCCAGGATTTCTCGACGCCCTCCACCTGGATGGTGTTTCTCTCCCTGTCGTCGAGCAGGCGGTAATCAAGACGCTCGAAATCCCCGCGGCCGAAAACGGTTGTCAGGTTTTTGTGGAAGGACTCCAGCCAGGATCTCTCGGGGCCCAGCCGCCCCTCCATCACGGCCTCGATGCGGGCGGGCTCCTGCCGGATCTCGGCCTCGATGACCGCGGGGTTCACGCGCTTCATCGTGTCGGCCACCCGGATGTCGGCACGCTCCACCTCTCGGATCTTCCGTGCGGCGAGGCTCGACTGCCAGGCCCTGAAATCCTCCTCGCTGACGCTCAGGGCCTTGAGCCGGTCCCCCGCGGCGCGGGCGGCATCGACGCCGATGGGGATCGTCTTCATGGCCGCCGCGAAATCGCTCGAACTGAATTCCCCGAGCTGCGGGGTGATGAGGATGTCCTTCTCCGTCAGCTCGCCGAGGGAAACCCTCACGTTCTGGTCCGTCATCAGGTTGATTGCCTGCAGGGCCACGGAGGCCGCCGAGGTGAGCTGCTCTCGCCGGCGCGGGGTCGTGCCCAGGTTGACGGCGATGATGACCTCGCAGCCGGCCTCGCGGGCCACGTCGACGGGCAGGTTTCGCACCATGCCCCCGTCTACGTAGAGACGGCCGTCGATCTCCACGGGGGCGAAGACGGCCGGGATCGACATGCTGGCCCGCATGGCCATCACGAGGGCCCCTCGGTCGAAGACCCTCATGCGTCCGTCCTCCAGGTCCATCGCCACGGCGCGGAAGGGGATCGGGACGGCGTCAAAGCTGCGGGAGGCCCGGCCCTGCTCGAGGCCGACGAAGGCCGTCAGCAGGAATTCGAGCTTGTAGCCCGACGTCGTGCCCATGGGCAGGAGGATTTTCCCGTCCCGGAATCCCAGTTCGAGCCCCAGAAGCCCCTTGAAGTCGTCGCGCTTCTGCCTCCACGGGATGTACTCCCTGGTCGGGGTGTCGCGGAAGATGTCCTCCCAGTCCATGGCCTCGATCCTCTTTTCCATCTCGCCGGGCGACATGCCGGAGGCATAGAGGCCGCCCACCAGCGATCCCATGCTGGTGCCGGCGATGAAGTCGACGGGGACGCGGAGCTCTTCCAGAACCTTGAGGACGCCGATGTGCGCCACCCCCCGGGCGCCGCCGCCGGAGAGGACGAGGCCGACTTTCGGCCTTCCGGGTATCTTGTACAGCGCCGGCGGGTCTTCCGCTCCGCTTGAAAGGGCAGGGCAGGACAGGGCGGACAACACGAAGAGCGTCACCGTTGCCATCAGGGCCGCTGCGCGCGTCGGTCTGATCACAGTCATCGCGCACCTCCTGCCAAGCAAAATCGCAGCGGGCGAAAGCCCTGCGGGGGATGGGTGAATACCTTGGGATGGACTGCGTTGAGCGATGTAGACGGCTCAGATGTCTCGTAGCAGAAAACCTTTTGCCCGGCAATAAATGGTTAGCCCGCCCAGTATGAAAGATCATGACCCTCGCTCTTATTTGCACAGGAAGCAGTTGAGCACGGGAATGAAATCGGCTATGTTCCTGGTGGATGTCCCGTAGGGCGCCTGCACCCGGAGGAGAGGAAGATGTCGTCATGAGAAAGAGGAACCTCGCGGCGGGGATCTTGCTGGCTTTTGTTGTCCTCCTGGCCGTCCTCTCCATTCCTGCGCCTGACCCGCCCGTGCCGGCAGGGGCGGCTGGCGAGCCCTTCACGTGGAAGCAGGATGAGAAGTGGAAAGCCCTCGAGGCGTCCTACCTGCAGGCACGGGAGATCGGCTGCAGGGGTCTGCAGGCGGGAACCGCCCAGAGGTTCCGGCAGGCCCGGCAATACCTGTCTGTCCTTGCGGTCTCGCCGGTGAAACCGGAAGCCGCCCTTCTCGACAGGCTGGAGAGCCTCACCTTCAGCCTGGGGACACGCGTGGCCGCCTGCCCGGAGCGGATCCCCGACTACATCGATCTCGTCACGAGGGAGCGCAGCGCCCTCAAGCGCCAGTCCCGGGCCTGGGACCTCAATGACCGGATCGTGCGCGACCGGCTCTACCGGATGCTCTACGGCGGCCGGGCGGCCCTGGAGGAGGTCATGCTCCAGGCCCCTGAGGGGTCCTATCCCGGGCTCATCCGGGCTGAAGACGTGGACTCCGTCACCCCGGCCGTCGTGTTCCTGGGCCTGACGCTCAGCAGCGGCGATATCCTCGTTTCGCGGGGCGGCGCGCCGACGTCGGCCCTGATCGCCCGGGGAAATGACTACCCGGGAAACTTCTCCCACGTGGCCCTGCTGTACGTGGACGACAGGACCGGGTCGCCCGGCATCGTCGAGTCCCACATCGAGATGGGGGTTGTCGTCTCGACGGTCGAGGAGTACATCAGGGACAAGAAACTGCGCATCATGGTCCTGCGGCCGAGGCCCGACCTGCCGCAGTTGAAGGCCGACCCGATGCTGCCTCACAAGGCGGCAAAAAGGGCCTACGAGGAGGCGAAGAGCCGGCACATCCCCTACGATTTCGCGATGGACTTCCGGGACCCCTCGAAATGGTTCTGCTCCGAGGCGGTGTCCTGGGCCTACGGGCAGCACGGCGTGGATCTCTGGAAGGGGACGACGCGCATGTCCGCTCCGGGTGTCGTTCGGTGGCTCTCCTACTTCGGGGTGACGCACTTCGAGACACAGGCGCCCGCCGATCTCGAGTACGACCCGCAGCTCACGGTGGTCGCCGAGTGGCGCGACCCCGATACCCTCTGGCAAGACCACGTGGACAACGCCGTCATCGAGGCCATGCTGGAAGGCGCCGACGAGGGGGACACGATCCCGGCGCCCTGGTGGAAGCTGGCCGTGGTGAGGATGGCGAAGGGCTACAGCCTTCTGCTCAACCTCTTCGGCGGCGTCGGGCCCGTCCCCGAGGGGATGGACGCCATGGCGGCGCTCCGCAACATCGAGCTTTCCGCGCGGCACGGGGCCATGAAGAAGGCCCTTCTCGCCCGGGCGGACTCATTCAGACAGACGCACGGCTACAGGCCGCCATACTGGGAACTGGTCCGCATGGCCAACGAGGTGCGAAAGGAAGAAAAGAGGAGGTGAGGTCCCGATGAAAGGCACGGTGGGCAACGGCGGAGAGGCGGGCGGGCCGCTCGTCACGGACGAGAGCATCCTGCGGGGAATCGTCGACGGGTTCTTTATCCCTGCCTTCGTCATCGACCGCGAACACCGGGTCCTGCACTGGAACCGGGCCCTGGAGGAGATCAGCGGGATCCCGGCCTCGGCGGTCATCGGCACCGGCGAGCACTGGAGGGCATTCTACAAGAAGCAGCGCCCCTGCATGGCGGATCTTCTCGTCGACGGGGCACAGCGGGAAATCACGCGGTGGTATGCGGGCAAGGTCCGGCCGTCGGCCCTGATCCCGGAGGCCTTCGAGGCGACGGACTTCTTCCCCGACCTGGGCGAGGACGGCCGGTGGCTGCGGTTCACGGCAACGCTGATCCGGAACAGCCGCGGCGGGATCGTGGGCGCGGTGGAGACGCTGGAGGACATCACGGAACAGAAGCTCGCCGAGGAGGCCCTCCGGGAAAGCCAGCAGCGGCTATACCAAATTCTCGAGGGGTCCCCCATCCCGTCCTTCGTGATCGACCGGGACCACCAGGTCATCTTCTGGAACCGCGCCCTGGAGGAGCTGAGCCGCATCCGGGCCGATGACATCGTCGGGACGGACCAGCATTGGCGGGCGTTCTATGCGTCGAAGCGCCCCTGCATGGCCGACCTCATCATCGACAAGAAGCTCCACGAGATCAGGCGCTGGTACGCGGGGAAGGGGGCACCCTCCCGGCTGCTCAAGGAGGCCTTCGAGGCGACGGACTTCTTCCCCGACCTGGGAGAGGGCGGTCGATGGCTGCGCTTCACGGCGGCGGCCATCCGGAATTCCGAGGGTGAGCTCGTCGGCGCCGTGGAGACCCTCCAGGACATCACGGAGCAGAAAGCGGCCGAGTCCTCCCTGATGGAGAGCGAGCAGCGACTGCACAGCATCCTGCAGGGCTCGACCATCCCCACGTTCGTGATCGGCCGTGACCACCGCGTGCTCTTCTGGAACCGGGCCCTGGAGGAACTGAGCCGGATTCCCGCGAAGGAGGTCATCGGGACGAACCAGCAGTGGAGGGCCTTCTACAGCGGGGAGAGGCCCTGCATGGCCGATCTCCTCGTCGAGGGGGACATCCGCGAGATCTCACGCTGGTACAAGGGGAAATTCAGCAAGTCCAAGCTCCTCAAGGATGCCTACGAGGCCACGGACTTCTTCCCGTCGCTGGCGGACGGCAAGTGGGTGCGGTTCACCGCCACGGTCATCCGCAACGCCGCGGGGGAGGTGATCGGGGCCCTGGAAACCCTGGAGGACATCACCGAGCGCAAGCGCAGCGAGATCGCGCTCCAGAAGGCCCACGACGAGCTGGAGCAGCGTGTCGAGGAACGGACCATGGACCTGCTGCAGTTCTCGGAGTCCCTGAAGCGGGAAATCATCGAGCGCAAGGAGGCCGAGCAGAAGCTCCGCAAGCGGGAGCGCGAGCTGAAGAGAAAGACCCGGAGCCTGCAGGAGGTCAACACCGCCATGAAGGTGCTCCTGGACCAGAGGGAGAAAGACCGCCGCGAGGTCGAGGACATGATCCTCAACAACGTGAAGGAGCTGCTGGCGCCCTACCTGGAAAAGCTCAAGAAGACAAAGCTGACCGATATCCAGCTGGCCCACGTCCGGGTCCTGGAGGCGAACCTGGAGAACATCATCTCGCCGTTCCTCAAGAACCTGCACGCGAAGCACCTGAACCTCACCCCCAAGGAAATCCGGGTGGCCTCCCTGATCAAGGAGGGCCGGACGACCAAGGAGATTGCGGAGCTGCTCGGCATGTCCGTTGCGGCCGTTGAATTCCACCGCAACAACATCCGCAGGAAACTGGGCCTGCGCAACAAGAAGGCCAACCTCGTCTCCCACCTCGCCGCGATGTAGCGCACCCCGTCCGCCCCGCGGGCTTTCGCGCCCAACCTCTCCCCTCCCGGGAGAGGGCATGGGCGAGGAGGCTCTGCAATCGTTCACGCCCCCCTTGGTCCCCTCCCGACAGACGAGGGGAACCATGCACGAGACTCCCGCTGAGGAAGGGCCGGCAAGGAGAAGGCTTCCGGATCGATTCCCGCCGCACGAAACCCGGTGCCGCATCAGTATGAGGAAATACCTCATACTAACCTACTGATCTATTCATATTGTGCATCGGCGCGCCTCCCGGTACAGTGGGGCCGAAGACGGAAGCCAGCACCGGGATGCCGGGCCGGGCGCACGCCGGGCGGACGATGCAGGGGAGGAAAGGCAACCAGGACAGGACGCTACAGGGTCAAGGAGGGACGCCATGCAGGCCGTAGCGACGAAGCTGATCGACGTGACGGAGGCCAACGCCGAGAAGATCGCCCGGCAATGGTTCGCCGACGTGAGGAAAAACCCCAAGACCCCCTCCTACCACAACCTGACGGAAGACCGGGCCATCCCGCAGGCCGTCGACTTCTACCAGAAGTTTCGGGCCGTGTTTGCCGCCAAGAACCCCTTCGAGGAGGCGCGGCGGGTGTACACGAAATACGCCGACGAGAGCTACCGTCTCGGGGTGCCCCTGCACGAGGCGATCTACGCCCTGACCCTCATGCGGCGGCACATCTGGCTCTACGCCGAGTTCCAGGCCCTGTTCGTCTCCGCCGTCGAGCAGCAGCAGGCCGTCGAGAGCCTCAACCGCACGATCCTGCTGTTCGACTACGCCACCTACGTCATCACGGACCGCTACCAGGAACTCATCCGGGGGGAGGTCGACAGGCAGCTCTCGGCCCTGCGCGCCCTCGGCATGGAGGAGAGTTTCACGGGGAGCAAGGTCGGCATCATGGCCTGCCTTCTCGTGGCCTGCGGCTTTTTGACCTACTACTACCACGCGGTGATGGCCAGCGGGGTCATCTTCACACACCTGTTTTACATCCCCATCGTGCTCGCATCCATCTGGTGGAGGAAAAAGGGGATCGTCGTGGCCGCCCTGCTGGGCCTGATCCTTGTCGTGAGCCACCTGATCTTCATGAAGGAGGTCCCGCTCACGGATGACCTGATCCGCGCCATCATGTTCATCGTCGTCTCCACGGTGGTGGCGCTGCTGGCCGAAGGGTTCTCGAAGATCGAGGTCCTCTACAGGACGGCGCCCCAGGCGGGGTCCGCCGTTGAGACCTAGCAGGCGGCCCGGGACAGTTCCCGCAGGGCAGCCGTTTCGCGGCACGGGGAGTGTGCCGCCGGAAGGCGGGGGATCATGAAGGGGTACGCGACGAAGCTCATCGAGGTGACGGAGAAGCACGCCGACCGGATCGCCTCACAGTGGCTCGGCGACGTGCGCATGAACCCCAAGACCCCCTCCTACCACAACTTTTCCGACGAGAAGGCCCTGTCGCACGCCGCTGCGTTCTACCGCAACTTCCGAAGCCTCTTCAGCGCCGAGAAACCCTACGACGCGGCCCGGAAGTTCTTCACCAAGTACGCCGACGGGCGCTATGCCGAGGGGATCCCGCTGCACGAGGCGATCTACGCCCTCATCCTGATGCGGAGGCACATCTGGCTCTACGCGGAGTTCCAGTCGCTGTTCGTCTCGGCCGTGGAGCACCAGCAGGCCGCCGAGAGCCTGACGCGGACCATCCTGATGTTCGATTACGCCACGTACGTGATCACCGAGCGGTACGAGGAGCTCATGAAGCGGGAAACGGAGGAACGCATCCGCCGGGAAGGCCGGCCGGGCGGGCGGCAGCAGCCCGCCGGGGAGCGGCCGAAGTAGGCGGGTGTCACGGGTCAAACCGTCCGACCGACACCAACATCGAGGGGGAAGAGAAACGTGGAACACAGAGGCACCGTAGTATCCGTCAGAGGCAGCGTCGTCGACGTGCGGTTTCCCGACCGTCTGCCGGAGATCCGTCACGTGCTGCGGGCGGGCGACGACAACCGGATCCGGATCGAGGTCACCGCCCATCTCAACGCCAACGTCGTCCGGGGGATCGCCCTGACCCCCACCCAGGGTCTCTCCCGGGGGTCGTCCGTCCTGGACACGGAACAGCCCTTCCGGGTGCCCATCGGCAAAGGCCTTCTGGGCCGCGTGTTCAACGTCTTCGGGGAGGTGATCGACAACGGGCCGCCCGTCGAGGCGGCCGAAACACGCCCTATCCACCGGGAGCCCGTCCCGATCACCCAGCAGTCAACCGTGTCGGAGATCTTTGAGACGGGCATCAAGGCCCTCGACGTGCTTTCGCCCCTCGAGCGCGGGGGCAAGGCGGGGCTCTTCGGGGGTGCCGGCGTGGGCAAGACGGTTCTTCTCACCGAGCTGATCCACAACGTCGTGAGCGGCCACGAGGGGATCAGCATCTTCTGCGGCATCGGGGAGCGGTGCCGGGAGGGCGAGGAGCTCTACCGCGAGATGAAGGAGGCGGGGGTCCTCAAGAACACGGTCATGGTCTTCGGGCAGATGAACGAGCCGCCGGGGGCCCGCTTCCGCGTCGGCCACACGGCGCTCACGATGGCCGAGTATTTCCGGGACGACGAGCGCCAGGACGTGCTCCTCATGATGGACAACATCTTCCGGTTCATCCAGGCCGGGCAGGAGGTCTCGGGCCTCATGGGGCTTCTGCCCTCGCGCCTGGGGTACCAGCCGACGCTGGCCTCCGACCTCGCCGAGCTCGAGGAGCGGATCTGCAACACCACGACGGGCGCCATCACCTCCATCCAGGCCGTCTACGTGCCGGCGGACGACTTCACGGACCCTTCGGCCTCGCACACCTTCAGCCACCTGACGGCCTCCATCGTGCTGTCCCGCAAGCGGGCGAGCGAGGGGTTCTACCCGGCCGTGGACCTCCTGCAGTCGGGCTCGAAGATGCTCATGCCCAACATCGCCGGCGAGCGGCACTACCGGATCGCCCAGGAGGTCCGCCGCAACCTCACGATCTACGAGGAGCTCAAGGACATCATCGCCATGCTCGGGATCAACGAGCTGTCCCGGGAGGACCAGCGGACGGTCTTCCGGGCGCGGCGCCTGGAGCGGTTCTTCACGCAGCCCTTCTTCACGACGGAGCAGTTCATCGGCAAGCCCGGACGCATGGTCACCCGCGAGCAGGCCCTCGAGGGCTGCGAGCGGATCCTCAACGACGAGTTCGCCGATTACCCCGAGAGCGCGCTGTACATGATCGGAACGATCGACGAGGCGAAGAAAGATGAGGCTTAAGATCCTGCTGCCCGCCGAGGTGTTTCTCGTCGAGGAGGTCTCGAAGGTGGTCGCCGAGGCCGAGAACGGGTTCTTCTGCCTGCTGCCCCAGCACGTCGACTTCACGGCGGCCCTCGTGCCGAGCGTCCTGTCGTACCAGGCGGGCGGCCGGGAGCACTACCTGGCCGTCGACGTGGGGACCATCGTCAAGAAGGGGCCGGAGGTCCTCGTGTCGGTCCGCAGCGCGGCGCAGAGCGACGAGCTGGGGACCCTGAAGGACATCGTGACGCGGCAGTTCGAGGAACTCGACGAGCGGGAGAAGAAGGCGCGGTCCTCCGCGGCGAAACTGGAGCTCGACCTGCTCCGGAGATTCATGGAGTTGAGGGAGTATGAGTGACGAACACCTGACCCCGAGCGAACGGCGCGAGAAGGCCGCCAAGGAGTACACCCGGCAGGTGGGCCGGAAGGAGGCGCGGCGCCTCAAGGGAAAGACCCAGAAGGACGAGACGATCTGGTTCGGACTGGGGATGTTCGGCATCGTGGGGTGGTCCGTCGCGATCCCGTCCCTCGTCATGACGGCCCTCGGGCTCTGGATCGACCGGACGTGGCCCAGCCGGTTCTCGTGGACCCTGATGCTGCTCATCATGGGCGTGGCCCTCGGGTGCATGAACGCCTGGTACTGGGTGAAGAGGGCCCGGCAGGACATCATCAAAGACTAAACCCTCAGCCCCCTTTGTCCGTGTGGGTCCGGGGTGACGGCGGCATTGGGGCCGGCCCCGGGCCCGACGGGCCGAACTGGAGGAGAGTGCAGTGGGAAACGGGCTGCTTGCCTTTCTGGCCGGAATCGCCCTCGGGGCCCTGTTCTTCGGGGGGCTCTGGGAGACGGTCCGGCGCCTGCCAGGCGCGGGAAACCCGTTGCGCAGGATGACCCTGAGCTTTCTCCTGCGGCTCACCGCAGCCCTGGCGGCCTTTGCGGTGATGGCCCGGGGCGGCTGGGTGACCCTGGCCGCGGCGGTGGCCGGGTTCATCCTGGCGCGGGAGATCCTCGTGCGAAAACTCGGGCACACCTCGTACGGCATCCTCGGAGGGACGCATGGAAATCGTAGCCATTGACCAGATCAGCCCCGACCAGGTCATCCTCTTCACGTGGGGATTCGTCACGATCAACGCGACCCTGCTCTACACGTGGCTCATCATGGGGCTGCTCGTCGGCGGGTCCATGGTGATCACGAAGGACCTCTCTACGGACCGGACGATGAGCCGCTGGCAGAACCTGCTCGAGGTCATCGTGGGCACCATCCGCGCGGAGATCCGGGAAATCGCCCACGAGGGCACCGACACGTACTTCCCCTTCATCGCGACGCTCTTCCTCTTCATCCTGTTCTCGAACATCTTCACCTTCATCCCGGGCTACGTCGCGCCCACCTCGTCCCTGACCACGACGGCGGCCATGGCGATCATGGTCTTCGTCGCCGTCCCGATGTACGGCATCGCGAAGAACGGCATCGTGGAGTACCTGAAGGAGTACTTCCGGCCGACGTTCATCTTCTTTCCCTTCCACGTCATGGGGGAGTTCTCGAGGACCCTGGCCCTGGCCGTCCGGCTCTTCGGCAACCTGATGAGCCACGAGAAGGTCATCGCCATCCTGCTTGCCGTGACCCCGCTGTTCTTCCCGGTCATCATGCAGGCTCTGGGGCTTCTGATCGGCGTCATCCAGGCCTACATCTTTGCGATCCTGGCCATGGTGTACATCGCCTCGGCCACCCAGAGCCATGAGGAGGCGGGGCACAAACCGAAGAAAGACACGGAAGCCGTGAAAATCTAGAAAGAAAGGAAGGATCGGTATGGACAGCATGAGCATTGTGGCAATGGCGTCGATCATTACGGCGGGAATTTGCATGGGAATCGGAGCGATCGGCCCCGGGTTCGGCATGGGGCGGGCCGTCCAGGGTGCGTTGAACTCGATCGCGCAGCAGCCCGACGAGCGCAACTCGCTGACCCGCACCCTCTTCGTCGGTCTGGCCATGATCGAGTCCATCGCGATCTACTGCTTCGTGATCTCGATGATCCTGGTCTTCGCGAACCCGTTCTGGACGTACGTGATGAAAAAAGCAGGAGGCTGATCCATGCACATCGACTGGTTTGTCTTCCTGTGCCAGATCGTCAACCTCCTGCTGCTTCTGTGGCTGCTGAAGAAGTTCCTCTACGGGCGGATCATCCAGGCCATGGATGCGCGTGAGGCGAAGATCGCAAGCACCTTCGAGGAGGCCGAGAAGGCCCGCGAGGCGGCCCGCGCGTCCGAGGCCCGGTACGGGGAGCGCCTGCGGGCCCTGGAAGCCGAATTCGAGTCCATGATGAACCGCGCGCGCGAGGAGGCGGAGACCCGCCGCAAGGAGATGCTCGACCTGGCCCGGGCGGAGGTGGACCGGATGCAAGCCCGGTGGATCGAGACGCTGCGGTCCGAGAGGGACGCCTTCCTGCAGGAGCTCCGGCGCATGGCGGGCACGCAGATCTACGCCATCACGCGCCGGGTGCTCAAGGACCTGGCCGACATGGACCTCGAGAAGCGCATCGTGGAGATCCTCATGGAGCGGATCGAGACGATGGACGAGACGGAGCGCAGGAAGTTCCGGGATTCGATCGGCGAGGGCGGGATCGTCACCGTGCAGAGCGCCTTCGACATCCCCCCGGACGAGCAGCGCAAGCTCGACGAGGCCATTCACCGGTACATCGCGGGCGGCGCCCAGGTCGTCTTCGAGCGGGCCGACGACGTGATGACGGGCTACGAGCTCAAGTCGGACGGGCACAAGATCGCCTGGAGCATCAAGGACTACCTGGATTCCCTCGAGGAGAAGTTCTACCACGCCCTCTACGAGGAAGCGCAGGAAAAGCGATAGCAGGGGGAGACCATGAGCATACCCAGAGAGAAGGAAGAGCTGAAGGAATTCCTCGACGACACCTTCAGGACGATGGACCGGGTCCTCGAGGATCAGCACCCGGAGCTCAAGGAGCGCGAGGTGGGGATCGTCAAGTACGTCGGCCACGGCATCGTCCGGGTCGGCGGGCTGCCCAACATCAAGGCCGAGGAGGTCGTGCTGTTTCCGAAGAACGTGCAGGGGCTCGTCTTCAACATCGACCCAGACGAGATCGGGATCATCCTCCTGGGCCCCAGCGAGCACATCGTCGCCGGCTCCGAGGTGCGCCGCACGGAGCGCATCCTCGACGTCCCCGTTGGCGAGGGCCTCATCGGCCGGGTGGTCGACGCCATCGGACGCCCGCTGGACAACCAGGGGGAAGTCCGGGCGGTCAAGCGCCTGCCCGTCGAGCGCGAGGCGCCCCCCGTCATGGCCCGAGACCCCGTCACGGCCCCCCTGCAGACGGGCATCAAGGTGATCGACGCCCTCATCCCCATCGGCCGGGGGCAGCGCGAGCTCATCGTCGGCGACCGCCAGACGGGCAAGACGGCCATCGCCGTGGACACGATCATCAACCAGTGGGACAAGAACGTCATCTGCATCTACTGCGCGATCGGCAAGAAGGCCTCCGACGTCGCCAAGGTCATCGCCGATCTGCGTCAGCACGACGCCATGAAGTACACGATCGTCGTCGTTGCGACCGGGGAGGACCCGCCGGGGCTGCAGTTCATCGCCCCCTACGCGGCCACCTCCATGGGCGAGTACTTCATGTCCAAGGGCATCGACGTGCTCGTCGTCTACGACGATTTGACCTACCACGCGCGGGCCTACCGGGAGCTGTCGCTGCTGCTCAGGCGCCCGCCCGGCCGCGAGGCCTTCCCGGGGGATATCTTCTACATCCACTCGAGGCTCCTGGAGCGCTCCACGCACCTGCGCAAGGAGCACGGCGGCGGGTCGCTCACGTCCCTGCCGATCGTCGAGACGGAGGCACAGGACATCTCGGCCTACATCCCGACGAACCTGATCTCCATCACCGACGGGCAGATCTACCTCTCGCCCCGGCTCTTCCAGAAGGGGATCCTGCCCCCCGTGGACGTGGGCAAGTCGGTCTCCCGCGTGGGGGGCAAGTGCCAGCTTCCCGCCTACCGGGCCGTCGCGGGGGACCTGCGCATCTCCTACTCGCAGTTCGAGGAACTGGAGACCTTCTCGCGGTTCGGCACGCGGCTCGACGAGGCGACACGCCGGGTGCTCGAGCGCGGCTGGCGGGTGCGCGAGATCCTAAAGCAGCCCCAGTACAAGCCCATCCGGGTGGCCGAGCAGATCGCGGCCCTGCTGGCCATCACCGGCGGCACGCTCGACTCGGTGCCTCTCGGCAGGATCGGCGAGGCGGAGGCGGCGCTGCGGAAGGAGACGGTCGAGAAATCCCCGGCGCTCTGCGGACGGATCGAGATGGGGGAGAAGCTTGCGGCGGACGACCGGAAGCACCTGCTCGAACTGGCCCGGGCCGCCACGGAATCCATGAAGGCCGAGGAGAGCCATGCAGACCAGTGAGGCGCTGAAGCGGAAAATCCAGAGTGCACAGGACCTTCTCGGGGTCGTCAAGACCATGAAGGCGCTGGCCGCCGTGAGCATCCGGCAGTACCAGAAGGCCGTCGAGTCGCTTGCGGAGTACAACCGCACCGTCGAGATGGGGCTCCAGGTCGTCCTCAAGCAAAGCCGGGGCAGTTTCGCACCCCTGCGCGCATCGTCGGCGAAGCGGCTCGGCGTCATCGTCTTCGGCTCAGACCAGGGGCTCTGCGGCCAGCTCAACAACATCATCGCCGCCCACGCCGTCGAGGGGATGAAGGCCCAGGCGGTACCGAAAGAGAACTGCATCGTCATCGCCGTAGGCGTCCGCGTGGCCGACATCCTCGAAGACTCGGGGTACCGGGTCCTCGAGGTCCTCAGCACGCCGGGCTCGACGGGCGGCATCACGCCCATGGTCCAGGACATCACGACGCTGCTGGAAGACTGGCGCTTCAAGCGCCAGATCCAGAACATGGTCCTTTACTACAACGAGTACCTCTCGGGGGCGAACTACCGGCCGAAGACGCTCAAGCTTCTGCCCGTCGACCGGGAATGGCTGAAAAACCTGGAGAGGAGGAAATGGGAATCCAGGACGATCCCGACGTTCACCATGGACTGGCAGACGATCTTCCGGGCGCTCATCCGGGAGTACCTCTTCGTCTCGCTCTACCGGGCCTTCGCCGAGTCGCTGGCGAGCGAGAACGCGAGCCGGCTGGCGGCGATGCAGAGCGCCGAGAAGAACATCGAGGAGCGTCTCGAGGAACTCTTCGGCCAGTTCCACCGGCAGCGGCAGAGCACGATCACCGAAGAGCTGCTCGACATCGTGAGCGGATTCGAGGCCCTCGGCGGGGCGGAGCAGGCCGTCAAGGCGGGATGATGCCGCACTGCCGAAAACGGGGCAGGTACACATCAACAGGGTGAGGACAGGGAAAGGCCCCTGTCAGACCGAAGGGGGTGAAAAACCATGAGCATGGACCGGAAAGTTTGTTCCATCTGCGCCTGGCGCGAGCACTGCCAGAAGCGTTTCCAGGTCGCCACGGACCAGCTGTTCAACGTCAACTGTCCCGATTACACGCGGGACGTGCAGATCAAGGACAGCGAGATCGAGGCGAAGATCGTCCAGGAGCAGCTGGAGAAGTGGCAGCGGGAGAAGAAGCCGGTCAACGAGTACACCATCACGATCTCGAGGCAGGCCGGGGCAGGCGGCAGCGAGATCGCGCGGCTACTGGCCCAGAAGACGAAAATGGACCTCATGGCCGGGCAGATCATCCAGCACGTGGCCGAGAGCTCCAAGATGAGCACGAAGGTCGTCGAGACGCTGGACGAGAAGGCCATGACGACCATGGAGAGCTGGATCAACTCCATGTTCGTCTCCCGGCACCTCTGGCCGAGCGAATACCTGAAGCACCTCACGAGGGTCATCGCCACGATCGGCAAGCACGGCAACGCGATCATCGTGGGGCGCGGCGCCGGCCACATCCTGCCGCCGGAGACGACGTTCCGGGTCAGGATCGTCGCGCCGCTCGAGTACCGAATCCAGAGCATGATGCGGATCCGCAACCTGTCACGCCCCGACGCGGAGAAGTACATCGAGAAGCGCGACGGGGACCGCATCGCCTTCGTGAAGAAGTATTTCCAGGCCGACGCCATGGACCCGCTGAACTACGATCTCGTGATCAACACGGAGAAACTCGGAATCGAGGGAGCCGTGGACACGATCCTGATCGCGTTCCGCGACTGGACGAAGAGGGTTGAAGAAAAGAAACCCGCCGCTGCGAGACGGGCCAAGGCGCACTGAGCGCGGTGCCCAACGGGAAGGACTTCGGAATGGGGCACGGCGCAACAACCTGTCATTCATGCCGAGCCGGTGCCGTGTTCGTGCTCTGCCTGGGATGCGGGGAGGCCGTCTGCGAGGCCTGCGCGCAGTTCGAGCTGATCGGTTCGGGCTGCGGGTGCGTCTGGCCTGCCTACTACTGCCCGAAATGCGCATGGGACCCCATGGTGAACCCCAACGCCGCCTTTCGTGACCCGCCGGGGGGGGAAATAGACCTCACCTCTCGATGAGGATCCCCTTCTGCACGATGGGCACGTGCCCGAGCAGGGAATCGTTGACGGGACATCGACTCTTGACGAACTCGATGAATTCCCGGACCTTTTCCTCATCCGCGTCCGTCTTGATGTGAACGGTGTAGCGGATCTCGTGGAGCCCGGCCCTGACGCCGTCCTTGCCCCTCAGAAACCCGTCCGGATCCAGGTCGCCCTCCAGCTCGACGCGGAAGTCCTGGACCTGGATCTTCCGGGCCTTGGCAAACAGGCGTGCCACGATGCACTGGCAGGCCCCCAGGCAGCACAGCAGCATCTCGACAGGGTTCATCCCCGTGTCTGTCCCCCGCAGTGTCTCGGGCTCGTCCATGAGGACCGTGAACTTGCCCGCCCGGTTCTCCACGGAAAGGCCCTCCCTGAGAATCGATTCGGCTCGGAACGTGACGATCGCCATGGCCACCCCCTGTTTCGAAGTGCAGAGATGGGACACCTCTACAGCAAAAAGGACGGGGAGGCAACCCCCGTCCCATTTTTTTGCTTTACGGATCGATCCAATCGATCTATGATTCATCTGGATTCGGCCGATGGAGGGGAAGGCCGGAATCGGGGTATCGCAATCACGCCAATCTTGTCGGACGGTTGACCGGGGCAGGGCCATGCCGCGCCGCGGTCTATGACGTCATGGTGTCTGCCGGCGCATGGCCCGCGCGGAAGGCACGGCATACCTCTTTCATTTCCCCTCTTGTTGACTCCTTTGTTCGCCGTCTTGCCCTGCATTGCTGTGCGGCCCGGCAAGGAAAGAATTGGACGTGGATGCGCACCCTGACATGATGCGCTCCTGGTTGCTTTGAAGAAACGGCCCACTCGTTTCCCCTCCCTCGACGGGAGGGGATCAAGGGGAGGGTGATGCGCAGACCGGTCAATTTCCGATGAAAGATCGACTCGCCGACATCCTGGGGATTACGGACATACCGGCCGGTTCGAAACGGGAACCGGCTAACGGCTGGTCCGGGCGCGACCCGTCGCCGGAGAGCCTTGCCGAGATCCAGATCAGCCCCCCGGCCTTTGGGCCCGAGGCGGATGCCCGCATCGAGCAGTCCGGCGGCATGGTCCCTGACGAGGCCATCGCCGCCTTCCGTAGGGCCAACGCCTACTTCGCCGTGAGGAACTACGGGCGCGCCGTGAGCGACTACACGAGGGCCCTGGAGCATGCCCCGCGGTCGCCGGAAATCTACTTCAACCGGGCCATCGCGCACGAGAGGGCAGGCCGGTATTCGAAGGCCGTCGAAGACTACACCAGCGCCGTCACGGTCGATCCCCAGTACGTCAAGGCCTACTGCAACCGGGCGTCCCTGTGCTGGTCGCAGGGGGACAGGGAACAGGCCCTGGAGGACATGAAGAGGGCGGCGAGGCTCGGTCTGCGGGAGATGCAGTCGTATCTGAAATCCAAGGGCATCGACTGGTAAAATCCGGGGGGCTCGTGCAGACGGCTCGGGCCTCCATCGTCGGTTGAGGCCTGACGGCCTAGAAGCGGTAGCCCAGCCCCACAAAGACCGCGTGGCTGTCCAGCGAACCGAGATTCCCGCTCTCACTCGTGTAGGAGTAACCCGAAACCGCGTAGATCGCTTTCGTGATGTCGTAGCCGACATTGACGCTGAGGCAATGCCGGTCGACGGTGTCCTTGACGACGAGGGCGTTGAATGCCTGCGAGTACCCGTAGCGGTAGCCCCGGCCGCGTGCAGGCATCGACGGAGCCGTGATCGTCGACGCCGAGGTGACGAACGAATCCCCGTGGGCAAACTCGTAGCCGATTTCCGTGAAGAAGGCCGCGGTCCAGTTCACACCCGCCAGGACGCCGACGGCATTCTCGGAATAGGAATAGATCTCCTCATCGGCGCTGCTGTTCGTGTAGACGTAATACTGCCCCGTGTAGAACCGGGGAGTCCACCGCTGCGACAGCGACGCGCGGACGCCATAGGCGAGGGCCGACTGCTCCGAATCGCTGACCGCCTTGCCCCTGAGGAAGGGTGCAACGTTCAGGCTCCACACCGGATTGAGGAAAACGGATATCCCGGGGGCGACAAAACCGCTGATCTGGTTGAGGTCGCTTTCGCTCGCGTAGGCCGACCCCGAGAGCGTGGCCTTGAGGGTCCAATCCACCCGCGACTCCCCCGACGGCAATCGGGCGTACGAGCCATGGACCGTCAACGCCGTATCCCCCTTGGCGTCGTCCAGCGATCGGTTCACGTTGGACTCGTAGCCGAGACGGGCTCCCAGCTCCCAGTCGGACCCCGCAGCATTCGGGACGGAAGCAAGAAGCAGGGCCGTCGCCAGCATGGCGATCGACAGGCATTTTCCGACATTCCGGCCAACGTGTGTCATCTTCTTCCCCGACCTCCTGCCCCCATGCCGCGGCCCGCGCCTTCTCCGTGCATGGGAGAGCCGAACCCGCCCTTTCGCTCGCCGCTGAAACCGCCTCCCCGCCAAGACGGAGACCCATCCTCACCGCGGAAGACGATTACCCTGTTCGACGGAAGAATCAGGACCTCCTGGGCGATCAGGTACAGGTTCCCGTCCTTGCCCAGGGTCTTCGAGCCGCGGACCTGGACGGTCGTCCCGTCCACCTGATTTCCTTTCAGGTCATTCCAGTACCAGGGCGGGGACGCCAGGACCGTATAGGTGTCCCTTTCCGACGCGACCCGGAAGCGGACGGGCCCGCTCTCCGGGATTTGGATATCGGATGCCTTCCCTCGTATGACGCCCACCGTGTTGATGTCGAAGCCGTCCGGGTAGTGGATGCCGCTCCCCGGCAGCACGAGGCCGCGCTCGTCGGCCGCCGCGGTGCCGACGAGAAAGAGGAGCGCCGCAAGGGGCAGGAGGGCAAGGGCCATCCTGCCCCGTGTCGCCGCGGGTCGATTACCGGTTGGCGGGGGCGCCGTAGCCCGTCCCGTCAAGCGGCCTGTCACCCTTGTTGCCCGTTCCGTCGCCGGGGCCATAGGTGTTGCCCTTCTTCTGTTGTGCGGAATTGGATTGTGCCTGTTTGCCCTGCTGGTATCGGTTCTGCTCGCGCACCTGGTTCTGCTCCATGGATTGCGTCTGCAGGCCCGGGCCCTGGCCGCCTTGCCCCCCGGCTCTCCCGCCGCCCCGGGCGTCCGAGTCACCCGGCAGGGCCGTTGCGATCAGGGATGCGGAGGCCAGAATCATCAAAAATGTTTTGAACTTCATCGGTCTTGCTCCTTTCGGCATGATCTTGACGCCTCTATGAGCAAAGCGGATGCCATTCAGCCGGGAATTCTCAAAAGCTTGAAATCATTAACGTATTCTCTGTCCGGAAGCGGCCTGCAGGCTCCGGCGCCGCGCAAAATCTGCACACGCAGCGCAAGGCTTGCACAAGCCGCTCACAGGCCGAACTCCTTGATCCTGTACTGCAGCGTCCGCAGGGATATGCCCAAAACCTCGGCCGCCTTCCGCCGGTTTCCGCCCGATTCCTCCAGCGCCTTCCGGATCAGCTCCCGCTCGCTGGATTTCAGGAGGCCCTCGGCCGCACCGCGGCGGTCGGGTTCGAAATCGAGGTTGAGCTGCGAGGCCTCGATCGTCCCCGCCGACAGGATGACGGCCCGCTCGATCACGTTCTGCAGCTCGCGGATGTTCCCGGGCCAGCCGTAGGAGACGAGGGCGCTCTTCGCATCCTCGGAGAGCGCCGGGACACGCTTTCCGAAGGCGGCCCCGAACTTCGCGGCGAAGTACTCCGCCAGGGGGAGAATGGCGTCGCCTCGCTCCCTCAGCGGCGGCAGCTCGATGGGAAAGACGCTCAGGCGGTAATAGAGGTCTTCCCTGAACCGGCCCTCGGCGACGGCCGCGCGCAAGTCCCGATGGGTCGCCGAGATGATCCGCACGTCGACGGTCAGCGTCCGGGTGCCGCCGACCCGCTCGAACTGCCTCTCCTGGAGGACGCGGAGCAGCTTGACCTGGATCGCCGGGGACACATCGCCGATCTCGTCGAGAAACAGCGTGCCTCCGTCGGCCAGCTCGAACCGGCCCTTGCGCATCGCCGTGGCCCCCGTGAAGGCCCCCCGCTCGTGCCCGAAGAGCTCGCTCTCCAGCAGGGTCTCGGCCAGCGCCCCGCAGTGTACGCCCACGAAGGGGCCGTCACGGCGCGGGCTCCACTGGTGGATCAGCCTCGCCACCAGCTCCTTTCCCGTCCCGCTGGGACCGGTCAGCAGGACAGTCGCAGGCGTGGGTGCGACCTCCTCGACGAGACGCCTGACGGGCACCATCGCCTTGCCCAGGAAGATCAGTTCCGACGGCGGGTAGTGCCTGCCCAGCTCTTCCGCGAGGAGAGAGAGCTTTCGTTCCTGGTCCGCCTCCTTGAGCACGCGCCGGATCACGTGGCGCAGTTCCTCCGGGCTGCCGAAGGGCTTCGTCAGGTAATCCGAGGCGCCCACCTTCATCGCCTCGACGGCATTGCCGATCGAGCCGTAGGCCGTGATGATGACCCACCGTGACTCGGGGCGCAGTTTCCGGCCTTCCCGGATCAGGTCCAGCCCCGAGAGGTCCGGCATCCGCAGGTCCGTGACGACGAGATCGAACTCCGCGGCCTGGAATTTTGCAAGGCCGCTTCTGCCTGATTCCGCCTCCTCGACACGGTGACCCTCCTCCTTCAAAATCGTCGCGATGAACGAGCGGATCATCGGATCGTCATCGACAACAAGGATGGATTTTTTCATGGATACACCTCAGGCGGCCGGGAGCCGGATGTCCAGGACGGCCCCCCGCGTGTCTTTCCTGTTTTTCAGGTCGATCGTTCCCCCCATGCCGCCGATCACCTTTCGGGCATAGGCGAGGCCCAGGCCCGTGCCGTCGGTCTTCGTCGTAAAGAAGGGCGTGAAGACCCTCGAGGCGGCCTCCGCGGTGAGACCCGGCCCCGTGTCCTCGATGCGCAGCGCAACCCGGCTCCCCTCGGCTGCGGCCGACACCCGTATCGATCCCCCCGGGCCGGCGGCCTCCGCCGCATTGCGGATGCCGTTGGCGATGGCGCGGTAGAGCCTGTCACGGTCGGCCCGCACGAGGATGCCTTCCCCGACGAGGACCTCCGCCTTGCCGTCCCACGACGCCAGGCCGTCCCGGACGGCTTCGCAGGCGATCGGGGCGAGGGCGACGGGCTCCACCCGGTATTCCTCCTCCTTCGAGAACTGCAGAAGCTCGTTGACGAGCGTCTCGATCCGGCCCGTTCCCTGCAGGACGGCCTTCAGTGCCGTCTTCGCCGGCTGCGACGCGTCGGTCTTTTCGTCGGCCCACTGCACGTAGCCCTTGACGCCCGTGATGGCGTTCCGGATCTCGTGTGCCAGCACGGCGGTCATCCGGCCGATGAGCGAGAGCCGTTCCTTCTCCTCCTGGAGCGCCTGCAGCCTGACGTAGCGCGTCACCGCCCGCTCGAAGAGAAGCCCCACGGCCCAGAGGAGAGCCAGAACGGAGCCGACGATCCACCACATCCGCGCGGTCCAGGACGAGACGAGATCCGCCTGCGTCGTGTTGAGGATCAGCCGCAGCATTTCTTCCGTGCCGTCGGGGCGGTGGAGGGGGAAATCGAATTCCCAGGCGGGGACTCCCGTTCCGAGCAGGATCGGCCGGCCCGCGGCGGGACCGGGATGCCAGTCCCCGATCTCCTCGCGGGTCAGGGTCGCCCCGACCCGCGCCGGGTTTGTGTGAAACAGGATCGTCCCGTCTTGGGCGGCAATGAACGCGTAGGCGATGACGCGGTCCGAGAGGATCTCCCGCACCTGCTCCCGGTCGCTGCCGAACCGCCGCAGGGCGTTTTCCGCGGCTGTGGAAAGAGCCAGGGCGGTGCTTTCCAGCGATTTCGACGCAAGGGATCGGGCGATGGCCGCATTCTGATGCGTCACGTAGACCAGGGCGGCGGTGAAAATGGCCAGCAGCACAAACAGACCCGCCCGGAAGGGGAGGAGGTATCTCATGGGTTCCACGCGACCGCCTGCTCGAATGTCGTAACGACCTCATGGACCATATAGGGGGAACTATGCCCGGTTGTCAAGGAGAGCCCGGCAGAGGAAAGGGGCGGACATGACCGCCGGCGCAGGATTTGCGCGCTCCATGCAGAACCTGCATGACCCGGCAACACCGCGGGAAATGGCTGCCGGGGAAAACCGCCGCGATTTCAATCTGTCCGCCGCGATCACGGGCCCTGGCATCCCGCTTGCTCATGGGTATGCGAAAAGCCGCCGACTGCGGTCGGTGCGTGTCGAATCATTCAGCCAGGAGGTTTTACAATGATCAGGAAGACATTCAAGCGTGCGGCCGTATCGGGGCTGATCGCTGCGATGCTTGTCCTGTCGGCAGCACAGGTGCTGGCCGCCGGGCTCACGCCGGAGGAGCAGGAGCAGCTCGCCTTTGTGCGGGAAGAGGAGAAGATGGCCCGCGATGTCTACAGCGCCCTATACGAGTCGTGGGGCACCCCGAATTTCGGCAACATCGCGGAATCCGAGCAGAGGCACATGGATGCCGTGGCGAGGCTCCTCGTCAAGTACGGCATCGCCGACCCCGCATCTCCGCACATCGGGGTGTTCAACAACACGAGGCTTCAGGAACTCTACCAAACACTGGTGACGCAGGGGCGGACGTCGCTCCTCGAGGCCATGAAAGCCGGCGCATTGATCGAAGAGGCAGACATCCGGGATCTCCGGGCCGCGATCGACGGGACAACGAAGACCGACCTTCGGCGTGTCTACGGGAATCTCGAGCGTGGCTCCGGGAACCACCTGAGGTCCTTCGTCGCCCACATCGAGGCCCTCACGGGGGAGCGCTATGTCGCCCAGGTCCTCTCCCAGGACGAAGTGGACGAGATCCTCGGGAGGTGACTTCTTCCGTTCCGGCATCCCGCGGCATTTTGAGATTGACATCCGGTACGGGGTGTATTAAAAGACAGCCGTTCTAAAGGGGAGTAGTTAGAGAGGCAAGGTCAACATGCTGGCGGGATATCGCCTGGCCTTGCCGTCGGCGAATGCCGATTAGCGAGACCTTTAGTGTGACGAATCGTCATGCTGAGGTCTCGCTTTTTTTTTTGAACGGCCTCCCTGGCGATTCCCGGGGCCGCTCGGACCGAGGGGCCGAACTTCTTTCCAGGGAGGCAATCAACCGTGGAAGCTTTCTTTCTCTCGACTCTGGTCGTGACGCTGGCCGAGATGGGCGACAAGACGCAGCTGCTGTCGTTCGTGCTTGCGGCGAAACTGAAACGCAATGGGCCGATCATTCTGGGGATCTTCTGTGCCACCCTGGCCAATCACTTCGCCGCGGGGTACGTCGGCGCGTGGCTGGCCACCCTCGTCTCCCCCCAGACCCTCAAGTGGATCGTCGCCGTCTCCTTCTTTGCCTTCGGCGCCTGGGCACTGATACCGGACAAGCTGGAGGAAAACCGCAACCTCCGGGATGCGGGCGTCTTCCTGACAACGCTGATCGCCTTTTTCCTGGTGGAGATGGGCGACAAGACCCAGCTTGCCACCATTGCGCTTGCGGCACGCTACGATTCGCTGGTTGCGGTCGTCATGGGTACGACGCTGGGCATGATGTTCGCGAACATCCCCGCCGTCTGGATGGGCGAGACCCTGGCGCAGCGGGTCAACATGAAGATCATGCGATGGGTGGCGGCGGCGCTGTTCGTCGTCTTGGGAATCCTGACCCTGCTTGCTCCTGTCGCAGGGGCATAGCCGGGCAGACAGCCAACGGCAATCTCGCCGTATGAAAGAAGCGATGGCCGTTCTCTCTCAAAATCCGTCTTGAATGTACGGGAACGCCAGCTTCATCGAAAGCTCAGCACGTTCCAGTTCCTTCCCCAGGTAGGCGGCATGGGAGAGCTGGGAGACCCAGCCTTTTCTGATGATCGTGTGATAAAGGCTTCTGGCATTCTTCCCCTCGATGCGCCTGAGGAGCGTGTTGTCGTTCGCGTAATGCTCGACCGAGATGATCCCCCGTTCCGGCAGCGGCAGGATCACGAAATAGCCCTTCCGGTCCAATTCGGCTGCCGTCGTTTCTTCCGCCTTGACAATCTCCGCAGGCTTCAGGGCAAGCGGCTTCAC
This sequence comes from Syntrophaceae bacterium, assembly GCA_013177795.1. Lineage (NCBI taxonomy): Bacteria > Pseudomonadati > Thermodesulfobacteriota > Syntrophia > Syntrophales > Syntrophaceae > Syntrophaceae bacterium. Next base: position 435,178 of record JABLXY010000001.1, on the reverse strand, counting down.
GGTCCTGGCGAGGGTCCCCGTGCCGCAGGAAAGGTGCATCTTTTCTGCAAGGTCACGCACCTTTTGCGCTATGGCCCCGGCATCCTCACAGCCGATCATGTCGATGACCCTGACCTGGCTGCGGAAGGCTTCCACCTCCTGGCGGGAGACATTTTTCAGAACGGGCCTTCTGCCAGGCGACCCGATCACTATCATCTTTTCGTCCACTCCCTTCTCGCAGAGAGCCAGCAGCGTTGCGCCGCTCCTGTGCCCTTCCGGTTCCCTGCCGGCGACGATGAGCACGTGAATGGAGGGATTGGTGATCGTGTTCTGGATGATCTTGTCTATGCCGATGTTCTCCGTCTCCGTCTTCCCGACGATGCAGAGGTCTTTCGGGGCCAGGCGGGCGATCTCTTCCGTCAGGGCGGCGCTCGCCAGGGTGGAGACGGCGACGTGGCAGCTCCGGTTCCCGCGGAGAACGACGTATTCCCCGGCCACGGGGGGCCATTCGGCGGCCTTCGTCACGGTGACGGGGAAACCGGATTCCCCCTCATCGGGGAAGGCCTCGTGAAACTGATTCATCGCCACCGCCGGGTGGCAGTGCCTGCAGCCCAGTCAGGTGTAGAGGCTCTCCTCCGTCTTGCCCAGCCATTCTTCTGCCTTCCGCTTCAGTGCTTCGGCCTCCGGGCCTGCGTCTGCTTCCAATCGGCTGCGTATCTCCTCCAGGGCCCCTTTCATGCAGCCGCACTGCCTGCACTTCTCCAGAGCGATCCCTTTTTCGAATTCATCCGTCAGCTTTTTCAAATCGCCTGTTGGTGTCATGCGGATACCCTTGCATCCCATCCGAAACCGACCATGCATGAAAAGCGCATTTTCCTTCATATTTTTATCACAACCGGGAAGGGGATGTCTAAGCATTCCCGCGATCGCGGCGGTCTACCCTTTACGGGCCCCCTGTGCTAGAATCCTCCCGCCTTGACGTACGGTTCAACGGGGTGGGATGACAGATGGCCGAGTCGTGGGAAACACGCCTGAAGCGATGGGGGTTCAACTGGTTCCCGGTCTATCGGGCGACCGGGGCGCGTGTGGAGTACATCGCGTCGGACTGGCGGGAGGTCCGCATCCGGCTGCCGCTCACTTGGCGCACCCGCAACTACGTCGGGACGATCTTCGGCGGGAGCATGTACGGCGCCGTGGACCCCGTCTACATGATCATGCTGATCAAGCTGCTCGGCCCCGGCTACGAAGTCTGGGACAAGGCGGCGACCCTCCGGTTCCGCAAGCCCGGGCGCTCCACGCTTCGGGCAACCTTCCGCATCGGCGACGAGGAGCTGGAGGCGATCCGCGCCGCCGCGGCGAAGGACGGCAGGACGGAGTGGCGGTTCACCGTGGATCTCACGGACGGGCAGGGCGAGGCGTGCTTCAGCTGCGAGAAGGTTCTCAGCATCCGGAGGCGCGAACGCAACGTCATCCCCTCTTCACCCGCTCGGCGATCTCGCGCACGTCGTCCATGATCTTCCGCACGTCGAGCGTGAGCAGCTCGCGGTTTCTCATGACGACCTTCCCGTCGATGATGGAATCCCTCACATCGCCTCCGCGGCAGGCGTAGACGACCTGAGAAAAGGGGTGGTACAGGGGGGTGAGGTGCGGCCGGCGCAGGTCGATCACGATGAGATCGGCCCGCTTGCCGGGCTCGACCGTCCCGACGAGGTCCTGGAGCCCCAGCACCCGCGCGCCCCCGATCGTGGCGATCCGCAGCGCCGTCTCGGCGTCCATCGCCGTCGGGTTCATCGTCGCCACCTTGTGCAGCTTCGCCATCGTGTCGAGCTCCAGCAGCATGTCCAGGTCGTTGTTGCTGGCCGAGCCGTCCGTGCCCAGCCCCACGGCCGCGCCGCGGGCGAGAAGCTCGGGTACGGGGGCAATCCCCGAGGCGAGCTTCATGTTGCTCTCGGGGCAGTGGCAGAGGCCCGTCCCGCTCTCGGCCAGGATGTCCATCTCGTCGTCTTCCAGCCAGACCCCGTGCACGATCGCGCACTTGCCCCCGAGGAGCCCGAGCGAGCGCAGGTGGTGTACGGGCCTCGCCCCGTAGCGCGACCGGATGATGTCGACCTCATCCTTCGTCTCCGAGAGGTGCATCATGAAGGGCACGCCCGCTGCGTCGGCGACGCGCTTCACCGTCCGCAGCGTCTCCGGGTCGCAGGTGTAGGCGGAGTGGCAGAAGAGAGAAGGGGTGACCATGGGGGCGCGGGGGCCCCACTTCGCGATGAAGCTCTCCGCCGCAGCGGCCTTCCTGCGCAGCTCCTCCGCGTCGGGGGGCTTGAAGTCGATGAACCCCTGGCCCGCCACGATCCGCATCCCCACATCGACGGCGGCCTGCACGACGCTGCTCTCGTAGAAGTAGCTGTCGCAGCACGTCGTCGTCCCCGAGAGGATCATCTCGGCCATCCCCAGCAGGGCCCCTTTGTAAATCATCTCGCGGTTGACGTGCTTCGCCTCGGCGGGGAACATGTGCTCGTGGAGCCACTCCATCAGGGGCAGGTCGTCGGCAAGCCCCCTGAAGCAGGTCATGGGCAGGTGGGTGTGGGTGTTGATGAGGCCCGGCATGACCAGGCAACCCGCGGCATCGAGGGTCTCTCGGGGCATCACAGGAGGCGCGTCGCGGCGGGCGCAGGCAAATTGGATCGTGCCGCCCGAGATGCCCACGGCCGCGTCGTCGATCGCAGCGTGGGGGCCTGCCAGGGTGAGCAGCGTGCCACCGGAGACGAGAAGGTCGATCGGTTGGGCCGTCGGCATCGCTCGTCCCCTCACATCCCGAGGCTTGCCCGGATGCGCCGGGCGATGGCGTTGACGCGGTCCATGGCCTCCCCCTCGTCGAAGGTGAGGATCTTCCGGTTCTCCATGACGAGGCGGCCGTTGATCACGACATTGTCCACGTCGGAACCCGAGGCGCAGTAGACGAGGTGGGAGTACTCGCTGTAGACGGGCGTGAGGTGGGGCCGGTTGAAGTCCAGCGTGATCACGTCGGCCTTCATGCCCGGGGCGAGCCTGCCCGTCTCGGCGCCCAGGCCGAGGGCGCGGGCCCCTTCCGCGGTGGCCATGCGCAGGACGGTCTTTGCGCTCATCGCCGTGGGGTCGAGCCGCGAGACCTTGTGCAGCTTGGCCGCCGTGTCCATCTCCTGGAGCATGTCGAGGTTGTTGTTGCTGGCGCAGCCGTCCGTCCCCAGGGCCACCGTGACCCCGGCGGCCTGCAGGGCCGGAACGGGGGCCACCCCCGAGGCGAGCTTCATGTTGCTCTCGGGGTTGTGGACGGCCTTCGCACCGGCGCGGGCGAACATCTCGATGTCCGCCTCGTCGAGCCAGACGCAGTGGAAGGCCAGCAGGTTTTCGTCGAGCAGGCCCGCATCGCGCAGAAACCGCACGGGGCTTGCGCCCAGCTTCTCCGTCAGGCCCTCGCGCTCCGACTTCGTCTCCAGCAGGTGCAGCGACAGGGGAACCCCGTGGCGGTCGGCCAGTGCCTTGGACTTCCTGAGCAGATCGGGCGAGCAGGTGTACAGGGCATGGGGCTCCACGGTGATCCGCACGAGGTCATGGCCGGCCCACTTCCGGATCAGGGTCTCCGTGTAGGCCAGGCCTTCGTCGGGGGTCTTGACGTTGGGGGAGGGGAAGTCGAAGAGCACCTCGCCCAGCAGGCAGCGCATCCCGGCGAGGCTGGCCGCCTTCGCCGTCTCGTCCTCGAAGATGTACATGTCGCAGAAGCACGTCGTGCCCGAGCGGATCATCTCGGCGCAGGCCAGGAGGCTCCCCCAGTAGGCAAGCTCGGCATCCACGTTCTTCGCCTCGGCGGGGAAGATGTACTTGTTGAGCCACTCCATGAGCTCCATGTCGTCGGCGATGCCCCGGAAGCAGGTCATGGCCGCGTGGGTGTGGGCGTTAACAAGCCCTGGCATCACGACGCGGCCCGCTGCGTCGATGACCGTCCGGCCCCGGTAGCGGCCGCCGATGTCGGCTCGGGGGCCGACGGCGAGGATCCTGTCGCCCCGGATCGCCACCGATCCCGCGTGAAGGATCGTATCTGCGTCGTCGAGGGTCAGGACAGTGCCGCCTTCGATGAGGATGTCGACTTCCTGCATGTGCTTCACACCTTTCGCCGCCCCGCTTCTTGACAGCATGGTGCGGAAATACTATAAATGCCGAAACTTATCGCACGGCCTGGGTGGCGGAACTGGTAGACGCAAGGGACTTAAAATCCCTCGGTACCTCGTACTGTGCGGGTTCGATTCCCGCCCCAGGCACCATATTATTCCTTTATTTTCAATATCTTGCAATTTTTTGACACCTCAAAAACCTTTAGCACTTTTTTAGCAGGCTTCGAGAGATCTTTAGCGGGGTCGGCCCCGATTTTCGAGACCTCGGGTTGGGCCAGCCCGTACATCCGCCGCAGGTCCTCCGCGTCGAGCTGGAAGTAGCGCTCGAAGGCGGCATTGGTCGAGTGCATGGTCAGGCGCTTGATCGCCTCGGGGGTGAGCTGCGTGCGCAGCGCCCTCGCCGAGCTGTGCCGGGTGCCGCCGTAGAGGTCCACGCCCTCGATGCCCAGGTTCCGGCAGGCGCGACGCCACCAGTCGTAGAAGACGTTCTTGCTGAAGGGGTGGCCCTCCGGCGTCCCCTTCACGGAGGCGTGGCGGAAGAAGGGGATGTCGGTCCTGCCCGCGCCGAAGCCCCTGAACGCCTCGACGTCCTCCCGCGTGATGGGCACGACCTTCGGCTTCTTCTCCTTCGGGTCGGGGAAGAAGAGGAACCCCTCCTCGAGGTTGATGTCGCACTCCCGCAGCCGGCGCAGCTCGTTGGGCCGGATCGAGATGTAGGTGCAGAGCAAACGGACACCGAAGGCGACCTTCGGGTCGTGGCGGGTGATCCGGGCAAGCTCGTCGAGGATCGCCTGCTGCGTGGCCTTGTCGATGGTCCGCCGCATCCCGAGGACGTAGGAGACCTTCGGCACCTTCGGGGCCGCCGTGATCACCTCGCGGTCGATGAGCCAGCGGTAGAAGTTGCGCAGGCAGCTCGCCGCGTTGTGGCGGGTTTTGCCGGAAAGCGGCAGAGACTGGATCAGATCGTCGAGATCGGCGCTCTTGATGTCCTTGATGTTCCTCTCGCCAAAAAATTCCACGGCTCGTGTCATGTAGCTGCGGAGATTGCGCCAGGTGGACCACTTGACCCGCGGCCGCTTGTAGTCGAGGTACTGCCCCGCCAGGGTGCTGAATCCCAGGGGGTTGTCCTTCCGGTAGTCCCGGGGGTCGAACTTCCCCTGGGTGACCTCGTGGCGCAGTCCCGTAAGGAACTGGAAGGCGGCCCGGTAGTCGCTGAAGCGCCGGCCGATGCCCCGGAAGATGACCTCGAAGCGCGTGGCCTTCTGGTCCGGGTGATCGGGGCAGGCGCAGGCGTTGACGCGGTTATCGACCATCTTTTTGCCGCAGAGCGGGCAGCGCTGGCGCGTGTAGATCCCTCCCAGCATACAGAGCCCTCCATTGGTGCGTGCTGCCGCAGCAGTAGCACAGGGCGGTGCCGTCTGCAAGGGTCGAGTTGCGCGCATGCGTTGCCTCATCATCTGCTCCTACTCATATATGTCCGGGAGGGCAGACGGCAGAGTGCATCGGTTGCAAAAAAAGTTGAGCGGCGGCTTCCTCCACGCGGCCTGAGGGGACGAGCACACACAACCTCGAGAAAAGAGCCCGGCCGCAACGGCGGTTTTGCGGGGGCGCGCGCCTCGGCGCGGGCCCCCGTGGAACCGCCGCGTATCCGCAAACCGCGTCATTCCCCGAGGTAGCTCCGCGTGATGTTCACCCGGCCGTGGCCGAGGTTGCGGGAGACCTCGAGGCGGATCTCCCGGTCGATCTCCCGGGCCCTGTCGGGCGACACGCCCAGCCGCTCCGCGACGGAGGCGATGTGTTCTTTGCCGAAGCGGCCCTCCTTCACGGGGGCCTCGACGCGCACGCCGTGGCCGGCCTCGTAGAGATCGGCGTAGAGCCGCTGGGCGTAGGCGTGGCGGTGGCCGTGGTAGCCCGGGTGGGCCAGGCCCGTGTCCTCGCGGAACTGCCTCAGCAGGTGGTGCATCTTGTCCATCCACTGCTTCGTCGTCATCGCGGCGGGGATGAGCGAGCCCCGGGCGAAGACGCGGCGGTTCCTGCGGACGAAGGCCTGCGCGTCCCGGAGCGCCCCGGGGTCGTAGAGCAGCGCCTCGCGGGGCCGGCCGTTCTTGGGGCCGTCGGTGCGGCCCAGGGCGATGCAGCCGTCGCGGGGCTCCTTTTCGAGGATCTTGAGGTTTCCCGACTCGCGCAGGCGCAGGCCGGCGGCCTCCTGGAGCCGCACGGCGTGGATCGCCCCCTCGAGCATGAGGCGGTCCTCGCGGCTGTAGGCGATCTCGGCTCGGAGCTCGAGCCACGAGACGAGCGCGTCGCGGGCGCCGGCCGCCGCGGCGCGGTCCTCGTTGGTGTAGGGCCGGCCGCGCTGCAGGCCCTCCGCGGCGAGGTCTATCCGCAGGTCCCCCCTCTCCACGGCCGCGAAGACGCCGTTGAGGGCCGAGGCGTAGTTCGTGACGGCCGACCGCGACAGCCGCCCCTCGTCGCGCTCCTTCCTCCAGCTTTCGCAGAGCGCCTCGATGTGCCCCCGGCCCGCCCGGCGCAGGTCCTTGATGCCGTGCTGCGCCAGGTGCCGCGCCAGGTGGCCCAGGGCGGTCGCCGCCCTGCGCTCCGTGACCGAGCCGCGGCCCGAGTGGTCGGCGGCCCGCCGGGCCAGCCCGCGGATCGTCTCCGGGTGGGCCAGGGTGCTGCCGCAGCCGTAGTTGCTTCGCTTGCTCATCGTTTCACCTCCTCGAGGTCAGCCAGGAGCCGCATCCGCTGCTCCGGCGACAGGTAGATTGCGGTCTCGATGACCTCCCGCACGCGGGCGCGGGCGATCAGCCGCCGGGCCGGGCGGTGATCCCGGGCGAGGTGGACCGGAAGCCGGCGGGACTCGGCGAACTCGCGCAGGGCGAGCCGAACCCGGTAGACCGTCGAGGGCGCCTTGCCCTGGCGCGCGAGGCGGTCCAGGTAGGCGGCCACCTCGGGCTGCCCGATGCGGCGAATGCGGTCGATGCCGCGTCCCTCGCAGAACCGCAGGAAAGACCGTATGCGGCCCTCCACCAGGCGGCACTCCCGCGGCGGGCGGCCGGGCGGATGGTTCCGCCGGGCCCTCTGAAGGTATTGCTCTTCGAGCCTCATGCTTCACCTCCTGAATTATTCCCGGATATTTCCCGGGGGAATTTCGACGAATCCGCAATGATTCCGATTGAGTCTGTTTTACGCAGGAGCTTGCTGCGCCGTCCTGCGCGGTTCTGACCCCGAAAAACGCGAAAAGATGGCGAACTTTTGCCGTCTTTTCGCGAAATAACGGGTCTGCGCCGTCCTGTGCGGCGCTGCGCGCTCCTGGACGGGAATTTTTCGATGGGGAGTTTTTGCAACGGCCGCCCCTATAGCCTTCAAGTGTTGGCATGTCAGCGATTTGCAACGGCGGTCCGTGCTGCGAATAATCGGAAAATATCCCGAGCCAATCCGGCCACGGGCAACGGCTCGCGCCGTTCCCAGCGGCGCCCCCCTGTGGACAGCCTGCCGGGCGTGAGGCGGCGCGGCTGCCCACAGGGCGGCTTCGCTGGAGTGGGTGCCCCCTGTTTTTCTTCCTTTAACGACGGTAAGCCGCTGATATGAATAGGGTATTTAGGGGAAAAAAGGCGCAGGTGTCCCCTGTGTGCAGCCTGCTACCGGCCTGTGGGCAGCCGGAGCGCACGATGAACGGCGGGCTGTCCATAGGCCGGTCGGCCGCTTGCGGGGGGGCGTTCGCTTTCAGACTCGAAAGAATGAACGGTGAATGTAAAATCCAACAGATTTCACAGCTTACGCCGAACCCAGCGCAAACCGCCTCGCGTGAGGAAGGGAACTCCGCCGGTCCCTGTCGGTAGACTGCGGAGGCTGAAAGGTTGCCTGCCTGTTGACCCGTTGCGACTTCTTCATCCGCTGATGTGTGCCTGCCATATATGTGTAACCGCCGGATTTACCGGCGGCATTGAGGAAAAGGGCCGGCTGCATGCCCCGGCGCGCCGTCCCCCCAAACAGACGTTCTGAGGGGACGGCGCGCCTCCCTCTCGCCGCCCCCCATGCCCCGTGGGAGCGGCTCAAGCACCCGCAGCGCGCCGCCCGGCCCCGGTGCGCGCCGATCCGGGCGCGCTCACCGCGCGCCCTGCGCGCACCGGCATCTGCCGGGCTGCCCCGTCCGGTCGTCCGGCCCTCGCGCCCCTGCCGCGCCTGCGGCGCGGAAGCGGGGCGACAAGCGATCACGGGCCGTCCGCCCGGACTCCGTTCGCCCGCTCCCCCCACACCATCGCCGGGGATCGTCGCAGGGGCGAAACGCTGCGGCTCGTCGTCGCCTCCACAGCACGGGCGGGGACGGCGAGAGGCCCGGCCCGGCCGAATGTCCTGACCATGCGGAAATCGAAAAGATGCTGCCGGCAGGCACTGTCTGCCCTGTATCTCGACCGGCGGCCTGGCGGCCCCGGGACGCAAAAAAACCCGGCGAAGGAAACCTTCCCGGGATCATCCGAACCGCAGCCGTACTCCGGGCGCACCACGCCCGGCAGAAACTTCCCGGCTCGTCGGGTACGGCGCCGGACAATAGGGCATGCGGCCTTCCGTACCCATCGCCGCCCGCCACAGGGGCGGGCGTCAGCCATACCGCGGTTGCCTAAGCCGCATGAGAGGCCGGGGCGCCTGCACCGGTTCTCCCGTCCATTCGGGCGATGCGAGGTTCACGGCCAATTCGGCCGCCGAGGGCAGCCAACGGGGCTACGATCTGCGTCCCGGCGGGTCCGTCGCAGCACGGACATAAACATCTGTCGTGCTGATCGGCGCAGCGGCGGAAAACTTGAGACGCAGGGGAAAAAAGGAGAACAGAACAATCTCAGAGAAGGATGAAGGGCGATGAAGATCGGCAGGGGGCAGGCGGCAATGATCGGCCTTGCTCATCGTTCTAATCTTTGGGCAAACAGGAGCAAAACCCTCATTGGCCGCCATCCGGTGCTTTCATCAAAATCCTGACAGCTGGCCCGTTGAAGCCGAGATCTTCGGCGATCCGGTGATCGCCACGGCCATCTTGGACCGGATCCTGCACCACTCGACGACGATCAACATCAAGGGCAACTCCTACCGGCTCAAGGAGAAGGTCAAGGCCGGGCTGATCCGGGAGCCGGAAATCGAACCGTCATGAACAGGTGGGGGTCATTTTTCAATGCCGGAAAGGGGTCAATTTTAGCTGCCTGTTGACACCTTCCAGACGGAGCTGATCGGAGAGTCGCAAGGGTCCCCAGGCCGGATGCAGCAACGAGATTGCAATGATCTTCTCCCGGATCTCCGGGGGCGTCTCGTTCGGGAAGCTCTTGGGGATCGGAAGCCGGTCGATCAGACCGTCCAAGCCCCGCTCCTGGAAGGCCCGCTTGTACTCGTAGAACTGGCTGCGGGATATCCCGTGACGGCGGCAGGCCTCGGAGACATTTCGAATCCGCTCGGCCACCTGTAGCAAAGTGAGGCGCTGATGTGCTATCTTCTTCTCGGCAGTCATGTTGTCCTCCTGGGTAAGTGTTTTTTGTGGTGAAAAACTCCTTATCCGAAGAGAAGGCTGACTGCCACTTTTTTTAACTGAACCTGTTTGGGAAGATCCTAACTTTTACAAGTTAGTCTTTCTGCGCTGAGCAACTATTATTTTGACTTTTTCGGACACTTTCGTATCACTTCCATCTTTTCTTTTAGTCTCTCCAGCTGTTCTGTAATCGCCCTTTTCAACTCACCCTCGATATGCTCCGGCGAGCTATATCCCAAATTTTTTTCCTCAATCCCCCCGCGATTGGAAAGGTCATTGTTCGCCACGATGCTACATTTCATCTCGTAAAGGATCGGAAACTCTCTGCGGCTTATATGAATCAAACAATACACTGAGCCGGGGTTAGTACCATAAAGCGATCTTCGTCTTGCTTCTTCATGTGCTTGCCATTTTTCTATGAAGTCTTCTTTGCCACCATGCTTTTTGAAAAAGTCGAAAAATCGTTTATCACGCCCAACATCATTATCATGAAAAGGTAATTTGCCTTTTATCAATCTATCAAATTCTTTGCGAAAGTGAGTGATTATAGGCTGTGCTGTGCTTTCTTCAATCGATTGACTATCATTGCTCTTATAGGTCAGTTCTAAATACTTTGCATCGCCCGAACCGTAATTGTAATCATTAACAGATACATGGGCTACGGCCCAATATCTTATTTGTCTGTATTTGTCAAAAGAGTCGAAGCAATAAAAATCTTGAGCGAACACGCTACCACTAATGTAAAGAAACAAAACTGTGGTCAGCATGACACAAAGGACAACCCTTTTTCTCATTACAATTCCTCCATGGCTTCTATTGGTTCATGTGGAAAGTTTTCTGAAGGTAACCACTATATCGTTGCGAGTTGCCCCTATTTAACCGGACACTCGTCCAACTTAACCGCATATTTCCGATACTCGCATGGCGACTTCATCTTCAGGGCCTCGTGCGGATGATACTCGTTGTAATCCTCATACCAATTCGGCAATTGCTCCAGCACGTAGTGGGTATTGTAAAGCGGATGTTCATCGACAGAACTGGTACGCTTTAATCTGGCATTGACGTGAGCCTCTCTTTGGGCCCCAGCATCATGTCGATTTCGCCTAACCGGGATGCCACGGCCTCGAGCACCATGGCCTTTTTCTGCTCCGCGGGCCAGCGCCGACGTCGCTGCACGCTGCTGATGACTTCGACGGTCACTATGGACACCCTCCCGAACTGGTGTGGGTGCAAGCACCATAACTGCACTAAAGCTTATTCCCAGTTTGAGAGTGTCCTGTTTAATAGGGAGCTACGGCGCTCATAACCGCTCATGCGGAAATATTAAAATAGTCAAACAAAGGTCCAAAGCGAATGCCGCCTAATTCCTTCGCTCTATAAATGTCATAGAAATTTTTAATCCCCTCAATCAAATGTCGAGACTTTATCCCATGATTGATTGAGATCGAAGCTTCAATAAAAGCAGCCAAATGATCACATATCTTAATAATTTCTCCATCGACCGGATTATATTTGTCATTGTTGTATTTTGCGTTAATCTCATCCGAAGAAATTGTCTTTGCTGAATTGTCGGTATCACGAATTTTGCTATCAAATGGATTCAAGAGGAAGTAATTAATCTCATCATGCCATGAAACTGGTAGGAGCGGTAGAATTCGTTCTTCTATTTGAATTGCCTCATAGTTATTAATTATTTCTTCTAAACCCTCTATTGAACTTTTGACAGGCGATACAATATCACGAGTTAATACTTCTGGAAGATCATGAAAAAGTGCACAAAAAAAGTTGTTGTAAATTCTTCTATTGCACGCGTTAATTTCCTTCGAGCAAAGAAAACTCAGAAATGCGACTATCAACATATGTCCAAGAACCGATGTTTGGGGAATCCTGGGAGATTGCGCCCATCGTTTTTGAAATCTTAGTTGCCCACAAAGGTCAATAAAACCAAAAGATTTTTTTTGCAGAGATATCTTCTGTACTCCAATTAGATCGTAGTGATCTTCTATTTGGTTCTCTATTTCTTCTTTTGTCTTTTCAATTCCATAGATAAAAGGACAGGCATGATAAATTATTTTAAATTCCCAATTCGAAGCAAGATAATGAGCGGCTCGGAGAATTCTCCTTTCCTTAACTGCATGAGATGGATCAAGTAGATATTTTTCGAAGCTATTTTTAATGCTGCCATTCAATTCTTTTAAATCAGAATCTAACTTATCAATAACCCATTTGTTGAGATCGTTGCCTCGAGTCTTCATCAATTTATGATAAACAGGAGGCTTAATATCAGTTAATATAACGCGATGTAGAAACTCAAAAAATTCACCTTCAATTATATTTATCCAATTAATATTCTCATTTTTATATTCTTCCTCAAATTTAGCTATTACAAAAGCAATCACAATTTTATGAGCCTGTTTATCCAATTCAGTCAATTCTACTGGTCGCACATGATCATTCCATCTTTGAATACTTGCAGCCTCGAAAAGTTTTTCGATCAATCCTTTTCTTATCATGATGTAGCCCCTTCTATTCTCTCGGTATTAATAGAATGTAATTGATTCTTTTTGGGTACCTGTGTTAGGGGTGCCGCATGGACTTAAACACTTACTACAAGTTAGTTTAGATTGAGCATGCGTGGAGTTTCCTCTATTTCGCCGGACACTCGTCCAACTTGGCCGCATATCTCCGATACTCGCGTGGCGACTTCATCCTCAGGGCCTTGTGCGGATGATGCTCGTCGTAATCCTCAAACCATTTCGGCAGCTGCTCCAGCACGTAGCGGGCATCGTTGAGCGGATGGGCATCGACAGAATCCCGCCTGAACGTCTTGATGAAGGCCTCGGCCATCCCGTTGGACTCGGGGCTGTAGAACGGTGTCGTGCAGACCACGAACCCCAGGGAGCGGGCGAACGCGACGGTATCCCGGGCGATACAGGCCGGACCGTTGTCGCTGAGCCACTCGATGGGCTGCGGCAGCCTGTCAATGTCGCCGAACCGAGATGCCACGGCCTCGAGCACCATGGCATTCTTCTGTTCCGCGGTCCGGCGGCGTCGTCGCTGCACGCTGCTGATGACTTCGATCGTCACCATGGACACCCTCCCGAACTGGTCTGGGTTCAAGCACTATAACTTGCACTACAACTTATTTCCAGTTTGAGAGTGTCCGGTTGAAATGGGGGCTACTGCAATTGGGGGCTACTACAACATGCATCCTCCTGAAGACATGAATGATTAGTCAAATATTGGGCATCGTCAGATCTTGTGGTGTTTGTGACATTATTTCTTTGTTTCTGAAATCTGCCAGAATCCCACGACCATACCACAACTGCCATGCCCGTGCGGTCCGCTGTACCTGTATTCAGCAAGCTCAAGCCCTGGGATCAGCTTGTCCAAAGAGGGCATTGAATTTCCCTCGCTGTCGCTGGCCCACGGTTCCAGTGGGCAGGGCATTTGTGCCAACCTGTAGCCCTGATTGCGTAGCTGCATAATAGCTCGATTTTTGAAGTCTTCGTTCAGAACAAGATAGTCAAAATTCACCAGTTCGAACGAAAACACGAAATGGGGGCAACCGCCTGAGTAATCCGCCTCCTTGTGACAGTAGGGGCAGGTGAATGTAAGGTCAGCTCCAGTGACATCTTCTTCCTCCTCGGTCAGTTCGTCTTGTTCATCAATAACCATATCAACTCCTTTTGCGATTTAGAGAAAAGCGTGTAATTGAAATGTACTGAAAGTTTGCGGGCTGTAGTAAACCTTGGTGACCATAGAATAACATTGTCGTCCTAGCATTTTAATGCTTTGCTGCTGCCGCTGCATGTTACAACTTTACCCACTCATCCGTCGAGGTTGACGTTTTGGGTTCAACCAATTCGCATGTGAATTGCCCCAAAAATGCGAATGTCTCTAAGGGAAGAGGGGCACTCGCATTTGGGTTGTAATAAATTGCAGAGCCGGGAAGGTGAATAGCAAGACGACCTTTCTCAATTACGGAACGTTTCAGGTAGATTAACGCAGACAGCTCAGCAGGCAAGCAGTAAAAACCTTGCCGTTCGAGAAGATACTTCTCAATATAATGGTTCAATTCGGTGCCAAATCCACTCCAGAAGGTATAATCGAAGAGCACCAATGCACAAGGCACGTGCTTCGTAACCACATAAATGAATTGTTTTCGCTTTTCTTTTAGCTTTCTAAGAATCCTTGTCAGGGTGTTGTCTTGATTAAGCCGAACAGGATCTCCGCACGTGATCTTCTCCCATTCTTCCTTTGAGATGTTTAGCGTCGTTACCTCTACAAAGAACTCTGTTGGCGCAAAAACATGAAAGTCCGGGGTCTTTTCATCTGACCTTGGTATCGGCTTACATTCAAATCCTGCTTGCCTGAGAAAGGCCCAGCATGAGAGCTCATTAACAGCACCCAAATGATCTTCATTTCTGAAACTCTGAATACGATCTGCAAGATCTTTCTTCACATTACTGACATCAGGATAACTGCAAAATAATTTTCGAAGGTTATCGAGATAATTGACTCCTCCTTCATTCCAAGTGGCCAGCACGCAGTGAACCCATGACCGCTGATCCTCGTAATTTCTCGCCTTTTTTATCCATTCGTTATCAAAGAGCATATTTGCTTTTCTTCTGCGAGCTGAAAGCCAAGGGGTTTCATACATCTTGGGTTCTATTGCTTGGGTCGTGTAATCTGGTCGTACTCTTTAGTGTGTACGCGGCGGGTGGCAGCAGCGGGGGTCAGCCGGGGGCGGGTCGAGGCGGGTCTGGTAGGGCCTGCCCGTCCGGATTGCCTCAGCCATCTCGTCGTAGATCTCGAGGATGACACGCTTAGTTCGGTAATCGCCGTATTTCTCCTCGTCCTTGCGGCGGACGATGGGGAAGGTGTCCATGATGTAGGCCACGGCGTCGCGGGGAGTCAGGAAATGCTTCTTCAACTCGGCGAGTTCTGCAGGGGTCTCGTCGCGCACGGCACCCTCGGCCAAGCGGGCGGGCTTCCAATGGCCGTCAGGGGTGGCCGGTAGGTAGAGGTGGAAGAAGGCGGCGTCGAGCTCGCAGCGCAGAAGGAAACGGCGTTCCTCGTCCCAGCGGAAAGGCGGGCCGTTCCAGCCGCAGTCCTTTGCGAAACTCTCTAAGTCCCACGCCGTGTAGATGAGCTCAAGTACATGGGGTAAAAGACACTCGACAATTCGAGACGTTGGACGAGAATCCCCGCACCAAACCGCTTCCAGCTCAAAGCGCGATGGCGAAAGTGCTGGAAGCTGTTTCATAATAAAAAAAGAGAAGTTACTTCCACCTAGCTTCTGACGAGCACAGTAGTCGAATGGAAAACTATTCAGAGCAGCAATGAGTGCGGCTGTATTTTTCATTGGCAAGTTCGTAGTTATGATCTGTACGGCATGATTCGCCGCTACCATCGGAAGCATCGCGAATACCGAAGTTCGACGATTGGTTGACACATTGATGATATTGCGGAATGCGATGATTGCGGTAGGCGAGCCTCCTGGGAACAGGGCGTCAACATCTACACGCTTCACCCAATAGCGGGGTAATGGATAGACATCAGGCATTATCAGGTCTGAGACGTCCATCTCTGGTGTAAAGGCTTTTACGTTAAAGAGTGAATCACGGTCTACCTTTTCAAACGAATTGTATCGATGATTGAATTGATGAAAGAGCTTGGGCTCATACAGCGGCAGGTACTCCTCTCCATCCTTCCGGAAAACATTCCCCTCCAGTACCCACCCGTCGGCCTCGAGCTGCTCCCGGGTGCGGAAGAGGTGGGAGTCGCTGGTCATGTTGAAAAGACCCTGCTTGAACTTGATCCCCCAGGGGTTTTCCTCGGGCCGTCCGTCGCGGGCCTCGCGGATGAGGACCGGCACGCGGCGGTAGATGGCCTTGGTGAGCTCAGCATCACGGCGGGAGCGGAAGATGGGGCAGGTGCGGGTGTTGGGGTTCAGAAGCTCGATGTCCTCGGGCGAAAGGCTGAAGCGGCGCTCGGGGTCTTCAAGGTCCTCCACGGCGTGGAGGAAGAAGGCGAACTCGGCCATCTCGGCCGAAGGCTTCAACTCCCGCCCGGCGGTGAAGAGGCAGAACTTCTGTGGTGGAGCAACATCTGGAAATAACAAAAGCTTGTTTTCAAAATCATACAAACTCACCAGCGACTTTCTCCCCACCACGTCCTGGAAGAAGAACTTCGTCGTATCGTCCGTGGCGATGCCGGTAGGAAGGACGGCCCCCATGAGGCCCCGGTCGTTGAGCAGGCTGCGCATGCCCTCGGCGAAGACGGCGTAATAGTTGATTCGACCCCTGCCGCAGAGGGGGTAGCGGCCACTATTCCCAAGGAAGTGGCTTATTCCGTCATGCTCGCGGAGGGCTTCGCTGAAAGCCCTAAATAAATCGGCATCATCTTTTTTGAGCGAATCGATCATACGCTTTCGCTCGGCACCGGTGCGGGCGTTGGCAATATCGGGACGCCGCTCTGCAAACCATTCCTTCTCTTTAAGTTCCGTGTGTTCCCAGGGCGGGTTGCTCAGGACGCAGTCGAAGCCCCCGTCGGCGAAGACCTCCGGGAAGGCAAGATGCCAGTGGAAGAAGCGGTAGCGGGAGGCGAGGCGCTCGACCTCTTTCGCCTGTTCGGTGGCAAGCGCTGTTGGGTTTTCCTGGAGACGCCGAAGGATGTCCGTGGTGATCGGCTCGGAGGCGCCCGGGGCCTTCTTCCAGACGAAGGCGGCGCACCAGGCATCGGCCACGAGCTGGGCGTGGCGGTATTCCTTCGAAACGACGAGGCGGCTGAACTGCTCGGCCTTTCGCCCGACGTCCTCGAGGGTGCCGTCGGGGGCAGCGGCCAGCTCCCGGAAGCGCTTTTCGAGAGAGCCGAACTCCTCCCGCGTCTCGGCGACCATCTGGTGAAGCATGTCGGTCTGGCCTGACTCCCGCTCCTGCCGGTTTCGCTTCTTAATGGCCGAAGAGATTTTCTTGTCGTCACCCTCGATGGGGCTGAAGGCCTCGTCAGGCAGCCCCCCGGCGATGAGCTCCGGTGTCGTCCCCAGAAGGCTGTTTCCCACCTGGATCTGGTGGTCGAGGAAGGACAGGGGCTTTCCCGGCTCGAGGGCCTCGAGCCAGAGGCTCACGCGGCAGAGCTCGGCCGCCATGGGGTTCACGTCCACGCCGTAGAGGCAGCGGCCGATCACGTCGCGAAGGGCCTGACGGTATGCGAGGGTCGAGGGTTCGCTTTCGCCCTGCGCTAGGGAGCGGACGCGGGCGAGATGGCGGGCGAGCCTGTGGGCGGCACCCACGAGGAAGTGGCCCGAGCCCACCGCCGGGTCGCAGACCCGGAGGGACAGGATGGCCTTCTCGGCCTCCTCGCCCGACTTGCCCCTGATTGCCTCCTCAACAACGGGGTCAAGGGCGGAATCGAGAAGGCACTGCACGAGCGAGTCGGGCGTGTAGTAGGAGCCCGACATCTTGCGCTCGCTTCCGGCGAACTCGGCGAAGGTGAAGCGTGCGCCGTCGGCGCTCACCTGGGGGCTCAGGGCAAGGAGACTCTCGTAGACCCCGCCCAGCTCCTCGGCCCCGAGGTTTCGGTAGTCCACGGGCCGGAGCACCTTGCCCTGGCGGGTGAAGGCGAGGTGGCGCAGCATCTCGAGAAAGTCGTGGTTCGTGAGCTCGGCCTCGTTGAGGTCGGCCGTCGCGTTCGGGTCCCAGAGCATGCTCCCGAGGGAGGGGAGCGCCAGCATGGCCCGGGCCGCCTCGGAGCCCGGGTCGCCCGAGAGGGCACGGACGATGAGTTGGAACTGCCGCCAGAGGTCGCCGTGGCGGCTTCCCTTGATCCGGCCGGCAAGCTCCCGGAGGCGGGCCGTGCCGTAGTGGGCGGCATAGCGCTCGCGGGCCCTGCGGGCCTCCTCGGAGCCGTCCCGGGGATGGAGAAGCGGCAGGCCGTCATCGGGGAGCACGCGGTCCTCGGCCACGAAGAGGAAGATCAGGCGGTAGATGACCCGCAGGAGCTGGCCGTGGAGATCGGCGGGGGAGAGCCTGCCCGTGCGAAGGGCATCACGGAGGGCCGTGTTGCGGGGGTGGCCTGTGAACCCCTCGCCCAGGACCTGGAGGGCCTTCTCGACGCCGATGCGCAGCTCGCCCAGGGCGCGGGTGCCCTCTTGCTGGGCGATCTTCGTCCACTCCTCGAGCCAGCAGGTCTCGGGCCGGTCGGCCTCCCGGGGATCGAAACGTGAGGCGTGGGCGACGAGCCACAGCAGGACGAAGTCGGAGTAGTTCTCGCCGTCGAAGATGGACTCGAGGTCGAACTCGAGGAAGGACTGGCGCGAGAGGGCCTGGCTGTCGCGCAGGATCCGAAGGCGAAGACCGTTCGAGACGATGCCCCAGAGGCCCCGGCGGCTGCGGTTGAGAAACTCCTGGACGAGGCCGTGGGGGTTTGCGGCCGCGGCGCCCCGCACGCCGGCCGCGCGCCTGTCGAGGGAGAGGTTGCATCCCACGAGATGCACGGGCGTCGGGCCGGAGAAGCGGCTGATGGCGTAGCTGCGGCCGTTGATCTCGGGGCCGGGCCCCGTCGGGAGGGTACCGAAGCCCAGCTCCCGCAGCAGGGGCAGGGACCATCGTTCGTTCGTGAGGCCCGTGCCGGGGTCGGTCTCGGCGAGCTTCGCCCGGTCCTTCAGGAAGTCGGCCCAGTGCTTGCGCAGGCGGTTCCAGGACTGGGTGATGATCTCGTTCAGGCGCTCGCCCCTGGGGAGCCCGTAGTCCTCGGGGTTGGTCCCCGGGAGCTTCTCCCGCGGGTCGAGGATGCGGCGCAGAAGATCGGGCGGCAGGAGCCCGCCCTCGGAGCGGATGGCCTCGAAGTCCCGGTTGCGGCGCGCCATGGTCAGTTCAACCTCGGAAGAAGGACATAAGCTCCCAGGATGTCGACCGGGAGCACGGGTTTAACAGACACACGCCCCTTGGCCTTGAGCGACTCGCGGACCCGCTCGTGCGCGGCAAGCTGGGCGGCCGCCCGCTCCCGGGCCACGGGCTCAAGGGACTGCCGAAGCCGGAGAAGATCCTCGCGAAGCAGCTTTACCTGCTGGTCCATGGCCGTTGGCAGCAGGTTCCGCTCCGGCCGCGCCTCGAGGAGCCGCGCGGCCTCCTCGGGCGGCAGCCACTCCGGCGCGTCGGCAGGCCCCCGGCAGGCAAGTGGTACGACCTCCTCGCAGAGGATCGCCTCGGCATCCCCGGCCCGCTCGAGGTGGTAGCGGAACCGCGTCACGATGAGCGTCGTCCGGGCGGAGACGGCGGAGGTGGCGATCACCCCGAGCCGGGCGGCGACGGGCTTACCGTCTCGGGCCGCCGGGTCCAGCGCCTGGTCGAGGACCCAGCTGGCCAGCCCCTCGATCTCGGGGCTCGTGCGGGCCAGGTAGATCTCCTTTTCCCCCAGGGGGAGCTCGAAGCGGCCGGTGAAGGGATCGTCGCGGCCGATGGCCTGCCTGAGGGCGCGGGGCGTCTCGTTGCCGATGTGCACGCGGACGGCCCCGGTTTTCTTTTCTTCGAAGGGGACCCCCACGGTCTGCAGCGCCTCCCGGAAGAAGCGGCAGACGTCTTCGCTTCGGCCGATGGCATCGCGGATCTGCTTGAGCTCCGCGGCGACCGCCTCGGGACTCAGCGTGTGCTGGGCGTAACGCGAGCGGCTGGCCTTCTCCCGGTCGCGGGCGCTGTCCCACTCGGCGTGGAGTGTTTTTTTCTTGACCTGCATTTCGTTCATGAAGTCGAGGCGAAGCTGCTCCGGGCCCGCACCGGTCTTCTCCCGGAAGAGCGCCCCCTCGAACAGGGCCTCGGCGATCTGCTCGCTCGAGCCCGGCACCGCCACGGTCACGCCGAGGTCGCTCTTGATGCGCTTGTGCTTCCGGATGAGCACATCGAGGATCACGCCGTCGATGGGGTTGTCCGTGCCGTAGTAGGTCACGACCCGCACCTCGGGGTTCCTCTGGCCGAAGCGGTCCACGCGGCCCTCGCGCTGCTCGTGACGGGTAGGGTTCCAGGCAAGGTCGTAGTGCAAAACGGCGTTGAAGTGCTCCTGGAGGTTGACGCCCTCGGCGAGGCAGTCGGTGCAGACAAGGACGTAGGGGCCCTCATTGGAGACGAGACTCTCGATGCGCGCCTCGCGCTCGGCAGGCGGGAGAAGCCCGGTGACCGACTCCACGTGGACCTTTCCCTTCAGCGCATCCCGCAGGTGACGGGCGACGTAATCGGCGGTATCGACGAAACGGCAAAAGACGATGGGCCGGAAATTGTCCTTGAGGAGCCCCTTGACCTCGCTGATGGCCCCCTGGAGCTTGTTGTCCTGATCGGGCGGGATGGCCTCGGCCCGTCGTGCAAACTCGAGGAGCTTGCGGCGGGTCGCAGCGATACCCGCCGCGGTGTCGGAGCCCGGGCTGAAGTCGAGGACGGCCACGTCGTCCGTGTCGTCCTGGTCGAGGACGGTGCGCCGGCCGACCTCGTCCACTTCCTCGTCAGGGGCTTCGTCCGCGGCCGCTCGGCTGCGGAGGGTGGCCGCGGCCGCCGCCGGGCTCGAGGAGACGCAGCGCAGAAGTGCCAGGGCCGACCAGTAGCGCACGCGGCGGCGGCGCTTCGAGCCGTCTTCCTCGAGGACGTATTCACGGGCAAAGGCCAGGATGTCGTCGAACAGGGCCCGGTAGGCCTTGCTGAACGTGTAGGTCGGCTCAGGGGTCTTGTCCTTGCGGTCCGGGAAGGCCGTGTCGGCTGCCAGGTAGTGACGGATGTCGGCCCGGCGGCGCTGGACGAGGTAGCGGGCAAGCTGGCGGCGGATGCCCGCACGCTCCTCACGGTCGAGGTCCGTGGGCAGGTCGGCAAAATCGGGCCGCAGAAGGCTCAGGAGCGACCGGAAGGCCTCTTCCTTGCCGCTGTGGGGCGTTGCGGTCACGAGAAGCAGGTGCCGGTCCTCCCGGGCGGCGATGCGCCGCACGAGATCGAACCGCTGCTGCCGACCCCGGCCCACCCCCTCGGCCAGCGTGCAGCCGTGGGCCTCGTCGACGATCACGAACTCGGGGCACTTGAGGATGAAGTCCTCGGCCCGACGGGAGCTCTTGATGAAGTCGGTGGAGACGACGGTGAAGCGGTGGCGGTCGAAGACGGACTTCCCGATCGGCAGGTCCCGCTCCAGGCGCTGGATCGTGCCGGACAGGACGAGCTCGGCCTCGATGTGGAACTTCAGGTAGAGCTCCCGCTGCCACTGCTCGGCCAGCTGGGGCGGGCAGAGAACCGCCATGTGGCGGATCTCCCCCCGGTCCAGGAGCTCCCGGGCGATGAGGGCCGCCTCGATCGTCTTTCCAATGCCGACGTCGTCGGCGATGAGAAGCCGCACGGGATCCAGCCGGAGCGCCATGATGAGGGGCACGAGCTGGTAGGGCCGCGGCTCGATGGCGATCCGCCCGAAGCTGCGGAAGGGACCGGCCGCCGCGCGGGTGGAGAGGCGCGCCGCGTCACGCAGGAGCCGGCCGGAGGTAAAGTCGCCCAGGTCCTCGGGGCCGGGCAGGGGGAAAGAGCTGGATGCGACGGGCTCGATTGCCGGGAGGATGCCCGTCACCTCCTCGTCGAGACCGCCCACGGGCCGGACGAGCAAGAGCTCCTCCGTGGACTCGGGAAGAACGACCCACTCTCGTCCCCGGGCGTGGATCAGGGTTCCGGGCTGCGCAAGGGCTGCTGGATTCATGTCTTCGGCCTCCCGAAGATGTCAGGGTGCTGTCGGAAGATCTCCTCCCAGTCCGCCCTGTGATGGAAGCGGATCACGATGTAGCCGTTCTCTATGAGACGCCTCGTGATGGCGTCGTCATCCCGCTGTTGGGCCGGCTCGTCGTGCGGCGGGCCGTCGATGTAGATGGCGGCATTGTAGTCCCGGTAGTAAAAATCCGGCTTCGTCGAGCAGGATTCGATCAGGTACTGGGCATCGCTGGGGGGATGGAGCATGAGCCGGTCCACGATGTCGAGCCAGCGCCGCTCGAGGCCGCTGTCGCAGACCTTGCGCAGGGCGGCCAGACGCTCGGCCCTCGAGCCGGCGCCCCCCGAGGGGCGGCAGAGGCCCTTCGAGAGCCGGGATAGAAGATCGCGGATGAGGTAGCGGTCGAGCTCCCGGTGGTCCGGCTGATTGCCGTAGTCGAGAAGGCAGGCATAGCAGGCCTTTCCGCAGGTTAGAGACCCTCTGTCCTCGAGTGTGTCCGGGTCGAAGTGGCAGATCTGAAGGGCGACCCGGGCAAGGGCGGGCACAACGCCCGGGTCCTCGACGATCTGGTTGAGCACGCCTGCACCGCCCTCGGAGGCCTCGTAGAAGAGGATCTCCCGCCGGTCCTGGCGAGACGGCATGGGCTCGCACTCGAGCTCCCGGGGCTCGAGCTGGAAGTGTTTCTGGATGGCCTCCTTGAAGGCGGCCTGCAGGGAGGCCATCTCGGCGGGCGTCGGTGCGGGCTCGAAACGCATGACGAGGGCGTTTTTCGTGTCGCGGACATAGGGCACCACGCGCTGGGTCCGGCCCACGGTCAGGGCGTCGTCTCGATCCTCCTCGTCGGCCTGGTTCCGGCCCCAGTAGCCGCGCTCGAGATCGAGGACAAACCCTGCGGGCTGCCCCGGCTGCTGCTTGGCCCAAGCCAGGTTGACGCGGAAGAGCTCCGTCGCATCGCCGTACTTCAGGGTCATGGCCCGCGTGTCTTCGCAGAGCACTTCCGCATCCCGGCGGTCCAGCCGGCCGCTGATCTCGGGGAACCGGTAGGCGCTGACGATCCGGTAGCCGAAACGCTGTCGCTCTTCCTCGTCGCAGGTGATGCGCTGGGTGAGCCGGAGGCTCACATTCTGGAGATGGACGAGGTTTTCAATGCGTGCCTCCAGGGCGGCGCCGCAGTTGTCGCAGATCTCGGGAAGGTACTTGTCGCGCTCGAGGTGGGCGTAGCCGCACTTCGCGCAGCGTTTCATCGTCTCGGTTGCCAGGCTGTGGGTGGCCTCGACATCGTCGGAGCCGAAGTCGAGGTTGGCCTTGTAGACCCGGTAGCGGGCCCCTTCGTGATAGACGAGGGCCCGCGGACCAAACTCGGAGATGGCCAGGAAACGCGGGCGTGAGACAAACTCGTCGCGGCCCTTTTTCTTGAGGCGACCCGGCACGTAGGCCGAGATGGGCAGGCGGGGGAAGTTGTAGCCCGGCAGGAAGCCCTCCGTGGCGAAGTAACGGTAGGAGTAGAAGTCCCCCTCATAAGTCCCCTCCGCCTCGGTGAGCAGGCGGATCTGGCTTTCGGCCTGGGCACGAAGCCGTCTCGATTCGTTCTTCTCGTGCGCGGGCCGAGAAGCATCCGCAATGATCCGGTGATGGAGCTCCCGCTGGCGCATGGCCGCGCGGTATAGGCTCCTCCAGCGCTCACAGGCGCTATCAAAGGCACGCTCGACCTGGTCAATGATCTCTCGAGTCCAGCTCTCGTGAAACCAAGGCGCGAGCTTCAGCTCTTCGCGGAGTCCGTCGATGAGCCGGTCTGCACGCTCGAGGGCCGTGGACCGGTGGCCCGGGTTCCTGAGCGCCTCCGCGATCTTCTGCCTCACGGGCAAAGGGAGCCTACCGTCCATGGGAGTCAGGTCCAGCACCTCGTTGAGCGTCTTCCCCAAGTCCGGCTTGGCCGCCTCCATCCAGATGGCGTAGATGTGAGACCGTATGAGGTCCCGGTTGCGGAGGTCGATACGCGGGGGCACGACGGCGCCCGCTACCATCTGGTTGGGCTCGCGGTAGAAGTACTGATCATGCGGGCTTCGCCCCGCGCAGTAGGTGTAGACGAGGGCCGGCTGACCGCCCCGGCCGGCCCGGCCGCTCCGCTGGGCATAGTTGGCCGGCGTGGGGGGCACGTTGCGGAGATTCACAAGGTTCAACTGGGCAATGTCCACGCCGAGCTCCATGGTGGGCGAGCAGAACAGAAGCGGAAGGCCCCCGGGTTCGGCACCCATGCGAAAACGCCTTTCCCGTTCTTCCCGGTCTTCCGGGGCGACCTGTGCCGTGTGCTCGCGGGCCTCAAGAACGCACTTGAGATCGACGAACCGGCGGTAGCACTCCACGAAGTAGCGGTTGACCTCCGGCGGCATCTCCCCAGTCTGCAGGATGCGGGTGCGATCGACGGGCCGGATCTCCCCGTCGCCCGGCAGCCACTGGATTGCCGCGGCGTTGATCTGGTAGCCGGGGTCGCTCCCGTCGCCCTTGCTGCGGACCTGCTCGACGATCCCGTAGCGCTGGAGCGCAAGAAACAGAAACCGAATTGCCTCATCCACCTCGGCTCGCCCGAAAGGCGTCCCCGGCGCAACACAGTCGGAGAGAGTCCGCTTCAGGTAACGGCCGAATCCGCTGTAGGAAGAGACGGGCAGGAAGGCAGCCGGATCGGCACCCTTCTGATTCTTGATGCGGGATCGGGGGTAGGCCACCTTGGCCTTGACCAGGTCCCGCGGATCTTCGAGGTACCACACCGTGTCCTCGCGAAGTCTCGGCTTTGTCTGCTCCACGAGATCGAGCTGCTTCTGCGGGTCCAGGACGTCAACCTTGATGGCAAGCGATCGGCGCAGGACATCGAGAAGCGTAAGGAGCACTTCCTCGCGTTTCTCGGCTTTGCAGGCGCGCAGGGGCTGGGGCACGGTCACGAACTCATCGCTGTTGCCCCTGCGGACCGTCAGGCCTTCCTCCCAGAGCTCCTTCTCTTTTAGAAGCCCGTCGTGCCCGCTCAGCCCCATGTACTCGAATCGGATGAGGCCACAGTCCTCGAGGTTCGGCGCCGTCACGCGCCAACCCCGCTCCAGGTCGCGGTAGAGGTGGTATTCGATGACGCGGCGCAGGGCATCGTGGGTGCCGGTTTTCGCAGGACCCCGAACATTAGGATCGGCGGCGTACTCGTCGAAGCGAAGCTCCATAGCCTCGAAGACGGCGCGAGACAGCTCGTGGTGCTGCAGCCCCGTCTCTCCCCGGGACTTTGCGGCCTTGTGGAGGGCCGATCGAAGCAGGGCCACCTGGGCGAAGTCGTTGAAGTGCCCGGCCTGCAGGGAGGCATCCTGCCGGTTGTCGGTGAAGCTCAGGAGCTTCCGGGCCTTGGGGTCGAGATCACCGTCGCCCTGCAGCTCGATGAGGGTCCGGATCGCAAGAATCGTCGTTGCGGTGCTGCGGTTGTCCACCCCGAGGGTGGCGAGCTTCGTGCGCTCGGCCTTTTGCTGCCTCGTGTAGGCGACGCCACAGCTCAGGCAGAACAGAAAGTTGCGGTGAATGAGCGCCGCCTCGCACCCCTGGCCCTCCGTGACGATCCTGCCCCGGGCATCGACGAAGACAGGCTCGGGGAGGTCTCTTTTCTTGTCCGGCTGGATCCTCTCCACCCCTTGAGCGGTTGTTTCCTTGAGATCCTCGGGCACGCGGTCCAGAAGCGCAGGTCCATCCCCCCGCGGCCAAGGAGCCGCCGACGAGAGGTAAAGGTAGGCGTAGCTGTTTTCGTCGTCATCCGGCTCACGGCGGTCTTCCCGAGGCAGCAGAACCTTCTCCTCGTCATCCGCGGTGATCTTCACGCGGTAGTAGGCCGTGCCGCACTGGCGGCAGAAGACGATCGGGAAGAGGGGTTTATCCGGTTCGCCAGGCTTCGAGACCTTCTTTGACATCTCGAGGTGGCGCTCACCCTCGGGCTCCATCGTCGCCCAGACCGTGTCGCCGCGGGTGAAAAACTGGTGCAGACGGAAGGCGAAAATGGGGAAACGGCTCGAGGCGCTGACCCTCAGGTGAGAACCTTTCAGCAGGTACTGTCGGAGAACCGACGCGCAGCGGGAGGGCTCTGCGCCCGTGATGCGGGCCAGCTCCTCAGCGGCGCTGTCTTGCCCCTGCAGGCGACGCGGGGCCTGCCGCACGAGGCGGCCTGTTCCCTCCTCGGTCTTGATGCCGAAGGTGGACTCGAGCCAGGAGGCAAGCGGATGGCGACGGAAGGCCTCATAATCCACCGGTGGCGGAGCATCCGTCTCGATTGCCGCCCGCAAAGCGTCGATGACCTGCGGGTCCTTGAAGTCCAGCTCCTCCGTCCCCCGCTCGAGCGTCTCGCCGATCACCTGCGCCGCATCGAAGGGGATCCCGAAGAGCGTCTGCGCTACACGGGCCACGACCCGCTTCTGCTCTTCGGTCGTTCCCTCGCTTGCCATCGTGGCCGAGGTGCCGACACAGATGATGTCGTGGCCGCCGAAGGCGAGATGACAGCGCCTGATCAGGAGCGCCACATCGGCTCCCTGGCGGCCGCGGTAGGTGTGCAGCTCGTCGAAGACAAGGAAGCGCAGCCCTTGCGCGGCGCGGACGAGAGCGCTGTCCTCCCATCGGGTGAGCATCAGCTCGAGCATCATGTAGTTTGTGAGCAGAATGTCAGGCGGGTTGTTCCGGATCTCCTCGCGCTTTTCTCCTTTTTCCTGTCCGGTATAAAGCGCGAAGCGAACGGGCGGTTTCTCCTCCGGGTAGCCCCGATGGAGGAACTTGCCCAGCTCCTCTTCCTGGCTGTTCGCCAAGGCGTTCATGGGATAGACGACGATGGCCTGGATCCCGCGGCCTGAGCCTCGCCTCAGGACATGATCGACGATGGGGATAATGTAGGTCAGGCTCTTGCCGGAGCCCGTGCCGCTCGTCAGGACATAGGATTTTCCTTCGCGGGCCTTGAGAATCGCTTCCCGCTGGTGGGCGTGCAGAAAGAGCGGCTTGCCGGTATGATCGCTGTCGGACTTGTCGAGCCTGAAGATCCTCGCGCACTCGGGGTGCAGGATCCCTTCCTTGACCAGGTCGTCGATCGTGCCGCCAGGCTTGAAGGTCGGGTTGATCTGCAGAAGCGGTTCGGGCCAGAACGCGCCGTCCGCGAGCTGCGTCTCGACCATCTCCTTGATGCGGGGATCGGCAATCTTTATGAAACTCGAGGTATAGCTGGCATAGTCCTCAACGAGGCGGTTGCGAAGGTCGAAAACGTCCATAAATCCGGTCCTGTCAATCGGTCAGTTCATCGTCAGAGGCGATTGCTGCACGGTACTTCTACCGTCTGCAGACAGTCGGTTTCGATCCGTTCTCTAATGCATCCCTTCCTCAAAGGTTTGATTCGAGGGTGAAACTGCAAACCCGAGAACACAAAAAAGCCCGACACAGAGCTTCCGCTCCTGCATCGGGCTTATGGTCCCGCTCAGTATTTCAAGACCCCCTCCGGAAAACAGAGTGCTGTCCCCGCTTATCTCTCCTTCACCGCTCCGCTTTCTCCTCGGGGACTGTCTATAAGGGACGTGCTTAAACCTGTCAAGGAGAATAAGACACTCTATCCGGTTAGGGCGAGGGAAGGTGGCAGCGCTTTGTTGATAACGGATCGTGGTATTAGCATTTTTTTAGCACTCTTGTCCTAACATATTGAAATCATTCGCTGCTGCCGGGTTCGATTCCCGCCCCAGGCACCAAGCCAACTCCGGCCCGAACGCGTGGCCTAGTCATGGCATCGCGCACCCAGGCGCCGCCTCCCGACCGCCTGCCGCAACATAAAAGACCGCTTCCCCGTCCCCGTCAAGACAAACTCCGTTCCTTTGGGAGTACCGCGAGAAAACGGGGTCTTGTTCAAAGCCGATTCCACTTTCTCCACAAAGGGGGCCATGGGCGCCGCTCAACCGGCCAGCATGAAAAACGCTGCGGCCGGGATGCTGAAGCAATTGCCCGGAAAGGCCTCCGGTTTCTGCCCTCTGCCGACAATCCCGTAGAAAGGCACTCCCAGCATCGCGGCGAAGCGCCGTCCAATTCCCATGTCCGCTTCATCTCCCGTCTTTGCTTCGAAGAGAGCAATGGGGACGTTATCCTTCACTAGCAGGAAGTCAACCTCCCGCTTCTCCTTGTCGCGGACATAGTAGATCTCGAATCGGCCCAGGCCCCGCTCCGTAAAACGGGCCGCCATTCTCAGCAGCGTCACGGCCGTCATGTTCTCGAACCGCGCTCCCGGATCTTCGAGGCTCGACCAGTCAAAGAAATAAAGCTTCGGCTCCTTCTTGATGGCACGGGTTACGTTTTGCTGCCAGGGCCGTATCGTGAAAACGAGATAGATTTCCTTGAGCATCTCGATCCAGTGTGCGACGGTCCTGTGGCTGTAGCTCAGATCCTCGCTCAGAGAATTGACGCTCAAAAGAGACCCGACCTTCGACGGCAGCAGGGTGACAAGGTGTTCGAGCCCTCGGATGTCGGATATGCGGGACAGGTCGCGCACATCTTCCCGGGTCAGCAGGGTTCTGTAGTCCTGCTGCCAGCGGTTCAGAAACCTGGGAGAGGCACGAAGGAGGGGTTCGGGGAAACCCCCGAAATGGAGAAGCTTTTCGAGGGCGTCGGTATAACGGTCGGCCTTTGCCTTCCTGGCCTTATCCAGAAAAACCCGGCCGTCGGCGATCGGCCTTTCGTCATCGATCACGTAGGAAAACTCATCCGTGATCTCCGGGAGACCAACGGGAAACATCTGGAATGAGACGTAGCGCCCGACGAGCGAATCGCCCGACTTGCGGTACAGGCCGAGCCTTGCGCTGCCCGTGACGAGCAGGGTCATCCGTTCCTTGCCGGTATCGTAGATTCCCTTGAGAAGATTCTTCCAGCCCTTCTGCTTGTGAATCTCGTCGAACACCACAGGTACGGGTGACCCGCCGTATGCGTCATCGATGACGTTGCGGAAGAAAAGAGGGTTTCTCCTGTACTGGCCGACGACGGCGGGGTCGTCCCAGTTGAAGTACGTCGCCCGGGAGCCGGCAGCCTTGTCGAGCCAGTGCAGAGCGAATGTCGTCTTTCCGACCTGTCTCGGGCCGGTCAGAAAAATCATCTTTCCCGCAGTCAGCTCCGGATCGAACAGGTACTTTTCGATGATGCGCCGCATATGGCCAGATTGCATCCATATACAAAAAAGTCAAGACTTTTTTGTATGAACGTGCAAATTGGTCGAGCCGTCCGGACTCCTTTCCCCTGCCGCCCCGAGCCTCACCGTATTCGGCCCGTGCACGCCTGAAGTCAACCATCAGGCCCGACCCCATGCTTTGCCCAGAGCAGAGGCCGCCTTGCTGATTCGTTCCAACAGCGCCCCATCGTCAGGCAGGACCGAGTCCGGTATCGCCGTTCGGCCCCATTTCGCCCCGCCGATGCAGCCCACGAGGACAGGACAGTAGTTGGATGGGCCGGCGAAAGCCATCGCACGATCCAAAGCCGCGCTGAACGACGGCGAATCGTGCAGGAAAAAGACTGCGGCCCGAAGGACCACCGGCGCATAGCCACCGGCAGACAGACCATCTGAATCTCTTGCGCCAAGGGCCCGCTGTGTTTCGGGCAGCCGCCCACCTGAGGCAAACGCAATGGCCGCGGGCCAGGGCAGGCCGCGGATGAATGCGCGGCAGAGGGACGCAACGGCCGCGGCGACGTCGCCCGCCAGGGGATGGCGGTGCGTCAGCATCGCCTCCTTTTGAGCGTTCGTGCCCACAAGCGCATCCGGTATGAACGCAGCCATGGCGATGGAAGCGCACCTGTGGGCAGGGTTGCAACCCGCCGTACAGCCGCTGGATTCGCGATGCACTTGAGTTGCAGCCTGCTCAAACGAGAGCCCGGACGAGGCCAGTTCAAAGACGCGTGCCGCGGTGGGGCCGGTGTCGAAACCGCCCATCCGCCACCAGTTCAGGTATCGTCCCGAAATATCCTGCAGATCGAAGGCATTGCAGCCAATCAGGCTCTCCGCAAGCTCGAGGGCCATCCGCGTGGGACCCCCGATCCGGTCCCCCGCTGCAAGACCGAACAGTATGCCTCTGATACGGTCGCGCATATCTCAGTTCATTGGGCGAAGCGAAAGGGAAGAACTGTTTAAAGAAGGCCGAGTCGTCGCATTGATTCTTCGATGATCGGCCGGATCTCCGGTGGGCATGGCACCTTCCTATCTCGTATGCTGATTCGATTGGGTGCCATGCGCGGGCGCAGGCCGTTCATTTCCTTTACATGGGCGATCCAACAGGTCTTGACCGTCCGACCGTGATGCCTGCGAATATCTTCTTGGATCTGACGGTATGTGGCCATGGTTAATTCCCTCCGCGGCGTCCGCCGTAAATCCCGAAAGCGTTAGGACGACACTGTCTATATTTCCTTAAGCAGACGAGCTATGTATGGGCACAGAATTCTATGGGGACAAGCTTTCCATTTCGGATCGGTATATTCGCCCGTGCGAAATTTGCGATCTGTTGGAAGAGTCTCGAATCTCTTTGCAGTCATTTCGATTAGATCTTCAGATACAGAATACTCCCTTCCAGAGGCAGTACGAATGAGGAGCTGATTCCCTGAAACTCTCGCCTCAAAAAAGCTCTTTCCCCCAAGGGTGTCGAATCTTTTCCACGACCCAATGAGCCTCTTGATCTCAGTGGCAATAGTCATGTCGGGATTCTCCCATCGCTGATCAGCCGAAAAATAAGCAAAAAACCTCGGTCCTCACGTCGTTGGATTGCATCACCTAAAGACATTCTCCTGGTGCCATCGGATGTAGTCCTTCTGGGGCCATAATTGCGATTCACGAGGCAACAGGATACGATGCCCGTGCAGCGCATAATAATCGCGACCGTTCTCGAATTCCTCCTTGATTCGCCCGCTCACCTCGAACCGATAGTCCTCCGAGACGGTCACATAGCCCTTATCGAAGAGCCTGTGAATGTCCGAGCGAAAAAGAATGCCATTCCGCACGTCATGCGGGCCGCTTTCCGTATATGGTTTGATATGAGCGGCCTCCAGGGCGGGCAGTGTTTTCTCGCTTGTCACGGCGCAACGCCGGCCGTAGGCGTCCGTGACGATGACACGGAAGCTGCCCTGTCCCAGTCGGGGGGTGATGACCGTCGGCGCGCCGTAACGGGCACGTTCGTCTTCGATTATGGGCGTGGCGGAAAGACTGAGTTTCAGGCAGATAGCATCCCAAATCCGCCTGCCTTCCCCCATCTTTGTATCATAGCCCTTGCCCCT
The DNA here is from genome assembly GCA_013177795.1 of Syntrophaceae bacterium. Lineage (NCBI taxonomy): Bacteria > Pseudomonadati > Thermodesulfobacteriota > Syntrophia > Syntrophales > Syntrophaceae > Syntrophaceae bacterium. The sequence goes on along the minus strand of JABLXY010000001.1, from coordinate 404,539 downwards.
CACGATATTGGCGCTCCAATCCGCAGGCGCCGGTATCCAATCATATTGACTGAAAAAGAAAGGCTGCTCCAGGAGGACGCATCCGATTTCGTAGTCCGCGCCCCTGTCGGGCTGTGTCCGGCGGTACTTCTCAATTCGCCGGCGCATCTCGGCAAGCGATCGTGCCCCGTTCTTTTCCTCGAAAGCGCTCCAGGCAAGGCTGACCGGCAGTCGGGTGTAGTGAGCGAAGAATCCGCCTCCGACAATGAAGTGGTTCGGGCTATGCAGTTTGAAGAGGAAAGGCTCGCCGGGTGAGAGTGCCTGAAAGGTTGTCGAGGCGCTGGGCTGCCAGAAATTGACTTCGTCCACCCCCTGCCTGGAGGCGAGAAATTCATACCAGTCCAAGTCCGTGATGCCAATGAAAGTCCTCATGCAACCTCCATCGGTGTGCAAGCGTTCTTTAAGCGTATGCCGTGAAGCGCTGGTATCTCCTGTCCAGATAATCCCGATTGGGCCATTGCGACTCGAAGCGTGGCAGGATAATACGGGCCCTATGCAATTCCTTGAGCCCGTACACGAGCATGGGGCCATCCTCCTCTTTGAGAACATCCGGCCGGACGTGAATCCGAAAATCCGGGTCGACACCGACCAGGAAGCTGTCGAATGCGGCATGGTGGAGCTTGCACAGGGCCATGCCGTTGTCGATGGTCGGGAGGCTGTCGGGCTCGTTGTCCGGAATGATGTGGGCGGCGTCCAGAAGTTCCCCATACCGCAGTTTGCAAAAGGCGCATTGCGAACGGTAAGCGGCGATCACCTTCTCCCGGAATCCTCGCTGATGCAGCCGGATCCGGATTTCTGAAGTGATGTACCGGCGACGCAAGACGTCTTCTTCGGGTTCGGGGTATGAACAGTTGCGAGCAGCTTCCGGCAAGACGTCGACGGCCACCGTGAAGGTAAGCCCGGCGGGGTCGTCGTCGATCACGTAGACAGGCCACGTGGCGAGGTACTTTCCGGGAACGACACCGTGGAAGTAGATGAGGGGGATACGCTGTCGATGGGCCTCTCTCAGGCCGACGTTGTCGCGGTGGTACGGGTCCGTTCCTCGATAGCGGTAGCGAACATACCCGTCGGGGCTGAACGAATCGTCGTAGGGGCCTTCCGGGGCCGTCGTGATGGTCAGGGGGTAGTCCATACCGCGGGGCCTGAAGATTCCCTGGGGTGAGATCAGCGCGATCCGCGTTCCTTCAAACTCGAAGCCCTTTTCAAGCAGCCTGCGCGGCAATACGTCGCCGTGAATGCTGACCTGTTCGCCAAGCCAGCGGAATGCCGCCAAACGGATTCTCCGGTCAAGCGTCATCGTCAATTTGAATGTGTGCTATGCCGCTATTGATTCGGGCAGAGGATATCGGCCTGTTCGATTTCCGCCGCAGGAATCATGCAATTTTCTGGCATGAAGGCAAAATTGATATCCTATTATGACTCGGGGGCTTCCTTTTGAAAGGCTCCCGCATTCATAGAAAGAAGCAAGGCTTTTCTGTATGATCTTGCATATGGTATTGCCAGCTTGCGCCTGATTTCTTCACGCTTCGAACCGCGCCGCTCTCGGCTAGCATGTGCCTGTAGTCAATAATCAGGCCTGACCTGATTCTATGCATATGCTCAATTGCCTGTAAGCCCGAGACACTGACGGACATGGGCACATGTCTCGGCGTCTTCGAACCAAAGATAGCACCCATTCATCCCGCGGGTGAGCAGTATACGGTATGCTTGCGCAAGCGCGGCGCGCAACATCTCGTGCGCTTGTCTGGGCGTCTTTTCTTTTCGAGCTGCACGAACGCTTCGGTCGAGTCCAGTGTCGTGAACATGTGCCGGATCCGGATGCCAGCGGCCCGCACGCCAGACAAGATCGCTCAGCCAAAGCACGCCGATGTAGTCGAAGTCAAAACCGCGCACAGCATACGGGCAGCCGACTTCGCAAAGCTGATCCTGATGCATGGGGCTTCCTTGGGGTGCTTGGATGAACCAGGTGTAGTCGCTGCCATTTCGTGGAATGAAATTCCAGACCTTGCACCAGTACTTACGGTTTCCCGATTCATCCACATAGGGCTCGTGGAAGTCTTGCTGCTCCTTTGGTAAAGCGTGTGGTCGCGCCGCACCTTTTGTCTTCCACTCGCGAGCGTAGCTCGCAAGCAGCCGGACAGTGTTGCCATCTCCAGCTTTGTCTCGAAGCGCCTGTTCCAATCCGGCTGGCGTCTCGATGATACGGACGTCGAAGAAGCGGCGCCATTTTGCGGCGAGGTCAGCCAGCTCATTCGCAGGACACCCCTTAAGGAGTCTCTCGACCCAAGTGACGAAGTCGGCAGAGCCGGCGCAGCGAAACTGCGCGCCTGCAAGCGAGATGGGCTCCACTACGTTGGCGCCTAACTCTTCAGCCCAGAGGCGGATGTCGTCGATCGTGGTGTTCTCGCGGTCACGGAAGCCTTGTTCTTCATCGAGGAGGAAAATTGAGACAGTTGAGCACCGTATTATGTGCCAAGCGAGCGGCCCAAGGGTGGGTGCAAAGCCAAACTGGCCACGGCCTTCGGGATGCTCAGGATTAATAAGAGCGTGCGCCTCATCTACAATAGAGACTAGATATTGTTCGTCTTTCGCGCCATCCTGGAATGGCACGCCCCAATCGTTCAGGAGTTTCACATTTTTACGCCAACACGCGGGATCGGTTGCAAAGTTCTCACCATGTCTGCGTCGTAGGTGCCCTATCGTCTGCGTCGTTGCCGGAACATAGCTCGCGGCTCGCTTGACAAGGCCGGCGGCAGCACGGGTGCTGCTAGCGGTCTGGAAAAGTTTTGTCCAGTTGCTAGTCTGTGCTGTTGAAGTCGTCGTCAGCACCACAGAGCCCTCTGGCAGCCGGTCGTCGGTGACCAGAGCCGACCAGATGTGAGCGGCAAGCACAGACTTGCCGGAACCAGGTGGCCCTTGGATTACGAGGACCTGCTTACGTGGTATCCCGCAGTTGAATACCGATTCTTCAAGACGGGCCCGTACAAGAGCGAATGCGCTACGCTGGTGATCGAGAAGTACGAATGGGGTGTCCGTGCGATCGCGGATCAAAGCGCCGACCTGGCGAACAAATCCGCGTTCCTGCTTGTAGCGCCCGCCTACGAAGGCGCGGGCGAATTGCTCGTCGGCTGATGTGAGGCAATCGGCAAGATAGGCTGGCCAGGCCTCCCGAATGACTTTCGGGTTCAGTGTAAAGAAGGGGTACTTCCGCACTAGCGCATCATTGGGAGGCTCTGCGTAGCGGTCTGCGAAATACTCTCGCGTGAAGAGAACGCACCCACGTACGTTCGCTCGCTCATCCTGAACACTAGAATGGAATCTCCTGCAATACTCGGCGTAACCTTGTACCTGCTCCGATGGATGAAGAACTAGACTACCCCCACGCTCCATCAGCCCCTCAACTGGACCCGGATGATCACCGCGTGTGATCCAATGCTTAAGCTCGATAATTACCACGGAAGGTCCCGAGTTACTTCGGCCGAGCAACACGACGTCGCACCATGAAGATGCGGCGGGTAGTTGGTATTCGAGGGCAAGGTATCCGTGGCCAGCGATGTATAGGTGAAGAGGACCAAACTCAGGCTCCTCCAAAACGTTCGCAAGCGCAGGCAGAGACGATTCCCAAGCCTCACGTTCTTCCTTGCCGCCACGTCCTGTTGCGGTAGCAAGGGCCTCTATAAGTCGCGCTCGATTTTCTTTTATAGTTTTGCGAAACTCTGACACTGTCATCAGCATGACACGCTCTCCCACATCTTCCCTTTCACTGTGCTGTTGAAGGGAGGATTGGCTAGGATAAAGTCGGTCTTGTGGTCCGGGTGTCGGTCGTTGTAGCAGCTGTCGCCGTGCTTGATCCTGCTCTCGATGCCCCGGATGGCGAGGTTCATCTTCGCCAGTCTCCAGGTGGTGTAGTTCGATTCCTGGCCGAAGATGGAGATGTTCGAAACCGCCCGGCCGGCGTTTCCGTTTTTCCCGGCATGGGCGCGGATGAACTCGACGGACTGCACGAACATGCCCGAGGAGCCGCAGCAGGGGTCGTACACCCGCCCCCGGTAGGGTTCGATCATCTCGACGAGCAGCTTGACCACACAGCGGGGCGTGTAGAACTCGCCGCCCTTCTTGCCCTCGGCGCTGGCGAACTGAGAAAGGAAATACTCGTAAACCCGGCCCAGCACGTCCTTGGAGCGAGCCTCCTCATCGCCGACCTTGATGTTGCTGATGAGGTCGATGAGCTGACCCAGGCGCTGCTTGTCGACAACCGGGCGGCCGTATTCCTTGGGCAAGACCGCCTTAAGGGAGGGGTTGTCCCTCTCGATGGCGGCCATGGCGTCATCGACGAGCTGGCCTACCGTGGGTTGCTTGGCGCTGGCCTTGAGATGGCACCACCGGGCCTCGGGCGGCACCCAAAAGACATTGACGGCCCGGTACTCGTCCGGGTCCTCGGGGTCTGCCCCCTGGTCCTTTTCGGCCTCCAGCAGGGCATGCTGCTCCTCGAAGGCGTCGGAGATGTACTTGAGGAAGAGAAGACCGAGGACGACATGCTTGTATTCGGCCGCATCCATACTGCCCCGGAGGGCATCGGCCATCTTCCAGAGCTCGGCCTCGTAGCCGACGTTGGCGCCCGTCTTGTTGTTGTTTTCGTCCTTTTTCTTTTTCGTCCTCGCCATAGTGTTTCTTTCGCCCCTTTGTCCGTGAATTTTCGGTCACGTTTCAGGTTGCCCCGGTGAATGAAAAAAGCCCGACGCAGAGCTTCCGCTCCTGCATCGGGCTTATGGTCCCGCACAGTATTTCAAGACTCCCCCCGGAAAACAGAGTGCCGTCCCCGCTTACCTCTCCTTCGTCGCTCCGCTTTCCCCTCGGGGCGATTATTAAAAGGAACAAAACGAAATGTCAAGCAACATCAGCGGGTTTCTAACGTGCGTGCGGGCCCGGGGATTCCGGAAAGAGGGGCATAACCCCCACCCGGGGCTGTCGGCCCCGGGGGCTGGACGGTTCCGTGCAGCGGGCATATCCCAAGGGACTATCGTCCAAGGAGGTCTTTCGTCGCGTTGTAGCCCGCTTCGGGCTTCTTTGCCGAGGACGGTGTGCCGGGCGCGGTGTTGACCTTGCCGACGTAGGTTGCATTCTTCTTCGGATCCTGGGGCGGGGTGCCCGGGCGCTGCGTGTTCTGCCCGGTGACCTGTTGAAGTGCCGGGGGCTTGCCGGGCGCGGCGACGGGTTTCACGGCCTGCTGGGGCGCCGCCGGGGGTCTGGGGGGCAGCTTCGATCCGATCTGGTCCATCGGCTGGCTTTGGGCAGGCTTTGCAGGCTGATTGGGGTTCTTCTGGGCATCCATCCATGCCTTCAGGTTCGGGTTGGCGGGGGATTGCGGCGGGGGCTGCATCTTCTTCTCGTAGTCTTTGGACGCGGGCCCCGCTGCATCGGCGACAAGCGCCGGGGAGGCGAGAGCCACGGCGAAACACAGGGCAACGAGGACTGCGGTCGGACTGTTTTTGCTCATGATGGATCTCCTTTACCGGGCGGCTGCCCGTTCTCATACTGTATCGTCAGCGCGGGGCCGGACTTGAGCGGCCGCAGCGGACGTCATGCATCTTCGATGCCGAAGCCAACACCGTCAGACCCTGACTGCGTGGCGTGCGGCGCAGGACCGACGGCAAAACGACGCTCCGCACGGTCACGCTGCCTTGAGGCGTGACGAGTTTGGCGCTTGAGATCGTTCACCCTCCCCTTGCTCCCCTCCCGTCGAGGGAGGGGGATTGAGGGCGCATTGAGGGAAAGGAGTGTTGGAACCGGCTTCCCCGCGCGGGCTGCGGCTCACCGCAAAGATGTGTCTTATCGCTGGTTCGGGGGCTTCTTTCACGGGTACGGTCAGCCTCCCAGGACCCGGGAGATGAACATGACCGGCCTGTACTGCCAGCCGCCCTGGACGACGATGTTGACGACGGGGTTTTTCAGCTCGGCGTGGGAAAAGGTGTACTCGTAGGCCGTGCCGACGGTCGGCAGCCCGTCCCGGACGATGATCCCCACCTGCTTCTCGTATTCCCAGCGGCCCAGCACGATGCCGCGGAAGAAGGAGCCCTCGAAGGAGAAGCCCAGCCTGGGGCCGTCGGCCGTGTACCGCAGCGACCGCGCGATGTCCACGGCACGGCATACGTTCTCCTTTTCGGAGAGCCGGAGACGAATGGACGCGACGGTGCGGACCCCGCTCAACGTCATGAGGCCCGCCCATTTGGCGTCGGCCAGGCGCCAGGTCACGTCGATCGTGCCGTCCTTGCGCTCCTGCGCGCGCAGCGGTGCGTCCAGCTCGTTGAGGGCCATGAGGCGGCGTCGCAGCTCGGGTTCGCTTACCGGTTCGGCCCCCGGGGCGGGGAGGACCGCCGCGGCCCAGCTGCCGATCCGGTTCCAGAGGCGAAGCTGCAGGGCCGCGTAGAGCAGGATGACGATAAGCAGGGCGGGCAGATGCTCGCCCCGGCGGAAAATCGCCGTGAGGAGGTTTGCCCCGGGGTTGGGGACCAGGACGGCCGATTCCCGGAGGGCCTGCACGATGCGCTCATCGCTGTCGGCCTCCACGCGGAGGATTACGTGCCCGATGCGCCGGAGGGCGATGTGCCGTCCTGCGGTGTCCGTGTAATCCAGGCGGTCGGGCCCGGAGACCTGACGGGGGCCCGCAGCCGCCGAGGCCGCCTCCGCGAGGTCCCTGAAGGCGGCTGCAGCGGCGCGGTCATCGGCATGGACCCGAAGCTCCGCCAGCGTCCCGTCTTTCCGGGCCCGCAACCCCGCCAGGGCAGGCGGGGCCTGGACGGGCTCCCGTGCGGTCCATCCCGGGAAAAGGAGATCCGGGCGCGCGAGCCGGCCCCCCTCGAGGGCGAGTGCCCGGGTGTCCAGCGCGTACTCCGGCGGGGCCAGCACGAACCCGAGCCAGAGCGCGCCGACCGCGAAGAGCACGGACCCGAAGAAATACGCCAGGGCAAGCGCCGTTTTCAAGCCGATCGACTCCCGCGTGCGCCGACGCGCCGGTTAGCCCCTGATTTTGCCGAGGATCGTCGTCTGCGATTCAGTGACGGACTTGCGGATATCAGACCCCATATTCAAGAAATCAGTGTTTCGCCGGTTCATGTCCGAGGCCGCGTCGCAGATCGCAGCCTGCACCTCGCACCTGGTCCTGCACTGGGAAAGGTTGCTCTCCTGCTGTGCGCGCAGAGCCGATCCCGGCGCGCCCGTGACCCTGTTCTTCTCGGCGCAGCAGCTCTGACAGACGGAAAGGTTGCAGCCGCCGCAGTACTGGGGATCAAGAACCTGCTGGGCGCTGAGCTGGCTGGCGTAGTCGTTGGACTGGGCCTGCAGGGCGTTCCCGTAGGCCTTCATCGTGGCGGTCTCGGTGTTGAGGCTGTCGGCCGAAACGCGCAGCGACTGGCGCTCCTGCGCGGTCAGGGAGGAACAGGATGCAAGCTTGCGGATCTCGCCGTTGAGGGCCGAGAGCACCCCGCGGATCTCGCCCGCCTCGCGCAGGCCGTTGCCGTGGACGCGCTGGGCCTCGCCGCGGATGCGCTGCATGTTCTGCAGCTCGGTCATGCCCGTCTGCCGCGGCGTGACGGCCGTGACACCGCTCGTCTGCCGGGGCGTCGCCGGGGTCACGCCCGTGCCGCCCTGCGGCAGGGCGGCCGTGCCCGGGTAGGGCTTGAAGGCGGCCTGCTGAGCCTGGTGGCCGGCCTGCTTCATCTGCCTGCCCAGGTTGATGAAATCGTAGGTCGAGCGCAGGTAGGGGCCGAGCTTGGCCTTGAGCTGGGCCACGCGCTGCACCACAGGCTGCACGGCCGGGCACGGGGCGGGCTGCGTCGCGCCCTTTGCAGGGGTCGCGGTGCCCGCGGGCTTCTGCGTGCCGGGCACGGTCGTCATCCCCGGGGTCGTCGCCGCGGGTTGAGATGCCGTGGGGGTCTTGACGGCGGGTGTGGCCGCGGGGAAGGGCAGCGGGAGCTTCTGCAGCGTTCCTTTTGAGGGAAGTGTAACAGGAGGAGTGGACGCGGGCTGCGGCTGCTTCGTCACGACACCGGGGATGACCGCCTGGGTCGGCTTCTGCGCGGCCGGGGCGGTCTGGGCGGGTTTCTTCTCCGGCAGGGGCTTGAGGTCAAGCTTCTCCTGGGTTTGCAGGGGCTGTACAACCTTTTCGGTCTGCTGGGAGGCTGCAGGTCCGGGACACAGGAAAAGTAGAAAGGCCAGGGCCGCCGAAAGGAGGGCCCAAGGTACAAGGCACGGCCTGCCGCGCGGGCGCCGCTCACGGTGCGCGCTCATCCTGCTCACCTCCTGTGTCACTTGCAGGGACCCACCCACTTGCCGTTCATGTGCTGGGTCATCTCCATGGTGCCCTGCCTGCCGTCGGGCACGCGGACCTTGACGGTGCCTTCAAGGGTGTCGTTCTTGTACGTCATCGTGCCGCTGCTGGTGACCGTGCCGCCTTCCGCCTTGCACTCGATCACCCAGTTCACCGTGTCCCCCTTCACCTCACGCTTGATCTCCTTGCAGTCCGTGCGTCCCGGCTCCTCCTTGTTCTGGGGGACCATGTCTTTTTTGTTGAGGCACTGCCGGAAGGTCTGCGGGGGCATCTGCATGGGCATGCCCGGCATGTCCATCTTGACCGTGATCTCCCAGAGGCCCTCCTTCATGTTCGGGCCGCTCTGCCCGCCGCCGCAGGCGGCAAGCGAAAGGATGACCAGAAATGCGAAGCCCATTGCGATTGCCGTTCTTCTCTCCATGATCTCCTCCTTGGACTGATATGAAGCGGTGTCGGTCCGTCTTCGGGTTTTCGTGTCTCGAGGGTGTTGACGCGTCGTGTTGGGGCGGCTGAGCATGCAAGGAGAGCGCTCGGCGCTCATTATCGTCAGACGGGGAGACCCTGTCAAGGTTCTTATGGCATGACGCACGCGAACGATGGAGTGGTTGTAGTCGATGAAAACGGATGCGGGTCTCTGGAGACCTCACGGCACCCTGCGTACAATTTCGGTCTGTTTCTCCCCCACGGACTTGAGGATTTCCATGGCTCGAGCCCAGGCGTCCCTTGTTTTCGACCCCATGTCCGAGGCGGCGTCACAGCTCATCGAGTAGACCTCGCAGAGATCCCGGCAGGTCGCGAGTTCTTTCTCCTGGAGGGCACGCTCCAGCGTTCCCGCTTGCCCCGTGATCCTGTTCTTCTCGGCGCAGCAGTTGCGGCACGCAGGCAGGTCGCAAGTTCGGCAGTGCTGGAGATCCGCAACGCGTTGGGCGATCACCTGCGAGGCGTAATCGTCGGCCTGGGCCTGCAGGGCGGCCACGTAACTCTTCAGGGTGGTGATCTCGGAGTTGAGGCTGTCGGCCGAGGCACGCAGCGACTGGCGCTCCTGCGCGGTCAGGGAGGAACAGGATGCAAGCTTGCGGATCTCGCCGTCGAGGGCCGAGAGCACCCCGCGGATCTCGCCCGCCTCGCGCAGGCCGTTGCCGTGGACGCGCTGGGCCTCGCCGCGGATGCGCTGCATGTTCTGCAGCTCGGTCATGCCCGTCTGCCGCGGCGTGGGGGCCGCGACACCGCTCGTCTGCCGCGGGGTCACGCCCGTGCCGCCCTGCGGAAGGGTGGCCGTACCGGGGTAGGGCTTCCAGGCGGCCTGCCGCGCCTGGTGGCCGGCCTGCTTCATCTGCCCGCCCAGGTTGATGAAATCGTATGTCGAGCGCAGGTAGGGGCCGAGCTTGGCCTTGAGCTGGGCCACGCGCTGCACCACAGGCTGCACGGCCGGGCACGGGGCGGCCTGCGTCGCGCCCTTTGCAGGGGTCACGGTGCCCGCGGGCTTCTGCGTACCGGGCACGGTCGTCACCCCCGGGGTCGTGGGCTGGGTGGCCGTGGGGGTCTTGACGGCGGGCGCGGGGAAAGGCAGCGGGATCTTCTGCAAGGTGTCTTTCGAGGGAAGGGTGACCGGAGGGGTTGACGCGGGCTGCGGCTGCTTCGTCACGACACCGGGGATTACGGCCTGGGCCGGCTTCTGCGCGGCCGGGGCGGTCTGGGCGGGCTTCTTTTCCGGCAGGGGCTTGAGGTCGGGCTTCTCCTGGGTCTGCAGGGGCTGAATGCCCTTTTCAGTCTGTTGGGCGGCTGCAGACCAGGAAACCAGGAGGAGCAGAAGGGCAAGGGCCAGCGCGATGACCGTTCTTCTCTCCATGATCCCCTCCGTTCCGAAGAAACGATGCCGCTCCGTATCGGGTATTCTTGTCTCGAGTGGGTTGTCGCGCAGTGTCCCGGCGGGTGACGCTGCTGCGTGAAGCTCTCACGGGCAAATTATCGTCAGGCGGGGAGACGCTGTCAAGGTTCTGATGGCTTGACGTCCGCCTCCCGATGCTGTAGATATGGACCTGCAAGCCGCAGCTGTTCACGTCGTCGTCACCTCGAGTCAACCCAAGGCATACACAGACGGAAGATGGGGGCAAGCCCTTACTGAAACCGCACCCCCGGCACCGAAAGGAGGTCGCCATGAAACGGTTCAGGTTTTCGGTCGCGCTGTTTGCGGCGCTTCTGATCGCCGGTCTCTTCGCCGTGCCGTCTCACGGGCAGATGACGACAGCCGGCGAGACGCGGAAGTTCATCACGCCGCGGGAGATCCACATCGACTATGCAGCGAGGGAACAGGCGGCCTCGCCCGCCATCAAGGCGAAACTGCTGAACCTGCGCCGTGATGTGACGGCGCGGAATCTCAAGTTCACGGTGGGCTACACCGCCGCTCTCGATTTCGACCTGCGGGTGATCACGGGACTGGTGCCGCCCGCGAACCTGGACCGGCTCATCCAGGAGCACAACGCGCAGATCGCACCGCTGCTGCCGAGACTCCCGGCCATCCCGGCCGCGGCGCCGTGTTCGGCAACGCTGCAGAGCTTCGACTGGCGCAGGGCAGGGGGCACGACCCCGGTGCGGGACCAGGGACCCTGCGGCAGCTGCTGGGCCTTCGGGACGCACGGGGCCTTCGAGGGGAGCTGGAGGCTCGTCAACGGCACGGTGATCGACTCCTCCGAGCAGGACACCCTTGACTGCAGCGGCAAGGGAAACTGCAAGGGCGGCTGGTGGGCGTTCGCCTACCTTGTGGACAAGGGCTCGGCCACGGAGGCGGCCTACCCTTACACGCACGAGAAGCACGACTGCCGGCATAACGTGCAGCGGCCCTACAGGGCCGAGATCTGGGGCTACGTCTCGCCGCTGGACATGGGAAACCGCCGCAAGCACGTGGAGCAGCTCAAGCAGGCCCTCTGCCGGTTCGGGCCGCTGGCCGTCACGGTTAACGCCACGGATGCCTTCCATGCCTACACCGGGGGCGTTTTCGACGAGTTCGCCTCCGGCGACGTCAACCACGCCGTGACCCTGATCGGCTGGGACGACAACCGCCAGTCTTGGATCATCAAGAACTCCTGGGGTACGGGCTGGGGCGAGACGTGCGGCTTCGGGACCGAGCGCGGCTACATGTGGATCGCCTACGGGTCAAACAAAGTCGGGGCGAATGCCGCCTGGGTTTACGCCCACCCGCAGCGGCCCGGGGGCGCGCGGGACTACGAGACGGTGGTGTACGAGCACCGGGACTTCGGGGGCAAGAGCCTGGTCTACGAGGTTCGCCCCGGGATGTGCCAGCGCATCGAGCCGCAGCTGAGCAAGGCGAAGATGAACGACAAGCTCACCTCCGTCCGCGTCGGCGACCGGGTGAACGTGCTGCTCTTCGAGCACAAGAACTACGACGGGCGGCACCTGCGGCTGACGTCCTCCGTCAACACCCTGAGCCCCTACAACTTCAACGACAAGGTCTCGTCGCTGGTTGTCTTCCCGAAGACGACGCCTGAACCCCAGGGCGTTTGGCTCATGGGGTCAAAGGAGCAGTTCTTCCCGGTGGGCGAGGACTGCCGCCGGGCCGACTATGCCCACGTCGCGCACAACGACGACGCCCTGAGGCTCTGGATCACCGGGAGCATGCGCGTGACGGTGTATGAACACGCGGACTTCAAGGGCCGCTCGGCGGTCTTCCAAGCGGGGGCAGGCGGCGGCCGCTACGAGCTGCCGCAGGAACTGAGGAAGAAGGTGTCGTCCCTGAGGATCGAGTACGTGGGGGCGCCGCCCGTCGTGCGCTGAACGCCGGGCAGTCGCTCCGCGTCTCTTGGCGGCTCAACGGCAGGGCAGGAGTTACTCAGCGGACCTCGATGCCGATCGTGAAGGTCCGCAGGGGAGGCTTGTCCGTTTCCCAGATGCGCTTGTAGTGGAATTCGAGCGGTGTCCGTCCCGGGGCGAGGGCCTTGAACCGGAAGACCTTCGTCACAGGCCCCCCGATGATACGCGGGTCCGTGCGCCCCTCGGTGGACTCGCCCGCCGGGGACAGCACGTCGGCGTTGCAGTGAACGAGGTGCCAGGCATACCCCGTGCCCGGGATCCCCGCGAGCTTCACCGCGATTGCCTGGCCGCGCTCTAGGGTGATTGCGGCGCCGCTGTCCCGCTCGGTGACGACGATGTCCTTCAAGGCGCCTCCCGTTGTCCCGTCTGCGGCGGCGCCGCGGACGCATCCCGCAAAGGCGAGCAGAAAAGCCGTGCAGAGGATCCACCCCGGGGCCCGATGCGGTCCGGCCATGGCGTCAGTCCTCCGTGAAACAACTCCCGGACATTGATGGAGATGCATCCCGGGGCCCGTCCGGGCCACGGAATGCGACCTTATCATCCCTGTTTCATGGTTACCACAGTGCCCCCCGGGGCGCAAGGCCCGCGAGCCGGAGCCCAATAAAAGAGGGGCCGCGTCGGAAGCGGCCCCTTTTTCTGCCGTCATTTGATTGCTGTCCTATTCGCGTCCCGTCCTATACCGTGTCAAGCCCAAACCCAAGAGGCCGAGGCCGAGCAGGATGAGAGTTCCCGGCTCCGGCACTGCCGCTGTCGTTACGGTCAGGTTGTCGATGCCCATCCAGACCGACTGTTGGTAACCGTTGAAAAGTAGGGTGGAGACTGGCTCCGGAAACGTGAATTCCACGTGATGGCTGTCAGGTGAGCCGCCGATAATCAAGATATTATTCCATACGGTGCCTTGGAGATAATAAGCGCCAAACCTGTCATAATATGAACCCCAATCAAAGGACAGCGATGTGATCGGGACCCCGAATGCGATGGTGAATCCGGGCATAGCAGTATTGTTCCCCAAGGCCCCGAGGAATTTCGTCTCAAAGAAAGCGCCATAACGGGACGGATCACTGGATGGGTCGATAATCGAGGCGCTACTCGAGACCGGATAGTTCGAGACAACGACGCTGTTTCCGAAAATGTTGGTCATGTAAGTAGAAATCGCCCCGGGACCGCTTCCGTTCTCGAGGGAATTGAAATCAAATGTGTAGATCGCCGCGGAGGCGAAGGTCCCGAAAGTCAGCACGACAGCCATGATTACCGTGCAAACCAGCAGCCTCTTCATTACCCTTTCCTCCTTTTAATCGTGTGTGCATGCCCCATTTGCAATGTCAGCCGAAATGTTCCGTAGATGTGGAAAATTTGTGCACAGAAAATGCCGAATCGCCGGACGTTTCGCTGATGAATATGTAAGTAATCGATATGAATGATGAATTAATGAAAATGACATGGTTGAATCACGGAGATTAAACTAGGCTGAATTCGAGAATCTGTAAAATAGTTTTACGCTGCGAAAGGCAAAATAATGCGAATTGGAAAATATTTATAAAAAAAATCAGAAGTTGCAACCGTTGCGACTTGCTGTTAATAATTCCGACAACTTATAGGTGTGCGGACCGGTTGGCCTATGCAGGTCTTGGGTAAGTGTTCAATGCTCCTGCCCCGCCGTTGCCAAAAATCCACGGGGGCGCAGGGCCCTCGCGGCACCGGCCGTGAAGCCGCCGCCGGCGAGGGTCTGCCCGATTTTTCGAGAATCCGATGCGGATGAGAACGACGGTCGCCAGGCCGCCCGGCGTCAGCGCGGGTTGAGGTTTTCCGTCCTGGCGTTGTTGCTGCGGTTCCGGTCCTCGAGCCGTCCCGCCGCATCGATGACGGCCCCGACGGACGCCGGGGCCTTCAGGGGCTCGCCGAGCACGTACACCACGGCGGAGCCTCCCCTGGAGAGCAGGCGCTGCGGGTCGACGGCCGAAAGGGGTGCCGTTGCCCAGGAGCGCCCGTTCTGGGTGATCTGGAGGTAGGGCTGCTCCGCGCCGCTGCGCTGCCACAGCTCCGGCGGCACGGGGCCGCCGAGGTTTCGGATCTCCACGTTGACCCTTCTTGCGGCGTCGAGCCAGATGCGGGTGACGGCCAGGTCCGGCGGGTTCGACACGATGGCGGCGGGACCCGCCGGGGCGAGCGCGGCCGGTTGGGATGCCGACCCTGCATCGCCGCGCTGGTGGCGCTGGCGCTGCTGCCCCGGGACGAGGCTCTCGGCCTTGCGGTTGTTGCGGGTGTTGCTCTCCACGAGACGCCCGTCCGGGTCGATTGCCGCCGTTACCTCGGCGGGCCGCTCCAGTACGAGATCGCTCACGTACCGCACGGTCTGCCTGCCTCGCTTCGAGAGCACCATGCCGGGGTCGAGTTCCTTGAGCAGGATGCTCTTTCGTTCCTGCCCGTCGACCTTGAGGCTCAGGCGGATCGCCTTCTCCGCCGTGTCGTTCCACCGCACCGCAGGGACCCCCCTCTTGCCGATTCCCGCGATCACAACCATCACCCGGTTCGAGGCGTCGAGGCTTACCGACTCGACGGCCAGGTCAGCCTTGACCTCGTAGCCCTGCTCGATCTCCGGGTCCACGTCCCAGGCGCTGCCGGGGTAGTCGATGAGGATCTGGCCCTTCACCGTCTGGGACGAGAAGTTCTGGAGGATGACGAGATAGCGGCCCGCCGTCGCGGCGAGTTCCGGGTGGTCCACGGCGTGATCGATCCCGCCGTTGATCATGTTCGGACCCAGCCCCGCGGAGCCGTGGTAGTAGGCGGGGGGCTTCTTCTTGCCTCCGGTGAAGACCTTCGAGATATGTTTCAGGACGCTCGCGGCCTCTCCGACAATCTTCTCCGACACCTTGAACAGGGGGTTGATCTCGAGCACAGCCTGTGCCGTCTTGGCAGCGGGACGCACCGATCTGTAGAGCTGATCCCAGAAGTCGGGCGGCGTCTTCTTCGGGTCGAAGACGCGGGCATCCAGGAGTGTCGCTCGAAGGCGGTGCTGTGATGGGCCGGAGCCTGTGTCGACCTTCACGATGACGCGGACGGGACCCGGGCGGGTCAGCTCGAAGGGGTAAAAGAGGTCGAAGGGGTTGCCGTCCGAGCCGCCGTAAAGGGTGAAGGCCTGGTGGTATCGGGCATTGTCGTCTTCCGCGGCCGTTGCGGCTGTAACCGAGGTCAGCATGCAGGCGAGAACGAGAGCGAAGATGAAGAGCGGACGCTTCATGGACTACCTCCAAAACATTGATTCGGCCCCGGGGGCCGCACGATTATCGTCAAAGGCATTTGCTTCGTCAATACCGGTCCTTGTGCGCGAAGCCCCGGACCGCATCGGACCTTCGCACCAACGGCGTGTGCCGGCAACACCGGAGACGGAAGCAAGAGCCCTGCCAGTCAAAAAATAAAGTGAGAAAAGGGGGACTATAGCGCGAAATTTGCATGTGACGACGGCGGATTTCTCGGGTGGGAAAAGGGTCAAGTTGAGCGCCGTCCCGTCCGATGAAGGACAAAACACCAAGTGGAGGTTTTCGAATGCGTCGGTTGCTGACAGCGGGGTTTGCCGTCCTTTTTTGTGCCCTTTTCATCGTTTTGTCAGGCCCGGCAGGCGCCGCCACATGCCTGCAGACCCAGAAGCAGTGCGTCCAGAAGCAGAAGAAATGCGTCAAGACAAAGAAGGTGTGCGCCCAGACGCAACGCCGGTGCGCCGAGCAGAAGCAGCAGTGCCTGGCCCGCAATACCAAGACGGGGCAGTGCGTCTCGACGCAGACGGTATGCGCACGGTGGGAGGATAACTGCGTCCGCTGGCAGGAGACCTGCGAGCAGTACGAGGACGTCTGCACGCAATGGAAGGACGTCTGCGTCAAGTACAGCAACCCCCAGGCCTGCTACAACGCGTGCCTGCAGACCCAGCAGTCATGCGGAAACCGCTGCACCCAGCTGCGCGACCTGATCGAGCAGAACCGCTGCGTCAACCGGTGCAACGACGCCTACCTGCGATGCCAGGACCAGTGTAACCGCTGAACAAGAGAGAAGTTGAGCACCGTCCCTGCAAAATGGCATAAGCACCCTCTCCCCTCGCGGGAGAGGCAATCACAAGTTTCCCTCTCCCCGCGCGGGAGAGGGTGAGGGTGAGGGGGCCTGAAAAAACGCACCCTCCCCATGATCCCCTCCCGTCAAGGGAGGGGAACCGAGAGGGCTGTTCATCAGGAGTGGGAAGCGGACAGGTCCCATGTGCCGGCTTACGTCAAGAAGGCGTCCGGCAGCGTCAAGCAACCGCCGGCGAGGAGGGTGATCCGGCGATTCGGGACGCGAGTCCACGCGTTTCGCAGGCGGGATTCACGTTGACAGGGTCAGGACGTTTTTTTATACTCCCCGCAGCTTTTCGAGAGTCGCCGGCTGCGATGGAGAAGGGTTGAGACGCCGCGGTCCGGCGGGTGCCGGATCTGCGGTTCAGCAGAATAAAGAGGATAACACAGCGTCACAGGGAGGTTGCAGCATGATGAGAAAGCATCTGGCGTTTCTCGCGGTCCTGACGTTTGTCTGCGCCATGGTCCTCGTCCCCATGGCGGCGGATGCCCAGAAATCCCCCAAGGGGGCCAAGGCGATCTTTGACAGCGGCGACGGCGCAGCCGTCCGGATGTCGTCCGGCGGGCCGGCACCGGCCGCAACGGAGCCGAAGCCCGAGAAGTACGTAGGCATCTCCTACAAGATCGCCCTCATGAAGCCCAACGGCGACTTCTCGATCGTCCCGAGGACGCGGACGTTCAAGTCGGGCGAGCGGATCAAGCTGCTCGTCCGCACGAACCGGCCGGGCTACCTCACCATCATGAACATCGGCCCCACGGGCAACACGCACGTTCTCTTCAACGAGTACGTGGAGGCCAAGCAGCTCTACGAGATCCCCAAGGCCACCTCCCTGCGGTTTGCTGGCGCGCCGGGCACCGAGAAGGTCATGATCATGCTGTCCGCGAACCCGAACCCGATCGTGGGCGGGCAGACGACCACCGTGGCCAGCGCCCCTCCCGCGGCTCCCCCGGCAGCCCCCCCGGTCATGCCTCCTCCGCCTCCCGCGGGTGACCCGGCCGGCTCGGCTCCCCCGAGCATGCCCCCTCCGCCTCCCGGCCCGGTCGCGGATGCCGGCAGCAGCCTGCCCCCGCCCCCGCCGATGGCGATCGCCAGCAGCATGCAGGGCGCCAAGGACATCGTCCTCGAGGACCAGAACAAGACGGGCTACGCCGTGATCTCCCCCAAGACAGGCTGGAAGCCCTCGGCCAAGGGGACGAAGGACATCATCCTCGAGTCCGATGCGCGCGACGGCAGCAACTACGGTGTCGTGCCGGCCTCGGCGATCGAGGAGGGGGGCATCCTCACCCTGGACCTCAAGCTGACGCACAAGTAGGGGAGGGCCCGGCATGAACGTCTTTCGCATCAAAACGCTCAGCGTGCTGATGGTCTGCGTTTTCCTGCTTTCCTCCTGCGCGTCGGTCCTCCCGGACCCGTCGCAGATCCGGACGGAGGAGGAGCGGATCGACGCCCGGAACAAGTGCATCGCCATGTACACGGCCGGCGGCGCCGCGGCTGGTGCCCTAGCCGGTGCGCTCATCGGGGGCAGCTGGAAGTCCGCCGGTGTCGGCGCCCTCGTGGGCGGCGGCTTCGGCTTCCTCGTGGCTTGGGGGCACTGCCTGCATCTCTACTCGACCCTGCAGAGCACGCCCGTGGCGGGCTATCAGCAGACGGCCCAGCAGGTGGGTTACAATCCCTCCCAGGGCAACGTGACCCGGATCCAGGGCTTCGACGTCACCCCGGGGACGGTCTCGCCCGGCAACACGGTCAACCTGGGCGGCTCCTACTACGTCATGGCCCCCCAGGGCTCCAAGGAGATGAAGGTGACCGAGACCCGTTACGTCAAGTTCTTCGACCCGTCGAAAAACGAGTGGACGAACCTCGGCGGCGTGGACCAGCAGATCACGGCGGCGCCCGGCCTCCGGAAAGCCGACGGCAAGTTCGACATCCCCAAGGATGTGCCCGAGGGCAAGTACCGCATCGGCTTCAAGGTGGCATCGGGCGGCAAGGAAGACGTCATCGAGCGCGACCTGACCGTCAAGAAGGGGACGGCGTCCCTGCCGCTCCACATCGCCTGGACCGAGAGCCGCTGACGCGACATCCATCACGGAGTGCATCATGACAACACGGGCAGCCATTTCCCTGATCGCTCTGGCCGTCGCCGTGGCGTTGCTCGCACCGGGCGCCGCCACGGCACAGTCCGCCGTGACGGACGCCCACATCCAGCAGGTCAACCAGCTCTTTGCGAAGAACGGCGTGCCCAACGGGCACGTCGTTCTCGATGCCTACGGCCGGCTGGAGCTCAAGGGAGAGTACGACGATGAAATGCAGGTGGACCGGGCCTTCTCCCTGGCCCAGACCGTGGTCGGCGTGAAGTGGGTATCGCCCGTCACGCCGGAGAACATCAAAGTCAAGGAGTGGGAAAAGAAGCTCGGCTCGCTGTTCAGCCGTGCCGCTGTCCTGCAGCCCGGCGTGCGGGGAGAGGGCCCCGTGGGGCCGATCCGCAACCGCTACGCGCTGGTCGTCGGCGTCGGGAAGTTCAAGAGCGGCATCACCCCCCTGCAGTACGCGGTGAAGGATGCAACGCTGTTCTACCGGTTCCTCATCGAGCAGGCGGGGTTCACGAAGAACAACACCTATTTCCTGGCGGACCAGAATGCCACATCGGCAAACGTCGTCCGCTACCTCAACGGCATCCGGAACGCCGCGCAGGAGGACGACCTGGTCGTCATCTACATGAGCAGCCACGGCACCCCCCCGGACAAGTTCGGGGGCGTCTACATCGTGACCTACGACACGGAGGTCAGCCCGCGCGAGCGTGTCTGGCACACGTCGGTGGCCGAGAGCGCGCTGAAGGACTTCGTGGAGAATCTGAAGGCCCGGCGCCTCGTGATGATCCTCGACACGTGCTACTCCAACGGGGCCTACCGGGCGATCCCCGGCTTCCTGCCGCCGGGCGGAAAATCTCTCGGCGTGGGCGACGAGAACGAGGGCTACGGCGTCTCGACGGCCCAGGGGAAGAGGCTCTTCGGGGCCAAGGACATCGTGCTCGACGAGCAGCCGAAGAGGGCGGGCTCCGCCGAGAAGAGCATCGGAAGCCAGGAGTCTTACGGCAAGGTTCTCATCAGCGCAAGCAGCGCGGGCGAGAAGTCCTGGGAGTCGGACCAGCTGCGCAACAGCGTCTTCACGTACTACTTCGTCGACGGGATGCGGCGATACGACGGCTCCGTGAAGGACGCCTTCGACTACTCCAAGCCCCGGACCCTGCAGAGGGTCAGGCAGGAGAAGGGGGCCGACATCACCCAGACCCCCCAGGCCATGGCCACCAACGAGAACTGGAACATGCGAGTGAAGCGATAGACGAAACGGATCCGAAAGGAGGAGCATTCATGAAGAGAACGATCATCGCGTCCCTGGCCCTTGCAGGCCTCATCGCCGTTGCCCTCGTCGGGTGCGGGCAGCAGTCCTCACCGCCGCCCCCGCCTCCGCCCCCCCAGGCGCAGGCCCCCGCCCCGGCAGCTCCGGCTCCCGCGGCGGCACCCGCACAGCCGTCCCTGGAGGTGACGCAGCACCTCAAGCAGGGCATGGCCTACGTGAGCACGGCCAAGAACGCGAACTCGCCGGCCATCTTCAACGAGAACATCAACAACGCGATCAACGAGTTCTCCAACGCCATCAAGAAGGACCCCGGCTACGCCACGGCCTATTCCAACCGGGCCGTCGCCTACATGATGCAGAAGAAGTACAACCTCGCCCTCGACGACCTGAAGAAGGCGAAGGAGCTCAAGCCGAACGACCCGGCCGTCCGGTACAACCTGGCCTCGTGCCATTCCCTGATGGGCAATGTCGATTTGGCCTTCGTCGAGCTCGACGCCGCCCTGGCCAACGGGTTCAACGACTACGACTCCCTCCGGAAGGACCCGGACCTCGCCAACATGCGGAAGCACCCGGACTGGAGGAAGACACTGGAGAAGTACAAGGTGTTCATCAACTAGAACGCGGGGCTGGTCCCGACTGCGGGCCGGCATGATCGGGAAACCGGGTCTTCTTGAGATTGTCTGTTCAGCCGACCTGACATCCAGTGCCCTGTCCGGCCTCGGGCCGGGCGGGGCATTTTTTCACGTTTCGTACAGGAGCGGATGCCATGCCGAGACGGACCGTTTGCCTTGGGATCGCGCTGATTGCGCTTTTTCTGTGCTCCTGTGCGGCCGGCGCAGGGTCAACGGGTCCCGGCTTCGCCCGGCACGAATCTTCAGAGGCTGCGAAGCCGGCGGCAACGCACTCCTCCATCGGGGCCGAGACGGAAAAGCAGAAGCTCGCCCTGCGGCGCGCCGTCGCAGCCGCCATGCGTGACGAGGCCCACGCCCTTCAGCAGAAGGGGCGGATCCGGGATGCCGTCATCCGCTATCGGCAGAGTCTCGTGTACTGGCCCGACACGGGCCTCGAGGCCTACATCGCCCCGCTGGAGCAGCGGGCAGGCTTCCAGGCCCTGCAGTACAAGCCGGAAGCGGCGAAGACCTCGGCGGCAGCCGGGACAGGCCGCGTCTACGCCACGGTGCGGAACCGCTCGGCGCGGGACATCTCCGTCGCTGTCCGCGGGGAGGAGCCTGGGGCGGCAACGACGGTGCGGGCGGGCGAGATCCGGATACTGCCCGTGAGTCTCGGTCCGGGCGGGGTGGTGACCTTTGAGATTGAACGCGACGGGAAGGTCCTGGAGACGAGAACCTGGAAGGGCGACCCGAACACATCAGCCGTCGTGCCGGTCCTGCTCTTCGACGACGCGCTGCAGGGCAGGCTGTTCGTGATGACGGGACTTCGATAGTGCCGAGCGGGAGGTTCGTGAGGCGAGGGGCGGTCCGGGCGTCCTGAAAGCATTCCTCGACATGTTCAGGAAGTGAAGAGGAGCGGAAGTTGTGAAGATCGGACAAAGAAATGAGGAGTATGGAATGACGGACGGGATGACGCGTATCTGCCGCCGATCGGGTGCCGGTTTGCGAGGTCTTCTCTCTGTTTTGCTCATCGTCGTGCTGTGCGGGATGGTGGCCGCCTGTGCGACGAATCCCGTGACGGGGAAGGACGAGATCATGCTCGTCTCCGAGGACGAGGAGATCAAGATCGGAAAGTCCGTCTACCGTGATGCGCTCTGGGGAGCCGAAGGGGGAGGGGGGGAATACCATGACCCGCAGCTCAAGCGCTACCTCGAGGGTGTCGTCATGCGTCTGCACAAGGTGTCACACCGGCCGAACCTGCCGCTGTCCTTCACGGTGCAGAACAGCTCGGTGCCCAATGCCTGGGCCATCCCGGGCCACGTGGTCATGACCCGCGGCCTGCTTGCGGGGCTGGAGAACGAGGGCGAGTTTGCCTACGTGATGGGGCACGAGATCGGGCACATCTCCGCCCGGCACTCTGCCCGCCACATGACGCAGAACATGCTCCTGGGGATCGCCCTGGGGATCGCCGCCCTCTCCATCGGGGACAAGGACTACGGAGAGGCGGTGCTGGGCCTGGGCGCCGTCGGGGGACAATTGCTCCTCCTGAAGTACAGCCGCGACGACGAGCTCGAGGCGGACCGCCTGGGTGTCGAGTACATGAGCCGGGCGGGCTACAACCCGAACAACGCCGTGAGCGCCCACCGGAACCTCGAGAAGGTCTACAAGGAATATGCCCGCTCTTTGGGCCAGGAACCGGCCGAGCGAAGCTTCTTCGAGGAAATGCTCTCCACGCACCCCCGGACGTCCGTCCGGATCGACGAGATCCAGCAGATGATCCAGTCGGCGCCGAGGGCGGCGCTCGCGGGCGACGGGTCGAACCGGGCGGGCTACCAGGCCATGACGGCGAACCTCCGGAAGACGAACCGGGTCTACACGGAGTACTACGACAAGGCCGTCCGGGCCTTCGAGAAGAACCGCCTGGCCGAGGCGAACAACCTCGTGAGCCGGGCGATCGCCGAGGACCGTTACCAGGCCCCCTTCTACGCCCTGGCGGGGTTCATCTTCCTCAAGCAGAACAGGGGCGCCGATGCCGAGCGCTACTTCCGGGGCGCCCTGTCGCTGC
The DNA here is from genome assembly GCA_013177795.1 of Syntrophaceae bacterium. Lineage (NCBI taxonomy): Bacteria > Pseudomonadati > Thermodesulfobacteriota > Syntrophia > Syntrophales > Syntrophaceae > Syntrophaceae bacterium. The sequence goes on along the minus strand of JABLXY010000001.1, from coordinate 382,218 downwards.
AGCCGAACTATCAGCCCGCCCTGCGCGGGCTCGGCATGATGAGCTACGGCGCGAAGGACTACGCTGCGGCCATCGAGCACACGAAGAAAGCCGTGCAGATCTTCCCCGGCGATGTGACCGCCCAGCGCCTGCTGGGCATGAGCTATTACCGGACCTCGAACTGGCGGGCGGCCATCGATCCGCTTCGCGTCGTCGCCGAGGCAAACCCGAAGCACAAGACGATCCACGGCATCCTGGGTCAGTGCTACGAAAACGTCAACGACAGGCGTGCGGCCTACGAGCACTACAAGCGCCAGCTTCAGGTGGCCCCGGACAGCGAATCGGGCAGGCTGGCGGCAGCCCGCGTCCAGGCGTGGAAGCCGCAGTTCGAGCCCGAGACGCCGAAAAAGAAGTGAGGGGCCCGATCATGGGGAACATGGGGAAGGACAGCAGGATTCTGGCGCTCGTCGTCCTGGCAGCCGCGTCGGCAGCCTTCATGGCGGCGGCTCCGGCATCCGGGGCCGACATCGAGGGTCAGCGGCCCCTGATGATCGTGGGGGACACGTTCCGGTTCACGCCCGGTGCGTGGGCCGACTACTTCATCCACGACCGCGCAAGGAAGGAATACTACAGGATGACGATCGCCACGCTGGAAAGGGTCAGCCGGGACGGCAAGCCCTGTTCCTGGATGGAAATCGGGGTCACCCCCGGGAAAGACCCCGCCGTGGTCACCCGCCTTCTGGTGGAGGAGACGAAGACCGGGCCCGGCGAGATCCACGAGGTCATCGTCCAGGTCCGGGGATACGACCCCTTCACCGTTCCCGAGGGCTTCTACAAGGGCCAGGAGAAAGACGTGGGCAACTTCAGGGGCACGGCCGTGGCAAAGCGGATCGACCGGCGGGTGATCCCCGTGGCGGGCCGGAGCGTCAGGGCCTGGGACGTGGAGGCCGTCGATGCCGCGGGGGAAGCGATGATAGCCCTCGTCAGCGAGGAGGTGGCACCCATCGGGATCGTCCTGGCCGAGAGCCCGCAGGTCGACATGGTCCTGTCCGACTGGGGCACGGGGGCAAAATCCAGGATCGAGGGCACGCCGGTGAACTTCTACGTGTGGCTGATGATGCAGATGGGAGGGGTGCTTGCGAAATGAGGAAGTCAGGAAGTTGTGAATTGAAGAAGCTTGGCGCGGCGAACTAGTCCCCGTTTTTCTCTCAACTTCCCATCTTCAGAACTTCACAGCTTCTGCCCTCAAAGAGGGCGGCGGGTGCGCCTACGGTCGAGGACCTCGGCCATGGCGGGCAGCAGCAGCGTGCCGAAGGGCAGCAGGACGATCACGAGGCAGGGCACGTAGCCGGCAAGATGGCGGATATACTGCTTGAGCCTGCGGAGCTCCTCCTGCGTCCAGGGGATGCCCGTGTTCCTCGGTTTCATCAGCAGGGCCATGAAGCCTCTCATGGCGCCGGCCTCCGCGTAGAAGAGATCCCGGTATCGCTCGAGCATCGGTCTCAACATCCTTTTCAGCACGTCCCCGCCCTTTCCCATGGAACGGTCACCGCACTATTCCATCGGAATTTCCCCCAATGACTGAAGGGAATTCTCGTAACGGGGGGCAAGGGGTTGCTCACCTCCGCGTGCAGGCCCCGTGCCGTGTGGCATGGAAATTGATTAAATCAGGACGGGTGAGAGTGATGAAAATTCCAGACGGGGCCGACAGGCTCATTCGGCAGATTCACAGCAATCCCTCGGCAAGGAACGGCCCATCCGCGGAGGTGGCCGGAAGCGGCACGGCCGCGTTCCGTGAGATCCTGGAATCGAGGCTCTCCCGCCTGTGCGGCAGCGGCGCCCGCAGCAGTCCCGACGGGGTCCCGGACGACGTGAGGATCGGGCAGATCATCGAACTCATCAAACTGCAGATGATGCTCGACGAACAACTGCTCGGTTTCATGCGGGGCGGGGACGGAGACCGGTCCCTGCATCAGCGCTTTGCCCGGTGGCAGTGGGGCGGGCCCGTCCCGACGGCCGCCGCTCCCGCGGGAAAATCTGCGGCACATCCGGCAAAACCGTCCGGGCCCGCGCCCGAGGAGGTCCCTCCCGTTGTGAAGCTCCGCAAGGCGCCGGACAAGGCGGAACCATACGGGCATATCATCCGCGATGCCGCGAAGACCTATGGCGTCGACGAGGGACTGATCAGGGCCGTCATCCGGGCCGAGAGCAATTTCCGCAACGAGAGCACATCCCCGAAGGGGGCCATGGGCCTGATGCAGCTCATGCCGAAGACGGCAAAGGAGCTGGGCGTGCGGGACGCCTATGACCCCCGGGAGAACATCATGGGGGGGACCCGGTATCTCAAGAGCCTGCTGGACCGTTACAAGGGCGATGTCCCCACGGCACTCGCCGCATACAACTGGGGCATGGGAAACGTCGAGAGGAACCCCGAGAAGCTGCCCAGGGAGACGCGGGTGTACATCGACCGGGTCCAGCGCTTCATGGATGAACGTAAAGCCTGAGAGGCAACAAAAAACCCCGCATCGCAGCGGGGTTTTTTGTTTTCACGCGTCAGGGGTCAGCCCGTACCGAGAACCTCCTTTACGATATCCAGCAGGTGGCTGACCTTGAAGGGCTTCGAGAGGGTGGGGTAGCGGTACTGGGCCACCTCGTCGTCAAGCTCCCTCTTGAGACGCTTGACCCCGAAGAAGCCGCTCATGTAAATGACCTTGATGCCGGGGTCCTCGCTGCGGATGCGCCGGACAAGCTCGATGCCGCTCACATTGGGCATGAGGACGTCGGTGAGGACCAGGTCAGGCTTGAAGCTCTTGTAGACCTCGTAGCCCGTGTCCCCGTCGATGGCCACGCGGACGTCGAACCCCTCCATGGTGAAGATGTTCCGCAGCGTGTCCTGATAGCCGAACTCGTCCTCGACGACGAGAACCTTCCATTTCTCCCGGGGCTTTTTCTGCGCGCCGTTCTTGATGACCTCGACGAGTTCCCGGTCAGGCATGGAGTTGATGACCTGGGCGACCTCGTTGATCCTCTGCTGCATCTTCTCGGCTTTTTCCTTGTTGTTCGGGTTCAGGTCGGGGTGGTAAATTTTTGACAACAGCCTGTAATTCGACCTGATGTAGGAAATGGCGGGGGCGTCCCCGAGTTCACTGTAGATCTCCCTCGCCTTGTCCAGCATGCCGAGGACGTTCAGTTCACTGGCCAGATCCATGGATTTCTTCATCTTTCCGTCTCCGGGATGGGTGCGTCCGCCGATGCCGCGGGCCATGCCCGCGCCCTGACAATCCGCATGGCCGGTTGCACGGGGCCGTCATCAATGTAGAATATGCAAGTCCCATGCAAGCGAGAAAATGGGTTGGAAAGGGCGGAAAAGGGAACCCGTCAGCCGAGCCGGGAGGCGAACTCCCTGACGGCCTTCAGGTAATCCTGCAGGCCCACCATGAAGATGCTGTTGTGGTCTGCGCCGGGGATCTTGAGGAGTCTTTTGTCTGCCGATCCCGAGGCCCGATAGAGGGCCTCGCCGTCCGTGAAGGGTAGGATCTGGTCGAATTCCGCGTGGATGATCAGGGTCGGACCGAGGTAGCGGCCGATCTTCTCGAGGTGGCGGAAGGCCTCGCGCTCGTCGATGCCGGCACGCTTCATGTCAATGCCGACGAGGTTCAGAAGAGTCTGGGAGTGCGCGAAGCCGCTCTCGATGATGAGGCCGTCGATCTGGTCCGGATAGCTTTCGGCAAGCTCCAGGGCCGATGCACTGCCCAGGGAGCGCCCCATGACGATGAGGGGCCCGGTGCAGCCGTTGAGCTGAAGCCACTTGCGGGTGTAGTCGAACACGGCGTGGGCATCGCGCAGCATGGCGCTCACCGACGGCCGGCCCGTCGAGTGCCCGTAGCCGCGGTAGTCGACGGGCAGGAAGTTGATCCCCATCCGGATGTACAGGAAGGCGATGTCCTCGTAGTCCTCGACGATCTCGCCGTTGCCGTGGAAGAACAGGATCGAGGGGCCCTCTTTTCTGCCGATGTGGTACCGGGCCCCGATGGAGACGCCCTCCTCGACGGGGATGAGGACATCCCGCACCCCCTCCTGGGAAACGGGCTCCCTCCAGGATGTCCGGGGGTAGAAAAGGGTCCCGCTGATCTCGGGACCGTCGAGCTTGGGGCAACCGATCCGGCTCGCGTCTTTCATGGCACCACCTCCCGTCGAACGCTCCGCCGCACCATACCACAGGGGGCAAGGGGTGTCCACGGGAAGCTGGGTTTGACAGCGGGCCGCCCGATGGGATATGCAGGGCGCGGGAGGCCGCCCATGCCGACGTGGCTGATCATCGTCTTTGCGGTTCTCGGGACGGCGGTTGTGCTGAAGATCCTGCACGCCGTGGCCATTGTCGCGGTGCACCCGGTGACGCAGGGGGCCATGTACACCTCCACGGGGCGCGTGAAGATCCGGAAGGCCCTTGACGCCGTTGCCATGTCGCCGGGGGAACTGCTGGTCGATGTCGGCTGCGGGGACGGGCGGGTCCTGCGGGAGGCCAGGAGACGCTACGGGGTCACCTGCCGGGGGTTCGAGATCAACCCGATCGCCTATCTCAAGGCGACACTTCTGACCCTCGGTCGGCGCGGCATCGAGATCCGGTTCGGGAATTTCTGGAAGGCCGATCTCGCGGATGCGGATGTCGTGTCCTGCTATCTCTTCCCGGACGTGATGCGCCGTCTCGGTGAGAAGCTGGCCGCGGAACTGGCCTCCGGTGCGAGGGTCATCTCCTTCAATTTCCCCATCCCCGGCTGGAAGCCCCAGGCCACGCTCCGGGCCGCCTCCCGGCTCCACAACGACCCGATCTACATCTACCAAATCCCCGAGTCTCTTCCCGAAAGGCATTGAGGAAATATCTGGCTTTGGCCCTGTATCTCCGTGTTCGAATCTTGCAGGCGAAGCTGGGAAGCTATGAAGTTGGGAAGCTCGGAGAGGCTCCCCTCTGTTTCACAGCTTCTCAACTTCCCAATTTCTCAACTTCCATCTGTTTACGGTGCCCAGAGGTACATGAACTGCATCCCACCCGGCAGAAGGCTTTCCAGGTCCTGGGGCAGGATGTTGACGACGGTCGTGCCGGTTCCCGCCTCGGCATAGACCGAGCCCTTGTAGGAGCCGGGCCGGTGATATACGATGACGGAGGCCTCTGTGAGATTCCGGGCGCTCTTGATGCCCTCCAGGGCGCTGTCGAGATAGCCCACGCGGTCGACGAGCTTGAGCTCGAGGGCCTGGGCGGCCGTGTAGATGCGCCCGTCGGCAAGCTTGACGACGGCTTCGCGGGAGAGGGGCTTTCTGCCGTCGGCGACGACATCGACGAAACGGGCGTGGAGCTGATCGATGACGGCCTGGACGATCCTCTTCTCGTCCTCCGTGGCCGGGCGGAACGGCGACAGGAGGTCTTTCTTGTCGCCGGACTTGATGGCCTCGGCCTCGACGCCGATCTTCCCGAAGAGCCCCTGCACGTTGAACTTCATGGCGATCACGCCGATGCTGCCGGTGATCGTCGTGGGGTGGGCCACGATCTCGTCTGCCGCCGTGGCCACGTAGTAGCCGCCCGAGGCCGCCACGCCCATCAGGCAGGCGGCGACGCGCACCCCCGTCTGTTTCTTGTACTCGAGGATCTCGTGGCGAAGGATGTCGCTGGCCGTGACGGTGCCCCCGGGCGAGTTGATCCGCACAACCAGGCCCGCGATCTTCGTGTCCCGGCGAGCCTTGCGCAGGGCCTCGCGGAACTCCTCGATCACGGAGCTCTCCTGCCGCATCCCCAGGGTGCGCCTTTTCTCCTCGGAGATGATCCCCGTGACGTCGAGCAGGAGGATCTTGGCGTCGCCCCGGCCCTCCACCACTTTCTCGCGCAAGGGGCCGGGCTCCGGCAGGAGGGAGAGGTTGACGTAGGCGCAGCCGCTCCACAACAGGGGCATGGCCGCCAGCAGGGCGATGCAGATCATCCGCTTCATCGGGAATCCCTCCTTGTCTATTTCGTCTTCCGGGTCCGCTGCGGTTTCGTCCGGCCCGCCTGCCTTCGTTCCCGGAGCAGCCGCGAAATGTCCTTCTGGCGCCTCGTGGTCTTCTGCTTTGCCATGGGCTGTCCCTTCCCGCCCTTCGCCGCGGCCCGTCCGCGTTGTTTTGCGTTGACTCGGCTTGGGCTTGCTCCTATAATTTGAATCGAACACGCCTCATACTGCCAGCAAAACCCATTTCTGTAAAGGAGGTGCCATCATGTCGGACAACAGGTGCGGCGACTGGATGAAGGGCCTGCTCATCGGCAGCCTCATCGGCATCGTCGTCGGGATGCTCTACGCGCCCAAGAGCGGCCGGGAGACCCGGGACGAGCTGTCGGAAAAGGCGAAGGACATCGCGGGCAAGCTGAAGGACGAGTACGACGTCGCTCTCGAGAAGAGCAAGACCGCGTACGAGAACCTGCTCAAGAAGCTCAAGGAAGTGGAGGCCAAGGCCGAAAAGAAGGCTCGGGAGATCGAGGGCGGGCCGGCTGCCTGATCCGGCGTGAGGAGAGGAAAGCCTATGAGCTGGGAAACGAGCCTGTTCATCCTGTGCCTGGCCGTGGTGGTGCTCGTGGTGTTCACGATACCCTTGCTGCTGCAGCTCAGGCGCACGGTCCGGAATCTCGACACGACGATCACGACGCTCAACCAGAATCTCCCCCAGATTCTGAAAAACGTGGATTTCATCACGGAAAACGTCCGGCAGAGCGTGCACGCGGTGCGGGCGACCCTCGAGGAGACGATCAACCGGTCGCTGCCGTCGATCCTCGTGAATGTCGACCGCCTCACTGCTACCGTCGGCAAGTCGGTCGATCTCGTCCGGAGCCGTGTGGACGAGCTTTCCGGCAGCGTCGAGCGGGTCCGCGGCGGGCTCGCGCATCTCGACGAGGGCATAAAGGAACAGGCCCGGGGACGAATGTCGCAGGGGCTCAAGATGTTTGCGGGTCTCGTCAGGCGGGTCCGCTCGGCGCTGGAGTCCGTCAGGGCATGACGGTCCCCGACGAGGCGCATGACCGATTGAACAATTGATGGAGGGTGCCATGAGCGAGAAAGACGATTTTGCGAAGGGGATACTGGCCGGCGCACTGATCGGGGGCCTGATCGGCGTTGCCGTCGGGATCCTGATCGCACCCAAGAGCGGTGAGGAGACGCGCCAGGAGCTTGCGGAGAAGGCGAAGGACTTCGCCGAAAAGGTGCAGGACGAGTACGACGTCCTGTACGACAAGGCGCGCCGCACGACGGACACGCTGATCAACCGTCTGCACGACATCGAGCAGGCGGCGCGGAAAAAGGCCGACGAGCTGGCCGCGAAGATGAAATCCTGAACCCCGTCGGGCCCGGCAGCGCCGGGCCCGACGGATTTGAGGGAAGCCCATGCCCTGGGAGATCAGTGTTTTGGCGGCCGGCGTGTCGCTGCTGGTTCTGGCCGCAGCGGCCGCCGTCACGGCAGCGGATATCCGGAGAACCGGCAGACGCGCCGCAGAGCTCGGTGCAGCGCTCGACCGGCACGTTCCCGCGATCCGGCAGAACCTCGAGGAGATCTCCCGCAACGCAGATGCCCTGGGTGCCTCGCTCCGGGCGCTGGGCGAAAAGGCATCCGAGACGGGCAGAGGGGTCGAGAGGGTCGTCCTGGGGATCCGGGGTCTCGAGCGGGACCTCCGGGAGGGTCTCGTCGAGCCCCTCCAGAGGATCGCGGCAGGCGTTTCAGCCCTTCTTGCCGTCGGTTCGGCCCTCCGCAGTCTGCGTCACCCCCTGCGGCGGCTCCGGCGCCGGAAGGGCAGGGCGTGAGCGACGCCGCTGCCGGATCAGAGCCCGCAGCCACCACCACACGTGGAAATACCCCCCGATAATGATGAGTGCCGTCACCCCCAGCAGGACGAAGAAGAGCACGTCCTGGTGGTCGCGCAGGGAACTGCCCTGCAGCGTCAGGATCACCGTGCCCAGCAGGCGGCCCGTCGTCGAGATGAAGAGGAAGTCACGGGTTTTCATGTGGGACAGCCCGAGGATGTAGCAGAGGGTGTCCTTGGGGAAACCGGGGATCAGGAAGAACAGGAAGGCGATGGCCCGCCCCTTGTGCTCGAGAAAATAGTCGTACTTGCGGATCGTGGAGGGTCGAATGATCCGCTCGACAAAAGGCAACCCGTACGTGCGGGCAAGGACGAAGGCCAGCCAGGACCCGACGGTGAGGCCGATCGTGGAGTAGATGACCCCCAGGGCGGGCCCATAGAGATACCCCCCGATGAGGCCCGTCACGTCGCCGGGCAGGGGCGAGATGACGACCTGCAGGATCTGCAGGGCGATGAAGACCAGCACGGAAGGGGCGCCCCAGGAGGTAAGAAACTCCGCGAGCGCCTCCCGGTCCATGAAGAAGGCGTGGAGGTTGTAGTGGACGATGAGAAAAATCCCGATGGCAACGGCCAGCGGGACGAGCAGGATTCGTGCAAACGAACGCTCCAAGCGGCATGTACCCCGTTCAGGATCTCGCGGCCGGACGGCGGGTCTGTCCGCAACGTCCGTGCCGAGACGTGAAACCCTACCATATCCGCAGGTCCGGGGCAAAGCGAAAACACCGCTGAGGTTGCGCGGTTTCCGCGCATACGGGAAGTTTTGAAATTGAGAAGCTGCGAAGCGTGGGCGAGTTCATCGCAAGTGCAGGCAGGTTGCCTTTCCGAGCTTCCCAACTTCACAGCTTCTTACCTTCATCCTGCATCGCTGCCTGCGACGCCAGCCAGTCCTTGATGTGTTTCGTCGCCCGGCAGTCGTCCTCGTTGTAATCCACGATCCCCTGCAGCTTGTCCTGCCAGGATGCCGGGTCTGCCTGGTACCGGAGGTACCAGGCGATGGCGTCCAGGGCGTTGACCTCCTCGCGGCGCCACCGGAAGCCGAGGTGCTTCGCGATGTCCTTGAGGCCGTTGGTGGGGGTGGGGAACGCGAAGGCCCGCGTGGCCACCCGGTGCAGATCGACCAGGTTCGGGAAGACCCGTTTTTCCACAACCTCGGTGAGACCGTGCCGGGATGCAAGCTGCCTCAGGTGCCAGCGCTCGTAGTTGTGCCAGTGGTAGACGGCAACGTCGCCGAGCCCCAGGAGAAAGTCGACAAACGCGCGGAACATTTCGCCTTCCTCCCGGATGCGCCATGCCGTGAAGGGTCGATACCGGCAGTCGCCGTCCTCGCATACCAAAACGCCGATCAGGTAATCCACCTGCTCCAGTCCGTCCTGCTCGACGGTCGGGTCGGTGCCCTCGAGGTCGAGGAACACCTCCCGCGGGCACTCCCGGAACTGCAGGGCCGAGAGGTCCAGCGGGATGCAGGTCCCGTGATGGATGGCCCGGGCGTTGACGACGAGACGCTCGGCCGTTGAGCGCCCCACGCCGGGGATGCCCGAGAGGAATTCAGGTGACGCCGAAGCGAGATCCCATACCCGTCGCAGCCCCTTCGAAAGGAGCTTCTCCTTCATGCGGGGCCCCACCAGCGGGACGAGCGAGATGTCGCGCTGCTTGAGCGCCATGTGGTTGGTCCAGCTCACCCAGGGCCACTCCCCCCCGTTGTACGTCGGGCTGGGCTGCTCCGTGCCTTCGAGGATGCGGCGGGCCCCGGCGATGGCATCCTGGAGCCTCCCCTCGTGGTCGGCGTACCGGAACGTGCGCTCCTCGTGATCCCGGTTGATCAGGGTGAAGCGGTCCGGCCGCTGCCCCTGGATCCTGGAAAGCAGGTACGTGTAGAAGGCCGCCTGGAGGACGTGGCTCTCCTCGATGCGGGAGGCTAGCTTGATTTCGACGACCTCATAGGCATGATCGCCGAAGACCGACCGGACTCCCTCCCGCTTGACCAGGACGTCAGGACGGCCCTGGAGGTTCTCGGGCAGATAAAACATCGGGAGGCCGCAGACCGCCGCTTCCCCGCGGGCCATCGCGTCCAGCAGGCGCGCGAAGCCCTCCAGGGGATCCGAAAAAGGGATGGGCTGGATGCCGGGCCAACGGGACGCAAGGACACGCTTTTCGTGCTCCATCCCGCGCTCGAGAAGAAGCTCCCGGTAGGGGCTCAGGGGATCCCGGCGCTCGGGAGGGCCGAACTTGTCGCACCAGACGGTGTAGGGCGAGCGGTGATACAGAGAGACGGGACGGGCCGTGAGCTCCCCCGTCAGCCCCCCTGCCGTGCAGGCCTGAAAAAGCGCGCTGGCGGTCACCATGATTTCGAATGATAGCGGGCCGCCGGGAATCTGTCAAAGCCGCGGCGGAGCGGTGTGGGGCCGCGCGGGATGTCATAGAGCTTGAATTCTTTCCCGGATTTCGCTACAGGGTTCAGCAGGCCCGCCGTACGGTGCCGGAGCGCCCATGTCAGCGGACGGCCGGGACGCCCTCGTCAGGCGCACGGGGAACGCACCATGCCCGACAAGCCCTGGAAAATCGGTCTTGCCCTCGGAAGCGGATCCGCGAAAGGATGGTCGCACATCGGCGTCATCCGGGGACTGCAGGAGGCCGGCATCGCGATTGACGTCGTCTGCGGCTCCTCGATCGGCGCTCTGGTGGGCGGGGCCTTTGCGGCCGGCAAGCTCGACGAGACGGAAAGGCTCGCCCGGGAACTCTCCTGGACCGATGTGCTGGGCTTCATGGACGTGCCCGTGCCGCGCTCGGGCATCATCAACAGCGAGAGGATCGCCCGGTACCTGCGGCGGAGGCTCGGGGACGCGAACATCGAGGATCTTCCCATCCCCTTTGCGGCCGTGGCGACGGATCTCACCTCGGGCCAGGAAGTCTGGTTTCGCGAGGGGTCGCTCATCGAGGCCATCCGGGCGAGCATCTCCATGCCCGGGATGTTCACGCCCTGTTTCCGGGACGGGCGGCTCCTGGTCGACGGAGGGCTCGTCAACCCGGTGCCCGTGTCGCTCTGCCGTTCCCTGGGCGCCGGCACCGTCATCGCCGTCAACCCCAACACGGATGTCAGGATCCATTACGAGATCACCCGGGATGCGACCCTGGGCGGGCCCCCGAAGGCCGAAGCGGAAAAGGAGGAGCAGGGGCTGCGCATGCGGGACCTCCTGTTCGCCGGGCTGACCCTGTACGTCACGGATCGGATCAAGCGGGGAAAGTCGGCGATCACGGGCCGCTTCGCCGCGAAGGAGACCGGGGAGGACGGTAGGGGTCTGCAGGATCACCTGATGGGGTATCTTTCCGATTACATCAACGCGACCCTGAAGCAGGGCAAATCCCTGGCCCTGGGACAGATCACCGAGGACGGGACGCTGCGGGAGCCGGCGATCCTGGAGGTGATCCTGGCGGCGATCAACCTGATGGGGGACCGGATCGGACGCCAGCGGCTCGCCGGCGATCCCCCCGACGTCATGATCCTCCCCCACGTGTCCCACGTGGGGCCGCTGGAGTTCCATCGTGCCGAAGAGGTCATCGAGGCGGGCCGGCGCGCGCTCCATCTCATGCTGCCCATGCTGAGGGACCAGATCGGGTTCGTCGTGACGATATGACGAGGCCCAGCCGACCGGTCCGCCCGATGCCGGCAGACAGAAATCCCTTGACAACGTGACGGCCTTCCCGCATGATCGAACGCCAATTCAATATAATGAACAGGCGTTCGCCATGCAGCGGGAACAGACCAGCAAGAAGCGCAGAAGGGAACGCGAGTTTCGGTTCCGGCGCTCCGAAATCCTCGACACGGCGGAGAAGCTGTTCTCCGCAAGGGGATTCCACGGGACGACCATGGCGGACATCGCCGCCTCGTCCGGATTTTCCATCGGGGGCCTCTACCAGTTTTTCAGCGGCAAGGAACATCTGTACTCCACCATGGTCGAGGAGAAAGTCCGGCTGATGTACGACGGGATCATGGACGCCGTCGACCGGGAAACGTCCATCGAGGGACGGATCCGGGCCCTCGTGATCGCGCACTTCACCTACGTCGAGCATCACGTCGACTTCTACCGCCTGCTGGTCGGCCACGAAAGCGGCCTGCGCTCCGAAGGCCTCCGGACGCTCAGGCACAAGATCCTCGAGGAACACCGCAGACATGTCGCCCGGATCGAGGGGCTTCTGCGGGACGGCATCCGGCGGCGCGTCCTGCGGCGCATGAACACGGCATCCCTGGCCAACGCCCTCATCGGCATCATCGCCTACTTCAAGTTTGCATGGATCATGAACCCCGGCGGGACGTCCCTGACGGCGACGGTGGACGATGTCCTCGAGCTGTTCTTCCGGGGCGCCGCCCCGGCCCCGGGTGCCGGGGCCGGCATCCGCCGGTCGGCGGACAAAACCGCTCGTCAGGAGGCGAAATGAAAGGGTTGTGCGTACGGGCGGTCGCGGCCGGCCTCGTGCTCCTTGTCGGGAGCGGGGCGGCAGCGGCGGAATACTCGCTGGAGGACCTCTACCGCATCGGGATGCAGCAATCGGAGAAGATCCGCGTGTCCGGCGAGAACGTGCAGATCGCCGAGACCGGCAGGCTCAAGGCCCTCTCGGCGCTGTTGCCGAGGGCGACGGTCTTCGGGACACACACGAACTACACCGACGATAAGCGAAACGCCGCGGGCTCCCTCATCCAGCCCGACCGCCAGAGCGTCTGGGGGGCGCGGATCGACGAGACCCTGTCGCTGAGCGGGCGGGAGTTCACGAACTATTCGCTGGCCGGGGACGGCGTGGAGAAGAGCCGTTACGATTACCGGAACTTCCAGGAGGAATTCCTCCTGGCCGTTTCGCTGGCCTACTTCGACTTCATGAAGGCCCGCAAGGGTCTCGAGATTGCCGACTCGAACGTGGAGAGGCTGACCCGGTACCGGGAAGCGGCCCGGACGCGCCTCAAGGCGGGGGAGGTCACGAAGACGACGGTCCTGAGGGCCGAGGGCGAGCTCTCGGGGGCCCTGTCCGACCAGATCAAGGCCCGGAACGCCTACGAGAGCGCAAGGGTGCTCCTGGCGCGCCTCGTCGGGATCGAGCGGGATTTCCAGGTCCGGGAAGTCCCCGTCACGGAGAGGGACGAGGCGGACCTGGAGGCGCTGAAGGACCGGGCACTCAAGTCCCGACCCGACGTCAAGAGCGCCGAGATGCAGGTCCGGATCGCGGAGAAGCAGATCGCAGTGAGCCGCGGTGCGTACTGGCCCTCCGTGAGCGTGGCCGGCGTATACACGTCGACGGAGCAGAGCCCCGAGACGGCCTCCTACAACAGGGAGAGCGCCTACGGGGCCGTGACGCTGAACGTCCCGGTCTTCGAGGGGGGCCTGCGGCGCGCGGAGGTGCGCGAGTCGGAATCGAAGTACCGGCAGGCCGAGCTGCAGTACCGCGATTTCGTGAAGACCGTCAACGTGGAAGTGGAGAACACCTGGCTCGACCTCATCGCGCAGAAGGGGATCTACAAATCCGCCCAGGACCAGCTGGCCTGGGCAGAGGACAACTTCCGGGCCGTGACGAAGCAGTTCGAGTTCGGCCTCGCAAGCAGCCTCGACGTCATCGACGCCAACAACCTGCTCATCTCGGCCCAGAAGCTCATGGCCGACGCGACCTACAACTACCAGTTTTCCATCCTGCGCCTGCAGCGGGTCACGGGAACGCCCCTGATGCACTACCTGGCCGGCGCGGCGGCTGAACGCGGGAAACCCTAGAACCGGAGGCACCGAACCCCATGCCCATGCGACTGCATTCCCTCTTCACGAGCACCCCTCGAATCCGGGCGGCGTCGGCCGCGTGTCTGGCCCTCGCAATCGGCTGTTTTTCCTCCTGCGGCAGCAAGGAGGCGAAAGTCATCGAGGAAAGGGCCTTCAACGTGCAGGTCCAGAGCGTGCAGGTGAAGGCCCTGCGTCCCTTCATCGAGGCCGTCGGGACGCTCAAGGCCTACGAGCAGGTCGTCATCTCGAGCGAGATCGAGGGGATTTTGAAGACCACGAACGTCGAGGAGGGCGTCTTTGTGCCGAAAGGGGCCGTGCTCGCCCTGATCGACGACCGGGACTACGCCAGCGAGCTTCGGAGGGTCGAGTTCGCCCTGAAGCAGGCCGAGGCGACCCTCGTCAACGCCAGGGCGGAGTTCGGCCGCAAGGAGGCCCTCTACAAAGAGGAGCTTGTCACCAAGCAGCAGTTCGACGACGTGGCCACGAGGCTGGCCGTCGCCGATGCGGAGGTCGAGCGTTCCAAGGCGGCCCTGGCCATCGCGAAGGAGCGTTATGCCAAGACGAGGATCCTGGCCCCCATGGCCGGCTGGATCAGCGAGAAAAAGATCTCCCAGGGCGAGTACGTCCGCAACGGGACCCCGCTCTACACCCTCGTCCAGATCGATCCGCTCAAGCTCTTTTTCACGGTCTCCGAAAAAGACATCGGGAAACTCAAGGTCGGGCAAGACGTCCAGTTCCGGGTGGATGCCTACCCGGACAGGGAATTCACGGGCAGGGTGTCGATCCTCTACCCGACGCTCGACGAGAGGACCCGCAGCCTCACGGTCGAGGCCCGCGCCGCGAACCCGCAGCGGCTCCTCAAGCCCGGACTTTTCGCGAAGGTCATCCTCTACACCGCCGAGGCGAGGGACACGGTCGTCATCCCCGTGACGTCCATGCTCTACGAGGGGCAGAATGTGAAGGTGTTCATCGTGGAGGGCGACCGGGCCCGGGAGCGGATGGTGAAGCTGGGGAACAAGTACGATGACCAGATGGAGGTGGTCGAGGGGCTCAAGGGCGGAGAGACCCTTGTCGTCGCGGGCCAGCAGAACCTCGCCGAAGGAGCGAAAGTGAATGTGGCTCGCTGACACCTCCATCAAGCGCCCCGTCTTCGCGACCATGTTCCTCATGGCCCTGGTGGTCCTGGGCATCGTGAGCTACCCGTCCATCGGGGTCGACCTGTACCCGAAGGTGGACTTCCCCATCGTCAACGTCACGACGCGGCTCAAGGGTGCAAGCCCCGAGATCATGGACATCGACGTGACGGACAAGATCGAGGAGGCCATCAACACGATCAACGGTGTCAAGACCATCGCCTCGACGAGCACCGAGGGGGTTTCCGTCGTCACCGTCGAGTTCGTCCTGGAGCGCAACATCGACCTTGCCGTGCAGGACGTCCGGGAGAAGGTCTCCACGATCCGGGCGAAACTTCCCACGGACATCGACGAGCCCATCATCGAGAAGGTGGACCCCGACGCAACCCCGGTCCTGTGGCTGAGCCTCTCCGGCAACCGGTCCGTTGGGGAGCTGTCGACGTATGCCGACGAGGTGCTGAAGGAGCAGCTCCAGAAGGTCCCCGGCGTGGGCGCCATCAACCTCAGCGGCCTGCGGCTCAGGCAGGTGAGAATCTGGCTCGACCGGGACAAGCTGAGGGCCTACCAGGTCACGGCGTCGGACGTGTTCCAGGCCTTGGCCCGGGAGAACGTGGAGCTGCCCGGCGGGCGCATCGAGAGCACCTCGAAGGAATACTCCGTCAAGGTCAAGGGGGAATTCGCAAGGGCGCAGGACTTCAACGACCTGATCGTCGCCTACTTCCGCGGCGCCCCTGTCCGCATCCGGGACATCGGCCGCGCCGAGGACGGCCTCGAGGAGCGCCGCTCCATCGCGCGGCTCAACGGCATGCCGGCCGTGGGGCTGGGCATCCAGAAACAGTCGGGGACGAACACCGTCGAGGTCGTCGACCTCGTCAAGAAGGAGCTCAAGAAGCTCGAGAGGACCTTCCCGCCGGGGATGAACATCAGCGTCTCCTTCGATCAGTCGCGGTTCATCAAGACCTCCATCAACGAGGTGCAGAACCACCTGATCATCGGAGGCCTGCTGGCCGTGCTGGCGGTCTTCCTCTTCCTGCGCAACGTCCGGACGACGCTCATCAGCGCCCTGGCGCTGCCGATCTCGGTGATCTCGACCTTCTTCCTCATCCATCTCTTCGGCTTCACCTTCAACAACATGACCATGCTGGGGCTGACCCTCTCCATCGGCATCCTCATCGACGACGCCATCATCGTCATCGAGAACATCTACCGCCACATCGAGGAGGGGATGAAGCCCCGCGAGGCGGCCCACTTCGCAACGGCGGAGATCGGGCTCGCGGTCATGGCCACCACGATGGCCATCGTGGCCATCTTTCTGCCCGTGGCCTTCATGAAGGGGATCATCGGGCGCTTCTTCCTGCAGTTCGCACTCACCGTCGTCTTCGCCGTGCTCGTCTCGCTGCTCGTCTCGTTCACGCTGACCCCCATGATGTCGTCGCGGTTCCTGAAACGGCACGACAGGGAAGGCGGCGCCGCGCACACGGGGTGGATGTCCTGGTTCCGGCGGGCGGGGGACCGGCTCGAGGCCTGGTATGCCGCGACGGAGAGCCTCTACCGGAAGATCCTCGTCTTCTGCCTGGACAGGCGCAACGCGGTCCTCATCGGAGCCGTCGTGGTCTTCGCGGTGAGCCTCTGGATGACACGCTTTCTCGGCAAGGAGTTCGTCCCCCCCGAGGACCAGAGCCAGTTCATCGTCCGCCTCGAGGCCCCGGTGGACTACTCCGTCGACGCGACAGACCAGCTCTTCCAGAAGGCCGAGACGATCGTCAAGGAGGTCCCCGAGATCATCCGGCTCTACTACTCGCAGGGCGGCGGCAGGATCCGGCAGGTCAACCGGGCCGTCTTCTTCATCACGCTCTCCCCGAAGAAGGAGCGCAAGCGCAGCCAGCAGGACATCATGGCCGACATCCGCAAGCGGCTCCTGCAGGTCCCGGGGCTCAAGGCGACGGCGGAGAACATCTCGCTCATCGGCGGGGGGCAGCGCAACGTCCCCATCCAGTATGCGATCCGCGGGACGGACCTCGAGGCGCTCCAGCGCTACGCGAAGACGATCACGTCGGAGTTTGCGAAACTGCCCGGGGTCGTCGACGTGGACACCTCGCTCGAGGCGGGCAAGCCCGAGGTCAAGGTGTACATCGACCGGGACAAGGCCGCCGACCTGGGCGTCAACATCGCCACCATCGCCGAGGCCGTCAATTTCCTCATCGGCGGCGAGGTGGACGTGACCAAGTACAAGGACGAGAAGAAGGGCCGCCGCTACGACGTGCGGGCGCGTCTGGAACCCGAGGACCGCATGAACCCCGAAGACGTGGGGAAGATCTATGTCCGCTCAAAGGACGGCAGGCTCGTGGAACTCTCGAACGTGATCCGGATCGTCGAGGGCGGCGGGCCGAGCGTCATCAACCGCGTCGACCGTCAGCGGGCCATCACGGTCTACGCCAACCTCGAGAGGAAGCCCATGGGTCAGGCCATGGCCGAGCTCGACGCCATCACGGCCGGGGTGATCCCGTCGGACTTCTCGGCCAGCTACAAGGGACAGGCGAGCGTCATGCAGGAGTCCTTCCAGTACCTGCTGTTCGCCATCATCCTGGGCGTCATCCTGGCCTACATGGTCCTGGCATCCCAGTTCGAGAGTTTCATCCACCCCTTCACGGTCCTCCTCTCGATGCCCCTGTCCTTTATCGGGGCCTTCGGTGCCCTGATGCTCACGGGCAAAACGCTCAATGTCTTCAGCTACATCGGGCTCATCCTGCTCATGGGGCTCGTCAAGAAGAACGCCATCCTTCTCGTGGACTACACAAACACCCTGCGGGCCCGCGGCGTCGGGCGCCGCGAGGCCATCCTGGAGGCGGGGCCGGTGCGGCTGCGGCCGATCCTGATGACGACCTTCGCCATGATCCTGGGCATGCTGCCCGTCGCGGCCGGCCTCGGCGAGGGCTCCGAGACCCGCTCGCCCATGGGGGTGGCCGTGATCGGGGGGCTGCTGACGTCGCTGTTCCTGACGCTCGGGGTCGTCCCGGCGGCCTACGATCTCTTCGACGACGGGCAGGAGTGGCTGAAGCGGAAGGAGTACCGGAAGCTCGCCAAGAGGGAGTACTGGAGGGCGCGGGCCGAACAGCTGCCGGGCATGCTCCGGAAAGCGGCCCGCCTGCCCGGGGCCGCGTTTGCAGCGGCGGCGAAAGCCCTCAAACGCGCCGGGAGGCCGACGCACGGCCGGGGCTGACGGCTCCGGAGGCGCTGCAAGCCGGCAGAGAAGGGAGAGAGGCCATGAAGATGTTTCTCATCGTCTACTGCGACGCGGCCGACGAGGACGTCATCGACGCCTTCAAGAAGGGCGGCGTCCGGGCCTACACGAAGATGCGTGAGGTGCGGGGGGAGGGGACCGAAACGGAGCCGAAGCTGGGAACCCACTGCTGGCCCGGCAAGAACAACGCCCTGTTCATCGCCGCGAGCGACGAAGAGGTGGCCCGGATCAAGGAGGCCATCCTCGAGATCCGGAAATCCCACCCGCGCTCCGGCGTCAAGGGCTTCATCCTGCCCATGGAGGAGAGCGTCTAGGCCGGCCCCTTCTCGACGCAGGCGTAGGCGCTGTGGTTGTGGATGCTCTCGATGTTCTCGGCCTCCACGCTGTACCAGGTGAAGTTCGGGTCGCGGTTGAGCTTCACGGCCACGGAACGGACCACGTCCTCGACGAACATGGGGTTGGCGTGGGCCGCCTCCGTCACGTGCTTCTCGTCGACGCGCTTGAGCAGGGAGTAGACCTCCCCGCTGGCCGATCCCTCCACGAGGCTGATCACGTCCTCGATCCAGAAGAACTTCCTGAAGCGGACCCGGACCGTCACGATGCTGCGCTGGTTGTGGGCCCCGAGGCTGCTCATCTCCTTGGAGCAGGGACAGACGGTCGTCACGGGGACCGAGACGCCCACGAGGAAATCCGTCTTTTCCCCGTCGTTTGTCCCCGTGAACGAGCAGCGGTAGTCCATCAGGCTCCGCGCCCCGGAGACCGGGGCGCGCTTCTCGATGAAGTAGGGGAACTCGATCTCCATGTGCGCCGACTTGGCGTTGAGCTTTTCGCGCATCTTGAGGAGGATCTTTTCGAAGCTGCGGATGTTGATCTGACCCCGGTACTCGTTGAGGATCTCGATGAACCGGCTCATGTGCGTGCCCTTGAACTGGTGGGGCAGGTCGACGTACATGCTGACGGTCGCATTGACGTGCTGGATGCCGTTGGCCCGGTCCTGCACGATGATGGGGTACTGGATCCCCTTGACGCCGACCTTGCGGATGTCGATCTTCCGGCGGTCGCGGCGGCTCTGCACGTCGATCATCGCCCCTCCCCCGTGTAGCGCACGCGGGCGCTGTCCGACTCCCAGACCGTCACCTCGGCAAGGCGTGCGGCGTGCCCCTGCATGCGGGCCGCGATGCGCTCGAAGAGATACCGCGCCACGCGCTCCGATGTCGCGCAATCCCCCGAGAAGGCGGGCAGATCGTTGAGGAACTTGTGATCGAGTTCGTCGAGCGCCTCCGCAGTCCATCTCTTGAGGTCCCGAAAGTCCACGAGGAGCCCCTCGGGGCTCAGTTCACGGCCTTCCACGGTGACATCGACCCTGAAGTTGTGGCCGTGAAGGTCCTCGCACTTGCCCCCGATCTTCAGGGCGTGTGCGGCAGAAAAGCTCTTCGTGACGGTGACGCTGAACATGACGGGTCCTTTTCCGGATGCGGAGTCGTGACGGTGTTATATCACATTTCGCACGCGGTGCGCAAAACGTGCCGGGCCGGACGCACGGCAGGATCATCCCGGTCGGTGCCCGCTTTGCGGAACTACGAAATCTTTCGTACGACCGCTCAGGAATCCGTCGTAGACCCAGGGGGTGAAAAATCACCTCCCCGTCGTATTGCCATTTCCCCTCGCGGGCGGTAGGATGACAGGCAAGTTCAGAGCCGGCGGGACGTGCAGGGGAGGAGGGTTTCGTGAAACCGCTGAAGACCATCGACGATCTGATCCGGGAAAAGGGATTGACGGCGGAGGAGCTGGAACGGCACCGGGAGCTCATCGAGGAGTGCCGCGCCCGGGAGGCCCAGCTGAGGGAGTATTCCCGGGCGACCCGCGCGAGCATGCAGAAGATGACGGAAGAGCTCGATAAGCTGAACCGGACGGCGGAAGAGCTCTGGCAGGAGGCCCAGCGGCTCTCCCGGCGGGTCAGCGGGATCTACCTGCACGTGACCCCGGCGAAGAAGGTCTACCACTGACCCAGAGCGGGCTGCCGGCCTGAGGGACGGGATCCGTCAATCCAGGCAGGCCGTGATGTCCGAGGCCCGCTCGAGGATCAGATCGGCGCCGGCCTCCTGCAGATCGAAGGCGTCGGAGTAGCCCGTCAGGACCCCGACGGACAGCGCACCCACTTCCTTCCCCACCCGGATGTCCATGGGGTGATCCCCGACCATGGCGGACGTCGCGGGCCCCTCGTTCAGGATTCTCAACACCGTGCGGATGTGATCGGGGTGGGGCTTGACCCGCTCCGTGTCGTCCCGTGTCACCACGGCCTCACTGTAGTCCCCGATGTCGGGGAAAACGGCCCTGACCGCCTCGACGCAATTACGCGTCAGGACGCCCCTCTTGATCCCGCGGCGCTTCAATTCCACCAGCATCTCCCTGACGCCCGGGAACAGCGTACTGCGCGCAGCCCCCGCCAGTTCCCGGTCGGTCACCAGCTTCAGCGCGCGCTCGGAGAAGACGCCCTCCTGACCGGGATGCAGACGCCCGATCCGACGGCGCGTCTCCGCGATCATCTCGAGCACGAAGAGCCTCTCCATGCCGTCTTCCGCGATCCCGTAGGAGGCGGCCAGGCCGAGAATGTCCCTTCGCATCTCCCGGAAGTCGATGTTCAGGAGAGCAAGCGTACCGTCGAAGTCGAAGACGACGGCTTTGAGGGTCAGCGCGCGGCGATGCATGGTGTCAGCCTTGTCTCACGGCGAGGTCGGCCCGTGGTTGCCCGTCGCATACTCCGGCCGGAGGAACTTGCGGATCACGCGGTTCGGGTTGACCTCGGGCAGGGTGAACCCGAAGACGATCGCGAGGAACTTCAGGACGATGGACAGGGTGGCGCCCCAGAGAATTTCCTCGTGCCCGCCCGGCGGCGTGTAGAGAAAACAGGGGAAGTTCCGCACGGGCTCCACCTCGTGACGGAAGGGCAGGGCGGACTCGATCTCGACGGTCAGCGTGCCGTACCGCTCCCTGTCGAACAGGGCCGCAAGCGGCACCTCGATGACCCGCTCCACCTCCCGGTTGGGCCGGAAAGACCAGTCTCTCTTCACGAGCCCCACGACGGGGAAGATGACGCGGGAGAAGACGTAGAGCTCCTGCGAGGGCAGCGGCCCGAGGAAACGGACGTTGAGCGGGTTGATCCGGACCTCCTCCCAGGCCTCCCGCAGGGCGTTGGTCAGAAAGAGGCTGATGTGATCCAGGGCTTTGCCCCCGCGCGCCTTCGCCAGTGACCGGGGCCTGCCCTGCAGGATCGGCGTGAGCCCCGACGCGACCAGGCACCGCAGCACGCGGTCCGTCTTCGGGTCCAGCATGCCGCCCGGGCAGCTCAGGTCGCCGGGCTGCGGAACGAGGGAGGAGCGCTTGATGAGCTGCAGCACGAACCCGCGGCTCTCCCCGGCCCCCATGCGGTGGTGAAGCAGGAGGATCACGCCGGCGGCAAGCCAGGGGTCGGGGGACCCGTTGCGGCTTCGGATGAAGTCGACCCGCTCCTCGTAGTCGAGGGGGACACGGCCCAGGCGATCGATGATGAGCTCGATGACCCTATCGGGGTCCGTCAGATCGGGGATCGGCATTCCACACTCCCACAACAAGCCCATATACCATTTCCGCCTCCTCATCAAGCCGCTTCCCTGCGCGCCGACGCAAAAGGCGCGGCGGGTTCAGTCTTCTCCCGACGCGCGCCGCACGGCGTCCTCGAGGACATCCTCGAACCACACCCGGAGACGCAAATCCTGGAGGAACCCGCAGTGACCCCCGTATCGCTCGACGAGCACCCGGAGACGATCGTTTCCCCGAAGGGTGCGGAAATCCTCGACGGGGATGACGGGATCGTCCTCGGAAGCAAGGATCGTGACGTCGAGGGGCAGGCGCGAGAAATCCGCTCCGGTGAGGGTGTAGGTCCGGAAATACTCGAGGACGTCCCGGAAGGGGGTGTAGCGCGGGATGACGCGCTCGGTGATCGCCATGCAGCTCTTGAGGCCCATCACGTCGCCGAAATCGTACAGACCCGGGAACAGCCGCTGCTTGATACCGAGCGAGCGCTTCCACTTGCGCACGAAATAGTCGCGGTAGATGAAGAGACCGCCGTCGATGGCATGGGTGGCTTTCAACGGGTCCAGGACGGGGCTCACGGCGATGATGCTCCTGAGATTGCCGGCTTGGCCGGGGGCAAGCCGCAGGGCGATCCGAAGGCCGAAATTGCCGCCCAGCGAAAACCCGATGAGGTGGCAGGGCCGATCGCTGGCGTTCGCGACGACGTTGAGGACGGCTGCGAGGACCTCCTCGATCCGGGCGCTGTGGAAGACCCCCTCGTTGAGGTGGTGGCTCGGGCCGTGATCCCTCAGGTTGAGGCGGAAGACGTCATAGCCGCTGAGAAAAAAGCGCCGTCCCGTCGTGAGCATGTACGTCGAATCGGAGCTTCCCTCCCAGCCGTGCAGCAGGATGACGAGGCCGCGGCTTCGGCCCCGGGGCTGGAGCGTTTGAAACCCCAGCAGCCGCACGCCGCCGCCCGCGTCGACGAGCGTTTCCTCGGAGTGCGTGCGCAGCGGGTTGTCCCCCCGGGCGCGGACCCGGAGACTGGCCAGAATCGTCTGCAGGTGGGGGTTGCGGAGCGGGAAGACAGGCGAGAAGGTCCTCTGCGGAATTGCGCGAGTGGATATCGGGTTCGTCATGGCCGAATCGCCGGCTCCCCGACGGGAATCAGGTAAAGGGGCCACTCGTCCTTTCCAAGGGCGAGGATGCGATGCACCTCGTCGTCGCGGAAGGCGCCCACGGCCACGGAGCCGAGACCCAGGGCCACCGCCTGCAGGTGGATGTTCTGGGCCGCATGCCCTGCCTCCATGTGCACGTAGCGCTCGGCCCGGCTCCCGTAGCGACATTTCGTGCGCTCGTAGACGGCCGAGATCACGACGATGGACGGGGCCCGGGCCACGCAGTTCTGCCCGTGGGCGGCGGCGGCCAGTTGCTCGATCAGATTGCCCGGGACCCTCGGCTCGAGCTGATGCCGTTCCGGGTGATAACGGAACACGCCGTCCGGTGTCACGATGTCGATCTCCAACGGGTAGAGCGCGCCTGCCGAAGGGGCCGTCCTGCCCCCCCAGGACCGGGTCTGCCCGCCGGCGGACCAGAGGATCTGGGCAATTTCCTCCCTGGTCAGCGCCCGCTGCCTGAAATCGCGGACCGACACGCGCTTGGCCATCGTCTCTTCAACGGAAACGGCTCCCTTCCTCTGCGGTTGCGGCAGTGCAATCAATTGGCGCTCTCCCTTTCCCGCGCTCCCGACCCGCTCAGCCCCCGGGACCGGCGCGGGAAACGCGAACACCGCGAGCGCGGCGAAGGCGGCGGCCAGGCCCGGCCACCGGGTGCGACGTGGGGACGGCAGGCGGTCTTGCATGGCCATGAGATACCAAAAAAGAGGCCCCTTTCAAATATCTTTTTCCCGTGTGGTATAATCCGACCCGGTGATGATCCACGACGGGCAGGACACAGGCGGGAAAAAGAGGCCGGAAGGGCGCTACTGGCGCCATGCCGTAGGGTGGCCCCTGCTGCTGCTCGGCATCGCCGGGCTGGCGCTGCCTTTCCTCCAGGGGATTCTCTTCATCGTCATCGCCCTGACCATCCTCGCCCCCGAGGTGCCCCTGTTGAGGCGGCTGCTAGAAACCCTTCGAAAGCGCTACCCTGCCGCGTTCGAGAAGGCCTCCGCGATCTGGGAGGACCTGAAACGGCGGTTCGGTCAACGGTGAGCGTCGCGGGTCGTTCATGCAAAAGGGCCTTGAATCCTTTAGGGTTCGATGCTAAAGAATCGGCTCCGGCGAGCGCCGGCGAGGAGCAACAGGATGAAGAAGACGATCGGGATTGCACTGGGTATCCTTCTGTTCGCTGCGGCCGTATGCACCTCCGTCACCGAGGCGCAGCAGGTAAAGAGAATCGCCATCCTTCCCTTCACGGTCAACAGCAGCGAGAACATCAACTACATCCGCGACGGGATCTGGGACATGCTCATCTCCCGCACGACCGTCAGCGGGAAGACGGACGTCGTGAGCAAGACGGCCGTGCTCGAGGCTCTCGGCAAGGCGCAGGGCAGGGAGCTCGCACAGGCCGACGTGTCGGCGATGGGCAAGAGGCTCGGTGCCGACTACGTGGTCTGGGGCAGCATCACCAAGATCGGCGACAGCCTGAGCCTGGACGGAAAACTGCTCGACGTGGCCTCGGGCCAGTCCCCGGTGACCCTCTACGAGCAGACACGCGGCATGAACGAGGTGATCCCCAAGATCGGCGATTTCTCACAGAGAATCCGCTCCCATGTCGCAGGGGAGACCCCGGCTGTGACAGCAGCGCCGACGGCGGCCCCGGCCGCACCGGCCGCCGCCGCTACGGCAGCAGGGGCCGTCGCAGGAACGGCAGCCGCCGCAGGGGCTGGGCAGAGCCCGGAGACGGACATCGTGACGGGCATGCGAAAAGGGAAGACGACCTACACGGGGATCATCAACCCGGACTTCATCACCTCTTCACAGCCCGTGGGCCAGAAGGGCTTCTGGATGAGCCCCAAGTACTCCGCCGAGTTTCGGAGCCTCGACATCGGCGACGTCAACGGCGACGGCCTGAACGAGATCGTCGTCGCCGATGTCAACAATATCACCATCTACCAGAAAAAGGGCCAGGAATTCAGGGTGCTCAAGAAGATCCAGGGAGGCCAGCACGAGAGCTACGTCGGGGTGGACATCGCCGATATCAACGGCAACGGGACCCCCGAGATCTTCGTGACGAGCATCAACCGCCAGAGGATCGAGTCGTTCGTCATCGAATACCGCAACGGGAACTACGAGATCATTGCTAGGAACCTGCCGTTCATGATGCGGGCGATCAACACCTCGGGCCAGACGAGGCTGCTCGGGCAGATGCTGGCCTTTGGATCGGGCAAGCAGGAGAACCCCTTCATCAACCCCATCCATCTCGTCGTGTGGGAAGACGGAAAGTACCGCCTGGGCGAGCAACAAAAAATTCCCCAAGGCCTGTCGGTCTACGGGCTGACCCTGGATTCCGTGGACGGCACGGGGGTCGAGAGGGTCATCACCTACGACGAGAACGACCATCTCCGGATTTACGAGAAGACCAACAAGCTCCTGATCCACCTGCAGTCGTTCCGGGGCGCCAGCGAGCTGATCTGGAGAAGCGACGAGCCCTTCGGCGGGAGCAACACCTCGTTCGCTCCCGCCTTCGCGGCCGGTACGCGAAGCATGTCGGACGCACCGGACCTGATCTTCATGAACCCCCGGATCCATGCCTACGATCTCAACAAGACCGGCAAGAGGAACTTGATCGTCTACAAGAACATCAGCGGCCTCGGCCGGGTCATGAGGAACTTGCAGCTCTTCACGTCGGCCGAGGTGTACAACCTCGAATGGGACGGGCTCGGCCTTGCCGAGGTGTGGCGGACGAGGAGAATCAGCGGATACGTGGCGGACTACCAGATCAAGGATATCGACAACGACGGCCAGGACGAGATCGTGCTCGCGCTGGTGCTGTCCGTAGGCCCCACGAT
This sequence comes from Syntrophaceae bacterium, assembly GCA_013177795.1. Taxonomy (NCBI): domain Bacteria; kingdom Pseudomonadati; phylum Thermodesulfobacteriota; class Syntrophia; order Syntrophales; family Syntrophaceae; species Syntrophaceae bacterium. Next base: position 356,681 of record JABLXY010000001.1, on the reverse strand, counting down.
CAAGACGAACAGCTGCCTGGTGGCGTACAGGCTGACGCCAGAGGCGAAGTAGCCCCCGACGGCCGACCGACGCGGGATGCTTGACAATTCGGGGAAAGTAGGGTAATAACGTCACTCCTTTTCCAGGCGGCGTAGCTCAGTCGGTTAGAGCATGCGGCTCATATCCGCAGTGTCCGGGGTTCAAGTCCCTGCGCCGCCACCAGAAACCGAAGGCCCGGCCCGCCGCCGGGCTTTTTCTTTGGCGGGACCCCCGCTGCGATGCCCTGTCCCCCAGCAGGCGCCACGGAGGTTCGGCGTCGGAAGGGATGGACGTGGAACCGGATTTTGATTGCCAAGCGATCGACACCGTGCTTTTCGATTTCGGTGGCGTCCTGGCCGACGAGGGCTTTCGGAACGGGCTGGCCGCAATCGGCCGGCTGAGCGGCGCAGACGAGGATGCGGTCGTCCGCAAGGGGCACGAACTGGTCGTGACGACCGGCTACGTCACGGGAAGGGGGACCGAGCAGAGCTGGTGGGAGGCCCTGCGCGCGGAAACGGGCATCCGCGGCACCGCGGAAGCATTGCGCGGCGAGATTCTCGGCCGGTTCGCACTCAGGCCCCGGATGCTCGACATGGCACGGCGACTGCGGGACCGGGGCATCACCACGGGCATCCTGAGCGACCAGACGAACTGGCTGGATGAGTTGGACCGTCGGCACGGCCTCTACGGGCTCTTCGACTTCGTCTTCAACAGCTACCACATGGGAAAGAGCAAGCACGACCCGACGCACTTCGACGACGTCCTCAGACTGCTCAACCGGCAGGGTCGGCAGGTGCTGTTCATCGACGACACCGCGGCCCACATCGAAAGGGCACGGCAGCGGGGGTGGGCGGCCACCCGGTTTCAGGACGAAGGGGACGTGCTCCGGACGCTGACCGCTCTGTGCAAGGGGGCACAGTCATGGGCGTGAACCGGAGAAAAATCTGGATTCCGTCCGATTCGGCGTGGTAACATCGCCCCCGGTTTTCGACCGAACATCCACTCATCGAGGCGTCATGATCCCGAGATACTCGCGCAAGGAAATGGAGGCCATCTGGAGCCCCGAAAACCGGTTCCGGACATGGCTCGACATCGAACTGCTCGTCTGCGAAGCCCTGGCCGCAAAGGGGGAGATCCCCCGCAAGGCGCTTCGGACCATCCGGGCGAAGGCCGGATTCGACGTGGCACGGATCGACGAGATCGAGCGGACCGTCAAGCACGACGTGATCGCCTTCCTGACCAGTGTCGCCGAGCATGTGGGACCCGATTCCCGGTATATCCACATGGGTCTCACGTCCTCGGACATCCTCGACACGTCGCTGGCCGTCCTGCTGAAGGAGGCCTCGGGCATTCTCCTGGCGGGCATCGACCGCCTGCTGGCCATCCTGAAAAAGAAGGCCCTGCGCTACAAGAAGACGCTCATGATCGGCCGGACCCACGGGATCCACGCGGAGCCGGTGACCTTCGGCCTGAAGATGGCCCTGTGGTACCAGGAGATGGAGAGAAACCGCGAGCGCCTGGTCCGGGCCCGGGATGCCGTGGCCTGCGGAAAGATCTCGGGGGCCGTGGGGACCTTCGCCTTCGTCGATCCCGGCGTCGAGGAGCACGTGTGCCGCAAACTCGGCCTGAGGCCCGAACCCGTGGCGACCCAGATCGTCCAGCGCGACCGCCATGCCGAGTTCTTCGCAACGCTCGCCCTCATCGCCTCGTCGCTCGAGAAGTTTTCCACAGAGATCCGCCACCTCCAGCGCACGGAGGTGCGCGAGGCGGAGGAGTACTTCTCACCGGGGCAGAAGGGTTCCTCCGCCATGCCCCACAAGCGCAACCCCGTCCTGTCGGAGAACCTGTCGGGCCTCGCGCGGCTGATGCGGGGCTATGCCCTGGCGGCCTTGGAGAACATCGCCCTATGGCACGAGCGCGACATCAGCCACTCGTCGGTGGAGCGGGTCATCGCGCCCGATGCGACGATCCTGCTGGACTTCATGCTGCACCGGTTCTCGGGGCTCGTGGAGAACCTCGTCGTCTACCCCGAGCGAATGATGGAGAACATCCGCCTGACCCGGGGGGTCATCTTCTCGCAGCAGGTTCTGCTGAAGCTCATCGAGAAGAAGATGACCCGGGAGCAGGCCTACGCCGTCGTCCAGGACAACGCCATGCGGGCCTGGCAGGAGGGGCTCGAGTTCAAGGATTTGCTGCTGGCCGACGAACGGGTCCGTTCCGTCATCGACAGGAAGGAGATCGAGGCGGTCTTCCGGCTTGAAAACTTCCTGGAGCACGTGGATTACATCTTCGAGCGGGCCTTCGGGAGAAAACGGGGAAGAAGCTGAGAAGTTCAGAAGTTCAGAAGATTCGAAAAAGGGCGTCTTTTCCAGGCTTCCCAACTTCGCAACTTCCCAACTTCCCAACTTCCCAACTTCCCAACTTCCTCTTTCATCTTCTCACGATCGTGTCGCGCTGCCAGTACCGGTCGTCCCGGTCGGGATAATCCAGGTTGTAGTGCAGGCCCCGGCTCTCCTTGCGCATCATGGCACAGGTGATGATGAGATTCGCCACGACGGAAAGGTTGCGCAGTTCGAGCAGGTCCCGGGTGATCTTGAAGCTCCAGTAGTAATCATGGATCTCCTGGGCGATGAGGTCCATCCTCTTCTTGGCCCTCTCGAGCCGCTTGTTGGAACGCACGATCCCCACGTAATTCCACATGCACCGGCGGATCTCGTCCCAGTTGTGCTCGATCACGATGGACTCGTCGCTCTCCGTCGCGCTGCCGGACTGCCAGTCGGGGATCGGCAGCGTCTCCTCCGGCGCGCCGGGAAGCAGGGCCCTGATCTTCTCGAACACCCTGTGGGCGAACACGACGCATTCCAGCAGGGAGTTGCTGGCCAGGCGGTTCGCCCCGTGGAGGCCCGTGCAGGCCACCTCGCCCGCCGCGAAGAGACGGTCGATGCTCGTCTCCCCGTATTCGTTCACCACGACGCCGCCGCAGAGGTAGTGGGCGGCGGGGACGACGGGGATCGGGTCCCGGGACATGTCGATGCCGTACTGGAGGCAGCGGCTGAAGATGGTGGGAAAGCGCTCCATCAGGTAGCCCCGGTCACGGTGCGTGATGTCGAGAAGCACGAAGTCGTCGCCGGACTTCTTCAGCTCGATGTCGATCGCCCTTGCGACGACGTCCCTCGGCGCAAGGCTCTTGAGCGGGTGGTACTTCTCCATGAAGGTCGCGCCGTTCTTGAGTTTCAGCACGGCCCCCTCGCCGCGGACGGCCTCGCTGATGAGGAAGGATTTTGCCTCGGGGTGGTAGAGGCACGTCGGGTGGAACTGGATGAACTCCATGTTGGCGATGAGCGCCCCCGCGCGCCACGCCATGGCGATGCCGTCACCCGTGGCGATGTCGGGGTTTGTCGTGATGAGGTAGACCTTGCCGGCCCCGCCCGAGGCGAGGACGGTGAAGCGCGCCCGGAATGTGTCGACGCGGTCGTTTTCGATGTCGAAGACGTAGGCGCCGAGGCAGCGGTCCCGCTCCTCCCGGGAAAGGGGCCTGCGGCCCCTGACCTTTGACTCGCGGATGAGGTCGATGGCCAGCGAGTTCTCGTAGATCCGCACGTTTCCGAGGGACCGCGCCTTTTCGAGGAGGGCCCGCTCGATCTCGCGGCCCGTGGAGTCGGCCGCGTGGAGAACCCTGCGGCGGGAATGCCCTCCCTCCTTCCCGAGGTCGTAAGGGGACTGAGGCCCCGATTTCCTCGAGAACTCCACGCCCCACTCGATGAGTTCCTTAATGCGCTCGGGGGCCTCGCGGACGACGAACCGGACCACGTCCTCCCTGCAGAGCCCCGCTCCGGCCCGCAGCGTGTCGTCGATGTGGAGGTCGAAGCTGTCGTCGGTGTCCATGACGGCCGCGATCCCGCCCTGGGCGTAGTTCGTCGTCGACTCCGTGGCGTTCTTCTTCGTGATGACCGCGACGGTGCCCAGCCCGGCGGCCTTGATCGCGAAGCTCAGGCCCGCCAGGCCGCTTCCGATAACCAGAAAGTCCGTCTTGATTTCCATCGTTTGCAGAGCCTCTCGTGCCTTTCTTATACGCGTTTCACGCTTCAAATCAAAGGGAAAATGTGCTAGAGACATGGGCCATGCTGGTGCTCGGAATCGAGTCCTCCTGCGACGAGACGGCGGCTGCCGTGCTCCGGGACGGGCAGGACCTCCTGTCGAATGTCATCGCCTCGCAGATCCGCATCCACGAAACGTACGGCGGCGTCGTCCCCGAGATCGCATCCAGGAAGCACGTGGAGGTCATCGCCCCCGTCGTCCTCGAGGCCCTCGAGAAGGCGGGCGTGACGCTAGAGGCGATCGGGGGGATCGCGGTCACGCGCGGGCCGGGCCTCGTGGGCTCGCTGCTCGTGGGTCTCTCCATGGCCAAGGCGCTGGCCCTGGCCAGGAACATCCCGTTCGTCGGCGTCAACCACCTCGAAGGGCACGTCGCCTCCGCGTTCCTCGCGGAGGAAAAGCCCTCGTTCCCCTTCGTCGCCCTCGTCGTGTCGGGGGGGCACACGAACCTCTACCTCGTGAGGGACTTCGACGACCTGCGCCTGATGGGCCAGACCCGCGACGATGCAGCGGGCGAGGCCTTCGACAAGGCGGCGAAGCTCCTCGACATCGGCTACCCCGGCGGCATCGTCATCGACCGGCTGGCCCGGTCGGGAAACCCGGAGGCCCTGGCCTTCCCGAGATCCATGCGCGAGAGCCTGGAGTTCAGCTTCAGCGGGGTCAAGACGGCGCTGCTGAGCTACCTGAAGAAACGGCACGCCCCGCCGACACAGGACGAGATCCCCGACATCGCGGCCAGCTACCAGGAAGCCATCGTGGACGTCCTCGTGGAGAAGACGCTCCGGGCCGCCCAGATGCAGTCCATCGGGCAGGTGGCGGTCGTGGGTGGTGTGGCGGCCAACAGCCGGCTCCGTGCCCGTTTCGAGGAGGACGCCCGGGCGAGGGGGATCCGGGTCTTCATTCCGCCGCCCGTCTTCTGCACGGACAATGCGGCCATGATCGCCCTCGCGGGGCACCACGCGCTGGTCCGCGGCCGCAGGGACCCTTTCGACCTCAACGCGCTGTCGCGGTGGCCGGTGGACACGCTTTGAGACCATGGCGATACAGGACAGGATCCGGGCATTTTACATCCGCTTCCTCAGCCTCAACGGGGCACCGGATGAGATCGCCCGCGGCATGGCGCTGGGGGTCTTCATCGGCACGACACCGACCATCCCGTTCCACACCGCCCTGGTCATGGTCAGCTGCTTGGCCCTTCGCCAGAACATCACGGCGGCCATGCTGGGGGCGACGGTCATTTCCAACCCGCTCACGATCCCTTTTCTCTACCTCGCCCAGTACGAACTGGGCGTCCTGGTGCTGGGCATGCCCGCAAACCCGTTTGCCGTCTCCGGCCACGACATCCGGTCGATCCTGGAGATCGGGCTGCACATTCTCTACCCCCTGCTGGTCGGTGGGCTGATCCTGGCCGCCCTGTTTGCGGTCCCGTCCTATTTCCTCACCCGTCATGCCGTCGTCCGTATGAGAAGCCGCTATGCAGAGCCCGTTGAGCCTTCTCCGTAAGCACGGCATCCGGCCGCTGAAGCGACTCGGCCAGAACTTCCTGTGCGACCCCAACATCCTGGAGCGAATCGTCCGGATCGCGGAGGTCAGCGACACGGACACGGTCGTCGAGATCGGCGCCGGCATCGGCGTCCTCACGGCGCTCCTTGCCGCCAGGGCCGGCCGCGTCATCGCCATCGAGGTGGACCGTCGGCTCGTCGAGGTCCTGCAAGCGGAGCTCGGGGATATGCCCAACGTCACCATCGTCCACGCAGACATCCTGGAATACGACTTTGCCTCCGCCCGGCCCGGGGAGGGCAGGGTCCGGGTCGTCGGCAACGTCCCCTACAACCTGTCGAGCCCGATCGTGCTGCGGCTGCTCGAAGCATGGGAGTCCGTCGACCGGGCCGTCCTGATGCTGCAGCGCGAGGTGGCCGAGCGGCTGGCCGCCGCCCCGGGGACGAAGGAGTACGGCCCCCTGGCCGTCTACGTGGCTCTCTACACGGAGCCCCGTCTCGAGATACGCGTCCCGGCTTCCTGCTTCGTCCCGCGTCCCGATGTGGAGTCCCGGGTGATCCGGCTGGACATGCGGGCGAGGCCCCTTTGCAGGGTGGACGACCCGGATCTCTTCCGCGATGTCGTGCGGGGCTGCTTCGCCAGGCGCCGCAAGACGCTCCTGAACAACCTCCGGCATTCCGGGCTCCCCATCAGGCCCGAGGCGGTCCCCGGCATCCTGGAGGAGCTCGGTATCGACGGGACGAGGCGTGCCGAGACGCTGACCGTGCAGGAATTCGCCTCCCTGAGCAACCGGGTCGCCCGCGGACAAAAACCTTGACAGGCAACAGGTCTTCTGTTATTAGGGGTCCGCACCGCTTGGATCCCCCCCGGGGGACTGGGACGGAGAGTGATCACTCGAGAAGTGTGCTGATGTCAACAGCCTCCCGTCCCGCGCGGGAGGCTGTTTTCGTTTCGGGGGCAGGCCATGATCGTCATCGAGAAAGCCAGGGAGATGCAGCGGCACGCGGAGGCCCTGCGGCAGAAGGGACAGCGGATCGCCTTCGTCCCGACCATGGGGTATCTCCACCGCGGGCACCTGAGCCTCATGGAGGAGGGGAGAAAGCGGGGGGACTGCCTCGTGACGAGCATCTACGTCAACCCGACCCAGTTCGGCCCCACGGAGGATCTCGCCAAGTACCCGCGGGACTTCGACATGGACTACAGGCTCTGCCAGGGCGTCGGGGTGGACGTCATCTTCTACCCGTCCAACGAGGAGATGTACCCCGATCACTACCAGACCTACGTGGATCTCGAGGGGGTGACGCAGAATCTCTGCGGCCTGTCGAGGCCCGGGCATTTCCGGGGCGTGGCCACCGTGTGCACCAAGCTCTTCAACCTCGTGAAGCCCCACGTGGCGGTATTCGGGAAGAAGGATTTCCAGCAGCTCGTCGTCATCAAGAGAATGGTCGAGGACCTGAACATGGACCTCGAAATCATCGGCCTCGACACGGTCCGGGAGCCCGACGGGCTTGCCATGAGCTCCCGGAACACATACCTCAAGCCCGAGGAGCGCGAATCGGCCCTGAGCCTGAGCCGGGGCCTCAAGATGGCCCAGGGGATGTACGCCCGGGGCGAGCGGGATGCGGCCGTCATCATCGACGCCGTCAGCCGCTTCATCGCGGGGCATCCCCACGCGAAGATCGATTACGTGAAGATCTGCGACACGACGACGATGAAGGACGTGTCCCGTCTGGACGGGGAATGCGTCATGGCGCTGGCCGTGCGCGTCGGAGCTGCGCGCCTGATCGACAACACCGTCTTCGGAGAACCCCTGAACATCTGATGACACGGTGACGGGAAACACCGGCAGCAAGAGGGAGAGAAACCATGCAGCGCATCGTGCTCAAATCCAAGATACACCGCGCAACGGTGACGGACGCCAACCTGAACTACGAGGGAAGCATCACGATCGACGAGGGCCTCATGCAGCGGGCCGACCTCGTCCCCTACGAGAAGGTGGCGATCTACAACGTCTCGAACGGCGAGCGCTTCTCGACGTATGTGATCAAGGGGAAGAGAAATTCCGGCGTGATCTGCCTCAACGGGGCGGCCGCCCGGAAGGTCTCGAAGGGCGATCTCATCATCATCGCGAGCTACGTCCTGGTCGAAGACGAAGAGGCCAAGGGGTGGAACCCCAAGTGCGTCCACGTGGACGCGAAGAACCGGGTCCGGAAATAGCGCCGCCGGCGGTTCCGCATCGAAACCGGGCAAAGGCTGTCGAACCTTTGCCCTTTTTTTATCGGGGCTTGAAACCCATGAAACACAGGCTCAAGAACATCTTTCTCGCCGGTCTCGCCGTCTCGGTCCCGATCGGGCTGACGATCTACATCCTGTTCTTCCTGATCGGCCTGATGGACGGCCTGCTGCGGGTGATCCCGCCGGCCATTCACCCGGAGACCCTCCTGGGGGTGCACATCCCCGGCCTGGGGGTGATCGCGACGGTCGGGCTCATCTTCCTGGCCGGCCTGGTCACAACGAGCTACGCCGGGGCGAGGCTCTTCCGGTTCGCCGAGAGCCTTGTCGAGAGGATCCCGCTCATCCGGGGCATCTACCAGTCAATCAAGCAGATCGTGCAGACCATGGTGAGCAAGGAGGGACAGAGCTTCAAGAGGGTGGTCCTCGTCGAGTTCCCGCGGCAGGGGCTTCACACGGTGGCCTTCGTGACCGGGGCCGTCACCGGGGAGCTGCAGCGCAAGACCGGCGGGCGCGGCATCAGCATTTTCGTCCCCACGACCCCGAACCCCACGTCGGGCTTCTACATGATCGTCCCGGAAGACCGCGTCACGGACCTCGACATGTCCGTCGAGGACGCCTTCAAGCTCATCATCTCGGGCGGGATGCTCATGCCGCCGGAAAACAATAAGCAGTTGAGAAACGAATGAATCTCTGTTACAAATACCGCGTTTGATCGCCCGCAGGCAGCGGGACCGGCATGGAAGTCGATGACAAACCCCAACCCATGGAGGGCGCATGCAGATCACATCGGAGAGCATCAAGATCGGACACCCGGACATCGTGGCCGACGCCATCGCCGCCAACATCATCGCCGCGATTCTCGACGAGGAGAAGAAGCTCGGCCTGACGGTGTACAACATGCCGCACTGCGGCCTCGAGGTCTTCCTCGGCAAGGGCTTCTGCGTCGTCGGCGGCGAGGTCTCGACCCGCTGCTACGTGGACGTGGAGAGGATCGTGCGGGATACGGTCCTCGGCATCGGCTACAACGACTTCTGCCTCGGTCTCGACGGCGCGTCCATGGGTGTGCTCAACGCCATCATCCCGCAGTCGCCGGACATCAACATCGGCACCCGGGCCGATCTCGGGAAATTCAAGGAGATCGGGGCGGGGGACCAGGGCATCATGTACGGCTACGCCTGCTCGGACACCCCGGAGCTGCTGCCGCTGCCGTATGTTCTTTCCCATCGGATGATGCGGGTCTTCGAGGAGACGAAGCACCCCTACTTCGCGCCGGACGGCAAGGGCCAGGTCAGCGTGGAATACGACGACAAGACGGGAAAGCCCCTGCGCGTGGTCAAGGTCCTCATGTCCAACGCCATTGACTACCGCCACGTGGGCAAGGGCAAGAGGAAGGAAGTCGAGGCCGTCGCCAAGAAGATGTGCTTCGACGTCCTGGGGGACTGGATCGACCGCAAGACCGAGTTTCTCTTCAACCCCACGGGTGAGTGGCAGGCGATCCACTCCTGCAGCGCCGCCGATTCGGGCGTCACCGGCCGGAAGCTCGTCGTGCAGTTCTACGGGGGGTTCCCCGGCGCACAGCTCGGCGGAGGGTCCGTCATGAACAAGTCCCCCGAGAAGGTTGACTGCTCCGCGGCCTTCGGCGCCCGCTACGCGGCCAAGAACATCGTCGCCGCCGGGCTTGCCGAGAAGTGCTCCATCCAGCTCTCCTATGCCATCGGGGTGGCCAGGCCCTTCTCGATCTACGTGAACACTTTCGGCACCGGGAAGGTGTCGGACCGCAAGCTGGAGCAGATCGTCACGAAGGTCTTCGACTTCACCCCGGCGGGCATGATCACGCAGTTCAACCTGCTGGACGGAAACGTTTACCGCAGGCTCCCGAGGACCTTCTTCATGGACAAGTACGCCTGGGAGAAGACGGACAAGGTGAAGGAACTCCGCCGCTTGGCCAAGGCGTAACCGCATCGCCCGGCAGGACGGCGTACCCGGCTGCCGAACGCGGCGCCGTGAAAAGAGAAAGGGACCGCATGGATTACGACGTCAAGGACATGAAACTGGCGGAGCAGGGCAGGCTGGCCGTGGAATGGGCCTACCGGAGCATGCCCGTGCTCGCCCTCATCCGGAAGCGCTTCGCGAAGGAGAAGCCGCTCAAGGGGCTGCGGCTGGGCGCCTGCCTCCATGTCACCACGGAGACGGCGAGCCTCATGGAAACCCTCAAGGCCGGGGGGGCCGAGGTGCGCCTCTGCGCATCGAACCCGCTGAGCACGCAGGACTACGTGGCCGCGTACCTCGTCAAGTTCCACTCCATCCCCGTCTACGCGATCAAGGGGGAGGACACCGGGACCTACTACCGGCACATCCATGCCGTTCTCGACATGAAGCCGCACCTGACCATGGACGACGGCGCCGACCTCGTGTCGATGATCCACTCGGAGCGCCGGGACCTCATCCCCGGCATCGTCGGGGGCACCGAGGAGACGACGACGGGCGTGATCCGGCTGCGTGCCATGGCCGCCAAGGGCGTGCTGAGGTTCCCCATCATCGCCGTCAACGACGCCCAGACGAAGTACATGTTCGACAACCGCTACGGGACGGGACAGAGCACGATCGACGGGATCATCCGGGCGACGAACCGCCTCATTGCCGGCTCGGTCTTCGTCATCTGCGGCTACGGGTGGTGTTCCCGGGGGCTCGCCATGAGGGCCCACGGCCTCGGGGCGAACGTCGTCGTGACGGAAGTGGACCCCCTGAAGGCCCTCGAGGCCGTCATGGACGGCTACCGGGTCATGCCCATCGCGGAGGCGGCCGGGATCGGGGACTTCTTCTGCACGCTCACGGGCGACATCAACGTGATCCGCAGGGAACATTTTCTGAAGATGAAGGACGGGGCCATCGTGTCCAACTCGGGCCACTTCAACGTGGAACTCGATCTCGAGGGACTTGGGAAAATCACGAAAAAGACGCGAAGGATCCGCGAGTTCGTCGAGGAGCACACCCTGACAAACGGCCGGAGGGTCTATGTCCTGGGCGAAGGGCGTCTCATCAACCTGGCGGCGGCCGAGGGACACCCCTCGAGCGTCATGGACATGAGCTTCGCCAACCAGGCCCTCTCGGCGGAATACCTGGCGAAGAACGCCAAGTCCCTGAAAAAGCAGGTCTACGCGGTTCCCGGGGACATCGACCGGGAGATCGCCCGGCTCAAGCTGGCGGCCATGGGCGTCAAGATCGACACCCTGACGGCGGAGCAGAAACGGTACCTGAGTTCCTGGGAAATGGGCACGTAGCGCAGGGCGAAAGGCTCAGGGCGGGAAAACAGCGGGATCGAAGGGCAAGCCCCCGATCCCGCTTTTGTTTTTCCGGAGGCCGACATGGTGTTCCCTCGGCCCTAGGTGTCGACCCGTCGGAACATGACGACGGCCACCATGCCGAGAATGACGTTGGTCGCCCAGGCGGCTGCAATCGGGGGCAGCGTACCGGACCGGCCCAGGGACAGCGTGAAGGCGAAGACGATCCAGTAGGAGAAGCCGATGATGACGCCGACCCCGATCCCCTGGGCAATTCCCCCGCTTCTCTCGGATCGCATCGGGAAGGCGACGCCGATGAGGGCCATGATCAGGCTCACGAAGACGAAGGCGATCTTTCCGTGCAGGTCCGTCTCGTAGCGGGTGGCATCGTAGCCCTCCTGGCGCAGTTTCCGGATGTAGTCCCTGAGCTCGCGGAAGCCCATCTGGTCTGCGCTCTTCTGCACAGCCCGAAGGTCTTCGGGTTTTTCGGTGATCGCGACGGGGAGCGCGGGCAGGCGCTCGATGGACGGGAAGCCCTTGCCGGCGAAGGTGGTCCGGAGGACATCGCGGAGCTCCCAGCCCTCACCCGTCCAGCGGGCCTCGCGGGCATCGATACGGGAGACGAGGCCGAAGCCGGCATCGAGGTAGAGGATGGTCACGCCCTGGATGCGGTTTTCCGTGGGGGATACGAGCTTGAAGTTGTAGATGGCGTTCTGGCTCTTGTACCAGATCTGGTTCTCCTTGAATGCCCCCCACTCCCTCTTCTTCTGCACCTCCACGTATTTGATGTATTCTGCCCTCCAGTTGGCCGCCGGGGTGACGAATTCGTTGAGAAGAAAATTCACCGCGCTGGCGGCGATCGCAAAGGCCGTCACGGGCAGCGCGATCCTGTAGAGACTGATCCCGTTGGCCTTCATGGCGATGATCTCGTGATTCCGCGACAGCAGCCCGAACGTGATCAGTGCGGCCAGGAGGACGCAGGCCGGGATCATCATGGCCACGATGGAGGGCACCGTGTAGAGGTGGTAGGACACGATCTGGCCCAGGGTCGCCTGGTTGCTCAGGAACATCCGGATCCGCTCGAAGAAGTCCACCACGATGTAGAGGCACAGGAAGGCAAGCAGGACGAACACGAAGGTCAGGGTGAATTCGCGCGAGATGTATCGATCGAGCACGGTCATCCGCTCATCCTTTCCGTTTCCGCAGGGTCAGCCATTCCGGGACGATCTCCCGTTCCCGCGCCCGGGCAACGTAGACGTGAAGGCCCGCGGCCATGAACAGCACGTTAGGTGCCCAGACCCCGATGACGGCCGGCACCTTCCCGGTCTCGCCGAGGGCTTTCCCGTAGAGCAGCAGCACGTAGTAGACCATGACGAGCGACAGCCCGATGGTGAAGCCGCGCATCTTTCCCGAGCGGCTCGACTGGATCCCCAGGGGGATGCCCAGCAGGGCGAAGATCAGGCAGCTGAAGGGGGTCGCCAGCCGCTGGTTGAACTCGATGAGCATTTCGCGCCTCGTCGGCCCCTGGGGTTCCGGGGCGTCGATCCCCCGGCGAAGGTCCCAGAGGGTCATCTCGTCGAGCCTGCTGAACTTGACGCGGCGCTCGTCGGCGGCCGAGCCTTTGAAGTCGAGGCGGACGTCGTAGGTGCTGAAATCGACTTTCTTGTAGTTCCTGAACTGGGGATCGACGGTGTGGATGCTGCCATCCTCCAGCCGAAGCGTCACCGTCAGGGACTGCGGGTTCGAGACCAGCCTGCCCCGCGCGGCGATGATCGTGCTCGGCTCCTCGGCGGTCCTGTCGTCGTAGAGCAGGACCCCCTCCATGACATCACCGTGGGCGGGGATCCGGTCCGCAAAGATGACGATCCCCCGGAAATCGTCGTTGAAGACCTTCTCCTTGATGCCCACGCTCGCCTTTTGCTTGACGATCGAAAACAGGAGGTTCTTCGCCTCGAGATTGCCCAGAGGGATGAGGAAAAAACTGGTCAGGGCCGAAAGGCCGAACGCGATCAGGGAGATGGCCAGCACGGGCGCCGCGATCTGGTGGAGGCTCAGCCCGCAGGCCTTCAGGACGGTGAACTCGTTGTCCCGGGACAGGCGCCCGATCCCGATGAGGATCGCGATGATGAGAGCCAGGGGGATCGTGAACAGCATGAGCGCGGGCATAAGGTAGAGAATCAGCTTGAGGATGTCCGAGAAGTTGACCCCCTTGTTGATCATGAGATCGACGAGGCTCAGGATGCGCCCCATGATCAGAACGAAGGTGAAGACGAAGAGGGTCATGAGGAAGGGATAGAGGACCTCACGGAAGATGTACCGGTTCAGGATGCTGAACATGCCCTTGTGCCGCCCTGGCGCTTCAAGTATCAGTTTTTTCTTTATTAATCCAATCAAATCCTGTAAATCAACGAATACTTTCCGCCCGTGGGGGAAACGGGCCCCTGTCGCGGGCCCGCAGGAGTCGTGCCATGATCGATCTGCACACGCATTCTCTCTTCAGCGACGGGGAGCTGATCCCGTCGGAATTGGCCCGGAGGGCCGCCGTTGCCGGATACCGCGCCCTGGCCGTCACGGACCACGCGGACCACTCCAACTTCGATTTCATCCTCGAGCGGGTTTCCCAGGTCTGCGGCAAGATTTCCGAGGCCTACGGGATCTTCGTCCTGCCGGGGATCGAGATCACCCACGTGCCGCCCCGCTGGATCCCCCCCCTGGCGAAGGAGGCACGCAAGGCCGGGGCCCGGATCATCGTGGTCCATGGGGAGACCCTTGTGGAGCCCGTCATCGAGGGCACGAACCTCGCCGCCGTCCAGGCCGACATCGATATCCTCGCCCACCCGGGCCTGATCGACGAGGACACGGTGAAGCTGGCGGCCAAGGCGGGCATCCACCTTGAGATCTCGGCCCGGAAGGGCCACTGCCTGGCCAATGGCCACGTGGCGGCGCTGGCCCGCAGGCATGGCGCGCCCCTGCTGGTCAACACGGATGCGCACGCACCCGGCGATCTCATCAGCCGGGACTTCGCCCGCCGTGTCGCTCGCGGCGCAGGGCTCACGGAGGCGGAGACGGCCAGGGTCTTCCGCAACGCCGAGGAGATCGTCCGAAAGAAGACGTCGATGGGCGCCGCAACCGGCAGATCGCGGAAGAGGGGATGAGGGCCGTCTTTTTTTCCGACGTCCATGCCCGCGATTCGGCCGACACGGCGGCCGCGTGCCTCCTGGAGTTCCTCGCGGAGGTTGCGGGCTCGCTGGATCACCTCTTCGTCGCGGGCGACCTGTTCGATTTCTGGTTCTCCCGGGAGGGTGTCGCGTACCCCGGGTTTCAGCCCATCATCGACCGTCTGTCCGCGATGCGGCGCGGAGGCGTCCGGGTCCACCTCTTCGAGGGAAACCACGATTTTTTCCTGGCCGATTATTTCACCCGGCACCACGGGATCGAGGTGTACCCGTGCGATGCCCGTTTCGTGCTGGGGGGCAAGACTCTCTACATCGCCCACGGCGACCTGGTGGATCGTTCCGACAGGGGATACCGGGCCCTGCGGAGGCTCCTGCGCAGCCCGTTTTTCTACCGGCTGCAAAAGCGGATGCCCCTGCCGGTGCTCTGGTCGCTGGCGCGCCGCAGCTCCGACGCCAGCAAGGAGTACCTCGCAAAACCGCAGGAGTGCCTGGCCGCAAAAATGGAGGACTTCGCCCTCGCAAAGTTCGCCGAGGGATTCGATGCGGTCATCCTCGGGCACTGCCATCTGCCCCTGCTGCGCGCGTGCACGATCGGAGGCAGGCAGACGCATTTCGCCCTGCTGGGCGACTGGCTCGCCCACCGGTCCTACCTGGTCCTGGAGAACGGGCGGTTCGAACTCCGCTTCTGGAAAGGAGGGCCCGGCTGCCCCTGCTGAGCCGCTGACGGCCGGCCGTCCCGATCGGATGAAAAATCTGGACAGCCCGTGCGGAATGTGTTAGCAAACGTGTCT
Organism: Syntrophaceae bacterium; assembly: GCA_013177795.1. Classification (NCBI taxonomy): domain Bacteria; kingdom Pseudomonadati; phylum Thermodesulfobacteriota; class Syntrophia; order Syntrophales; family Syntrophaceae; species Syntrophaceae bacterium. Next base: position 341,584 of record JABLXY010000001.1, on the reverse strand, counting down.
TAATTTACCGGATGACGAACGCATGAATTTCGGCGGAATCGAAGAACAATACGAAGTCCTCGAGAACGCGGCGTTTGCGGTGATCCCCGTCCCCTACGACCTCACGACGACCTACCAGGGGGGGACGCGCAAAGGGCCGGCCGCCATCCTCGAAGCCTCCTGCAACATGGAGCTCTACGACGAGGAGATCGAGGCGGAGACCTACCGTGCGGGCATTCACACGATGGAGCCTCTCGAGGCCGTCGCCTCGGGGCCGGAGGGGATGCTCGGGCGGATCGTCGAGGCCGTCGACTGGGTCTTCGGGTCCGGGAAGATCCCCGTCATGCTGGGCGGCGAGCACAGCATCACGCTGGGCGCGGTCCGGGCGGCGCGGAAACGGTTCCCGAAACTCTCGGTGCTGCACTTGGACGCCCACGCGGACATGCGGATGTCCTACCAGGGCACCCCATACAGTCACGCCTGCATCGGCAGGCGGATGAGGGAGCTCTGCCCCGTGGTCCAGGCCGGCATCCGCAGCATGAGCGCCGAAGAGGCCTCCTATCTGAAAAAAGCGGCGGTCCCCGTTTTCCCCGCAGCGGCCATCCGCCGGGACCCGGCATGGGTCGGCAAAGTGCTGCGCCGCCTGTCGAAAGACGTCTATATCACCGTCGATCTCGATGTCTTCGACCCCTCCGTCATGCCCGCGACGGGAACGCCCGAGCCGGGCGGGATGTTCTGGCACGACGTGCTCGACCTGCTCCGGGAGGTGTGCCGCAAAAAGAACGTCGTCGGGTTCGACCTCGTCGAACTTGCGCCCATCCCCGGCATGGTGGCCCCCGACTTCCTGGCGGCGAGGCTGGCATACCGGATAATGGGATACGTGACGCAAAAATCCAGATAAAGGAGAACGGCCGTGAATATCTGGGTACCGAAAAAGATCTTTTTCACCAAGGGCGTGGGTACGCACAAGGAAGAGCTGCACTCGTTCGAGCTGGCCCTGCGGAATGCGGGCATCGAGAAATTCAACCTGGTTTACGTATCGAGCATATTCCCTCCCGGCTGCAAGATGATCTCCAAGGCCAAGGGCCTGAAGGAAAAGACCCCGGGCGAGATCACCTACTGCGTCATGAGCCGCTGCTCCAGCAACGAGCCCTACCGCCTGCTGGCGGCATCCGTCGGCTGCGCGATCCCCGCGGACACGTCGCAGTACGGCTACATCAGTGAACATCACGCCTTCGGCCAGACGGAAAAACAGGCCGGCGACTACGCCGAGGACCTCGCGGCAGCCATGCTGGCCTCCACCCTGGGCATCGACTTCGACGTCGACAAGAGCTGGGACGAGAACAAGGAGATCTTCAAGATCAGCGGCAAGATCGTCCGGACACGAAACGTGACCCAGTCCTACATCGTGCCGAGAAAAGGTGGCTGGACCACGGTCCTCGCCGCGGCGGTGTTCGCATTCTAGACAAGCCGGAAAAGCCCGCGAAACGAAGGATTGCGGAAAAATCACTTGACTTATGCGGATTGCGATACTAGCATAACAAATCTCGACGCGGGGTGGAGCAGTCAGGTAGCTCGTTGGGCTCATAACCCAAAGGTCGGTGGTTCGAATCCATCCCCCGCTACCAGAAACCCCAAGGGGCCGGGAATTCCCGGCCCCTTTTCTGTTGTCTGCAATCGGGCCTCAGCGCTGCCCCTTGTAATACTGCATGGCCTCGGGAATAAGGGACTCGATGTTGCGGATCCGGGACTCCGGTGCCGGGTGCGTGGATAGAAACTCCGGCGGCCGCGAGCCGCCCTTGGCGTTCATCCGCTGCCACAGACCGATCGCCACCCGGGGATCGTACCCTGCCTTGGCCATGAGCACGAGCCCGATACGGTCTGCCTCGGACTCGTGAATCCGGCTGTACGGGAGCAGAAACCCCACCTGGGCCCCCACACCGTAGGCCTGCATGAAAATGTCCGAGGTGAGCCCGGGGCTCCGCGCAAGCGCCAGGGACAGACCGATGGCGCCGAACTGGGCAAGCAGGGCCTGGCTCATGCGCTCGTTGCCGTGCTTGGCGATGGCATGGGCCACCTCGTGACCCATGACGACGGCAAGCCCGTTTTCGTCCTGGGTGATCGGAAGAAGGCCCGTGTACACCGCCACCTTGCCGCCGGGCATGCACCAGGCATTGACCGTCTTGTCGTCCTCGATCAGGTTGAACTCCCACTTGTAACTCCTAATGTCGCTGCCTCGGCCCGTCTCCTCCAGGAGCTCTTCAGCGGCTGCCGCGATCCGCTGGCCTACACGGCGCACCATGGCCACTTTCGCCGTGTCCGTCGAGAGCTTCGATGCTTTCAAGACCTTGTTGTACTCCTGAAAGCTCATCGCCGTCAGTTCGGAATCGGGCACGAGGTGCAGCCCCTTGCGCTCCGTGACGGGGGCGCTGGCGCAGGAAGCGATGAGAAGCGCCATGCAGAAGGACAGGGCAAACGTCCCAGCCCTGACGAACCTTCGCCGTGATGCCGAGTTCATGATCTCGCCTCCTTATCGTTGGATTGTCTGTTGCATTATCATAACGGATACGGATAGGGGATGCAAATGGCGGGGCGGACCCGGATGGGCTGTCCTGCCCTTGCGGAAGGAATCAAAGGGGGATCGCTTCGGGTCTCAGGCGGTGACGCGGAGGGACGACTGGGGCTGAAACTCTTTCTTCTCTGCCGTCTCTGTCGAGATGAAGACCCCTCTTGCCAAGGGCCGTCCCTTTCTCTCGACGTATTTCACGGCAGCCCGGGAACCTACAGGGATCTGCTGGGGCTCCAGGCGGTCGAGATCAACCTTCACGACTGTCAAATCATCGAACTGCAGTTCGATCTCCTCGTCCCGCACCCGGACGGTGATCGTCTTTGCCTTGGGATTCACGGCGAGGACCTCACCAGAGAGATGCTTGACGCGAATGGTCTTCTTCTCGAGGGTATTTTTCTTTTCCAACGCAGCCGGCTTGGAGGGCGATGGGTCTGAAGGTTGACCGCAGGCCACGTAAAGAAGGCCGGCCGAGAGAAGGATTGCGAGAAAAAACAAACGGATATTCACAGCTTATCCTTCACGGCGTTGTTTGCGGAAAAATGGGGAGGGGACAGAGCGTGCATGACTGCAAACGCGTTAAAGCCAACCCGGGGGCACCGATTCCTCGATGCCCCCGGGTAAGCCTGTCCTGATTATACGGATCGGATCACTTACTTCTTCTCGGGGGCCTTCTTCTCTTCGGCCTTCTTGGGCTCTTCCTTCTTGGCCTCCTTCTTCTCCGCCTTCTTGGCGTCCTTCTTCACGGGCTTCTTCTCAGCCTTCTTGGGTTCAGCCTTCTTGGCGTCCTTCTTCGGCTCGGCCTTCTTATCGGCAGCCTTGTCCGCGGGCGCTGCCGCCTTCTCCTGGGCCGGTTTTGCGGCCGGGGCAGCCTGGGCGAAGCACAGACCCGTCGTCGCCACCACGAACATCATGGCAAACAGGATTGCGAGAACCTTCTTCATTGCGTTGTCACCTCCTTTCTATTGGTCTTGAACGACGGTGAATCAAGGAGCGTGCCAGATCGGTCAAGAATAAATAATGAATATAATCAAGCAGTTATTAACTTACGATGCTGATGGCGCGGGCCAGCTTTACACTATTCGAAAGAAACATCCGATTTTTGGAACGTGATCACGTTAATCGGAAAGAATGGCTTTGAGAATGGGAACGACGTTACCTTTTCCCGTTTGGATATCCTGCCGTTTCCCGCTGGATCCCGCCCATGGGCCGAAATGTGTATGCGAATCGGCGTCTCCTGAAAGAAAACATTAAAAAAAAGAGGGGCACCGGCTTACCAGTACCCCTCTTTGTGCCAGACTCAAATGATGTCGTCGGCAGCTTACTTCTTCTCGGGAGCCTTCTTCTCCTCGGCCTTCTTGGGCTCTTCCTTCTTGGCCTCGGCCTTCTTGGGCTCAGCCTTCTTCTCGGCCTTCTTCGCGGGCTTCTTCTCTGCCTTCTTCGGCTCGGCCTTCTTGGCGTCCTTCTTCGGCTCGGCCTTCTTGGCCTTGTCGTCAGCCTTCTTCTCCGGGGCCGGAGCAGCCTCCTTCTTCTCGGGGGCCTTTGCCGGGGCAGCCTGGGCGAAGCACAGACCCGTCGTCGCCACCACGAACATCATGGCAAACAGGATTGCGAGAACCTTCTTCATTGAGTTGTCACCTCCTTTCATCGATTCTTGCGTCGGGAGTCTACAAGGAGCGTGCCAGAAAGGGGGTAACAAGATTGTTCAATATAAACAATAACTTGAAAATATGACGTCAGGCGAAAAAACTGGGTTTTGCACTTTTTTGATAAGGGGCTCACCCATTCGGGAAAGACAGGACAAATTCAAGATATGCCTTACAATATTCAGAGAATAAATTGCATTATTTCGAAGAAACCTTTAATAGGAAAATCGCCTCAAGCGGCGGGAATATTTAAAATATTCCGTGATTTCAGCCTGATGTGAATTTTCCCGGGCTTTCATGCCGAGAGTGCGGAATCAGCCCTGATTCGGACGGCTCAACCCGTACTTTTCCCACCGGTAGGCAAAGGCCCGGTAACTCATGTTCAGCAGCTTGGCAGCACGGGCACCGACGTTGTTGGCCTTCTCCATGGCTTTGAGCAGCAGGTCTTTCTCCAGTTCCTCGTAACTGATCCCCACGTCGGGAATATCCACAGGCATGATGCACTTCAGGGCGTTTCGCTTCTCCGGTGACTCGAGCTCGTGCTTCTTCCAGCTGTACCAGAAGGCGTCATAGTTCATGTCCAGGAGCCGGGCGGCCCTTGCGATGACGTTGTTGGACTTGGCCATGGCCTTGACGAGGAGTTCCTTTTCCAGCTCCTCGAGGTCGATCCCCTCATCGGGGATCTCGATGCCCATGGCCGGCCGGGGTTCCGAGCGCAGCTCCCCGCGGATATCCGCCAGGCCGATCGTGTCGGTCTCGCACATGAGGACCGCCTTTTCCAGGACGGACTGCAGCTCCCGGACATTGCCCGGCCAGGGGTGGTGGACGATGGCCTTCATCGCCGCCTCGTCGATCCTGACGACGTTCTTGCCGAAGTTGTGGCTGAATTTCTGCAGGAAGAAATTCGCCAGGTCGGGGATGTCCTCCTTGCGGTCCCGCAGCGGCGGCATCTGGATCGTGACGACCTTGAGCCGGTAGAACAGGTCCTCGCGGAACCGCCCGTTCTTCATCTCCTCGTGCAGATCCTTGTTGGTGGCCGAGACGATCCGCACGTCGACCCGGATCGGCTCGCGCCCCCCGACGCGCATGATCTCGCGTTCCTGCAGGACCCGGAGGATCTTGGACTGGGTCATCATGGGGAGGTCCCCGACTTCATCGAGGAAGATCGTGCCGCCGCTGGCCGCCTCGAAGAGGCCCTTCTTGCGCTGCGTGGCGCCCGTGAACGCGCCGGGCTCGTAGCCGAACAGCTCGCTCTCGAGAAGGGTCTCGGGGATCGCCGCGCAGTTGATGGCCATGAAGGCCTTCTCCCGGCGACCGCTGTTGTAGTGGATGGCCTTGGCGATCAGCTCCTTCCCCGTACCGCTCTCTCCGAGGATCAGCACCGTGGCGGGGCTGTCGGCCACTTTGCGGACGATGTGAATGATGTCCTTGATGGCCTTCGAGTGCCCGATGATCCCCTGAATGCTGAACATGTCGTTGAGGGCCTTGCGCAGTTCGAGATTGTGCTTGAGCAGCTCCTTGCGCTCAAGGGCGCGGCGGATCGCCAGGATCACGACCTCCTTGTCGAGGGGCTTCGTGAGATAATCGAAGGCGCCTTTCTTCATCGCCTCGACGGCCGAATCGACGGTCCCGAAGGCGGTCATGAGAATCACCGTCGGGGGCTGCTTGAGGCCCTTGAGCTTCTCGAGCAGTTCGATCCCGTCCATCTTCCCCATCTTGAGATCGGTGAGCACGATGTCCGGCTCGTAGGCCCTTGCCAGTTTCAGGGCCTCCTCCCCCGATGCGGCCGAATAGGTCTCGTATCCCTCGTCGGCGAGAATGGTCGTGAGGATCTCGCGCTGGAGGGGTTCGTCATCCGCAATCACGATGACCGCCATGTCTGTTCCTCTCCCGGGACTGCGTCGCTGCGCGGCTCTTCACCGGCTAGGGCCAGGGGCAGGCTGATCGTCACCTCGCTGCCCCGTCCCTCGACGCTCGTGAATTCGATCTTCCCCCCGTGCTCTTCGATGACCCGTTTCGTCATGGCCAGCCCCAGGCCGAGGCCCTGGCTCTTGGTCGTGAAGAAGGGCTCGAAGATGCGGTCGAGGTCCGCCTTCGGCACGCCGGTTCCCGTGTCGGCGATCCGGATCAGGAAGCGGCCGTCACGTTCCTCCGTTGCGAGCGTGAGGGTACCGCCGTCCGGCATGGCCTGAAACGCGTTCGTCACCACGTTGAACAGGCAGCTCTTCATGAGCTCGGTGTCGAGCTTGAGCTGCGGCAGGGCGTAGTATTTCTCGACGATCTGGATCCGGTCCGATTCCGCCTTTGCCTTGACGATTTCGACGACATCGGCCAGCAGCTCCCCCATGGGGCATGTCTGCAGATCGAGCTTGAGCGGCTTGCCGTAGTCGAGGAAGTCCCGGACGAGGCGGTCGAGGCGGTGGATTTCCTCCTTCATGCTGTCCACCAGTTTCTCGAATCCCTCGGCGGCCGCGCCGTCGGCAGGCCGATACTTGGACTTGATGTGATCGATGGATAGGCTGATGAAGTTCAGCGGGTTTCGGATCTCGTGCGCGATCCCCCGGGAGAGCTGTCCGATGGCCGACAGGTGCTCCGCTTCCCGGAGCCTCTCTTCGACCCTCTTGTGCTCGCGGAGTCGTTGGACCATGAAGTTGAAGCTCTGGGTCAGGTCCCCGATCTCGTCCTTGCGGTCCACGGGAAGGCTTTGGTTGAGATCCCCTGCCGCCACCTTGCGGGCCGCCGCGACGACGTTGTGAATGGGTTCGGTGTACCAGACGGAGAGGAACGTGGAGAGCAGGATCCCGACGGCGAACACGGCAAGGGCCGCCAGGATGCGCTTCGTCGTGTTCCGGCGCAGCGTTTCCTGCAGGTTCTCGACGTTGATCTGCAGGTGGATGTACCCGTAATGCGCCTGGCCGGCAATGACGGGGATGATGACGTTGTAGGCCTTGCCCTCCTGGTCGACGGCCGGTTCCCCGAGCTCGGCCTTGATGATCAGCTCCTTCTTCTTCTGGCTCACCGGCGTGCCGACCTTGTTGGGGTTTGTGCTTGCGATGATTTCGTCGGCGTTGCTGATGATGGAGATTTCCTTGATCCCCTTGGTCTTCAGCGACGAGAGGTACTTCTCGAGGCGGGTCTCGCTCGACGCGCCGCCGGTCACCTCCTCGACACCGACCTGGACCGCCTGGGCCAGCTCGGCCGTCTGGCTCTCTATCTGGGCCATGAGGCTCTTCTCGGCCTGCCAGTAGATGGTGATCAGGGTGACCAGCAGAACCGCGGTCATCAAGAGCATCATCAGGATGAGCTTCTTGTTGAGGGAGAGATCGAGAAAAAAGGTTTTGAGCATAGGTCCGTGTCCGTCGTCCCGGCGCCCGGTGCGCCGGCCATGGAGGCAGGGCCGGGGTTCGCCGCCGGTTTCACCCTTAACATCAAAGCCCTGCGCCTGTCAACGGCACCGGCTGCGGCACGCGGACTCCGGGGATTCGGCCGTTGCTTTTTCGCCGGCGGATTCCTATAATCAATCGCCGTTCCGCACGACGTTCCCCCCGGAGACGATGCCGTGATGCCTCGGTTCACATGCCGCATGACGAGATACCGGGACCGGTGGCTCATCCCCGCGGTCGTCCTGCGGTACACCGTGCTGTCCTTCGTGCGGAACCGCGACATCCACACGGCGGCCACGCTGGCCTTTTACGGCGTTTTCGCCCTGATCCCCCTGAGCGTGGCGGTCCTGTTTTTGCTGAGCCAGGTCTTCGTCTCGTCCCGCCAGGTCAGCGCGGCCGTCGAGGCGATCATCATTGAGATCGTTCCCCAGCACTACGAGGTCATTCTCCGCGAGGTCTTCACCCTTGCGGAGAGAAAGGCACTGGGTTTCATCGGCCTCATCCTGCTGCTCTGGCCCGTTGTCCCCCTGGCACGCGCGATCCGGGCCGGCTTCCTCAACGTCTTCAAGGCGGAGCGCAGCGGCGGGTTCATCCGGGACAAGCTCCTCGACTTTGTCGCCGTGCTGTCGCTCTTGATGATGTTCCTGGTGCTCGTGGCCGGACAGATCCTCTACGCCGCGGCTTCGGCGGAAGCCATCGCCCCTGCCGGCACGCTGCGGGCGCTGCCGGAGGGGGTGATGCCCCTGCTGACAGGCACCCTGTTTCTCTCCGTTTTTTTCCTGGTTTTCTGCCCCGTGGCGCTCGAGTGGTGGAACCTGCTTTTGGGCGCGCTGGCCGCGGCGGTGCTCTGGTCGATCGTCCGCCCGCTGTTTGCCCTTTTCCTGCAGGTCAACCCGGATTACGGACTCGCGTTCGGGTCTCTCAAGGCCGTTTTCGTCCTGGTCGTCTGGATCTACTACACCTTTGCCGTGATCCTGTTCGGCGCGGAACTCCTGGCCAACACCCGGCGCCGGGAGGCACTGCTGCTGGCAAGGCTTCTGGAAGAACGGAAGACCGGCGAGGCGGCATTCCCGCCTGTGCCTTCCCGCTTCATCCGGTCCTTTGAACCCGGGGAGGTGGTCTTCGAGGAAGACTCCCGGGGCCGTGACATGTTCTACATCCTGTCCGGGGCGGTGCGGATCCTCAAGAAGGGGCAGCTCCTCAGGGAGATGACCGCCGGCGACTATTTCGGGGAGATGGCCATGCTGATACAGGCACCGAGGACGGCATCCGCCGTGGCAGCGGCACCGGACACCCGGCTTGTCGTCATCTCGGAATCCAATCTCGAGGCGATCCTGAGGGAGAACCCCCGCATCGTGGTCCACTTTCTCAGGGAAATGTCGGGGCGCCTCCGCGCGATCAACGAGAGGATCGACGACCTGCCCGAAAGCGGCCGGGGCGGGGAAGGGAAGGGGCCTCTCTGACCACAGCCCGCGTGGGGATCGCAACGGGCGGCACAGACCCGTACCCCGTAAGACAAACACGGCTGCGTGAATCCGCGCCGGATCATAGAAAGGAGTGCAAACCCATGAAGATCGCCGTTTCCTCGACGGGGCCCGAATTGCGGGACCTCGTGGACCCCCGCTTCGGCCGCTGCCGGTACTACCTGATCTACGACATGGACACGGGCACCCACGAAGCCAGGGAGAACACGGCCGGCATGCATTGAATCACGCGCGGGACGGCTACCGGGAACCTCGTAGCCGGCGAGCGTGTGGACTGCGTCGTGACGGGACACATCGGCCGAAAGGCGACGGCGGCCCTCAAGAGCGCGGGAGTCCGGATCTTCCTGGGCGCCTCGGGGACGGTGCAGTCGGCCATCGAGGCCTTCCGGGCTGGCAGCCTTGAGGAGAAGATCTGATTTTCAGTCGCGAAATAAAGCCCCCTTTCTCTTCCAACACAGCAGAGAGAGGGGGCTTTGGACTGCACCCCTTGAGTTGGACAAAATGTGTTAGAGTACCGGGCAGGACCCCCGATCCCCACGAGGGGGAGAAAGGATCTTGCCATGAAGCCACGCAGAACCTTCAGCAACGAGTTCAAGCGTCGGTGATCGAAGAGTACCTGAGCGGGGTCAGCACGGCGGCGCAGCTGATGCGCCGTCACGAGATCTCGTCGGGGCTGCTGTATCACTGGAAGGATCAGTACACCAAGGGGCGCTTTGATAACCCTCCCAGTCACGAAGCGGCCCTGGAGGAGCGCGTCCGTCAGCTCGAGCAGCTGGTGGGCCGGCTCACCCTGGAGAACGAGTTTTTAAAAAAAGCCGTGCAGCGAAGCCTCGCACCGCCGAAGAGAAGCGGCGGTTCATCGCTGAGCATCGTGCCCTCGTCGAAAGCATCGAAAGGGGGTGCGAGCTGATGAACCTGCCCCGCAGCACGTACTACCATCAGTCAAAGAGCCAACCCGACGGGGAGAAAGCGCTCATCGCCCGCATCGAGACCGTGATCGAGGAGTTCCCCGGCTACGGGTATCGCCGGGTGACCAAGGAGCTGCATCGTCGAGGGTTCCGGGACAACCACAAGAAGGTGCTTCGCGTCATGCGCGAACAGGAATTGACGCGCAAGCCCAGGCGCCGCTGGGTCCGCACCACCAACAGCGAGCATCCCCATCGGGTCTATCCCAACCTCGCGCAGAACCTGCTGGTCACGGGCCCCAACCAGCTCTGGGTGGCCGACATCACCTACATTGCCATCCTGAGCGGCTTTGTCTATCTGGCGGTCATCCTGGATCTCTTTGCCCGCAGGGTCGTGGGCTATGCGCTCTCGCGCAATATCGACACAACCCTGTGCCTGGAGGCCCTCCGGATGGCCCTGGCGCGTCGCAGACCCCCGGCAGGAATCATCCATCACTCGGATCGCGGGGTCCAGTATGCCTCCCGAGACTACGTGGAGGAGTTGCTTGCCAACGGCTTCCGAATCAGCATGGCCCGCAAGGGCAACCCCTACGACAATGCGGCCGCCGAGAGCTTCATCAAGACCCTGAAGGCCGAGGAGGTCTACCTCTGGGAGTACCGGACGATGGCCGATGTCCAGAATCGTCTTCCCTCCTTCATCGAGGACGTTTAAATCGCAAGCGGCTGCACTCCTCACTGGGATATCGGCCGCCTGTGGAGTTTGAAGAAATGTTCAACAACGCCAAGTCCTGTCCGGTTACCCTAACCGCAGTTGTCTAACCGCAGGGGGGCACTCCACTTTGTTTCCATACATGCGCAATGCAGAGGGGACATCCTGCAGGCTGGTCAAAAGAGGCCAGATTCTAGGCGCCCGCAGATCCGAGGAGCGAGGCGTACATCAACGGTACGTTGAGCGACGAGGAACAAGGGCAACAACGCATATGGCCGGTTTTCACCAGCCTCACTTAGAAGGAGTGCTCCGGGCCGGGGAACGTCCCCTTCTTCACCTCGTCGATGTACTGCGCGGCCGCCTCCTTGATCTGCGCACTCAGGTTTGCGTACTTCTTGACAAACTTCGGGGTGAAACGCTCGAAGAGCCCCAGCATGTCGTGCACCACCAGGACCTGGCCGTCGCAGTGCACGCCCCCGCCGATGCCGATCGTGGAGATGGAAAGCGATGCCGTGATCTTCTCCGCCAGCGCGGCGGGCACGCACTCCAGGACGATGGAAAAGGCCCCCGCCTCCTCGAGGATCTTGGCATCCTCGAGCAGCCTCGTGGCCGAGGGGTGATCCTTGCCCTGCACCTTGTATCCGCCGAGCTGGTGCACGGACTGCGGCGTGAGGCCGATGTGCGCCATGACGGGGATGCCCGCCTGGGCGATCCGGCGCGTCACCTCGGCCACTTCGCGGCCCCCTTCGAGTTTGACCCCGTGGGCCCCAGCCTCCTGCATGAAGCGTCCGGCATTGCGTACGGCCTCTTCGACCGACACCTGGTAGGACATGAACGGCATATCCCCGATCACCATGGCCCGCTTGGCCGCCCGGGTAACGGCCTTGGTGTGGTGCAGCATGTCCTCCATCGTCACGGGGAGGGTGCTGTCGTAGCCGAGAACGACCATCCCCAGCGAATCCCCCACGAGGATGATGTCGATCCCGGCCTCGTCCACGGCCGCCGCCGTCGGGTAATCGTAGGCGGTCAGCATGGTGAGCCTCTCGCCTTTTTTCTTCATGTCCCGGATCGTCGACGTGGTAACCCGCGTGATCTTGACCTGTGTGCTCATCCCTTTCGGCCTCCCTTCAGCATGGCTCGTATGTCCGCCAGTTTGTCCTCCCCCACCGCGCCCCTCCGTGCGGTGATCTCCGCCGCAAAGAGACCCATCTCGCGATAGAGCCTCGTGAGCTCCGGGAAGCGTTTACGGAATCCCCGGAGGTGTTTCCGGACGGTTCCACCGTCACCCCGTGCGATCGGTCCGGTCAACGACGGGATGGTCCCCTTGCTCTCGATGTTGGCGACGGTGCCCCGGACAAGCGGCCAGAAGGCCCGATGCGCCTCCTCGCGGGAAAGCCCCATGCGCCCGTAGATTTCCTCGACCAGATACATCAGCGTGACGAGGTAGTTCGAGGCCATGCAGGCCGCCGCGTGGTAAAGGGGCTTGTCCTCGGGCGATACGTGGAAGGGCCGCCCCCCGAGGTCCTCGACGAGCCGGTCGGCCCAGGTCAGGATCTCCTCGTCGGCCGTGACGCCGAACGTGCTGCCGGGGATCTTGGAAATGGCGCTCTGCACGTCGGCGAACGTCTGCAGCGGGTGGATGCAGGCCGTGCGGGCTCCCCGCCTGCGGGCCGAGCGGAGAAGGTCGAGACCGCCCACACCGCTGGTGTGCACCACCTTCGAGCCCATACGGAAGCCCCCTGCCGCGGAGACGGCCCTGCACACACCCTCGATGGCGTCGTCGCTGGTCGTGACGAGGATGCAGTCGGCCCCCTGTGCGGCTGCGGTGAAATCCGTCGTCGCCGTCCCTCCCGTGTACGCGACGGCACGCCTCGCCGCCTCCAGGCTGCGACCCGCAACGGCCACGACGTCATGGCCCGCCTTTCCCAGCAGATGCCCCAGGGCCGTGCCGACCTTGCCGGCCCCGAGAATGGCGATGCGCTCTCGATTCGGCCGTTCGCTCATCATCATCTCCACAATCCGCGATAGCCGGTCCCTGACGTCCTGCTGCCGGCGGTGACCCTCGGCGGCATCGCGCCGCGAAAAAAAAGCCCTCCCGGTTGCGTAGGGAAGGCTCTGCACACGTCACCCGTGTCTCAACGCTGTCCATTCCCCGTCCCGGTCCTGCAATCGGATCCAAGCGGTGGAACCCTGTTAGCATGTCCACGGCACCCTGTCAAGCATCGGTTCCGCGCCGGCTCTTATTCTCTTGTCATCGGAGCCCCGATTTCTTATAGTGTGCCCATGAGCAAGCCTGACGGCAGGATGTTCGTGCAGCTGATGGTCTTCGATCTCGACGGCACGCTGGCAGACACGGGAGCCGACCTGGCCGGCTCCGTCAACCGCACCCTGCGGTCCATGGGAATCCCCGGTCGCCCGGAGCCGGAGATCCTCCGGTTTGTAGGCGACGGCGTGCGCAAACTCCTCGAGAGGTCCCTCGGAGAGGCTCACCGGGGGCGTCTCGACGAGGCCCTCACACGCTTCAAATCCGACTACGCCGAGCATCTGCTCGACCGGACCGTCCTCTATCCCGGCGTGCTGGATCTCCTGCGCCGGTTCTCCGACAAGGCGAAGGTGATCATCACGAACAAGAACACGGACTTCTCGCTCGCCCTGTGCAGGGGCCTGGGCATCGAATCGTGTTTCCGTGAGATCATCGGCGGGGACTCGGCGGCGTTCATGAAACCGGACCCGCGGGTCCTGCTGCCACTGCTGGACCGCTACGGGTCGAAGCCCGAGGAGACCCTCGTCGTCGGCGACGGGGTGAACGACATCCTGCTGGCCCGCAACGCAGGGGTTCGCAGCTGTGCAATCCTGAACGGGATCGGCAGCCGGGAGGAGCTGATCGGGCTGAAGCCGGATTTCGCCATCGAAAGGATCACCGACCTTGAGCGGATCGCCTGCTGACCGGAGCGCCGACGTGCTGACGAAGGTTCGAAGGACCGTGGAGACGCACCGGATGCTCCGGCCGGGAGACCACGTGCTGGCCGCGGTGTCCGGGGGCGCGGACTCCGTCGCTCTGCTCGCCGTACTCCAGCGTCTCGGCCCGGTCTTCGGGGTCTCCCTCACGGCAGCACACTTCAACCACGGAATGCGGGCGGCGGAGTCGGATCGTGATGAGGCCTTCGTCCGCAGCCTCTGCCGTGCGCGAGGTATCCCCCTGCTGACCGGTTCGATCGGGATGACCCGGCGAAGCGCGGGCCTCTCGCCGGAGGACTTCCTGCGGCGCAGGCGATACGCCTTCCTCGAGTCGGCGGCCCGGCAGGCGGGCGCGGACCGCATCGCGCTGGGACACCACAGGGGAGACCAGGCTGAGACGGTGCTCATGCACCTCATCCGGGGCTCCGGCCTGAGCGGGCTCGCGGGCATTGCGCCCGTGCGGGACGGCGGACGCTTCATCCGCCCGCTCATCGACTGCTCGCCCGCGGAGATCGCCCGATATTGCCAAAAGGAGGGCCTGTCCTTCGTCACGGACAGCTCCAACGCCGACGAGCGTTATCTGAGGAACCGCATCCGAAGAGTCCTGCTTCCCGAGCTGGCGAGGCGCTTCAACCCGGCGATTCTCGACGCCCTGTGCAGGCTGGCCGACGTGGTCAGGCAGGAGGACGATTACATGAAGGACCGGGCCCTGCGGGCCCTCGGGTCCTGGCCGGGGGATCCGGCCGGGACGAAGATCCCCCTGCGGGGACTTGCAAGGCTCCATCCCGCGCTCAGGCGCAGGGTCGTCCTGGAGATCCTGCGCCGCCTGGCAGGGCCGGATCGTGCCGTGGGCCTCGACCACGTGCAGTCCGTGCTGGAGCTGGCCGAAGGCCCGAACCGCGGCGGCACGCTGCACATGCCGGGCAACGTCCTGGTCCGCAGGATCGGCGGCACTCTCGAATGCAGCCGTGCCGGGCCTTCCGGGCTCCGCGGGCGGGGCCCGGGAACGCCGCAGAGTGCCGGTGATCTGTTCTGCGCCGAGGTTCCCGTCCCGGGCATCGTCCGGATCGAGAGCCAGGGGCTGCGCATGCGCTTCCGGGTGCTGCGGCGGCCGCCCTGCGTGCCGACGGCGACGGCGCGGAAGGCATACCTAGATCTCGACCGGATCAGCGGGCCGCTGGTCGTGCGCAGCCCCAGGCCCGGCGACCGGATCCAGCCGCTGGGCATGCGGGGAAGCCGGAAACTCAGCAGGCTGTTCATCGACCTGAAGGTGCCGAGGGCCGATCGGAACAAGACCCCCGTGCTGGCCGACGACTGCTCCGTCCTGTGGGTGCCGGGCATCCGGCTCTCCGAGAGGGCCCGCGTCGCCGAAGGGACGAGACATGTCCTGAAGGCAGAAATCATTTGAAATTTTCAACCTCTTGGGTTAATCATACAAAATTCAAGTCAGGGGCTCCGCCACCGAAGGCCGCGAGGCGGCCCCGATCACGGAGGACAGCGAGGATTGAATCCTTTACAGAAGAATATCGCACTGTGGCTGATCATCAGCCTCATCTTCGTGCTGCTCTACAACCTCTTCAACCAGCCGAAGAACGCTCAGGACAGCATCATTTTCAGCGACTTCATCGCCGCCGTCGAAAAGGGGCAGGTCGTCGAGGTCAGCATCCAGGGGGAGAGCATCTCGGGGAAGTTCGTCAACGGCAAGAGCTTCAAGACCTACGCCCCCAAGGAAGCGGGGCTTGTGCCCCTGCTCAAGGAGAAGGGCGTGCGGATCGCCGCCAAGCCCGTCGAGGACTCACCCTGGTACATGACGGTGCTGATTTCCTGGTTCCCGACGATCCTGCTGATCGCCATCTGGGTCTTCTTCATGCGCCAGATGCAGTCCGGGGGCGGGAAGGCCATGTCCTTCGGCAAAAGCCGTGCCCGGCTCATGACGGACCGGTCCAAGAAGGTGACCTTCAACGACGTCGCAGGGATCGACGAGGCCAAGGGTGAGCTGCAGGAGATCATCGACTTCCTGCGGGACCCGAAGAAGTTCACCCGGCTCGGCGGACGGATCCCCAAGGGCGTCCTGCTCGTCGGCCCCCCGGGCACGGGGAAGACCCTTCTGGCGAGGGCGATCGCGGGCGAGGCCGACGTGCCGTTCTTCACGATCAGCGGCTCGGACTTCGTCGAGATGTTCGTCGGGGTGGGGGCCTCCCGCGTCCGTGACCTCTTCATGCAGGGAAAGAAGAACGCCCCCTGCATCATCTTCATCGATGAGATCGATGCCGTCGGTCGTCACCGGGGCGCGGGTCTCGGCGGAGGGCACGACGAACGCGAGCAGACCCTGAACGCCCTGCTCGTCGAGATGGACGGGTTCGAGTCCAACGAGGGGGTCATCCTCGTGTCCGCCACGAACCGTCCCGACGTCCTCGACCCGGCCCTGCTGAGGCCTGGACGATTCGACCGCCAGGTCGTCGTGCCGCTGCCCGACGTGAAGGGCAGGGAGAAGATCCTCGAGGTGCACATGCGCAAGACGATCGTTGCCGAGGATGTCCAGACCGCCGTCATCGCGAGGGGGACCCCGGGCTTTTCCGGCGCCGACATCGAAAACCTCGTCAACGAGGCGGCCCTCCACGCGGCGCGCAACGGCAAGGAGAAGGTCTCCATGGCGGACTTCGAGTACGCGAAGGACAAGGTCCTGATGGGGGCCGAGCGCAAGAGCATGGTTATCAGCGAAAAGGAGAAGAGGATCACGGCCTATCACGAGGCGGGGCACGCCCTGGTGGCCAAGATGCTGCCCGGGACCGACCCGATCCACAAGATCACGATCATCCCGCGAGGCCGGGCGCTGGGCCTCACGCAGCAGCTTCCCATGGACGAGAAGCATACCTACCCGAGGCGCTACCTGCTCAACAGCATCGCCATCCTGCTGGGAGGCCGTGCGGCCGAGGAGCTCGTCCTGGACGACTTCACCACCGGTGCCGGCAATGACATCGAGAGGGCCACCGACCTGGCGAGGCACATGGTCTGCGACTGGGGCATGAGCCCCATGGGCCCCATGAGCTTCGGAAAGAAGGAGGAGCAGATCTTCCTGGGCCGCGAACTGGCCATGCACAAGGACTACAGCGAGGAGACGGCGAGGAAGATCGACGCGGAGATCGCGCGGATCGTGACCGAGGGATACGAGACCGCAAAAAAAGCCCTGTCCGAGAACCTGCAGATCCTGCACACCCTGGCCGACGAACTGATCAAGAGGGAGGTGCTCAACGCCGAAGACCTCGATGCCATCATCAGCGGCCGCAGCCTCCCGGAGCAGGAGCCTGCAGCCGTCCCGCAGCCCGCCCGCTGAGCGGGCGGAGCCGGGCCGCATGACCCGCCCGCGCGTGTTTCATCGAGAGGTCGCCAACACCGGGTGCGTTTCTTCGGAGACGCACTTTTTTCATAAGGGGATGCCCGTGAAGAACCGGATCCGCCTCCTGCACCCTCCGACCGCATCGGAGTCCGAGGACCTCCTGAGGGACATCGGCGTCGAGCCCTACGGAATCTCGTCCATGGCCCCCAAGATGCGCCACTGCAACGTGCTCATCGAAGGCCTTACGCCGAAGGTGGCCAACATCATCAAGCAGGAGATGCTCTCTCTGGGAGGAGACGCGGCCGTTTCCCGGGGCTCCGTCGACTGCAGCGTGCGGAGGACGGACGTGCTCATCATGGGCACCGTCAAGCAGCTGCTCCGGTTCGCCGACAAGCTTGCCCTCCAGCCCTTCGGGCTGAAGGACGTCTCGTCGGATATCCGGGAGCTGCTCGCCAACGCCGGGCGGCGGGAGTATGTGCTCAAGACGCCCCGGCGCGAGATCAGGCTGACCGGCCGGACCCTCATCATGGGGGTGATCAACATGACGCCGGACTCCTTTTCCGACGGCGGTGCGATCGCCGACGCGCAGCAGGGTTTGCGGCAGGCCGTCCGGCTGATCGAAGAGGGGGCGGACATCCTCGACATCGGGGGCGAGTCCTCGAGGCCGGGCGCCAGGCCGGTGCCCCTCAAGGAGGAACTCCGCCGGGTCATCCCCCTCATCGGGCTGATCACCCGGGAAACGGGCGTGCCCGTCTCCATCGACACGGCCAAGGCCGAGGTCGCCCGTCAGGCCGTCGAGGCCGGGGCCGAGATCGTCAACGACATCACGGCGCTCCGGGGGGACCGGCAGATGGCCCGTGTGGTCGCCGCGGCGGGAGTCCCGGTCGTTCTCATGCACATGCGGGGGACGCCCCGGACGATGCAGAAAGGGGACCTTCGATACCGCTCCCTGCTCGGCGAGATCATCCGTTTCCTCGACGAACGGATCGGAAAAGCCGTGTCGGCGGGCGTCTCCCGGGACCGGATCGTCGTCGACCCCGGGATCGGGTTCGGCAAGAGCGTTGAGGACAACCTCCGCCTGATCCGCCACCTCGGCGAGTTCAAGGCCCTGGGATGCCCTGTCTGTGTCGGCGTCTCCCGCAAGCACTTCACGGGCAAGATCACCGGGGTGGAGAAACCGAGCGAGCGCATCGAGGGAACCGCCGCCGCCGTGACGGCCTCCATTCTGAACGGGGCGGACATCGTCCGGGTCCACGACGTGGGCATCATGAAGAGGGTGGCGGCCATGGCGGACGCCGTCAGGGGGGAACGATGATCGATGCCGTCGGGGTGGACATCGCCGATGCGGAGCGCATCCGGAAGGCCCTCGCACGCTGGGGGGAGAAGTTTGTCGAGCGGACCTTCTCCGCGCGGGAGGCCCGGTACTGCAGGCGCCACCGGGACCCAGCGCCTCGATTCGCGGCGCGTTTCGCGGCCAAGGAGGCCTTCATCAAGTGCATGGGGTCGTCCCGCGGCCTGCCGTGGAACGAGATCGAGCTGCTCAACGACCGCTCCGGGAAGCCGCGTCTGGAGTTTTCGGAGAGGATCCGCCGGCAGCTTGACGCCAGAGGGGTGCAGAGGGTTCATGTCAGCGTCTCACACACCGGACCTTATGCCGTGGCGTTCGTCGTGTTCGAAACCTGATGCCTCCGGCGAGCCTCCAGAGAGGAATTGATTTTGAGACTGATTTCTGATAGTCGGGAGCGGACCGTCGAGATCGGCCGCCGGATCGGGAGCTTTCTGGGCCGGGGTGACATCGTGGCGCTCATCGGGGAGCTCGGCTCCGGAAAGACCACCCTCACCCAGGGAATCGCGCGGGGGCTCGACGTGGCGGAAAACGTGCCCGTCGTGAGCCCCACGTTCACCCTGGTCAACGAGTACCCGGGGAGGCTGCCGCTCGTCCATCTCGATGCCTACAGGCTCTCGGGTCCCGCGGACCTGGAGGACATGGGCTACGAGGAGTACTTCTTCGGCGGGGGGGTCGTCGTCATCGAGTGGGCGGAGAAAATTCTCGACCTGCTGCCGGACGCGGCGATCGTCTTGCGCATGGCCTACATCGACGAGAACACCCGGGAGCTCATCATCGAAGGCCCACCGGGGACATTGCAAGAGCTGGAGGACCATCTGAAATCCGGAGGAATCGCATGGCGCTGATCGTACAGAAATACGGCGGGACGTCCGTGGCCAACCTGGAAAAGATCCGGAACGTGGCCGAGCGGGTCATCCGCGCCAAGGAGGGGGGAAACAACCTCGTCGTCGTCCTTTCCGCCATGGCGGGCGAAACAGACCGCCTCATCGGCCTGGCGAACCAGGCCTCGGACAATAGGCCCGACGACCGGGAATACGACGCCCTGATCGCGACGGGCGAACAGGTCACGGTGACGCTGCTCGCGCTCACCCTCAACCGCATGGGGCACAAGGCCCGGTCCTTCCTGGCGCACCAGGTCAAGATCCACACCGACAGGGCCCACACGAAGGCCCGCATCATCAAGGTCGACACCCGCGAGATCGAGAAGGAGCTGAAGAAGGGCCACGTGGTGGTCGTGGCCGGGTTCCAGGGGGTCGACTCGGAGAACCACATCACGACCCTGGGGCGCGGGGGCTCCGACACGAGCGCCGTGGCGCTGGCGGCCGCCCTGAAGGCGGACGTCTGCGAGATCTACACGGACGTCGACGGGGTCTACACGACGGACCCCAACCTGTGCCGGGCGGCCCGAAAACTCGACAAGGTGTCCTATGACGAAATGCTCGAGATGGCGAGCGCCGGGGCCAAGGTGCTGCACCCCCGGTCGGTCGAACTGGCAAAGAAATACGATGTGCCCGTGTACGTGAAGTCGTCTTTCACGGACGATGCGGGGACTCTGGTCACCAAGGAGGATGAGGAAATGGAATCAGTCGTTGTGTCGGGAGTCACCTATGACAGGGATCAGGCCAAGGTCACCGTCGTCCACGTCCCGGACCGTCCCGGGATTGCAGCCCGACTCTTCACGACGTTGTCGGATCGCAACATCCCCGTCGACATGATTATCCAGAACGCCAGCATCGACGGCTTCACCGACCTCTCCTTCACCGTGTCAAAGAAGGACATGAAGGAAGTCGAGAGGCTCATCGGTCCCGTGGCCCAGGAGATCGGGGCCCAGGGTGTCCAGTACGACCAGAACATCTCCAAGGTGTCCATCGTCGGGGTCGGCATGCGAAGCCACGCCGGGGTGGCCTCCCGGATGTTCGCGGCCCTTGCCAAGGAGGGGATCAACATTCTCATGATCAGCACGTCGGAAATCAAGATCTCCTGCGTGATCGAGTCGAAGTACACGGAACTGGCCGTGATGGTCCTCCACGAGACCTTCGGGCTCGACCGCAAGTAGACTGCCCCTTTACGCCCGCCCCCGGGCGCGGCGCGGCCCCCGGTTGCGGTTCCGGGGCTTTTTCAAGGGTTGCCGGGCATGCAGATCGGCAGGGACCACGCTCTCGGCAGCATCGTGCTGTTGGCCCTCGCGGCGCTCACGGCGGCGTGCCTCAGGGCCGGGATCACCCCGTTCGGGTCACCCCCCACGGCAATCCCGCACGCCGCTTGCGGACCCGGAACCGTCGCGGTGGAAGTCGCGGGTGACGCAGGCCGAAACGGGGTCTATTTCGTCCCGAGGGGAACCAGCCTGCAGGGCCTGCTCGATCTTGCCGAAATCGGGCGAATGGGCAAGAAGGTGTCCGCGGGCCCTCACGGGCCTCTGAAGGGCGCTGTCACCGTGGTCGTCCTCGGGGAGGCGCCGTCCATCGAGGTCAGGCCCATGGCGGCCGCGAAACGCCTCGCCCTGGGCATCCCCATCGACATCAACCGCTCGAGCCGAGAGGAACTCATTCTCGTTCCCGGGATCGGGGAAGCGACGGCCGAGCGGATCCTCGATCAGCGACGGCTTGCCGGGATGTTCCGGAGGCTCGACGATCTGCTGCAGGTCAGGGGGATCAAGGAAAGACGCCTCGAGAGACTCAAGCCCTATCTCTGCGTCGGGTGCTAAACCCTAATCACCGATTCGTAACCGTCCCATTTCCGTTCCTTTCCCTGTTTTTTTGGTCCGCGGTGAGTTTTGCCTTGACGAATCCGGGCGGCTCGCCTATAGTGCCTGCGCCTGAATACTCAGTTTTCAAGCGAACTTACGGCAGCAGCGGCTGCCGTTTCATTGAAACCTGCAAGGGGATGCCACCATGCCGAAACGAAGCGACATCAAGAAGGTCATGATCATCGGTTCTGGGCCTATCGTCATCGGACAGGCCTGCGAATTCGACTACTCCGGCACGCAGGCCTGCAAGGCCTTGCGAAAGCTCGGTTACGAAATCGTGCTCGTGAACTCGAACCCGGCCACGATCATGACGGACCCCGGCATGGCCGACATCACCTACATCGAGCCGCTCAATTTCCAGAGCATGGTCGAGATCATCGAGAATGAGCGCCCCGACGCGATCCTGCCGAATCTCGGCGGGCAGACGGGCCTCAACCTGACCTCGGAGCTCCACAAAAAGGGGATCCTCGAGAAATACGGCGTGAAGGTCATCGGCGTTCAGGTCGACGCCATCGAGCGCGGCGAGGACCGCATGGCCTTCAAGGAGACGATGAACAGGCTCGGCATCGAGATGCCGAAAAGCGAAATCGCCTACAGTGTCGAGGAGGCGGAGGCCATCGCCAACAAGCTGGGCTACCCCGTGGTGATCCGGCCGGCCTACACCATGGGCGGCACGGGCGGCGGACACGTCTACAACCCCGAGGAACTCCGCGTCATCGCGGCCCGGGGGCTGGCCGCGAGCCTGGTGGGCCAGATCCTCGTCGAGGAGTCCGTCCTGGGCTGGGAGGAACTGGAGCTGGAGGTGGTCCGCGACGCGAAGAACCAGATGATCACCGTCTGCTTCATCGAAAACGTCGACGCCATGGGGGTCCACACGGGCGACTCGTACTGCACGGCGCCCATGCTCACGATCAGCGAGGAGCTGCAGAAAAGACTCCAGAAGTACTCCTACGACATCGTCGAGGCCATCCAGGTCATCGGAGGCACGAACGTCCAGTTCGCGCACGACCCGAAGACGGACCGCGTTGTCGTCATCGAGATCAACCCGCGGACGTCGCGATCGTCGGCCCTGGCCTCAAAGGCGACGGGCTTCCCCATCGCCCTGATCTCCGCCATGCTGGCAGGGGGGCTCACCCTGGACGAGATCCCGTACTGGAGGGAAGGGACCCTCGAGAAATACACCCCCTGGGGGGACTACGTGGTCGTGAAGTTCGCCCGCTGGGATTTCGAGAAGTTCCCGGGGGCCGAGGACAAGCTCGGCACGCAGATGCGCGCCGTGGGCGAGGTGATGAGCATCGGGAAGACCTACAAGGAGGCCTTCCAGAAGGCGATCCGATCCCTCGAGAAAGGCCGCTACGGCCTCGGCTTTGCGAAGGACTACAACAAGAAGACCCTCGAGGAGCTGATGGACCTTCTCGTCGAGCCCTCCAGCGACCGGCAGTTCATCATGTACGAGGCCCTCCGGAAAGGGGCCTCCGTTCACGATCTCTTTCGCAAGACACACATCAAGCACTGGTTCATCGAGCAGATGAAGGAACTGGTGGAACTCGAGGAAAAAATTCTTAAAACGAAGGGTAAGGACCTGCCGGACAGCCTGCTCGTCCAGGCCAAGAAGGACGGGTTTTCCGACCGCTACCTGTCCCAGATCCTGGGCATCCCGGAGGAGACGATCCGCAACAGGCGGACCGCCCTAGGGGTGGTCGAGTGCTGGGACGCCGTGCCCGTCTCGGGCGTCGAGAACGCGGCCTACTACTACTCCACGTACAACGCGCCGGACAAGGTCGGCACGTCGTCCAACCGCAAGGTGATGGTCCTCGGCGGCGGCCCTAACCGCATCGGGCAGGGGATTGAGTTCGACTACTGCTGCGTCCATGCCGCCTTCGCCCTGCGGGACGAGGGCGTCGAGTCCATCATGGTCAACTGCAACCCCGAGACGGTCTCCACGGACTACGACACCTCCAACAAGCTTTACTTCGAGCCGCTGACGGTCGAGGACGTCCTGGCGATCTACGAGAAGGAAAAGCCCGAAGGGGTCATCGTCCAGTTCGGAGGCCAGACGCCCCTCAACATCGCGGGAGAGCTGGCAAAGGCAGGGGTCAAGGTCCTGGGGACGTCGGTCGACACGATCGACCTGGCCGAGGACAGGGACCGCTTCCGGCAGATGATGGAACGGCTCGAGATTCCCATGCCGGCCTCCGGCATGGCCACCGATATCGACGAGGCCCTCGCCATCGCGAAGAAGCTGGGATACCCGCTCATGGTGCGCCCCTCCTATGTCCTGGGGGGCCGCGGCATGGAGGTGGTGCACGACGAGGAGATGCTCAGGCGCTACGTCAAGAACGCCGTGGGCGTGACGCCGGACCGGCCGATCCTGATCGACAAGTTCCTCGACAACGCCATCGAGTGCGAGGCCGACGCCATCTCCGACGGCGAGGACACCTTCGTGCCCGCCGTCATGGAGCACATCGAGCTGGCCGGGGTGCACTCGGGCGATTCGGCCTGCGTCATCCCGCCGATCAGCATCCCGGCCCGCCACATCGACACGATCGTGGAGTACACGAGCAAGATCGCCCGGGAGCTGAAGGTCGTGGGCCTCATGAACATGCAGTACGCCATCGCCAACGACGTCGTCTACGTGCTGGAGGCCAACCCCCGCGCCTCGCGCACGGTACCGCTCGTCTCGAAGGTCTGCAACATTTCCATGGCCCGGATCGCGACACAGCTCATGATGGGCCGGAAGATCAAAGACCTCAACCTCAGGCGTCGGGCGATCCCGCACTTCGGGGTCAAGGAGGCCGTCTTCCCCTTCAAGATGTACCCCGAGGTGGACCCGCTTCTCGGGCCCGAGATGCGCTCCACGGGTGAAGTCCTGGGGCTTGCGGACTCCTTCGGGCTGGCCTTCTACAAGGCCGAGGAGGCGGCGGACCAGGTCCTCCCGGCGGAGGGGACGGTGCTGATCACCGTCGCGGAGCGCGACAAGCACGCCGCCCTGGAGATTGCCCGCGAGTTCCGGAAGCTCGGGTTTCGGATCCGGGCCACGAAGGGAACCCACCGGTTCCTGACCGACAACGGCATCGAGGCCGAGCCGATCCTCAAGATGCACGAGGGCAGGCCCCACATCGTCGACGCCATCAAGAACAAGGAGATCGACCTCATCATCAACACGCCAAGCGGAAAGCTCAGCAAGCACGACGACTCGTACATCCGCAAGTCGGCGATACGGTACAGGGTCCCCTACATCACGACCATCGCCGCCTCGGCGGCGGCCGCGAAGGGGATCGCGGCGTTCCGCAAGGGCCACGGCCGCGCCCGATCCCTGCAGAGTTACCACGGCGATTTGAAGTGATCGGGTGACAGGGCCCGTTCAAAGACCCGTTCTGGAAAGAAATTTGCATTCCCATGAAAGAAGGGACAAAAGAGCGCCCCGGGCCTGAGGCGGAACGGGAAAAAGCCGGTGCCTGGACCCTGGAAGAGGCCTGGGAATCCTGCACGGGGCAGTGCGGAGCGGACCCCTGGTGCCGGGTGTGCATGCAGGAAAAAGAGCGTCTGCACGAGGAAGCGCTCAACCGCCGGCGTCAAGTTGACGATAAGGAAAGCTAGAGACATCTCGAGTCGAGCAGACCGATGAAGATCCACCGTACAGACAACCCCCAGCCCCTTCAGCCGGGCGGCAGGCCGGGCGCCCCGGAGCCCGCCGGGACCCGTTTCCGGGAGGTCCTGCGCGAGGCCGTCGCGCAAGCCCCGGGCCTGTCGAGGCCGGGGACCGTCCCGGGCATCCCGCCGGCAGGAACGGGCATGGGGTATGCCCCCGCCCTGGGCAGGAAGGAACTGCTGAACCATGCCGATGCGCTTCTCGGTCTTCTCGAGTCCCTGCAGAGGGGTCTCTCCGGTCCCGGCCTGCGGCCGGAGGATGCCTATGCCTCCGTCAGGGCCATCGAGGACCGGGTCGACGAGATCGCCCCCGCCGTGGAAAGCCTCCCCGAGGGGGACGCACTGCGCGACTGCATGAACCGTATCGTCGTCACGGCCTCGGTCGAGGCCATCAAGTTCCGCCGCGGCGACTACCTGTAGAAAGCGATAGGCCCCGCCGAAGCGTGATGTCACCGTTCCCCCGGTTGCCGTCAGCGCTTGCCCGTTGCCCGTCCTGCGCCCGTTCCGCGCTGCCACTCGGAGCGGTGACCCAAAGCCCCCCGCGAAACGGATATCGCTTGACAGGCCATGACGATGGTGGTAGAAAATCGACGCTGGATCAAGTGTCGGGGCGTGGCGCAGTCTGGTAGCGTATCTGAATGGGGTTCAGAGGGTCGGAGGTTCAAATCCTCTCGCCCCGACCATGAAAAAGAAGCTCCCGCGGCCCGCGGGGACGGAGGGAGTTGAGAAAACGGATGCCGCGGCATCCCGTTTTCAGTTACGCATGCGGGCGGTCAGTCAGCTGCAACGATTGACCGCCCTATTTGTTACGAGGAGTTGACAATCGCCAAGTGGGCGAATATATATGGAAATCGTTTTTCAGGGATGCGAGAGTGGCGGAACTGGAAGACGCACTGGACTTAGGATCCAGCCCGCACTGCGGATAGGGGTTCGACTCCCCTCTCTCGCACCACTCTACACTGCAAAAGGAGTTCGATCGTGACAAGCGGAACCGGCGCAGCCATCAAAATCGAGGATATCAGCCCCGTCAAGAAGAGGATCTCCTTCGAGATCCCCTGGGAGGAGGTGAAGAAGGCGCTCGACGCCGCCTACCGGACGGTGGGGAGGAAAGCAAGGGTCAAAGGGTTCAGGCCGGGCAAGACGCCCCGCCGCATCCTGGAAACCTATTTCAAGGAAGACGCCGAGGGGGAGGCGATCCAGAACATGGTGAGCCGTTCCTTCGAGGAGGCCGTGCAGTCCGCAGGCATCGTGCCCGTGGCAAGGCCCGAGATTTCGCAGACCGGGATCCAGTCCGAGAGGAGCTTCACCTATAGCGCAACCGTCGAGGTGGAGCCTGCCGTCGAACCCCGGGGATACGACGGCCTCGAGCTGACGCGGGAAGATGCCTCCGTGTCGGAGCAGGACATCAACAACCGGCTCGAGGAGCTTCGGAACCTGTACAGCACCCTGGAGGACGTCGAAGCGGAGCGGCCCGCCCAGATGGGCGATTTTCTCGTCATCGACTTCCAGGGCAGTCTCGGCGGCAGCGCCCGGGAAGAGCTCACCGAAACAGGCTTCCGGATCGAGATCGGTTCGAAGCGCCTGGTGCCCGGTTTCGAAGAAGCCCTGCTGGGCATGAAGAAAGGGGAGTCGAAGACATTCAGCGTCACGTTCCCCGCCGATTATCACATCGGGGAATTCGCCTCGCAGGAAATCACGTTCCACGTGACCGTCCGGGACATCAAGGTAAAGACGCTGCCGGCCCTGGACGATCAATTCGTCAAGAATTTCGAGCAGTACGAGAACATGGAGGCTCTCCGGGCGGATATCCGGAAGTCCCTCGAACAGGAAAAGGGCGCGCGGGCGAAGGCGAATCTGAGAAAGGCGATCATCGACCGGCTGCTCGAACTCAACCCCTTCGAAGTCCCCGAGGCCTACGTCGAGCGGCAGATCTTCAGCATGATGATCGAAACCCAGCGGCGAATGGTCATGAACGGCATGGATCCCGACAATGCCGCCAAGCTGGCAGCGAATTTGCACGACCAGTTCCGGGACGAAGCCGTCCGCCTGGTCCGTTCGGGAATCCTCCTGCAGAAAATCGCCGAAAAGGAATCGATCACGGTCGATGAGACGGAAATCGATCAGCGCATCCGCGAAACGGCAGGCCGCTACGGGCGCGATTCGGAATCGATGAAGGCCGCCTACGAAAAAGAGGGATTGACAGAACGCTTGAGAGATCAAATACTTGAAGAAAAAACCCTTGATTTTATAGAGTCCAGAGCTAATATTAGGGTAAATTAACAGCGAACGAAGAAGGACCAGGACATGCCGTTGATCCCGATCGTCATTGAGCAGGATGGAAGAGGCGAGAGGGCCTTTGATATCTACTCGAGGCTCCTGAAAGACCGGATCGTGTTTCTGGGGGTCGGCATCGATGATGACGTGGCGAACCTCGTGATCGCCCAGCTTCTCTACCTCGAATCGGAGGACCCCGACAAGGAGATTCACTTCTACATCAACTCACCCGGGGGGCTCGTCAGCGCGGGGCTTGCCATCTACGACACCATGCAGTACATCAAGGCACCCGTCTCGACGTACTGCATGGGGCAGGCAGCCAGCATGGCGGCCATCCTGCTGGCCGCCGGGGAAAAGGGGAAGCGCTATGCGCTGCCGCACGCCCGGATCCTGATCCACCAGCCCATGGGGGGCTTCTCCGGGCAGGCGACGGACGTGGAGATCCAGGCCCGGGAGATTCTCCGGCTCAAGCAGGAGCTCAACGAGATCCTCGCCCGGCATACGCAGCAGCCGATCGAGCGGATCGAGCGTGACACCGACCGCGATTACTACATGTCCGGTGAGCAGGCGCAGGAATACGGGCTCATCGACTCGGTGATCCAGAAGCGGCCGACAGCAACCAAGAAATAAAGAGGACGACATGCCGAGAAAACAGCGGGAAAACGAAGGGGGCGAGGGCATCCTGTTCTGCTCCTTCTGCGGAAAGACGCAGAACGAGGTCAAGAAGCTCGTGGCCGGACCTTCCGCCTACATCTGCGACGAGTGCATCGAGCTGTGCCGGGCCATCATCCAGGAGGAGGCGGAGGTCCAGAGCATCGACGAGAACCGCCGCAAGATCCCCGAGCCCAAGGACATCAAGAAATTCCTGGACTCCTACGTCATCGGTCAGGAGCGCCCGAAAAAGATCCTCTCCGTGGCCGTCTACAACCACTACAAGAGACTCTTCACCGAGGCGGACCTGGGCGGCGTGGAGCTCCAGAAGAGCAACATCCTGCTGGTCGGCCCCACGGGCTCCGGCAAGACGCTGCTGGCCCGCACGCTGGCCAAGATGCTCAACGTACCCTTCGCGATCGCCGACGCCACGTCGCTCACCGAGGCGGGATACGTGGGCGAGGACGTGGAGAACATCATCCTGAGCCTCCTCCAGAACGCCGACTACGACGTGGAGAGGGCCTCCAAGGGGATCGTCTACATCGACGAGATCGACAAGATCTCCCGAAAGTCCGGCAGCCCCTCCATCACCCGCGACGTGTCGGGCGAGGGCGTGCAGCAGGCCCTGCTCAAGATCATCGAGGGGACCCTGGCGAACATCCCGCCCAAGGGGGGCCGCAAACACCCACAGCAGGAGTTCATCCAGGTCGACACGACGAACATCCTCTTCATCTGCGGCGGGGCCTTCGTGGGCCTCGAGGACATCATCCAGAGACGCATCGGCGCCAGCTCTGTCGGCTTCGGGGCGGACATCAAGGGCAAGAAGGAACGCAAGCTCGGCGAGCTGCTCGCCGAGGTGCAGCCCGAGGACCTGCTGAAGTACGGCCTGATCCCCGAGTTCATCGGCCGGCTGCCGGTGATCGCCACCCTCGAGGAACTCGACGAGAACGACCTTATGCGGGTCCTCGTGGAGCCGAAGGATTCCATCAGCAAGCAGTACCAGAAGATCCTCGAGCTGGAGAACGTGAAGCTCAAGTTCACCGACGGTGCCTTGCGGGCCGTCGCGAGGCTCGCCGTGAACCGAAAGGCCGGCGCCCGCGGGCTGAGGGCCATCCTCGAGAACACCATGCTCGACATCATGTACGACATCCCGTCGCGAAGCGACGTGAAGGAAGTCATCATCAACGAAGACGTCGTCAAGAAGGGCGAAAAACCGATCCTGCTCTTCGAGTCCAGGACGGAGACGGCGTAATGAGACGGTAGAAACTGAATAGCCATGTTTGATTTCACGAAAAAAGAAGACAAGAAGATCATCGTTCCGCTTCTGCCCCTGCGGGATGTGGTCGTCTTCCCCTACATGATCGTGCCGCTCTTCGTCGGGCGGGAGAAATCCATCAACGCGCTCGAGTCGGCCATGAAGCAGGACAACGAGATCTTCCTCGTGGCCCAGAAGAGCGCGCAGAAAGACGAGCCCACGGAAGAGGACATCTACACCGTGGGCACGCTGGGGGTCATCATCCAGCTGCTGCGTCTGCCCGACGGGACGGTGAAGGCCCTCGTGGAGGGCAAGAAGCGGGCCGTCGTGCGGGACTATATCCGGAACCCGGACCACTTCGTCGTCGCCATCGAGGAAGTGCCCGAAACGGTCGTCGAGAGCTCCGGGACCGTGCAGGCGATCTCCCGCGTCCTCGTGGAGGCATTCCGCAACTACGCGAAGCTCTCGCGCAAGATCCAGCCGGAGCTGGTGGACACCATCGCGGCCATCGACAACCCGGCGAAGCTCGCCGACGTGATCGCCTCGCACCTGGGCGTCAAGCTCGAGAAGAAGCAGGCCCTGCTGGAGATCACCGACGCGGGCGAGAGGCTCGAGAAGCTCTACTCCCTGATCGTCGGCGAGATCGAGATCCTCGAGCTGGAGGAGAAGATCAAGCGCCGGGTCAAGAAGCAGATGGAGAAGACCCAGAAGGACTACTACCTCAACGAGCAGATGCGCGCCATCCAGAAGGAAATGGGCGAGAAGGACGACTTCTCGAGCGAGATCGAAGAGCTCGAGAAGCGCCTGAAGGCGAAGAAGCTCTCCGAGGAGGCCCAGAAGAAGGTCAAGCACGAGATCAAGAAGCTCAAGATGATGTCGCCCATGTCGGCGGAGGCCACGGTCGTGCGCAACTACATCGACTGGCTGCTCGACATGCCCTGGCAGGAGAAGACGGAGAACAAATACACCCTGAAGGAGTCCGAGGCCATCCTCGAAGAGGACCACTACGGGCTCAAGAAGGTGAAGGAACGCATCCTCGAGTACCTTGCCGTGCAGTCCCTTGTGAAGAAGAACAAGGGATCGATCCTGTGCCTCGTGGGCCCCCCCGGCGTCGGCAAGACCTCCATTGCCAAGTCCATCGCCCGGGCGACGAACCGCAAGTTCGTCCGGCTCTCGCTGGGCGGGCTGCGGGACGAGGCAGAGATCCGGGGGCACCGGCGCACGTACATCGGGGCGCTACCCGGCAAGATCATCCAGCTCATCAAGAAGGCGGGTTCCAACAACCCCGTGCTGTGCCTCGACGAGATCGACAAGCTGAGCTCGGACTTCCGGGGTGACCCCAGCTCGGCGCTGCTCGAGGTGCTGGACCCGGAACAGAACAGCGCATTCAACGACAACTACCTGGAGGTGGACTATGACCTCTCCGACGTGATGTTCATCACGACGGCCAACGTTCTGCAGACCATTCCCGGGCCCCTGCAGGACCGCATGGAGGTCATCCGGATCGCCGGGTACACGGAGCCCGAGAAGCTCAACATCGCGAAACGGTTCCTCGTGAAGAAGGAGATCGAGGCCAACGGGCTCACGGACAAGGACATCCTGTTCACCGACGGGGCGATCCTGGAGATCATCCGGCGCTACACCCGCGAGGCGGGCGTCCGGAACCTGGAGCGCGAGATCGCCTCCATCTGCCGCAAGGTGGCGCGCGAGATCGTGACCAACGGCCACAAGAAGCAGATCCGGATCAACGCGAAGTCCATCGAGAAGTACCTCGGGATCCCGAAGTACCGGTTCGGCGAGTCCGAGGGCAAGGAGGCCGTCGGCCTCACCCAGGGCCTGGCCTGGACGGAGGTGGGTGGCGAGCTTCTGAACATCGAGGCCACGATCCTTCCCGGAACGGGGAAGACCATCCTCACGGGCAAGCTCGGCGACGTGATGCAGGAGTCTGCGCAGGCGGCCCTGACGATTGTCCGCTCCAAGGCCGACTCCCTGGGGCTGGACAAGAACTTCTACAAGGAAACGGATATCCACATTCACATCCCCGAGGGGGCCATCCCGAAAGACGGGCCATCGGCGGGCATCGCCATGGTGACGTCCATCGCCTCGGCCTTCACGAAGCGGCCGGTCCGCGGTGATCTGGCCATGACGGGCGAGATCACGCTGCGGGGCAGGGTGCTGCCCATCGGCGGGCTGAAGGAGAAACTCCTCGCGGCCCACCGGGGGGGGATCAAGACGGTCATCATCCCCAAGGAGAACGAGAAGGACCTCGTGGATATCCCGGCGAACGTGCTCAAGGAACTGGAAATCAAACTGGTCGAGCGCATCGACGAGGTGCTTGAGACCGCCTTTGTCCCGATGCCGGGACAGGAAGTCCCCCTCGACCTGAACGAAGAGATTCACCCGATCGAGAAGGCCGCAGAGCAGGAACGGCGCATCCACGCCTGAAGGGATGAACGGCGCGAAAGGGCGGGAAAACAGCGAATTTCGCCTTGACAACGAAAAGCCGTTATCGTATCTTATCGGCCCGACTTAAAGGCGGATAGCTCAGTCGGGAGAGCGCCACGCTTACACCGTGGATGTCACAGGTTCAAGTCCTGTTCCGCCTACCATATGAAATATCATGCGGGGTCGTAGTTAAGCTTGGTTATAACGCCGGCCTGTCACGTCGGAGGGCGTGGGTTCAAATCCCATCGGCCCCGCCAGTAAACGAAGGGGGTCAACCGCAACGGTTGGCCCCTTTTTTTCCCGCCTCCCCGCGGCGCCGATGCATCCGCACGGGGCCAAAACCCGTTTCCATGGAGGTACACATGAAGACCGCAAAGGCATGCAGAGGAGAGGCGGCCGGCGTCATGGCGCTTCTCGTGATCGTCCTCGCCCTGTCAGGCTGCGCGAAGACGCAGCCGGTGCTCACGCGCGAGCCCTCCGCCTTATCGCAGCCATCGCTCGAGGGACTCTGGAACCTCAAGAGTTACGGCCCCGAGGGCGGCGAAACCCCGGTGCTGCCCGATGTCCCGGTCTCTCTGGCGCTGTCGCCGGACGGCAAGGTCAGCGGCTCCGGCGGCTGCAACCGGTATTTCGGCGGGTGGGGCTTCCTGGAGGGGGATCCGGGCGTCATCCGGATCTGGCGGACGGGATCCACGAAAATGGTCTGCGACATCCCGGTCATGACGCAGGAACACCGCTTCCTGGAGGAGCTCGTCCGCGTTTCGGCCTATGCCGTCGACGGGAAGGAGCTCCGTCTGTACTACGACGGGGGAAAAGGGGTCCTGCGCTTTTCCCGGGGGACCAACCCCTGAAGAGAGGGTGAGAAGGTGCGAGGGTGAGAACGTTGGCGAATCCGGATGACGTTGTGTGCCCTGTGCTTCTCCAACCTTCTTACCTTCTGACCTTCTTACCTTTTGCATCCTCCTGCGCAAGGGCCTTGACGTAGATCATCTTGCTGTCGCCGGGGGCGTAGAATTCCCTCAGCGTGGCCTCGGCCCGGTACCCGTTGCGCTCGTAGAACCGGCGGGTGCCCCGGTAGATCGCCTTCGACGAGGTCTCGATGTACACCCTCCGGCCCCCGAGCCCGGCGATGGCCGCCTCGGAGCGCGACAGGAGCAGGCTACCGATCCCCGACCCCTGGCACTCCTTCCGGACGGCGATCCAGTACAGATCGTAGCTGTGCAGGGTGAGGGGAACGGGACCGTAGCAGCTGTACCCGAGAATGCGTCCGTCCCGTTCGGCGAAGAGAAAGTGATAGCCGCTCGCCGGCCCGACGCGGAGCCGTTCCTCGACGAGCTCAACGGCGATCGCGATCTCGTCGGGCCTGAAGAGCCCCGTCGAGGAGACGATGTCCCGGACGGCTTCGGCGTCACCTCCGCGCACGTCGGCCCGCAGCATCGGGAGTGAAGCCTCCCCTCTGTCCACAGCCCTGTCTCTGTTCCTCGTCACGTCCATTCATGCCGTCCCGAGCGTGTCGCGGATGATCCGGCTGACCACCTCCTCGAAGGGCAGACCTGCCCGAAGGGTTGCGGCCGTGAACCCGCTGTCCGGCGACAGGCAGGGATTCGAATTGATCTCCAGGATCCAGGCGGTCCCGTCGGGGTCCACCCGGTAGTCGACCCGCGCATATCCCCGGAGTCCGAAGAGATCCCAGCAGCGAAGCGCGGTTCTCTTCAGGGAGCGCAGGAGCGCCCGGTCCTGCGGTCCGAATTCGAACCGCCGGGGCGTGTGATGGTACTCGAAGGCCTTGTCGTCCCACTTGGCCCGGTAGCCGACGATCCGCAGCCGCTCGTCGCCGTAACCCACGAAATCAATTTCCGCCGGGGGGAGCACCTCGGGACCGCGGTCACCGGCCAGGACGGACAGGTTGAACTCGCGGCCCTCGACGTAGCGCTCCGCGAAGGCCGCCCCGCCGAGACTGCCGAGTCGGCCCCGGATCTCGCCACGCAGCGCCGCCAGGCTGCGGGGCGCAACCACCGAATGCTCCTCGAGCCCGACCGAGGCGTGCTCCCAGACCGACTTGACGATGAACCGGGCTCCCGCCGGGAACGGGTCTCGCACGGTGGATTCCGTCAGGCTCACCCAGTCCGGCGTTCGGAGGCGCCGTGCGCGCAGGAACCTCTTGGCGGCGAGCTTGTTGGAACTCAGGAACGTGGCCTCCGTCCCGGCCCCCGTGTACGGGATGCCCAGAAAATCGAGAAGGGACGGTGCGAGGTGGATCAGGCGGCCCTGGCCGCCGGCGGTCTCGACGAGGTTGAAGACGATGTCGCAGGCGGACCGCGTCATGCGGTCCGCCAAGCCGGCGAGATCGAGGGAAAAGGGCATCGGCTGCGCCTCGTGGCCCAAGGCTCGGAGGGCACGCGTCACGGTCTCGACCTGCACGAGGACGTCCTGCTCGTCGGCCGCGGCGCAGGGATCGATTTCGCTGTGGAGGATCAGGACTTTCATCTCCGCTCAGCGCCCCGGGAACACCCGCTGCTCGGCGGATGCCATGATCAGGCCGATCAGGTCACGGTAGGAGAGGCCCGCCAGGGTCGCCAGGATGGGGAGATCGGAATGCGTGGGATGGAGACCCGCCAGGGGGTTGACCTCCAGGAAGTGCGGCGCCCCCGAGGCGTCGGCGCGGATGTCGAGGCGGCCGCCGTCCCTGCACTCCAGGCCCCTCCAGGCCGCCAGGGCGACCGACGAGACCCGGTCGGCCTCCTCTCCCGTGACGAGCGTGTAGTCGACGTGCTCCTCACAGTGTTCCTTGTTCATGAGGGAGTAGACGCCCTTCTCCGCCGTCTCCCGCAGATGGACCTCCATGACACCGATGACGCGCGCCCGGCGGCCCGTGCCGATGATCCCCACGGTGAATTCGCGTCCCGGGAGGTAGGTCTCCACGAGAACGGGCTGCGAAAAGGTCTCGAGCAGGAACCGGCAGCGCCGGTCGAGCTCTTCGGCGTTCCGAACGATCGACTTCGCGTCGATGCCCTTTCCCGTCCCCTCCGAGACGGGCTTGACGAAGAGGGGGTAGGGCAGGGACACCCCGGCGATGTCCGACGCATCGTCCACCACGGCGAAGTCCGGCGTGGGAATCCCCAGGTCGCGCACGACCCGCTTGGCCATGGCCTTGTGCAGGGTCAGCGAGAGGACCAGCGGGTCGGAGAAGACGTAGGGGATGCCGTAGGCGTCGAGCAGGCAGGGAACCTGGGCTTCGCGCCCATAGCCCTTGAGCCCCTCGGCGATGTTGAAGACCAGGTCCCACCGGTCACCTGCGACGAGACGCTGTGCAAGAGACCGCACGTGACCGATCCGGTCGGTCCGGTACCCGAGGGCCAGCAGGGTCTCCTCGATGGCGTCGATGGTCGCGGGCTGGTCGAACTCGGCCGTTTCCTCTTCCGTGTATCCCTCCCGGAGATAATCGGTCCGGAGGTCGTAAGTCATCCCGACGAGCGTCATGGGCGGCACCCTTCGCGGTTTCATTTAAAGAACCCCGCCGTTTGGGCGGCGGGGTTTCTCTTGTGTCCTCTTTGGCGGCCTGCGGACGGAATCAGACCCTTGCATCCGAGTCTGCGACCACGGCCAGGTCCGGGTACCGGAACGTTCGGCCCTGGTAGTTTCGGAGCTTGATGTACTTGTCGTCACGGCCGATGACATACCCGGGCAGCAGGGGGATCTTCCCTCCTCCCCCCGGCGCATCGATGACGAAAGTCGGTACGGCGTAGCCCGTTGTGTGCCCCCGGAGGCCCTCGATGATCTCGATGCCCTTGGCGACGGGCGTGCGGAAGTGGGCGGAGCCGCTGATGGGGTCGCACTGGTAGAGATAATAGGGGCGTACCCTGTTCATGACGAGATCGTGGACGAGGCGCTTCATGGTGTCGACGCTGTCGTTGACACCGGCAAGCAGAACC
This sequence comes from Syntrophaceae bacterium, assembly GCA_013177795.1. Classification (NCBI taxonomy): domain Bacteria; kingdom Pseudomonadati; phylum Thermodesulfobacteriota; class Syntrophia; order Syntrophales; family Syntrophaceae; species Syntrophaceae bacterium. The sequence goes on along the minus strand of JABLXY010000001.1, from coordinate 306,315 downwards.
GTCTGGCTCCCCAAGGGGATCCCCGCGTCGGCCAGCCGGTTGCACGCCTGGCTCACCTCGAAGGTCAGTTCGTCGGGATGGGCGAAGTGGATGCTCATCCAGAGCGGGTGGTGGCGCTTCAGGGTATGACAGAGGCTTGCTGTGATCCGCTGGGGCAGGACGACCGGGACCTTCGTGCCGATCCGGATCAGTTCGACGTGGGGAATCGCGCGCAGCCTCGAGAGCAGCCACTCGAGCGCCTCGTCGGGAAGCGTCAGCGGGTCGCCGCCGGAGAGCAGGACGTCGCGGACCGCCGGCGTGTTCTCGATGTACGCGATCGCGCGTTCCCAGCGCTCGCGGTCGCCGCGCTGCTCCTCGTGCCTCCCGACCATGCGCGAGCGGGTGCAGTAGCGGCAGTGGGTGGAGCAGAACCCGGTCACGAGGAAGAGAACCCGGTCCGGGTAGCGGTGCACCAGGCCCGGGACGGGGCTGTCGTGGTCTTCGCAGAGCGGGTCGTCCGATTCGTCCGAGGATCGTTCGAGTTCCGCCGTTACCGGAACGACCATCCGCCGCAGGGGCTGATCGGGGTCCATGGGGTCGAGCAGGCTTGCATAGTAGGGGGTGATGTTGAGAGGAATGGCCCCTCCGTTTTCGCTGATCGCCGTCTCCTCCTCGCGGGAGAGCCACAGGATCCGCGAGAGCATCTCGACGTCGGTGATCCGGTTTCGAACCTGCCAGCGCCAGTCGTTCCAATCCGTCGCGCTGGCTTCAGGGAAGAACTGTTTTCGGAACGCTTGGGACCGGGGGCTCGGCTTGCAGGAGGTCGCCCCCCGGGAGGGCATGATGAAAACGCGACTCGTGATCGCTTTCGTGACGGGTGTCACGGGGGAAGCGGGAACGGTGTTTTGAATTAGCTCATCCAGAGCTAAACCGGTCATACCGGCATGCGGACCCGGAGGTTCCGCCTCTTGGCTCAGACAGACATTTTCTTCCATCCGTTGTCCTCCTGACGCGTTTTCCTGACGATGAAGCGTCCTGTGTTGCGCTTTCAAGGGGCCTTCCTATCGCGGCTGACTGTGCAGCGTTCTTTCATCGCCGGTCTGTCTGAAAAGGACTCCGAAAAAGAGACCATACTTGGTTCCTTAATACGGAAGAAAATTTTATTGTCAAGCGTTTTCTGCAAAAAAAGGGCTTTTTTGTCGATTTTTTTTCATTGAAAATCCGCGCACATCAACAACTACTGCAAGATGCTTGCCACAGCACGCTTTCCCGGCACCCCGATCGCGACGGTCAGTCCTCGTCCGGCATCCAGCGCCAGGGCATCTCGAAATGCGCGCCACAGAGCCGTTTCACGCCGCCTGCCTGCCGACCCGCCTGAACGGGCCCCCGGCGCTGCAGGCTTGCCTTTTTGCCACTCATCGGCTAAAGTAGCCCAGAATTTTGACCAACGAGGAAAAATTTTTCATGATCGTCACCGACGGCAAGGAATTCTGCCAGGTGTGCCGCAAGAAAAAATCCGTGGTCCTCTGCGACGGCTGCTCCATTCACCTCTGCACGGACTGCCGGCGATGGGACCTCTGGGGATACGGGTGCGGTCATGTCGACACGAAGTCCTTCTGCGCCGCCTGCCACGCCGATCCCGCCATCAACCCCTACGGCGGCGACCACGGGGAATGATGAAGTACGAAGGCGACATCATACGCCCGCCCAGCGAGGCGTACAGCCTGCTGCTCCAGGTCACCGTCGGCTGCTCGCACAACCGGTGCACGTTCTGCCCCAGTTTCAAACGAAAGCGGTTCCGCATCAAGGGACTCGACGAGATCGTTGAGGATCTGGACTACGCGGCCCGCCGCTTCAGGCGGGTGGAGAGGCTCTTCCTGTGCGACGGCGACGCCCTCATCATCCCGCAGAAGCGCCTGATCGAGATCCTGGACGCGATCCGTGCCCGTTTGCCCGGCGTGGTGCGCATCGGGACCTACGCCAATGCGAAGAGCATCCGGAAAAAAACCGTCGAGGAGCTGCGCGAGCTGAAGGCGCGCGGTCTCGGGATCGTCTACCTCGGCATCGAGTCCGGAAACGAGGAGATCCTGGCGAGAATCCGCAAGGGAACGACATACGACCGCATCGTCGAGGCGGCCAGGCGGGTCAAGGAAGCGGGGATCACGCTGTCCGTGACGGTTCTCCTCGGCATCGGCGGCGTCGCGATGAGCCGGGAGCACGCCCGCGACACGGCGCGCATTCTCACCGACGTGGACCCGGACTTCGCCGGTGTCCTGACCGTCATGATCGTGCCGGGCACGCCGCTCCACGAGGAAGCCCGCGCCGGGGCCTTCGTCCTGCCCGGCACCTTCGAGCTGCTCGAGGAGCTGCGCATCATCGTGTCCGAATCCCGCTTCAGCAGCTGCTTCTTCACGGCCAATCACGCGTCGAACTATCTCCCCATCCGGGCCCGGATGCCCCAGGACCGGGAAAAGGTCCTGCGCCTCATCGACGACGTCCTGCGGCGGAAGGACGTCACCGTGCTGCGTCCCGAATCGATGCGGGGTCTGTGAATGAGCCGGACATCCCGAATCAGCGGCCTGCTCGAGCGTCTGAAGGCCCTTTTCGGCAGGGGAAGGGAGCGGGAGCAGTCCCGCCTCGAGCAGGAAATCCAGTCCATCATCGACGAAGGGGAGGAGAAGGGCCTCATCGACGAAACGTCGGGCGAGATGATACAGAGCATCCTGGAGTTCCGCGACACGGTGGCCCGGGAGGTGATGATCCCGCGCACGGAAATCGTGGCCGTGCCGAGCGATGCCCCCATCTCGGACATCATCGAACAGGTCGCCCGACACGGGTACACGCGAATGCCCGTCTACGAGGGAAGCGTGGACAACATCATCGGCATTCTCAACGTGAAGGACCTGATCCGCCTGTGGTCGAAACCCGTCGGCGAGGCGGACCTCAGGCCGCTGCTGCGAAAGCCGTACTACATCCCCGAGACGAAGAACATCCGCCTGCTCCTGCACGAACTCAAGGACCAGCGTCAGCACATGGCCATCGTGATCGACGAGTACGGCGGGACGGCGGGACTCGTCACCCTCGAGGACCTTCTCGAGGAGATCGTCGGCGAGATCCGCGACGAGCATGACGCCGAAGACGCGGACTTCACCGACTTGCCCGACGGGTCCACCCTCGTGGACGGGCGTGTCGACATCGATAAACTCGAGGCCCGCCTCGGCATCACGATCCCGAAGGGCAAGTACGAGACCCTTGCGGGCTTCATCCTGCATCTGATCCGGAAGATCCCGCTCGCGGGGGAGACCGTCCGCCACGGGGACCTCGAGATGGTCATCGCCTCGGCCGACGAGCGAAGCATCCGGAAGGTCAAGATCCGCAAGACGGGGGAGACGACGTCATCGGCGCGCTGAAGAAATCCACGGGGAGACTCCGTGCGGCGGGTCCGTGGGGACTTCCGGCCGCGGCGGCCGCCGCGTCCGCCCTGTCCGGGATCCTCCTGGTGCTCTCCTTTCCGAAGTTCGGGCACGGGGCCGTGGCCTGGGTGGCCCTGGTCCCGCTTCTGTCCAGCCTGCGCGGACTGCCCGTCCTGCCCGCCCTTCTCGCTGGGCTGCTTGCCGGTTTCGTGCAGTACGTAGGTCTTCTGTATTGGGTCACCCACGTCGTCGTGCACTACGGGCGGCTCCCCCTGGCCCTGGGGATCCCCGTGATGATGCTGCTGGCCCTCTACTTGAGCCTCTACACGGGGCTTTTCGCTGCGGGTGTCGCCTTTTTCAGGAATCGCGGGATCCCGGCCGTCGCAGCCGCCCCGCTTCTCTGGACGGTTCTCGAGTATGCCAAGTCGACGCTGCTCACGGGGTTCCCCTGGGAAAACCTCGGGCATTCCCAGTATCTGAACCTGCCCCTGATCCAGATCGCGGATGTTGCGGGCAGCTACGGGGTGAGCTTTCTCGTCGTGCTTGTCAATGCCGCCCTGGCCGCCTTCGTCGGCGCGGGACCGGACGGACGAAGAAGGGCCTTCGTCGGGCTTGCCGCCGCGGGCCTGCTCCTCGCCCTTGCGGCGGGCTACGGGACCTGGCGCCTCGCCGATGTTGCCGCCCGGTTCGATCCGGTGCCCGAACGGACCGTGGCGCTCATCCAGGGCAACATCGACCAGAGCATCAAGTGGGACCCGGCGTTTCAGAAGGAAACCCTCCGGATCTATAGGGATCTGTCCCTCGAGGCCGCGGAAAGGGGGGCCCGGCTCATCATCTGGCCCGAGACGGCCACGCCCTTCATGTTCCAGAACCGCGACGAGCTGCACGACGCCGTCGTCGCCGTGGCCCGGACCACCGGCGCATGGCTGCTCTTCGGCACGCCGAGCTACACGCGCCACGAGGGGGCGCTCCGCTTCCGGAACAGCGCCGTCGTGCTCACGCCCGAAGGGACGATTGCGGGCACGTACGACAAGGTTCACCTCGTGCCGTACGGGGAGTATGTGCCCCTCAGGCCGCTCTTCCCCTTCATCGAGAAGCTCGCCGTCGGCGTGGGCGACTTCCTGGCCGGCGAGGGATTCGAGCCCGTCGAAGCCGGCGAGGCGCGGGTCGGCTTCCTGATCTGCTATGAGGGGATTTTCCCCTACATCGGGCGGGCCTACGGCCGCAGCGGGGCATCGCTGCTCGTCAACATCACGAACGACGCCTGGTTTGGCATGACCTCTGCACCGTTCCAGCACCTGTCGATGTCGGTGTTCAGGGCCGTGGAAAACCGGCTCTACCTGGCGAGGGCGGCCAACACGGGGGTGAGCGCCGTGATCGACGCGACGGGCCGGATCACGGCCCAAACCGGGATCTTCGAGAGGACGACCCTGGTCGCCCCCGTGAAGATCCATCGGATCGGGACATTGTACACGGCGCACGGGGACTGGTTCGTCCTTCTGTGCCTGATCGCCCTGCTTGTGCTATTCTACAGACCGGGAGGAAACAGGAGATGGTGGAAGAAATCCAGGAAATGATGTCGGATTTGAAAAAACGGGCGGAAACCCTCCGAGGTTGTCTTTGACATCGAGGGGCTGACCCGGCGCCTCGGGGAACTCGAGAAGGAGACCGCCAAGGCGGACCTGTGGGACGACCCGGAGAAGGCAAAGGACGTCCTGCGCGAAAAAACCCGGATCGAATCCGCCGTCGCGTCCTGGTCGAAGATCGACCGGGAGCTGCAGGATCTAAACGTGCTGTTCGAGCTGGCGGCCGAGGCCCGGGATGACAAGACCTTCGAAGAGGTCAAGAGCGGCCTGCAGCGCCTCGCCGAGGACGTGCGGGCGGCGGAAATCCGCCGCATGCTCGGGAGGGATGAGGACCGGCTCAACGCCATCCTGACGATCCATGCCGGCGCCGGCGGCACGGAGGCGCAGGACTGGGCGGAGATGCTTCTGCGCATGTACCTCCGGTGGGCGGAGAAGCGCGGTTTCAAGACCCAGATCCTCGACTTCCAGCCCGGCGAGGAGGCGGGGCTCAAGAGCGCCACGGTGGAGGTGGAGGGCGAATATGCCTTCGGCTTCGCCAAGGCCGAATCAGGGATTCACCGGCTCGTCCGGATCTCGCCCTTCGACGCCGCCGCGAGGCGCCACACGTCTTTCGCATCGGTCTTCGTCTACCCCGAGGTGGGCGACGAGATCGTCGTCGACATCGACGAAAAGGACCTGAAGATCGACACCTACCGCTCGTCTGGCAAGGGGGGGCAGCACGTCAACAAGACCGACTCCGCCGTCCGGATCACCCACCTGCCCACGGGGATCGTCGTGCAGTGCCAGAACGAGCGGTCGCAGCACAAGAACAAGGCCATGGCCATGAAGGTGCTCCGTTCCCGCCTCTACGAGATCAAGCTCCAGGAACAGAGCGCGAAGCTGGAGGAGTTGCACAAGGCGAAAAAGGACATCGCCTGGGGAAGCCAGATCCGGTCCTATGTCCTGCACCCCTACAAGCTGATCAAGGACCACCGCACGAATCTCGAGGTGGGCAACGTCCAGAGGGTGCTCGACGGGGATCTCGACGATTTCATCGAGGCCTACCTGCTCAGCGCCGAACAGACCCGGTCCCCCGACAGGTGAACCGGAAATTGCATGGGAACCTCCTGCCGGGTCTCCGGGGGAATTCCCCGTTGACAGCCGCAGCCGCGTCTGTTAGAAGCCGGAAGGGCTACGACCTGGCTTCAACATCCGTGAAAGGACCAAGCACATGCCGGTTTTGAAGTGGGGCTGCGGCCTCCTCATTCTCCTCTTCCTGTGCGCCTGCTCGACGACGGCGCAGATCCAGACCGACCCCCAGGGCAAGATCGCCGCGGCAGGAAAAGCCGCAAAAGGCCTTGGGGCCAACGGTTCCTCCACGGCAGCCCAGCGCAGTGCGGAGACGAAGCCCCAGGGGCTCGGCCCGGGGTTTTCCGGCGTCGATCCCGCCAGCAAGCCCGCCGGGGCTCTTGAGCCCGGGGCACGCCCCGCAACGCCCGCGAACGGACAGGCCGTCCGGCTCAACGGCGGCAACGGGCTCGACGGCGCAAACTCGCAGATCGATGAAGAGGTCGATGAGATCGTCGAACTCCTGCGTCTTGCGCAGGCCTACCGCGACAAGGGGGATGTCGACAACGCCCTCAAGGCCCTCGACAGGGCCTATGGGATCCTGCTTTCCGACGAAGAGGACAGCACCGTCGTCAACCGCCAGAAAGACGACATGCGGCTCCTGATCGCACGGAGGATCCTCGACATCTACACGGGCAAGCGCGTCACGACGGTCGGCAGGCAGAGCGCGATCCCGCTCATCATGAACGCCGACGTCGAACGCGAGATCCGGAGTTTCCAGACGGTCGAGCGGAATTTCTTCGAGCGCTCCTACGAGAGGGCGGGCTACTACCTGCCCTTCATGAAGCAGCAGTTCAGGCAGGCGGGGATGCCGGAGGAGCTGGCCTGGCTCCCCCTCGTCGAGAGCGGATTCCAGGTCCATGCACTCTCGCGGGCCCGGGCGCTGGGGCCCTGGCAGTTCATCCCCTCGACGGGCTACAAATACGGGCTCAACCGGGACCTCTACATCGACGAGCGCATGAACGTCGAGAAGTCCACCCAGGCCGCCATCGCGTATCTCTCGGACCTGCACGGACTCTTCGGCGACTGGCTCACGGCCCTGGCAGCCTATAATTGCGGGGAAGGCCGCGTTCTCAAGGTCATCTCGCAGCAGCAGATCAACTACCTCGATCATTTCTGGGACCTCTACCGGCAGCTGCCCAACGAGACGGCCCGGTACGTGCCGAGATTCCTCGCGACGCTGCACATCGTCCAGAACCCGAAAAAATTCGGCATGGAGCTCCCCGAGCCCTACGCCAAGCCCATCGCCTTCGAAACAGTGAGGACGAGCCGGACGATGAAGCTCTCCGACATCGCCTCCCATTTGGGCATCCCGGCAGAGACGCTCGTCCTTCTCAACCCCGAGCTCCGACACCAGATCACCCCGGACCGGCCCTACGATCTGAAGATCCCCCAGGGCATGGGACAGCAGTATGCGCTCGTGGCGGACCAGATCCGGGAGTCGAAGCCGCCCGCGCCGCCGGAGCGGGACCGCAGGACGAAGATCGTCAAGTACAAGGTGAGACCCGGCGACACGGCGGCCTCCATCTCGAAGAAGTTCGGCGTATCATCCAAGTCGCTCCTGGCCGCCAACGGGATGAAGAGCGAGAGCCAGATCACGGCGGGGAAGGTCCTGAAGGTCCCTGTCAGGACGAAAGAGAGGGGCACGGCGGTCGCATCGGCAAAGAAGGGCAAGCCCGGAAAGCCCGCCGCCGAGCAGGCCCTGGTACGGCACACCGTCAAGAAGGGGGAGACGCTGACCCAGATCGCCAGGCGCTACGGCACGACGCCGGCGGAGATCCAGAAGATGAACAACCTGCAGACCACGCAGCTCAAGAGCGGCCAGGTGATCAAGGTCCGCAGCACGAACGCCGGGGGCTGAGAACGTCCCCTAGAGTTTGCACTCCAGCCGGTAGCCGCGGAGCTCGAAAAACACCGTCTCCTGCACGGCGCCCATGACACGGGCCCGGGCTTCGTTCCCGGGCCCTTCGTGTTCATAGCCGGCCAGGTGCAGCACCCCGTGCACCACGAGACGGAGCAGGGCGTCCTCGAAGGGAATCCCCGCAGCCCGCGCCTCGCGCCGGGCGGCCTCCACCGAGACCGCCACGTCGCCCAGCAGCCCCGGGTTGAGACCTCCAAAATCGCCCTCGGTCTGGGAAAAGGCGATGACGTTGGTCGGCCGGTCCCGACCGAGCCAGTCCCTGTTGAGAGCCCGGATCCCCCCGTCGTCGAGAAGCAGGAGGCTCAACTCCCGGCCTGCAAGCCCCAGCAGCGCCAGGACCTTCCGGCAATCCCGGCGCAGGCCCGCACGGTCGATCTTCTCGAGCCGCTGCCGGCTCGAGATCCGAACCGTTGACGCCTTCGTTTTCGATCGGGCTTGCATGGATTCTCACGCCTCCACAGACGACCCCGTCACCCGCCTCATTCCTGCCTCGCGCCGCTTCTGCTCCGCGTGAGGTGGTTGTAGGCCTTGATGATCTCCGAGACCAGCGGATGCCGCACGACGTCGATCTCCGAAAAGTAGACGAATCGGATCCCCTCCGTGCCGCTCAGGATCTGCTCCACCTCCACGAGACCGGACATCCTGCCGGCGGGGAGGTCGATCTGCGTCACGTCCCCCGTGATGACGGCGCGGGATCCCCAACCGAGCCGGGTGACGAACATCTTCATCTGCTCCGACGTCGTGTTCTGCGCCTCGTCGAGAATGATGAAGGAATCGTTGAGCGTCCTGCCGCGCATGAAGGCCAGCGGCGCCACCTCGATGACGCCCTTTTCGATCAGGGCCTGCGCCTTGTCGAATTCCATCATGTCGTAGAGGGCATCGTAGACGGGCCGCAGGTAGGGGTTCACCTTCTCCACCAGGTCACCGGGCAGGAACCCCAGCTTCTCCCCGGCCTCCACGGCCGGGCGGGTGAGGACGATCCGGTTGACGCGGCGTTCCGTGAGGTACGAGACGGCCATGGCCATGGCCAGGTAGGTCTTTCCCGTTCCCGCCGGCCCGATGCCGAAGACCATGTCGTGGCTGCGGATGGCGTCGATGTAGTGCTTCTGGGCGATGCTCTTGGGCGTGATGACCCTCTTCTTCGAGGAGATATAGACCTTGTCGAGGAAGATCTCCTCGAGGCGGACGGAGCGGTTCTCGGAAAGGATCCGGTGCGCGAAGCCCACGTCGGTGGAGTAGACGGGAAACCCCTTCCGGATCAGCTGATAGAGCTGCCCGAGGAGGTTCTCCACGAGTTCGACGGCGTGGGCCTCGCCGACGAGGGTGATCCGGTCCCCCCGGGCCGAGATGCGGACCGGCTCCAGTTTCTCAACGAGCCGCAGGTTCCGGTCCTCGCCCCCGAGCAGGGTCTTCAGGGCGTTGGTGTCGGGAAACGTGAGCTGCTTGGTGGTTTCGTTCTTCAAGCGTGTAATCCCGAATCGATGTGCCCCGACTCAGCCACTCGGAATTCTTTCCGAGAATGGGCGGTTTTGGACCGCTCTGACGCTCGCTGCACTGCAGGCGCAAAAACTCGCCCCGCGGGCTCATACAGTCTGCGCTGCCGACGTTCCGCTTCACGAAGAGCGGTTACCGAAAACGCGTCCAACTTCGCTCTCCAGAATCCCAATCGGGCGACCGGGAACCACACCTGCATCCTGATACGATCCCGTGATCAGAATTTATACTCTCGCTCACTTCTGCAGGAACAGGTGCGCATAGACCTTCGCGTTGCCCACCATGTTCTCGATCAGGCAGTACTCGTTGGGCTGGTGGGCCATGTGGCAGTATCGCGACCAGACGGCTGCCGGGTATCCGTGTTTTCGAAAGACGGCGGCCACCGTCCCGCCCCCGACCCCCCTGGGCGTCGCCGTCACGCCGTAGACATCCCGGACGGCCTCCTCCAGGGCCCGGACCACCGGCGCGTCGTGCGCCGTGGGCGGCGGTGCGTCGGACTTCTGCACCGGCTCGAGTGCGATCGTCACGCCGAATTGCCTCTCCGCCTCATCCGCCATGCCGCGGATCGTCGCCAGCACGTCGTCGACGGGATACACGGGGAGGATCCGGCAGTCCAGGTAGAAGACGTCCTCGCCGGGGATCGTGTTCACGTTGGGGACGTTGGCCTCCTTTTTCGTCGGTTCGAAGGTGCTTTCCGGCGGGTCGTAAAGGGGGTCCCGGTTCCCGTAGATCCCGGCAAGGCCGTCGAGCCGGACCACGAGATGCGATGCGGCCCTGAAGGCGTTTATCCCCAGCGCGGGCCGGCTGGCATGGCACTGCCTGCCCGAAACCCGGACCCGCAGCCACAGGACGCTCTTCTCCGCCACCTCGATCATGGACCCCTCCTCGTTGCCCGCATCGGGCACGACGATGAGATCGGTCTTGCGGAACCAGTCTCGCCGGGTCTCGAGGACGTAACCGAGGCCGTAGCCGCTGCCGGTCTCCTCGTCGGCGGCCAGAAGGAGCCCGATCGTCGATTCGGGGAGGATCCCCTCGTCGAGAAAGGCCTTGGCCGCAAAGAGGGACGCCACGAGATCCTGCTGGTTGTCCTCGGTGCCGCGCCCGTAGACTCTCCCGTCGCGCACCCAGCACTCGTAGGGGTCCCGCTCCCAGAGCTTCAGTTCCCCGGGGGGCACGATGTCCGTGTGCGTCATGACCCACACCGTGCGGCCCGCGTGCCGGCCCGGGATGCGCGCCACGAGGTTGGGCCGCACGCCGGCCGACACCCGGCCGTCGGGCGCGTGGCAGCCCTCCACGTCCGCAAACCCCATCGCCCGGAGTTCTCCCATGAGGAAGGCCGCCTTTTTCATCTCCCCGTCCCCCCCGTTTTCGGGGGCCAGGGCCGGGATCGCCGTGAGGGCGGCCTGCAGCCGGATCATCTCGGGCACGTAGCCGTCGATGCGCTTGCGGATCCGTTCGAACGTGCTCCTGTCGATCATGGCGTCCCTTCACTGCACACGCTTCACGGTCCCGAAGGCCCGAAGCGGCTTGTCGAATTTCGTCTCGTCGCCGAGAACGAAGACCGTGCGGCGGTCCGGGTCCAGGTACTTCTCCGCCACCCGTAACACATCCTCCCGGGTGACCGCGTCGATCTTCGCCGGGTACTCGGCCAGGAATTTCACGGGAAGCCCCTGGAACTCGAGGGCCATGTGCTGAAAGGCGATCATGTGAGACGACGTGAAGGAGAAGATGTAGCTGTTGACGATGGCCCGTTTGGCCTGGTGGACATCCTGGGCCGGCAGCCGCGACTCCCGCACGTCATTCAGGATGTCCTGCAGGACGGACAGGACCTGGCCCGTGGACTCCGTCTTCGTCATGGCGTAGGCCCCGAACGTCCCGTAGCCCTGCCGCCCCTCGTAGAAGCTGCCCGCGCTGTAGGCCAGGCCCCGGTTGCTCCGCACCTCCTGAAAGATCCGGGAGCGGAACCCGCCGCTGCCCAGGATGTGGTCCAGGACCGTGAAGGCGTGAAAATCGGGGCTTTCCTTGCCCGGCCCGATCGTGCCGATGATCACCGTGGACTGAAGCCCCTTCCTTGGGAAGTGATGCAGGGGCCCCCGCTCCTGCGGTTTCGGAAGGGGCGGGGTGCTGAAATCCCCTTCCGCGTCCCAGTCGCCGAAATGCCGCTCGACCAATGCAAGGGCCTCTTCCTTCGAGAGATCCCCCGTGATTGCGATCCGCAGGTTGCGGGGGAAGAAATGGGCCCCGTGGAACGCGACGAGGTCGTCCCGCGTGACGGCTTCGACCGTCTTGATCTCCGCCAGCCGGCCACGGGGGTTCCCGGCGTAGAGCGCACGCCGGAACTCCCGGAACGCCAACCGCTGCGGCGCGTCGAACACGCGGCGAAGCTCCTCGATCTTGAGATTCTTGACGTGCTCGACTTTCTCCTCCTCGAAAGCGGGCCTGCGGAGAATATCGGCGAAGATCCGGAAGGCCTTGTCCAGGTCCCTCTTCAGAACCGAGAGACTGCCCGTCCCGTATTCCATGCCGATGTTGACGGATACCGGCGCCGCCAGGTATTCCAGCTGCTCATCCACCTCGTCGCCGCTCAGTTCTCCCGCGCCGCCCGTCCGCATGGCGTCGCCCGTCAGTTCCGCCAGGCCGGCCTTGCCGTCCGGCTCGAGGACCGACCCTGCGCCGACGATGAACGAGACCTGGACGAGCGGCAGCTCGCGGTCTTCCAGGGTGTAGACGGTGAGGCCGTTCTCGAGGACGACCCGTTCGGGCTTCGGCGGCGAGAACCGGATTTCCCCGTACGTCAGACGGTCCGGGTCGGGCCATGCGGGCGCCGGCTGCTCTTCCTTCGCCCCGACGGGGCAAGGCCCGGCGGCCATGAGGAGCAGAACGAGGCCGAGGGCGAGTGCGTTCCTCACGGTTTTACCTCCCTTTGGAGAACGGCCACGGTCCGGTTTTCCTCGGTCAGGTATTTCTTCGCCGCCTCCATGATGTCCTTGGGGGTGACCTTCTCGATCATCTCGATGTAGCGGGTCATGTACCGGTAGTCGCCCGTGATGATCTCATAGTAGGAAAGCCGGCTCGCGAGGCCCGAGTTCGAGCTGAGCTCGCGGATGAACTCCGCCCGTAGCTGATTGACGATCTTGTCCAGTTCCTGCTTTTTCACCGGCTCGTTCTTGAGCCTCTCCAGCTCCGCGTAAATGGCCTTCTCCAGATCATCGGGCCCGTGGGGGTGGCGCGGGGTCCCGGAGATCATGAAGAGGTTGGGGTATCGTGCACCGGGCATGCCGTTGGCTGCGCTCACGTCCTCGGCAAGCTGTTTTCCCTGCACGATGGAGCGGTGAAACCGGGAGGTGCGCCCCTTCGACAGCAGGGCCTCGATGACGTCGAAGACGTAGTCCTCGAAGGCCGGCAGGGTGGGCTTGTGCCAGCCGATGATGAGGTGCGGGTTCGCGTCCGCAACGAGAGTGACCCGTTTTTGGCCCCTCTGGGGGGGCTCTTCCGTCACGCGGCGCACCATCGGGGGATGGGCCGGGATGGCCCCGAAATATTTCTTCACCATGTCCACGGTCTTGGCCGCGTCGATGTCCCCCACGATGGCGATCACCGTGTTGCCCGGCGCGTGGTGCTGCCTGAAGAAGGACTCGAGATAGTCGGGGGACAGGAAGGAGATGTCCGAGGGCCAGCCGATGATGGGGCGGCGGTAGGGGTTCGCCGTGAAGGCCGTGGCGAAGAAGAGCTCCGAGAGCTTCCGCGCGGGGACGGACTCGTAGGTCTGCCGGCGCTCTTCCATGACGACGTCGCGCTCCGTGTAGAACTCCCGCAGGACGGGGTTTGTCATCCGGTCGGCCTCGATGCGGGCCCACAGCTCGATGCGGTTCGAAGGCAGGCTGACCTTGTAGGTCGTCACGTCCTGGCCCGTCGACGCGTTGAGGCCGACGGCGCCGCTTTCGGTGTAGAGCCGGTCGATCTCGTTTTCCACGATCCACTCCTTGGCCTCGCTCTGCAGCGCCTTGAGCTGCTGCTCGAGGCGCTTGATCTCCGCCCCGTCGGCACGGGTCCCCTTCATCCGCTCGAGATCGAGCGCCGTGCCCGTCTCGCGGATCCGCTTCAGCACCCGCTCCTCCTCCTTGAAGTTCTTCGAGCCGATCGTGCGGGTCCCCTTGAACAGCATGTGCTCGAGGAGATGGGCCGCCCCGGTCTGCCCGTCCGCCTCGTCGGCGGCCCCCACGAGGTGTCGGATGTACAGGGAGACGGTGGGGCTCGTGTGCCGCTCCACGAGGAGGATCCTCAGGCCGTTTTCGAGCGTCACCCGCTGGACGCGGTCTTCCAGGTTGTAGGCCGCAGATGCGGCGGGCACGAGGACGACGAGGGCCGCCACCGCGAGCAGGGCCCGAAACGGGCCGCCGGCGACGGGCGCCGGACGTTTTCCGAATGGAATCATGACGGGCGGAGGTTCTCCTTCCATAGTTTCCGAAAGCGGAAGAGCGCGTAGAGAACGCCGGTGCCGCTGATCAGGACGATGAAATTGGCGGCGAAGAAGACCACGACGAATTCCGCGGGGTTCTGCAGGGCATAGGCGGAAAGCAAAAGGGAGATGCCCCAGACGAGAAAAAAGGCAGAAAGCACACCGATGAGGATTTCCCTGAGCCAGAGGATCAACGTCATGAACCTTCGCGCCGGGTGACCGGGTTCTCCGCGCGGCCCCGCCGGATCCGGGTCCGCAGTGCCGGCATTATGACGGATCGTGACGGAAAATTCAATCTCTTTCAGGGGGATTCGGCATCCGAGACGGCCTGCCTCGCGCGGTTTTTCAGCGCCTGGAAGTCCCCGGGTCCGAATGCCGGGCTGAGGCAGGGCAGCAGGGAATTGTTCTGAAAGAGGGGCTCGCCGGCGATATCGTAGCGGGCATGCCGCAGGGCTTCGCCCCAGAGGGCCGTGCCGGGGATCGGCGAATACTCGGCCAGGATGGGGCGGGCCCCGGCGGCCCTGACCAGATCGATGCCGCAGGCCACTTCCCGGGCATCCTGCCCCGGAAGGCCGCAGAGCAGGTAGACGCCGATGTCGCCGCAACGGTAGCCCGCCTCTCGCAGGTACGCGACGGCCTGCCGCAGGTGCTCGGACGTCACCTTTCCCCCGGTCGCTTCCTGTCGCTCGGCCGAGGCCGTCTCGAAGCCCAGGCGGATCGTGCGGAAGCCGGCACGGAACATGAGCGCGGCCAGCCGCGGCGAGATCTCCCGCGCGTGCAGACCGTTGGGACAGTGGAACCGGCACGCGAGCCCCCGCCTCAGGAGCTCCTCGAGCATGGGGATGGCTCTCCGGGGCGCATCGACGAGCAGGGCGTCGTCATAGAAGGCAAAATCGACGACGCCGCGGCGACGGTGCCAGTGCTCAATCTCGTCGACGATCCGGACGGGGTCCCTCGCGCGGAAGGGGCCCCCGAGCAGCGTCGAGGCGCAGTAGGTGCATCGAAACGGGCATCCCCGGGACGTCAGGAGGGGCACCGAATCGAGTCGTTCCGAGAGATCGAAGGCGGGGTAGGGGTAGCTGTCAAGATCCCCGGCGTCGACGTCGAAGGCGACGGGGAAAGCCGTGAGCTCGCCCAGGGCGCCGGGCAGGGTCGACTCCCCGGGGCCGGACAGGACGAAATCGGCCCCCGAATGGGCGCGGGCGTGCGCCCCGCACAGGGTCGCGTAGGTCCCGCCGAGGATCACCGGCACCCCCGGCCAGGCGGCGCGGACCTCCCGGATCGCCTCGATCACACCGGGGTACCAGTAGGTCATCATAGAGCCGACGAGGACGGCATCGGGCCTGCCGCCGGACGCGAGAAGCCTGCGGAACCGCTCCGGCCTCATCCCGTAGCGCCGGAAGGGCCTCCCCATGCACTCCAGGGCCTCAGGCACGGGGATCCTCTCGCTGCAGAATTTCCCTTCACCCCAGGCGCCGCGCCGCGGGGCCTTCCGCAGACCGTCGGAGTCAGGGTCGAGACAGTCGATCAGCCGGACGGTGCATCCCGCCCCGCGCAGCAGCGCAGCCAGGATGTAGAGACCCAGCGGCCTCACCCAGAAATCGTAGGCGGCAAAATCGTGAATCCACGGGTTCACGAGCAGAACGTACGGTTTCCCCATCCCGTCGTGTCACTCCCGGTGCGGTCGGTCGCCCGTGTCCCCCGATCGCGACCGGCGGCGCCGCGGCCGGAGTATAGCAGCGCCGGGGCGGGCGGGCAAGCCCGGAAGGTTTTTCCAGAAAAGGCTTGAAGGGGTGAGGGATAATTGCTAACATGCGGCAACGACCGACAGGGGGGTACCGGACGGCCGAAGCCTTCCGCCGTGCGGCCTTATGAAAGCCGTCATCCAGAGAGTCGACAGCGCCTCGGTGAGCGTCGGCGGGGCGGAGATCGCCCGCATCGGCGCGGGGCTCCTCGTCCTGCTCGGCGTCGAAAAGGACGACGACGAAAAGGATGCCGATTTTCTCCTCGACAAGATCATCCACCTGCGCATCTTCGAGGACGGCGAGGGGAAGATGAATCGTTCCCTGGCAGACACGGCGGGCGAGCTCCTCGTCGTGTCGCAGTTCACCCTGCTGGCGGACTGCCGCAAGGGGCGGAGGCCCTCTTTCACGGATGCCGCGGACCCCGTGAAGGCCGACGGGCTGTACCGGTACATGCTGTCCAGGGCCCGGGAGAAGATCCGCCACGTCGCCGCGGGGCAGTTCCAGGCCATGATGAAGGTCGGGCTCGTCAACGACGGGCCCGTGACGATTCTGCTGGACAGCCGGCGATGAGGGACGGGAATCGATGAAAATCAGGGCAGAAGATCTTCCCCCGAGCCACATCCGGATCGACAAGGAGGGCGGCTGGCACTACAAGGGCAGCGAGATGTTCCGCAAGGACATCGTGAAGCTCTTCTACGAGAATCTCAAGCGGGACGACGAAGGACGCTACTACATCGAGCTCGAAAACGACATCGCATCCCTCGAGGTGGAGGACACGGCCTACGTCGTGAAGGCCGTCTACCGGCTCGGGAAGCCAGAGGAGGGCAACGAGCGCATTGTCGTCCTGCTCAGCGACGAGACGCTGGAAGAGATCGACTGCTCGACGCTCTCCATCAGCCGGGACAACGTCCTGTACTGCTCGGTCAAGCCCGAAGGCCACCCGGCCCGATTCCTGCGGTCGAGCTACTACCAGATCGCCGATGCGTTCGAGTACGACGAGTCCCGGGACGCCTACTATCTTCCCCTGAACGGCAAGCGGTACTACATTCAGCAGCGCGACGGCGCCTGAGAGGCGCGGGGCGCACCCGGTGTCCCGCGCGGAGCGACGAACCGATTGGAGGATTTCATGCTGGAAACAGACATCAACGTGGCCCTGACCTTCGACGACCTGCTGCTCATCCCGGCGGAGTCCACGATCCTGCCCAAGGACGTGGACACGAGGACGAACCTCACGAACACGATCGTGATGAACATCCCCATCGTCAGCGCCGCCATGGACACCGTGACGGAGTCCCAGACCGCCATCTGCATGGCCCGCGAGGGCGGCATCGGCATCATCCACCGCAACATGAGCATCGAGCGGCAGGCGCTCGAGGTCGACAAGGTCAAGAAGTCCGAGAGCGGCATGATCGTGGACCCCATCACGATCGGGCCCGAGCAGAAGGTGAAGGACGCCCTCGAACTCATGAGCCGCTACAAGATCTCCGGGGTCCCCGTCGTCGAGGGACGCCGCCTCGTGGGGATTTTGACCAACCGCGACCTGCGCTTCGAGACCAACCTCGATCAGCCCGTCTCCAGCGTCATGACGAAGGACAATCTCGTCACCGTGTCCCAGAACATCAGTCTCGAGGACTCGAAAAAGCTTCTCCACAAGCACCGCATCGAGAAGCTGCTCGTCGTCGACGACGAGTTCTGCCTCAAGGGCCTCATCACGATCAAGGACATCGAGAAGATCCAGAAATACCCCAATGCCTGCAAGGACCAGCTCGGGCGCCTTCGGGTCGGCGGCGCCGTGGGGATCACCGACCGCGAGGCCCGGGTACAGGCCCTCCTGGCGGCGGGCTGCGACGTGATCTGCATCGACACCTCGCACGGGCACTCCAAGGGTGTCCTCGACGCCGTCCGCGACACGAAGAAAAACTTCCCCGGCTGCGAGGTCATCGCCGGCAACGTGGCGACCTTCGAAGGCGCCGAAGCGCTCATCAAAGCCGGGGCAGACGCCGTGAAGGTCGGCGTGGGTCCGGGCTCCATCTGCACGACCCGCATCGTCGCCGGGATCGGCGTCCCCCAGATGACGGCCGTCATGGAATGCGCCAGGGCCTCGAAGAAACACGGCATCCCCATCATCGCCGACGGCGGGATCAAGTACTCCGGCGACATCACCAAGGCCCTCGGGGCCGGGGCGCACTCCGTGATGATCGGGGGGCTCTTCGCCGGCACCGAGGAGAGCCCCGGCGAGACGGTCCTGTTCCAGGGCCGGAGCTACAAGGTCTACCGGGGCATGGGCTCGCTCGAGGCCATGAAGGAAGGCAGCCGCGACCGCTACATGCAGGACGACATCGAGAGCTCCCTGAAGCTCGTCCCCGAGGGCATCGAGGGCAGGGTGCCCTTCCGCGGGTCCCTTTCGAACAGCATTTACCAGCTCATGGGCGGCCTGAAGGCCGGAATGGGCTACGTGGGCTGCCGGACCATCGAGGAGCTCAGACAGAAGGCCCGCTTCGTCCGGATCACACCCTCGGGCCTCCGCGAAAGCCACGTCCACGACGTGATCATCACGAAGGAAGCGCCTAACTACCGGATCGACTGACCCCGCAAACATGTTTTTCCACGGCCTTGTCATTCATGTAAGTGGCCATCAGGAACCCAGGATGCCATGAAGCACGTCGATTTCGTCCATCTCCACCTCCATACCCAGTACAGCCTCCTGGACGGCACCATCCGTCTCGGCGACCTGTTCAAAAAGGCCAAGGAATTCAAGATGCCCGCCGTGGCTATCACCGATCACGGCAACATGTACGGCGCCGTCGACTTCTACCAACAGGCCTACAAGGCAGGGATCAAGCCCATCATCGGCTGCGAGCTCTACGTGGCCCCCAAGAGCCGCTTCGACAAATCCACGGAAGGGCCGGGGGAGACGGCCCGTCATCTCATCGTGCTGGTCAAGAACCTCCAGGGCTACCGCAACCTGATGAAGCTGACCTCGAAGGGGTTCCTCGAAGGCTTCTACTACCGCCCCCGAATAGACAAGGAGCTTCTGGCCGCCCACAGCGAGGGGCTCATCGCAACGAGCGCGTGCCTGCACGGCGAGATCGCGTACTGGATTCTGAAGGGGGACATGGAGAAGGCAAGGACCTCGGCCCTTGAATACCGGGAGATCTTCGGCGCGGGCAACTTCTACCTGGAGATGATGGAGAACGGCATCCCCGAGCAGGGGGTCGTAAACGAAAAACTGATGGAAATCTCAAGGGAATTGTCCATCCCGCTCGTGGCGACCAACGACTGCCACTACCTCGAGCGCGCCGACCACGAGGCCCACGAGGTCCTGCTGTGCATCCAGACGGGGAAGACCATGGAGGACCCCGGCCGGATGCGATTCGCCACGGACGCCTTCTACCTGAGGTCGCCCGACGAGATGAAGCAGCTCTTCTCGTATTGCCCCGAGGCCATCGCGAACACGATGGTGATCGCCGAGAAGTGCAACCTCTCCCTCGATTTCAAACAGGTTCACCTGCCCCATTTCGAAATCGGCCAGGGGAAGACGCTGGACGAGCACCTCGAGGAAATGGCCAAGTCGGGCCTCGAGAGGCTCATGCCGAGAATCCTGAAGGACCGGGACCCGTCGCTGCGGCAGAAGTACGAAAAGCGCCTGGCCCGTGAGCTCGACATCATCAAGTCCATGGGCTTCGCCGGCTACTTCCTCATCGTCTCGGACTTCATCAACTACGCGAAAAGCCGAAACATTCCGGTGGGTCCCGGTCGCGGGTCCGCGGCGGGCAGCCTGGTGGCCTACGCCATCGGCATCACCGAGATCGACCCGATCCGCTACGGCCTGTTCTTTGAGCGCTTTCTCAACCCGGACCGCAAGAGCATGCCCGACATCGACACCGATTTCTGCATGGAGGGCCGCGACGAGGTCATCCGCTACGTGTCCGAGAAATACGGCAGCGACCGCGTGGCGCAGATCATCACCTTCGGGAAGATGCAGGCCAAGGCCGTGATCCGCGACGTGGGCCGGGCCCTCAACATGCCCTATGGAGAGGTGGACCGCATCGCCAAACTGGTTCCCAACGTCCTCAACATCACCCTCGAGGAGGCCATCAAGCAGGAGCCCCGCCTTCAGGAAGAGCAGAAGAAGAACGAGAAGGTCCGCCGCCTTCTCGCCCTGTCGCGCTCCCTGGAGGGTCTCAATCGCCACTCCTCGACCCACGCGGCCGGTGTGGTCATCTCGGACAAGCCGCTCGTCGAGCGCGTGCCCCTGTGCAAGAGCCCCAACGACGACATCGTGACCCAGTTCTCCATGAACGATCTCTCGGCGGCGGGTCTCACGAAGTTCGACTTCCTCGGACTCAAGACACTCACGGTGATCCGGGACACCCTGAAGTTTATCGAGGAGGGCAGGGGCGTTCACCTGGATATCTCCGACATCCCCCTCGATGACCGCAAGACGTTCCAGCTTCTCTCCAAGGGGGAAACCGACGGCGTCTTCCAGCTGGAGAGCCGCGGCATGAAGGAGATCCTCGTGGGGCTGAAGCCGGACTGCTTCGAGGACATCATCGCGCTCATCGCCCTGTACCGGCCGGGCCCCCTGAAGAGCGGGATGGTGCAGGAATTCATCGCCCGCAAGCAGGGCAAGACGAAGAGCACCTACGAGGTGCCCCAACTCGAACCGATCCTGAAGGAAACCTACGGGGTCATCCTCTACCAGGAACAGGTCATGCAGATCGCCAGCGCGCTGGCGAATTACACCATGGGCGAGGCCGATACCTTCCGAAAGGCCATGAGCAAGAAGAACTCGGCCGAGATGGAGAAGGAGAAGCCGAAATTCCTCGCCGGGGCGATGAAGAACAAGATCCCCGAGGCCAAGGCGAAGAAGATCTTCGACCAGATGGAGACGTTTGCCGGATACGGGTTCAACAAGTCCCACAGCGCTGCCTATGCGATGATCTCCTACCAGACGGCCTATTTGAAGGCCCATTACCCCGTGGAATTCATGGCGGCTCTGCTCACCAGTGAGAAAGGAAACCGCGACAAGGTCATCAAGCACATCAGCGTCTGCAAGGAGATGGGGATCAATGTTCTGCCCCCCGACATCAACCAGTCGGCCCTCGACTTCAGCATCGATGCGGGGAACATCCGCTTCGGGCTGGCCGCCGTGAAAAACGTCGGAGAGAGTGCCATAGAATCCATCATTGAATCGAGGGACAAGGAAGGACCGTTCAAGTCATTTCTTGATTTTTGCTCCCGCGTCGACCCCAGGAAAATCAACAAGCGGGTTGTGGAGAGCCTCATCAAATGCGGCGCCTTCGATTCGTTGCGCTATGGGCGGCGGCAGCTGATCGAGGGCTTCGAGCGTCTCATGGACATCGGCCAGAGGATCCAGGAGCAGAGGCAAAGCGCCCAGGCAGGCCTCTTCGACGGGCCAGACGGCCCGCCGGATGATTCGGCAATGTCCGAAAAGGACCTGTTGCTCGCCGTGGAGGAGTGGGATCACGGCGAGATTCTTCTCTACGAAAAGGAGACCCTCGGATTTTACATCACGGGCCATCCGCTGCTGCGTTACGCGGACAAGCTCAAGCTCATCACCAACGCCGACGCCGAGCGAATCTCCGAGATGCACGACAAAGAAAACGTCACCGTGGCCGGGATTGTCAGCCACAAGCGCGAGGTCCCGACCAAAAAGAAGGATACCATGGCCTACGTGACCATCGAAGACCTCAAAGGTTCCTACACGGGGATCGTTTTCGCTGACGCATACCGCACATACAGGGACTTGCTCGACTCGGACGAGCCGCTTCTCTTCAAGGGAAATCTCGACGTAACCGAGGAGAGCAGCCGCATCATCGTCTCTGAAGTGCACCGGCTCGCGGAGTACAACGGGGTCAGCTTCAGTGCCATCCACGTCACCTTCGATGCCGGCAGGATGGAAGGCGATCACATCGAAAAACTTCGTGAAATCTGCCGCCGGCACCCCGGGAAGCATGACTGTTATCTCCATATCCTGCTTCCGAATCAGAGCGAAACCGTAGTGTATCTTGGCAGCGCATCGAGGATCAACATCTCGGAGCCCCTGAAAGAGGAGGTTGAGCGACTGCTGGGACCCGGCACGACACGTTTTCACTGAGCGGAGACCTTGCCCCCCGGCCGCCGGTCAACTCCAACATCAACAATGACGGTTTTATGGTGCAGCCTTGCCCCGGTATGTAGACAGAGTCTATCGGGAATATTCAAGTATACGTAATTACTCGTGTTTCAACGTAAAAGTCAGCGAAACCGATCTCTATATTCTCGCCGATTCCGATCTCACTGCGCCAGCCTGCGAGGCGGTGCACCTGTATCGCTCCCAGATAGAGGAATACATCCGGATCCATCCTGAATTCGCGGCCTCGCTCGTTCCGCTCGCAAGTGATGCTTTGGCGCCCGCTATCGTCAGGACCATGCTCGATGCCTCCCTGAGGGCCGGCGTCGGTCCCATGGCCTCCGTGGCCGGAGCAATCGCCGAATCCGTTGGCCGGCGGCTGCTGGAGAAAACGGCAAACGTCATCGTCGAGAACGGCGGAGATATTTTTCTGAACGTAAAGGAGGACGTTTCCATCGGGGTCTTCGCCGGCACATCATCGCTGAGCGGGCGAATCGCCTTGAAGATCCGTGCCGGCGAGACGCCCATCGGGATCTGCACATCATCGGGAACGGTGGGGCACTCCCTGAGTTTCGGTGTTGCCGATGCGGTCTGCATCAAATCTAAATCGGCAGCGCTTGCCGACGCCGCGGCAACGGCTGTAGGAAACATCGTCAGGGTTAAAAACGATATGAGAAAAGGGCTTTCAAAGGCTATGTCCATCGAGGGCGTCCTCGGCGTGCTCATCGTGATGGGGGACACCCTGGCTGTCCAGGGTGACATGGAGATCATCAAGACGTGAGGCGGGAAAAGAACCAATCAATAAGTTTACATAACATATCTTATCAGACATATGCGTTTTGCATCCTGGCTCAGTCGCATCCGGCATTTATTTAATGCCGATGTCATTTCTGATTCTTCCCGTTCGGTACGCACAGATCCCAAATACAAGACTTTAACCAGCGCTTGAAGTATGCCCTTCATATACTTTTCGTAAAATCAGATTATGAAATTTTTAGTATTGCATCTCAGACGCATGGATCTTCTATTGCGTGTTTCAATAGTTTCATTTTTATATGTTATTGCAAGCGATAATTGACATAAAAGTTTCATTATTGCCAGAATTTGCTTGATATTACTTTTACAAGTAACTGTTTTATAAGCAGAATAAAAAATTACGGAATGAATAGAAATGGGATGGGATTCTCGAATCGAACTGATCGGTTCTTCAGCCCCTAAAGGCCCTCTTCGGCGAGCTTCTTGACCAGTTCAGCCTGCCTGGGAGTGAGTTTCTTGGGGACATCGACGAAGATGCGAACGTACTGGTCCCCTCGTCCCTCACCTTTCAGATGGGGCACTCCAAAGCCCTTCATGCGGATCTTGGTGTTGCTTTGGGTCCCGGGAGGAACCTTTATCCGTTTCGGAGGCCCGCCAAGAGTGGGAACGTCTATCGTAGTACCGAGGCAGGCCTGCGAGAAGCTGACGGTTTTCTCGACGTAAAGATCATCGCCGTCGCGCGAAAAAATGGGATGCGGAAGAACCTGGATGTTCAGGTAAAGGTCCCCGGCGGGGCCCCCGAAAGGCGACCGAAGCCCTTTGCCGGCAAGACGAAGTTTCTTGCCAGAGGAAATCCCGGCCGGGATCTTCACGTTGACCTCCTCGGTGATATCGCCCTTTCTCAAAGAGAGCTTCTTCTCTGTTCCGAGGACTGATTCTTCCAATGTAATCGAGAGGTTATACTCTATATCCTGATCCTTGGACGGAGCAGGCTCCCTTTGCCCGTAGGCCTGATCCCCAAAGATGTCGCCGAAGGGATCCGTCCGGCGCTGCGTATAGACGCGCCTCTTGCCGCCCTGGCCAGATGAGCCGCCGAACCAGGTGAACTCCCCGCCCAGATTGCCGAAACCGAAGCTGCGAAGGATGTCGTTGATGTCGAAGTTCCGGAAGATATCTTCCTGGGTGAACTTCTGCCGGAAGGCATCCGTTCCGAACTCATCGTACTGCTTACGTTTTTCCGGGTCGCTGAGAACAGCGTAGGCCTCGCTGATCTCCTTGAACTTCTCCTCGGCCCGTTTCTTGTCGGTCGGGTTCCGATCAGGGTGGTATTTCAGGGCAAGCTTTCGGTATGCCTTTTTTACGTCGTCGATGCTGGCGCCTTTATCCAGGCCCAGTACCTTGTAATAATCCTCGGCCATCTCTTGTGCCACACCTTCAGAGTTCGTATGGCGATAAAATAGGGATTGTGTTGCGCCTCGTCAATAATCCCCGATGCTTATCGGCCCGGCTCAGGCGGCACGACCCAGGTCGAAGGCCCTGAGGTTCGCCTCGACGATCTTCTCCGGCAGCATGTCCGCAAGGACCGTCTTCCAGTCTTCGGCGGCAATCTCGGGGATGTACCGGGAAACGGCTCCCAGCATGACCGTGTTGACGGCTCTCCGGTTGCCGGATTTGCCCGCAAGTTCCGGTCCGGGAACGACTTTCACGTTCTGCGAACCGAGCTGGGCGCGAAGGCTCTCGTCGATCCCCTTTGGATAGTCCGCATCGCCCAGATTCACCGACGGCGGGTAGATCTCCTCGTCATTGACGAGCACGAGACCACCGGGCTTCAGGTAATCCAGGTAACGGAGAGTCTCGAGCTTTTCGAAGGAGACGATGATGTCCACGTCCCCCTTACGCGCCAGGGGCGAGTAGACCTTCCTTCCGTAACGGACATGGCTCGTGACGCTGCCGCCGCGCTGGGCCATGCCGTGCACCTCGCTCTTCTTGACGTCATAGCCCTTCCGCATCATGACCTTGCAGATGACGTCGCTCGCCAGCAGGATTCCCTGCCCTCCGACGCCGGCCAGCAGCAGGCTCTTCACCCCGTTTTCCATGTCCCTATCCGTCCTCCCGCATGATTGCTTCCTGTCGGCACAGCTGTGCGCAAAACGTGCAGCCCGTGCAGAGCGCCGCGTCGATCACGGCGATCCCCTTCTGTTTCTTCCGTTCCGGCCTCGGGGGCAGGCCCGCCTTCTCGAAGTCCTTCCACGAGATGGCCGGGCAGCCGCAGCTCAGGCAGACCTTGCAGCCGATGCACTTGTCCGGGTCCGTGACGAAATGCCTTGCCCGGGCTGCCTTCTTGCTCATCAGCAGCACGCAGGGGGACCGGGCGATGAGCAGCGACGGCCCGTCTTTCTGGAGCTCGCGTTTCAGGACCTCCGCCGTGTTCTTGAACTGCAGCGGGTCGATGACCTCGACGCTCTCGACGCCCAGGACCTTCCCGAGGGCCGCGAAATCGAGTTCCTTCGCCTTCTCCCCCTGGAGGGTGTACCCCGTTGCCGGGTGCTCCTGCATTCCCGTCATCGCCGTCGTGCGGTTGTCGGCGATGATGAAGACCGCGTCGCTGCCGTTGTACGCCGCGTTGAGCAGTGCCGTGATGCCGGAGTGGATAAAGGTCGAATCGCCGATGACACCGACGACCTTCCCCTTCCCTTTCGGGCCCAGCGCCCTGCTCATGCCGTGGGCGATCCCGATGCTGGCGCCCATGCAGATGCAGCTGTCCATGCCGGAGAGCGGTTTCATGTAGGACAGCGTGTAGCACCCGATGTCGCCCGACACGAAGGCCTTCGTCTTGTTGAGCGCGTAGAACAGGCCGCGGTGCGGGCAGCCGGGACAGAGGTTCGGGGGCCTCGGAGGAATGGCCTGGGTCGTGACGGCCGGCGCCGAGAGCCTGCCGGTGACGCCTCTCTCGATGACGCCGGGGTCGAACTCGTTCGTGTAGGGGAAAACCGCCTTCCCCGTCACCTCGATCCCCATGGCCCTGACCTGCTCCTCGATGAAGGGGTCCAGCTCCTCGACGACATAGAGTTTCTTGACCTTCGAGGCGAAAGCCCGGATCAGCCTCTCCGGCAGGGGGTTGACCAGGCCGAGCTTCAGGTACGAGTAGTCCGGGAAGACGTCTTTCGCGTAGTTGTAGGGCATGCCCGCCGTGATGATGCCCACGTCGGGGGAACCCATCTCCACGCGGTTGCCGGGGAAGGTCTCGGCCCACTCCCGAAGGGCCTGCGTGCGCTTCTCCACCTCGACGCGCCGCGCGCGGGCGTTGATGGGCACCATGACGTACTTCAGGGGGAGGTGCTTGATTTCCGTGCGGTCCCCGAGTTCCCGCTGCGGTTCGAGACGGACGACGCTCTTGGAGTGCGACACGCGGGTTGTCGTACGCAGGAAGACGGGCGTGTCGAATCGCTCGGAGAGCTCGAAGGCAAGCTTGACGAAGTCCTTTGCCTCCTGGCTGTCGGCCGGCTCCAGCATGGGAACTTTTGCGAATTTCGCGTAGTTGCGGTTGTCCTGCTCGTTCTGTGAACTGTGCAGCGAGGGGTCGTCCGCCGTGACGATCACGAGCGCCCCGTTGGTCCCCGTGTAGCTCACGGTGAACAGGGGGTCGGCCGCCACGTTGACCCCCACGTGCTTCATCACCGCCATGGCACGGGCCCCCGCAAAGGAGGCCCCGATGGCCACTTCGAGCCCTACCTTCTCGTTGGGTGACCACTCGGCGTAAACGCCCTTGTACTGCGCAAAGGCCTCGAGGATCTCCGTGCTCGGCGTTCCGGGGTAGCCCGCACCGAAGGTGGCGCCGCACTCCCATGCTCCCCGTGCGATTGCCTCGTTGCCCGACATCAGTTCCAGCATCGTTCTCTCCGTTTCCTTCTATCCCAGCTGCGCGATCTTGCGCTTGATGAGGGTCGTCGCAGCGGGGTCTTTGGTTTTCTCCAGCGCCTTCCGGTAATAGTCGAGGGCCTTGCCGCGGTCGTTCATCGCCTCGTGGATGCGCGCGATATTGCGGTAGCTGATCCCCTCGTGCACGGCCCCCGGGTTCATCGAGGGGACCCGGCTGAAGGCCTCCAGGGCCTTTTCGTACTCCTTCTTCGCCTCGTGGGCGTAACCGATCCCAAACCAGGCGTAGATCGTCCGGATGTCCTTGCTGCCCGCCCGGTCGATGAACTCCCGGTAGACCTGGATGGACCGGTCATAGTCGCCCGCCTGGTAATAGAGGCTTCCGAGCTCGTAGCGGGCATTCTGCGCGGCATCGGTGGAGGGGAACCTATCGACGACATCCGCCAGCGCCTTGACGATCTCGGGGCCTGCCGTTCCCATGGCGTCGGCCCTCATCGCCTTCATCCGCGCATCGAAATGCAGCCTGGCCGCCTCGCTCTCCTGGGAAGCGGAGTAAAAATAGTAGCCGCCGCCCAAGACGATCGCGAGGACGATCGCGCCCGCAGCGATGTAGAGCTTGCGCCTGTTCTGCGCGGCATAGTCGAGAAGCTTGCCCATGGCCTCCTGAAAGGCATCGGGCTGCTCCAGGTCCTTCTTGTCCAGTTTTGACGCAACCATGATCCCGTTCTCCGGTGTCAATCAGACATGATCGGGCACCCGCCTGCGGCGCCGCCCGAAACGACTCGAACCGGCCGGTTCACCCTCCGGGCTGCCCGGCCTGCATCGCCCTGAATATCTCCCCCACCTGCGCCGGGGCCCGCACGATCTTGCCCTCCCGGTTCAGGAAGGCATGGAGCGTGGAGCCCTCCACGAGCAGCCGCTCCCGTTTCTCGTCCCAGATCTCGTAGGCGAACTTCACGCTGGCGCGCCGGAAGTACTCGATGCGCGTTTCGACGAGGACGATGTCGTCGTAACGCGCCGGGTAGAGATAGTGGCACGCCAGCTCCGTGAGGGGCAGGAAGAACCCCTCCTTCTCCATCTCGCTGTATACGATGCCCGCCTCCCGCATCAGCTCCGTGCGGCCGATCTCGAACCAGCGGATGTAGTTCGTGTGGTAGACGATCCCCATCGCGTCGGTGTCGGCGTAGATGACCCGGATCTTAACGACGCCTGTCTTCAACGAATCGTCTCCAGTCGCCGATGAACCCCCCCATCAGCTGACAGCCGGGGGACACCACGATGCCCGCCCGGCGGGCCGCTTCCTCGCTGTACCCCTCCGCTCCCCGGACGTTTTCGTCCCGCCGGGAGCAAAGGACGGCAAAGGGGCTCGGCTCGTCCGTGTGGGTTCTCTTCGCGATCGGCGTGGGGTGATCGCTCAGCACGAGGACCCGGAAGTCGCCGTGACGGCCGATCCCCTCGAGCACCGTGCCCACCACCTTCTCGTCAAAGTCCTCGATGGCCTTCACTTTGCCCTCGACGTTGCCCTCGTGCCCCATCTCGTCGGGGGCCTCCACGTGGACGAAGACAAAGTCCTTTTCCCCGAGGGCCTCGAGCACCTTCTCGGCCTTCCCGACATAGTTCGTGTCGATGTAGCCCGTAGCCCCCGGCACCCTGAGAATCTCGAGGCCCGCGTAGACCCCGAGGCCGTTGAGGAGATCCACGGCCGAGATCATGCCCCCCCGCAGGCCGTACTTCGCCGACAGGGGCTCCATGGCAGGCTTGCCGCCCTGCCCCCAAAGCCATATGGACGTGGCCTGCCTCTTCCCCAGGGCTGCCCGCTTCCGGTTCACCGTGTGGTCCCGAAGGATCTCCCGGGAGCGCAGCATGAGGCCGATCACGTCCTCGGCGCCCTTCCCCCTTGGGAGCCAGGCCGCCGTCGGCTGACCCGTGATGTCGTGGGGGGGCGTGGTCTCCACCTCGGGCCCCCCGCCCTTCCAGACGAGCAGATGGCGATATCCCACGCCGGGGTGGAATTGCAGCGTCGCCGTCCCCATCCCGCGGTCGATGTCCCGGATGAGTTCCCGTGCCTCGTCGGAGCTGATGTGCCCCGCCGTGAAGTCCACCATGATGGGGTCAGGCCCATCGCCGAGGGTCACGAGGTTGCAGCGGAAGGCCAGGTCCCCCGGCTCCAGCTGCACCCCCATGCTCGCTGCCTCGAGCGGCCCGCGCCCCGTGTAGCAGACCGTGGGGTCATAGCCCAGCACGGAGAGGATGGCCACGTCGCTTCCCGGGTTCATGCCCTTTGGGACCGTGTCGATCAGGCCCAGGGTCCCCTCGCGGGCGATCCGGTCCATGTTCGGGGTCTTCGCGTAGGCCAGAGGGGTCATCCCGCCCAGAGTGTCGACGGCCCAGTCGGCCATCCCGTCGCCGAGGAGCACCACGTATTTCATTTCAGCCTGTCGTCCTCGATGCGGATCCGCACCGTCTTGCCCTTCAGGACGGCCAGTCGGTCGATCTCCTTCAGGGCGATTCGCACGTCCCTCTCCCGGGATTCGTGCGTCGTCATGACCACGGGCACCGACCCCGTCCTGTCGGTCGCCCTGCCCTTCTGGATGACGGCGGCGATGCTGATGTTGTGCTTCCCGAGGATCCCCGAGATCTTCGACAGGACGCCGGGCCGGTCCAGTGCGGAGAACCGGAAGTAGTAGTTGGTCGCGATCTCTTCCATGGGCATCAGGTCGATGTCCTCGATCCCGTCCTCCGAGAGAGAGCGCGACGGGACGCGTCGGGAGATCCCCTTCTGGATGTCACGGGCGATGTCGATCAGGTCGGCCACAACGGCGCTCGCCGTCGGCATCATCCCCGACCCCTGGCCGTACAGGAACACGGACCCCGAGGCGTCGCCCCGGATGTGCAGGGCGTTGTAATTGCCGTTGACATTCGCCAGCAGGTGATCGAAGGGGATCATCGTGGGGTGGATCCTCGCCTCGATGGCATCGCCGCGCTGGATCGCGATGGCCAGCAGCTTGATCCTGTAGCCCAGTTCCCTGGCGAACTCGATGTCCTGCTGGCTCACCCCGGTGATGCCCTCCCGGTAGATGTCCTCCAGGTTCACCCGCTTGCCGTAGGACAGCGCCAGCACGATGCTCAGCTTGTGTGCCGTGTCGATGCCCTCCACGTCGAACGTGGGGTCGGCCTCGGCGAAACCGAGCTGCTGCGCCTCCCGGAGCACCATCTTGTAGTTCTTGCCCTCGTCGCTCATCTTGGTGAGGATGAAGTTCGTGGTCCCGTTGAGGATGCCGAACAGGGAACGGATCCGGTTGGCAGCCAGGCTCTCGCGCAGGGTCTTGATGACGGGGATCGTGCCCCCGACGCTGGCCTCGAAGCCGATGTTGACGCCGCGCTGTTCGGCCGCCTTGAAGATCTCGTCGCCATGGGTGGCCAGCAGGGCCTTGTTGGCCGTCACCACGTGCTTGCCCTGGCGGATGGCCTCGAGGATGAAGCTCTTTGCCGGCTCGTACCCCCCGACCAGCTCGATGACGATCGAAATCTCCGGGTCGTTCAGGATGGCCCGGGCGTCCCGAGTCAGGATCTTCCGGTCCACCGCCACCGGGCGGGGCGTCTTCAGATCGAGGTCGGCGATCCGCCGGATGACGATCCTCGCCCCGAGGCGCTTCTCGATCAGACCGCCGTTTTCCAAGAGAAGCTTGACGGTCCCCGAGCCGATGTTGCCGAAGCCGATCAGGCCGGCCTGGATGGTCTTCATGGCGCTGGCTCCTGTTTGCGCAGCCTGCCGCGCGGGCCGCGGCGCAACGCGTTCAAAGGTTTCGATTATAGTGAAAATCGCTGTCTTGTCAAAAGAAATCCAAAGGTCTCAGCCCGTCCGGGCCAGATCGAGGCGGCTCTCCCACCTCCACAGCAGGACCCTCCGCAGCAGGGCATGCTCCGGCCTCTCGAGCCGGGGGTCCTTCTGCACCAGACGGAAGGCCTCCTCGCGCGCCTCGGCCAGCAGCCGGCCGTCGCGCAGGATGTCGGCGACCCGGAAATCGGGCAGGCCGGACTGCCGCGTCCCCATCATCTCGCCGGGTCCCCGGATCTCGAGGTCCGCCTCCGCGATGCGAAACCCGTCATGGGTCTGCTCCATGACGGCCAGGCGCCTCCGGGCGACGTCCGAACCCCGCGATCCGGTCATCAGGATGCAGTAGGAGGGGATGTCGCTTCGGCCCACCCGCCCCCTGAGCTGGTGGAGCTGGGCGAGGCCGAACCGCTCGGCGTGCTCGATCACCATCAGGGTGGCCTGCGGGATGTCGATGCCCACCTCGATCACGGTGGTGGCCACCAGGATGTCGAGCCCGCGGCCGTTGAAGGCCTGCATGATCTGCTCCTTCTCGGCGCCCTTCATCCGGCCGTGGATCAGCCCGACGCGAAGATCCGGGAACACGTCCCGCTGCAGGTGCTCGGCCATGCGGGTGGCGTCCTTGAGATCCAGGGCCTCCGACTCCGTGACGAGGGGGTAGACGATGAAGACCTGGTTGCCCTTCGCGATCTCCTTCCGGATGATCTCGTAGACGCGCGGCCGTTCCCGCTCGTAGAAGACCTTCGTCCGGACGGGCTTCTTGCCCGGGGGCATCTCGTCGATGACCGAGATGTCCAGATCCCCGTAGACAGTCATGGCGAGCGTCCGCGGGATCGGGGTTGCCGTCATGACCAGCACGTCCGGGTTGGCGCCCTTGGCGCGCAGGGTTGCGCGCTGCACGACGCCGAAGCGGTGCTGTTCGTCGACGACCACGAGGCCCAGCCTCCTGAATTCCACCCCCTCCTGGATGAGGGCATGGGTGCCGACGACGATGTGCACCTCGCCCGCTTCGATTCGCCGCGCCGTCTCCCTCTTCTCCGGGCCGCGCATGCTGCCCAGCAGCAGGGCCGCTTTGAGGCCCAGCGAATCCGCCCACCGGCCGACGGTGCGGTGATGCTGCTCGGCCAGGATCTCCGTCGGGGCCATGAGGGCCGCCTGGTAGCCGTTCTCGCAAGCCGTCAGCATGGCCGCCATGGAGACGACCGTCTTGCCGCTGCCCACGTCGCCCTGCAGCAGGCGGTGCATCGGCGACGGCCGCGCCATGTCCCTGTGGATCTCGGCGATTACGCGGCTCTGCGCAGCCGTGAGCCCGAAGGGCAGGATGGAAAGGAACCGACGCGTCAGTTCCCCCTCCGTCCGGAAGGCGATGCCCTCGTCGAGGACATTTCCCGCGTGCTTCAGGGCCATGGCAAGCTCAAAGAAGAACAACTCGTCGAAAATGAGCCGTCGATGCCCGTCGGAGCGCATGGCGTTGAGGCGGTCCATGTCCTCGTCTGGACCGGGGAAATGCACGGCGCGCACGGCCTCGATCATGTCGATGAGGCCCTGCCTCTCGCAGATCTCCCGCGGGATCGGGCCCGGCATGTAACGGGCGTAGTCCTCGACGGCGTGGAGGAGAATCCGGCGCAGCTGCTTCTGCCCGAGGCCCTCCGTCTCGGAGTAGATCGGGACGATCCTCTTGAAGTGCAGATGGCTCTCCTCCCCCTCCTCGAGGATCTCGAAATCGGGGTGGATCATCTCGGGTTCGAACTGGTACATCCGCAGCTCGCCGGTCAGGATGACCCGGCAACCCGGCTTGAGGAGGTTGCGCAGATAGGCGAAGCTGCCCTTGAACCACTTGGCCTTCAGGGCGGCCGTTTCGTCGCGGATCACCGCCTCGAAAACCTTCCGTTTCCGGTACGGTTGGATCTCGGCCCGGACAACGGTGCCGACAACGGTCTCCTTCCTGCCGGCCTCGGCACGGGCAACAGGCTTGATCACGCGGCGGTCCTCGTACTTCCGCGGCAGGAACAGGAGGAGATCCTCGACGGTCTTCAGCCCCTTCCGGGCTAGCAGCTGTCCGATTCTGGGGCCCACCCCCTTGACGAACTGGGCCGGGCGGGTGAGTTTCTCCATGGCCGCCTCGAGCGAGGCGAGGGCCTCCCGCGGGACTCCCTGCGGCAATGAGGGGTCATGGGCTTCCCCGCCCCCGGCGAGTTCCGCCTTCAGGGCGTCCACGCAGGCGAGGGCCTCCGCGATGCGCCTCTTTCTTTCCTCCGGGGACGCGCCGTCGAAGCCCGAAACGACCCCTTCGAGCGCCGTCAGACGCAGCGCCATCCGGCCGGCCTGCCCGGCATTCTGCACCCTCTGCGGGAGCATGTCCCGCAGGGCGGCGATCTTCCTTCGAAGCGGCTCTTCGAGATCGCGCACGAGGGTCAGATTGCGGAAATCATTCCCGGCGGAAAACCGCAGGGGCGATTCGATCTTTTCCAGGGCCTGTTTCAGGGTTTCCACGTCCCTCTTCCCCTTGCGGCCGCAGCCCGTCCGCGGCTGCCGCCCCAGAATCGGGCCCTCTGCAAACCGGGGCCCGACAGAAATGGAACATTGCGATATGTCTATCAAATTTACCTTCCCCGCACAAGGCTCGAGTTGCCTGTCGGCTCAGGAACGAATTGACAAGCCCGCCGCTTTCGGATATGGTTCCTGCGGCTGTCCAGTGATCGGTTTCCGTCCGACCGCTCAGCCGCTTTCTGAAGCGCAGCCTGGGGGAGCTTATGGGGGGCAACGTGACGTACAAGGACTCCGGGGTCGACATCGACAAGGGGAACCGGTTTGTCGATGTGATCAAGCCGCTCGTCAAGACCACGTTCCGCAAGGAGGTCATGGGCGGCCTCGGGGGTTTCGGGGGGCTGTTCCATCTCGACAAGGTCAAATACAGGGACCCCGTCCTCGTTGCATCCACGGACGGCGTGGGCACGAAGCTCAGCATCGCGCGCATGATGAACCGCTACAACACGATCGGCATCGACCTCGTGGCCATGTCCGTCAACGACGTGGTCGTCCAGGGCGCCGAGCCCCTGTTCTTCCTCGATTACATCGCGTCGGGCGCCATCGACATTGAGATCGGCCGGCAGCTCATCGAGGGCGTCGTCAAGGGGTGCCGGGACGCGGGTTGCGCCCTGCTGGGGGGCGAGACGGCCGAGATGCCGGGCTTCTACGGCGAGGGGGACTACGAGCTGGTCGGCTTCTGCGTCGGCATCGTCGAGGCGGAAAGGCTCATCGACGGCTCCCGGGTCGGCATCGGCGACAAGATCATCGGCCTGGCCTCGAGCGGCATTCACAGCAACGGCCTGTCACTGGCGCGCAAGGTCTTCTTCGACCGCTGCGGCCTCCAGGCCCATGACCCCGTGGAAGGCCTCCTTCTGCCGGTGGGCGAGGAGCTGCTCACGCCGACGAGGATCTACGTCAAGAGCATTCTCAATCTCAACAAGAACTTCAGCCTCAAGGGGCTCGTCCACATCACGGGCGGCGGCTTCTACGACAACATCCCCCGGATCCTCCCGGAGCGCTGCGCGGCCGTGATCCACCGGGGAAGCTGGCCGGAGCTCCCCGTATTCCAGGCCATCCGGAAACACGGCCGCATTGAGGACTCCGAGATGTTCCGCGTCTTCAACATGGGAATCGGGATGATGATCATCGTCGACGGCGAAACGGCGCCGGAGGTCCTCGAGCGGCTGGGTGCCCTGGGGGAGAAGGCATACCTGATCGGTTCGATCGAGAAGCGGCAGCAAGACGCTCAACCCGTCATCATCGCCTGATGCGGAGTGCCGGAGGCCATCCATGCCGAGAATCGTGAACCTGGGCGTCCTCGTGTCGGGGAGCGGATCAAACCTTCAGTCCATCATCGACAACATCGAAAAGGGAACCCTCCCCGCGCGGATCGCGATCGTCGTCAGCAACAACCCCGGGGCCTTTGCTCTCGAACGGGCGCGAAAGCACGGGATTGCGGCCGCCGTGATCGAGCACGCGGGCTTCGCCGACCGGGAGGCATACGACCGCCGCGTCGTCGAAACGCTGCAGGCACACGGCGTGGAGCTGGTTGTGCTGGCCGGGTTTATGCGGGTCCTTTCCCCCCTTTTCCTGCGCGCCTTCCCGATGCGCGTCATGAACATCCACCCGGCTCTTCTGCCCTCGTTCCCCGGCACCCACGGCCAGAAGAAGGCCCTCGACTACGGGGTGAAGTTCTCCGGCTGCACGGTGCACTTCGCCGACGAGGGCGTGGACACGGGGCCCGTCATCATCCAGGCCGTGGTCCCCGTCTACGACGCGGACACCGAGGACACCCTGTCCCGGCGCATTCTCAAGGAAGAGCACCGGATCTACCCGCAGGCCATCCGCCTCTACGCCGAGGGGAAGCTGCGCGTCGAGGGGAGAAAGGTCCGAATCCTGGATCACCCGGAGCCGGAGGACAGTCCCCGGCACAACCCGCCCGTTACCGACTTCTGATGGATCTGTGATCCTCCCAAGGGCCGTGAAACGTTTTCCAGGGCCCGCTCAAGACGGCTTTGCGCAAACGGTTCTCAACGGGCGGCGGAGCCGAATGACCGGGCGCAGAGGCCGATATCGCGGCAGCAAAGTGCAGGGCGTCTGGAACCGTCCCGAAACGTGGGCGGTCGAACGAAACGGCCTCGCGGCGGCCCGCGGACCGTCCCCGGCCCCATGATCGCATTTGACAGGACGGGCCTCTTTCAGGAAAATGGGACATCACCGAAGGGCCTCCGCCGGAGGCCGGGAACGCAAACCATGTACGACGTGATCGTCATCGGCAGCGACCTCAGTTCCCTCATCGCCGCCCTGCTTGCCGCCCGCTACGGCCGAAAGACCCTGCTGGTCTCCGAGTCCGGCCTCGAGGATTGCCTCTCGCGCTCGGGATACGTCTTCAACATCGACCCCTTCCCATGGAGCGGCTTCGGCCTGGGGCAGGTTTTTTCGCGCCTGCTGTCGGAGCTCAACATCCCGCTGCCGGAACCCTCCCGCGCATCGCCGCTGAACCCGGCCCTGCAGGTGATCCTGCCGGAGCACCGCATCGACTTCTTCCTCGACCGCGACGCCCTCCTGCACGATCTCGGCCGGGAGTATCCCGGCGAGGAAAAGCAGCTCCAGGCCCTGTACCAGTCCGTCGCCAAGGTGGGGGAAACCCTCGAGCGCGCGGTCCGCGAAACCCTCGAGACCCGGGACCGATCCCTCAAGGGCCTGATGAAGAGCTGCCTCGACATGCCCTTCGTCATGGGCGAAATCTGGCGGCTCGAGCAGAAGATCCGCGCCGTCGCAAAGAGGCCCTCCCTGGGGGCCGTCTTCGACTCGGAGTTCACCCTGCTGTCGAACCTGCATGTCAACCATGCCAAGCCCCTTTCCTCGGCCTACCTGCTCTCGCTTCCGTGGCGCGGGCTCTACTACCACTTCGGGGGCAAGCACCGCATGCTCGAACAGCTCCG
The DNA here is from genome assembly GCA_013177795.1 of Syntrophaceae bacterium. Taxonomy (NCBI): domain Bacteria; kingdom Pseudomonadati; phylum Thermodesulfobacteriota; class Syntrophia; order Syntrophales; family Syntrophaceae; species Syntrophaceae bacterium. The sequence goes on along the minus strand of JABLXY010000001.1, from coordinate 270,534 downwards.
CAAGCGCTACGAGGACCTGCGCGGTGAAACCCTTTCACCCTGTGCGGTCGAGGCCGTCCGTGCGGGCGGCAGGATCGAGGTGGACATCCGGACAAAGGGCAAGCCGGCCGGCCTGCTGGCGCAGAGACTCGTCATCAGCACGAAGTCACCTGCCTTGGAAAAGGTCCTGTCGTCGGATGGAAGGTTCTCGAGGCTCGCCCGCCGGCTCCGAAAGGTGGAAACGCGCCTGTTTCCCTTCACCCTCCACCTGGGGGTCGACAACCGGGGGCTCCCCGACCGCATGGGCGAATACGTCATCCACATCTCCGAGCCCTCCGCAGAGGCGGCGTGCCCCTTCCTGTTCCTCGAAGCGAACGTCGCCGACGACACGGCCCTGGCGCCCCCCGGCAAGCGGACACTTGCGATTACGGCGCTTCTGCCCCGATCCCCCGTCGAGATGGCGAACGGCGAGCTCGCGGCCGCGGCCGACGACGTGCTCCTGTCGCTGGAAGGGTTTCTGCCCTTCCTGCGAGAGAGCATCGAGTTCATGGATCTCGACGGCTCCATCGATGTCTCCAGGCGTTACCAGCAGGTCGTGAACCCCCGGTACCGGTTCACGGGCCTCTCCCTACCCGGCCTGATGACCTTCCCGGTCCGCTCCCACCGTCCGAACGTCCTTTTGACCGGTGGGATGACCTTCGCGGGCCTCGGGTTCGAGGGGGAGGTGCTCTCGGGAATGAAGGCCGGCCAGCTCGCAGCGGGAGATTCAGAGAGATGAAAAAGATGCAGACCGATTTCGAGATCGACACCCTGGGCAAGCCCAAGATCCCCTCGCCGCTCACGGTGGGCTACTTCAAGAGCGATGCCGAAAGGGTCCTGAGCGACATCACCGTCGACACCCGGGACCCAAGGCGGGCCCGGCCCCTGTCATCGGTGTCCCTGGAAGTGGCCGGTCCCCGGGAGATGATCTACTTCGAGCCCCAGAAGGTCAAGGCGGCCGTGGTCTCCTGCGGAGGCCTGTGCCCCGGGATCAACGACGTGCTGCGTGCCCTGGTCATGGAACTCCACTTCCGCTACGGGGTCCGGAACATCATCGGCGTGAGGTACGGCTTCCAGGGCCTGATCCCGCGATACGGCCACGAATTCCTCGAACTGACCCCGGACGTGGTGAAGGACATCCAGGACCTCGGAGGCAGCATCCTCTCCTCCTCCAGGGGCGGCCAAAGCATCACCGAGATGGTGGACTCCCTGGAGCGGATGAACATCAATCTCTTCTTCGTCATCGGCGGCGACGGCACGATGCGGGCCGCCCAGCTGATCACGGAGGAGACGGCCCGCCGGAAACTGAAAATCGGCGTGATCGGCATCCCCAAGACGATCGACAACGACCTCGTTCTCATCCAGAAGAGTTTCGGTTTCGACACGGCCATCTCCGAGGCCGTCAAGACGATCCAGTGCGCCCACGTGGAGGCGAAGGGGGCCCCCATGGGGATCGGCCTCGTGAAGCTGATGGGACGACAGTCCGGTCACATCGCCGCGTCAGCGGCCCTGGCCTCGGGGGATGCGAATTTCGTCCTCATCCCCGAAGTGCCGTTCGACCTCGAGGGGGAGAAGGGGTTCCTCCGCCATCTCGAGAAGCGGATGCTGGCCCGGCATCATGCCGTCATCATCGTGGCCGAGGGCGCAGGGCAGAACCTCTTCGCCCGGAAAGGGCCGGTGCGCCGCGATGCATCGGGCAACATCCGTCTCCATGACATCGGGGTCCTCCTGAGGGACCGGATCGAGGAATACTTCCGCAAGAGGGCCATCGAAATCAACCTCAAGTACATCGACCCGAGCTACATCATCCGCAGCGTGCCCGCCAACGCCAGTGACAGCATCATGTGCGGCGTGCTCGCCCAGTACGCCGTCCACGCGGGGATGGCGGGAAAGACGGGCATGCTCGTGGGTCTCGTCAACGACGCCTACGTGCACCTGCCGCTCCGGGCCGTTGCCGCCCAGCGGAAAATGATCGACCCCAGGGGCAACATCTGGATGCTGGTTCTCGAGTCGACGGGACAGCCCCCCTCGATGAAGAACTAAAAAACGCTTGCATTCCCTCCGCCGTTGGTTTAGATAAGCGGACCGATTCTTTTCGAGAGGTGACGGTTATGGCCAGAGTGTGCGATGTCTGCGGCAAGGGCCCGGTGGTGGGTCACAACGTCAGCCACGCCAACAACAAGACGAAACGCGTCTGGTACCCCAATCTCCAGAAGCTCCAGGTCGTGGACAGCAAGGGGTCCGTGAAGCGGATGAAGGTCTGCACCCGCTGCCTGCGTTCGGGCTCCGTGCGCAAGGCCCTATAGACCGCTGGAAAAACCCGACGCAGCGATCTCCCGAAGCGTCGCCGACAGGAAGTTTTCGTGGTCGGCGACGCTTTCGATTCCCTTCTCCAGGAGATCCCTCACGCCCTGACGCACCGAATCCCCGGCCTCACCCCGGTAGAATTTCCACAGGAACAGGTCGATCCGCCCCTCGAGGCTCACCGACCGCCGCAGGATCTCCTGCCTGTAGGCCGCCAGCCCCTGCAGCAGCGCATCCCTTGCGAGTCCGCCCGATATCGCGTAGGCCCAGGCCAGCGTGTCGACGACTGTGGCGACGCCGTTCTCGAGTGTGGACTCCACGGCCCGCGAAAAGAGGTCCACGATCCCCGGGTTTCGCCTGTAAATCACCAGGTCCACGGCCATCTCGATGACGAGGTGGGAGCGGTAGAGCGCCTCGTCCCTGTCGATGGGCCTGCCGAGCCGCCGGTGCATTCCCAGCATGTCCTCCGCGAGCGCAGCCCCTTTGAGGAAGGCGTAGCCCCCCGATTCGTTTTCGGAACGGTCGTGGCCGCGGTGCGTGATGTGGCCGTGGTGGGACAGGTCGTCGACGAGCAGGTGAAACTGGATGAACCGGGCCCTCTCCCGGCCCGGCGGCATGGGGTGGAGTCTCTCCATCCGGTGGGTCATCTCGGGTGTGATTGCCCGATGAATGGGAAGGATGTCGGGCATGACGTTGTAGACGAGGATGTCGAGGTTGTCCGGCCCCAGGCGGGTCCCGGCGTATTCCCTCAGCAGCCAGGTATGCGTGTTGAGCAGCATGTTACCTTTGGACAGGAGTCACCGCATCCCCTGCGGCGCCCTCCTCACGGACGGATTCATTCCGGAACGCGGGCGCTTCCCTGCGCGTGCTGTCCTTCCGCGCTCCGTTGCAACCCTCGCAGGTGATCGGGAAGGCGCGATGCGGAATGCCACGAACGGCGAAGAGGCCTTGCGCCTTGCCCGATCGGGCCTCTCAGGAAATCCTGCGATATCCGTAACATCGGCACCATCAAAGATCAAGGGAGAATAATTCTTCCCTTGACAGCAAGCCCGACGCTGTTAATATAAACACGACTCTATCCCAGGCGCCCACGACGCAGGCCCTTATCCGGGCCGCGGAAACTAGTCTTTCTATGCTGCCGATCACGCGATGGAAACTGTCTGAAGTCAAAGAGGACACCCGTTCTCTTTTCTCAAAGGAATTCAAGCTGAACCCCATCGTATCCCAGATTCTCATCAACCGCGGCATCAACGATCTCGAGACGGCGCGGCGCTACCTGAACCCGTCACTGCACGACCTGCACAGCCCCTTCCTCATGAAAGACATGAAGGAGGGCGTGGCGCGCCTCATCCGTGCGGTCCAGGGCGGGGAGACGGTGGCGATCTACGGCGACTACGATGTCGACGGCATCACCTCCCTGGCGATCCTGTACCGCTTCCTCCGCGGGATCCACGACGGCGTCATGTACTACATCCCCGACCGGGTCGACGAGGGCTACAGCCTGAACCGAAAGGCCATTGACCGCCTCAAGGCACAGGATGTCCGGCTGATCGTCACGGTCGACTGCGGGGTGTCGGACCGGGAGGAGATCGAATACGCCCGCACGCAGGGCATCGACACGATCGTCCTGGACCATCACGAGGTCCCGGAGACGCTGCCCGCGGCCGTGGCGGTCATCAACCCCAACCGCAGCGACTGCCCCTTCCCGTTCAAGCACCTGGCCGGCGTCGGCATCGTCTTCAACTTCCTGATCGCGCTGCGGGGAGGGCTTCGCAACATCGGATTCTGGTCGCAGCGTCCCTACCCGAATCTCAGGGACTATCTCGACCTCGTCGCCCTGGGGACGATCGGCGATTTGTCACCGCTGGTCGACGAAAACCGTATCTTCGCCCGGATCGGCCTCGAACTGCTCAACGAGGATCGGCGGGTGGGTCTCAAGGCGCTTCGGGACACGGCCGGCCTGGGCAACACGGTGATCGACTCGGGCGTGGCCTCCTTCGCCCTCATTCCCCGCATCAATGCGGCTGGCCGGGTGGGAACCCCGGACGACGCCGTGAGGCTCCTCCTGACGGAAGATACCATCGAGGCCCAGCGGATCGCCGCCCGGCTCGATGCGTGCAACCGGGAGCGGCAGCGCCTGGAGAAGACGATCTTCGACGAGATCATGGCCCGGATCGACTCCATGGGAAACGCGAAGGAGAAGGGGGCCCTCGTGCTGGCGTCGCCGGAGTGGCACCCCGGCGTGATCGGGATCGTCGCCTCCCGCGTCGTCGACCGCTTCTACCGCCCCACGATCCTCATCAGCCTCAAGGACGGCATCGGCAAGGGGTCGGGGCGCAGCATCGCCGAATTCAACCTGTACGAGGGTCTCAAGCTCTGCGACCCCCTGCTCATCTCCTACGGCGGGCACCGCTACGCCGCGGGGATCTCGGTGAAAGAGGGGGACATCGAAAAGCTCGGCGAGGTGCTCGGGGAGATCGTGAAGGGGGGGCTCGTCGTGCAGGAACTGGTCCAGGAAACCCGCATCGATGCCCAGTGCAGCCTGAGCCAGGTCACCCACGATCTCGTGTCCCAGTTCGACCGGCTTGCCCCCTTCGGGATTCAAAACTCCGAGCCCATCATCTGTTCCCGCAACGTCCAGGTCTCCTACCCCACCGTCGTGGGCAACAAGCATCTCAAGATGCGGGTCTACGGCGACGGGGTCTCCTGCAGCTCGATCTGGTTCAACCGGGGCGATTACGCGCAGAACGTCGAGGGTGTGCGCCTCGACATCGCCTTCACCCCCCAGATCAACACCTGGAACGGTTCCTCGAGCATCCAGCTGAAGGTCCGGGACATCGCGGCGGCCTCGTCCGCCTGAGCCGCAGCGCGGAACCCCTGGATCAGCCTCCCTGCGGGGGAATGCGCAGGAGGCCGTCCGTCCCTGCCTCGGAAACCCCGGCCAGCGTGTGCGCGACGTGCACCATTGCCCGCAGCAGATCGGCCATCCGGTCGAACCGGAGCGTCTCGATGGTGTCCATCTCCGTGTGGTAGTTGGGGTTCCGGTAAAATGCCGTGTCCGTGATCATGACGGCCCGATACCCCGTCTTCCAGAAAGACCCGTGATCGGAAAAGCTGATTCCGGGCACAAACGCAGGGGCCGCAAGAGATTCCACGGGAAGAGGGGACGCCCGTTTGAGCGCATTCGCGACCGAGGTGACCAGCTCACGGGAAGGCAGGTTTCCCACCACGCCGATGAAGTTGCCGCGGTTCGAGAACATCGCTCCCATGCCGGGCAGCGGAAAAGCCTGGCTTCCCTCCCGGTCGTCGTAGTAACCCACCATCTCCAGGGAAATCATCCCGTGCACCTGTTCGCCTCGTTTCTGGGCCTCCGTGGCGTAGACGTAGCTTCCCATGCGGGATGTGCCGAACGCGGGCGGCTCCTCGAGGGTGAAGAAGATGAGCTTCAGCGTCCTCTCCGGGCGGAAGTCCTTCAGCGCTCGGCACAACTCGAGAAGCACCGCGACGCTGCTCGCGTTGTCGTCGGCCCCGGGTGTTCCCTCGGTGGTGTCGTAATGCGCGCCGATGATGACGGTCTCCTCCCTGCGTTCGTGGCCGCCGATCGTCACGATGAGGTTCTGATAGGGCCTGCCCTCGTAGTCGAACGTCTGACGATCGACGGGAAGACCCAGTTCCTCCAGTACGGAGAGAATGTACGCCTTCGCCCGTTCGAGCCGATCGTACTCGTAGACGCTGCGGGACCCGATCGTCACGCTGAGGTGATGCACGTGCCCATACAGGCGCGTCTCGGCATCTGCGGTGGAGAAAGGCCCCGCGACAGGCCTCACCGAGTCGGTCATTTTGACGCGGATGACAGGGTAGGCAAGCAGCGAGGCGGCAACGACAAGGACGAGCAGGAATGCATACAGCATGGTTCTGACCATCGACAACCCGTCGGCGTGAAAGGTCTGCTGCACGATTCTTTCACACCGGGCAGGGTAATTCAAGGGATTTGGCCCGGGGGCTTGATATTGAAACTTCCTGTTTCCCGTGTGGGGGCCCTTCTGATATAGTAGCGGCAAACATTTTGATGTCTCAAAGGAGGGTTCCCATGAAAAAGGAAGAACGGCTGAACGCCCTCGAGGTCGCCCTCGCCAATGAGATGAGGGAACGGGAATTCTACCTCAAGAGCGCCGAGCGTTGCCGCAACCCCCTGGGCAAGTCCATGTTCAAGCAGATCGCCGACGACGAGCTGGAACATTACGAGCGGCTCAAGGAGATTCACGGCCGCTGGAAGAAAGAGGAGAAGTGGCCGGAGTCACTGCCCGTCAAGGTCAAGGGGACCCTCGTGAAAGACATCCTCAAGGAGTTCCTTCTGAAGGCGGAAGCGGCCGCCCCCGGCGACAACGACGACCTGAAGGCCGTCCGCACCGCCCTGGACTTCGAGGCCCGGGGAGAGAAATTCTACGCCGAGCTGCGGGACGCCTCGTCCGACCCGAAGGAAAAGGCGTTCTTCGACCTGCTCTCCAAGATGGAGCGACAGCACTACCTGTCGCTCAAGGACACGGAGGACTACTTCTCCGATCCCGAGGGGTGGTTCCGCAAGAAGGAGCACCATGGCATTGACGGGGCCTGATGCCCCACGGATTCAGAAAGGAGGACCCCATGGCCGCATCGCTTACAGTGGGAAAGCGCGTGAGGGATTTCACGCTCAAGGACCAGAACGGTCAGGACTTCACGCTCTCGGCCTGCAGGGGAAAGAAGGTGCTGCTCTCCTTCCATCCCCTTGCCTGGACCTCCATCTGCGCGAGGCAGATGCAGGCCCTCGAGAAAAACGTGAAGGTCTTCGAGAAGGCGGGTGCCGTCGCCGTCGGCCTGAGCGTCGACAGCGTCCCCTGCAAGGCGGCATGGGCGAAATCCCTGAAGATCAGGAAAACGAGGCTGCTGGCCGACTTCTGGCCGCACGGGAAGGTCGCGGCCTCCCTGGGGCTGTTCCGCAAGGAGGGCTTCTCGGAGCGCGCCAACGTCCTTCTGGACGAAAAGGGGAAGGTCGCCTGGATCAAGGTCTACCCGATCAAGGAGCTTCCGAACATCCGGGAAGTGCTGGCTGCCATCAAGAAATGATCCCTTTGAAGACAGGTAGCGCGGAACGGTTTTGCAAGGCTCGTTTAAAGCGCCTTTGCGCGAACGGTTCTTGGCGAACCGGAACGGCCGCGAAGCCACATGTCTGAGCCCAAAGGGCGAGTTTGTGGCGTAGCAGTGGAGGGAGCTTAGAACCGTCGCAAAGCGCTTTTGAGCCGGCAAAATTGTTCCGCGTATCCTGTTCGATCGCCAGCTATTTCCAGCTTCGCTCATCCACGATCGCCTTGTACCCCTCGGCGAGGGTCCCCGGCGGGACCTGCTCGATCCGATCGATCCGGACCGTGCAGATCTCGGCAAACTGCTTCTCGAACGGGGCAATGTCCTCCTTTCCCCGCCCCGCACCCTGCGCCTCGATGCGGACCGTGAGAACGTCCCGGTTCCCCTCCCGGGTCACGACGGCCTGGAACTTTCGGCCCGGGAACCGCTCGGCAAGCTTCCTGAGCTGGCTTGGCGCCACGAACAGGCCCCTCACCTTTACGGCCTCCCCCACCCTGCCGGCCACTCCCGCAAGCCGCGGCGAGGTCCTCCCGCAGCGGCAGCGCCCGGGGATGAGCCTCGAGAGGTCGCCCGTCCCGAAGCGAAAGAGGAAGAAGATGCCGTTCGGGCGCGTGACCACCACCTCGCCCAGCTCCCCGGGCTCGACCTCCAGGCCCGTCTCGGGATCCACGATCTCGACGATCACCTCCTCGCAGAGGTGCCACCCGTTCTTCTCCCGGCACTCGTAGGCGACGTCACCCACCTCGGTTGCCCCGTACATCTGGTACGTGTCGATGCCGTACCTGCCCTCGAACTCGTCCCGCAGGGCCGGAAGAAGCGGTTCCGCGGCGAAGGCCGCCCTGCGGAGCCTGAAGTCCTTCCGGACGTCGTGCCCCTCCTCCTCGGCCCTCCCGATGATCGCCTTCAGGAAGCTCGGTGTGCCGGTGTAGCCTGTCACCTTCAGGTCGCGGATGAGCTGGACCTGCACGGCGGCGCTCGACGCGCCCGACGGGACGACGGTCGCCCCGACCCGGCGCAGACCGCTGTGGAAGGTGAGCCCTGCCGCGACAAGGTGATAGGAGAAGGCGTTGAGGACCACGTCCCCGGGGCCGAAGCCGGCGGCATGGTAGGCCCTCGCCCAGATCGGGTCCGACTCGGAGAGGTGCGGCTCGTAGACCGGCCCGGGCGAGGTGAAGATCCGGTCCACCGCGGCGTCGGGGTTTGCCAGCCCCGCGTAGGGGGGGTCGTCGATCTCCATCTGGACGATCTTCTCGCGGGAGATCACGGGAAGCTTTTTGAGCAGGTCGAAGGCCGCGCGCTTCGTCGGCGTGAGCCCGAGCGACTCGAACTGCCTGCGTATGACCGGCGATTTCTTCATGGCCAGCCGCATCATGGCCGACAGCTCCGCCGCCTGGTCGCTCAGCCTCTGCCTGCTGCTTCTGGTCTCCTTCGCGTCGAAATACCTGCCTCTCTGCCTCACGTCCGATGCCCCCTCTTTCTTGCGGATCCCGCCGTTCCCTGCGCCCTGCCTCTCAGAGCCATCGCTTCCTGCGCTTGTAGGCCTTCACGTCCTTGTAGGACTTCGCCGTGCCGGCCGCCCCCATGCCCAGGTAGAACTCCTTGACGTCCGGGTTCTCCCGCAGCTCCTCGGCGCGGCCCTCCATGACGATCTTCCCGTTCTCCATGACGTAGCCGTATGTCGCGATCTGGAGGGCCATGTTGGCGTTCTGTTCCACAAGGACGATCGTCGTGCCGCTCTCGCGGTTGATGCGCTCGATGATCTGAAAGATCTCCTTCACGATCAGCGGCGCAAGCCCCAGCGACGGCTCGTCCAGCAGGAGCAGACGCGGGTGCGCCATGAGCGCCCGGCCGATGACGAGCATCTGCATCTCGCCTCCGCTGCAGTAGCCTGCGAGCGTCCTCCGGCGCTTCGCCAGAGCCGGGAAATAGTGATAGACCCGATCGAGGTCCTGCCTGTAGGGCTTGCCCCAACGCGTTGCCGTGCCGACCCGGAGGTTCTCCTCGACGGTGAGGTACTTGAAGGGCTGCCGGCCCTCGAGCACCTGGATGATCCCGGCCCTCGTGATCGTCTCGGGGGAGAGATTGTGAATCGGCCGGCCGTCGAAGAGGATGCTCCCCTCGGTGACCTCGCCGTTCTCGGGCTTCAGGAGCCCCGAGACGGCCTTGAGGGTCGTCGTCTTGCCGGCGCCGTTGCTGCCCAGCAGCGAGACGATCTGACCGCGCACCACGGAGAGCGAGACACCCTTGAGGACCTGGATCACGTCGGAGTAGACGACGCTGATGTTGTTGATGACGAGCAGCTTGTCTTCACTCATATGTTCCGATCCCGCATTGTTCCCGGGCCCCTGAACCCTAGTAGGAGAAGGGCCAGAGCTTGAAGCTCGACTTCACGACCCGCCAGACCTCCGCCAGCCCCCGCGGCTCGAACAGGATGAAGAGCACGATGGCGAGGCCGAAGACGAACTCCCGCAACGGGGCAAGCGTCAGCTTGACTCCGGCGACCCCGCCCATGTTCATGATCGTGTCCGTCAGCCAGCGCAGACCCTCGTTGAGCAGCGTGATGAACACGGTGCCGAAGATCGCCCCCGGAATGCTCCCGAGACCGCCGATGATCACCATCGCGATGTATTCCACCGAAAGGCCCAGGTTGAAGGGCTCGACGGAGATGCTGATCATGTAGTATGCCCAGAGGGCGCCTGCCACGCCGGCGTAAAAGGAGCTCACGGCAAAGGACAGCAGCTTGTACGGGAAGATCGGGATCCCCATGCCCTCCGCGGCCCTGTCGTTGTCCCGGATGGCCACGAAGGCCCGGCCGTAGCGTGTCCGCATGAGATTCACGGCCCCGAAGACCATGACGACCGCCACCGTGTAGATCACATAGAAAAAGCGCACGTCCCCGACGACGGGCACCCCGAAGAGCGTGGGGGCGGGCAGCGTCATCCCCATGGTTCCCCCGGTCACGCTCTCCCAGTGAATGAGGACGTACTCGATGATGAACTGCCCCGCCAGGGTCGCGATCGTCAGGTAAAGCCCCTTGAGCCTTCCCGACGGGATCCCGAAGACCATGCCGACGACAGCGGTTACGAGACCCGCGACCGGGACCACGGCCAGGAAGGGGACCCCGTACGTGACGGAGAGGATTCCCGCCGAGTAGGCCCCAACCCCGAAAAAGGCCCCGTGCCCCAGGGAGATAAGCCCCGTGTACCCCACGAGGATGTTGAGGCCGAGGGCGGCGATGGCGGCGATCCCGATGCAATTCACGACGTAGAGCAGGTAAGGCGTGGCGATCCAGGGCACGAGGACAAACAGCGCCGTGAGTCCCGCGGCGGCCCACAGCCGCCCGAAATCGGTCTCGAAGACGGCCAGCTCCTCCCGGTACTGGGTCCTGTAATTCCCGCAAGGGCGGAAGCGAAGGGGTCTTGCGCGCATTGACTCTCCCCGTTACACGCGTTCGATCTCGACCAGCCCGAAGAGGCCGTAGGGCTTCACCAGCAGGATGAAGACGAGCACCACGTAGGGGACGATGTCCCGCAGCGAGGGCGAAATGTACCCCCCCGTGAAGGTCTCGAGCAGGCCGATGATGAGCCCGCCGATGATCGCCCCTCCGATCGAATCGAGCCCCCCGAGGATGACCACGGGGAACACCTTCAGCCCGATGGAAGAGAGCTCGTGGACGTTGATGCCGTTGATGATCCCGAGCACGATCCCGCTGATCCCCGCGACCAGTGCCGCGATGGCCCACGAGAGGGCAAAGACGCGCCGGACGTGCACCCCAAGCGAGAGGGCCGCCGGCTGGTTGTCCGCCACGGAGCGCATGTAGATGCCCTGGGAGGAGAACTTGAAGAACAGGCCGAACATCAGCAGGAAGAGGCTGCCGATGACGATCGCCGCCACGTAGACGGGAGGCACCTGGATGATGCCCCAGTCGATCCCGAGCCCCTCGGGGAGAAACTCGGGGTAGGTGTAGAGGTTGCCGCCCCACACCAGCAGCATCCCCCCCTTGAACATGGAGGCCAGCCCCACGGTGAGCATGATGACCTGGATCAGCGGCTCGCCGATCAGGGGCCGGAGGAAGACCCGCTCGATGACGAACCCCAGGACGAACGCGCCGGCGAGCGTCACGACGAAGGCCAGCGCGATGGGCAGCTGCGCCCAGGTCACGAGGGCCAGGAACAGAAACGCGCCGAACGCCAGGATCTCGCCGTGGGCGAAGTTGAGCACGCTTGAGGACTTGAAGATCATGACGAACCCCATGGCGGACAGCCCGTAGAGAAAGCCGATGCTCACGCCGTTGATCAGCAGCTGCAGAAAGAAATCCATTCGTATCTCCTTGTCCCTCTCAGAACACGTCGTGTATCTTGACCGTCGTTTCGATCTTTCCCACCTGCCCGTCGCGGTATCGGACCTGGCTCTTCACCTCCAGCGACCGGACGTTCCTGTACATGGCCTCGATGAGGTTGAGGTAGAGACCGTAGACGAAGCGGCGGCGGACCTTCCCCGTCCGCGTCAGCTCCTCGTCGTCGGCATCGAGCATCTTGTAGAGCAGCAGGAACTTCTTGATCTTCATGTAATCGGGGAGCCGCTCGTTGACCGCGCGGATTTCGCCGAGGATCAGCTCCTCCACCTGCGGCTGCTGGGAGAGGTCCGTGTAGGTCGTGTAGGGGATCATCCGCTCCTCCGCCCAGTTGCCCACATTGCCCATGTCGATGTTGACGAAGGCCGTGATGTAGGGCCGCCCCTCGCCGAAGATCACCGCTTCCTTGATGTAGGGGCTGAACTTGAGGCGTGTCTCGATGAAGTCGGGGGAGAAGGCGGCGCCGGACTTGTTGCGGATGATCTCCTCCTTGCGGCCGATGATGACGAGATGCCCGTCGGCGTCGAGATACCCCGCGTCGCCCGTGCGCAGCCACCCGTCACGGAAGGCCTCCTCGGTCGCCTTGTAATCCTTGTAATATCCGGCAAAGTTGGAGGGGCTCTTGACGAGCACCTCCTGGTCCTCGGCGATCTTCACCTCCGTCCCCGGGAGGGCCTTGCCCACCGTCTCGGGCTTCACCTCGCCGTCGGGCTGCACCTGGAAGATGCCGCCCGCCTCGGTGAGTCCGTAGCACTGCTTGAGGTTGAGGCCGCAGGCGCGGAAAAAGCGAATCACCTCGGGGCTGATGGGGTGGCCCCCCGTGTAGGCGGATCTGATCCCGAGACAGCCCACGCGGTCCAGCAGAGGCCTGAACACGAGCGACCCGGCGATGCGCTGCAGGCCCCGCAACACGGCCGTGGGGGTCTTCTTCGCCGCCTCGGCGTCCGCGGCCCTCTGGCCGATCCGCTCCGCCGCCTCGAAGAGCTTGCGCTTCACGAAGCCCGCGTCGGCCATCCGCACGCGGATCTTCGAGGCCAGGTCCTCCCAGAACCGCGATGACGAGACGATCACGTCGGGCCCGATCTCCCGGAAGTCGGCCTCGATCGTCTCGGCCGTCTCGGGGAAATTCATCGTCAGGCCTCCCGTGAGCGCGATGCCTGCGCCCCACATCTGATCGACGATCCAGGCGGGCGGGGTAATGGAGAGCCAGTTGGACCCGATGCCGATGGGGGTCGCCTCGATCCACTTGCGCGCCATGGCGGTGAAGTTCCGGTGCGAGAGCATCGCCAGCTTCGGCAGGCCCGTCGTCCCCGAGGTCTGGATCATGACGGCCACGTCCTCGGGCCGCCCGCGCCACAGCTCCGAGGGGAAGAGCTGCGGCTTTTCCCTCTCCAGTTCGTCCCCCCGTTCGAGAAGCTCCCGGAAGCTCACGAGCCAGGGGTTGTCCCGGTAGGTGCGCATCCCCGTGGGGTCCACGTAAACGACGGTCTTCACGAATTCGAGCCTCGAGCGGGTCTCGATGAGCTTGTCGACCTGCTCCTGGTCCTGGACGACCACCACCGCCGGCTGGAACCGCTTGAGCGCCTCTGCCAGCTCATCGGCGATCGACGAGGTGAAGAGATTCACCGTGACGCACCCCACGGCCTGGGCCCCCAGCTCGCTGTAGAGCCACTCGGGGTGATTGTTCATCACGATCGCCACGTTGTCCCTGCGCCGCACGCCGAGCCCCAGGAGCCCCAGGGCCGCCCGCCGCACGTAGCGGAAATACTCCTCCCAGGTAACCGTTTGCCAGATCCCGTAGGCCTTCTCCCGGATCGCGACGTGATTCGGTCCCAGGCGCTTGGCCTGCTCACCCAGAATCTGCGGCAGCGTGTACTTGCCGTAGGTCTCGAGCGTGGCCTCGTCGAGCTTTGCCGGGCCGTTTCCGTCGGTCCGCCCTTTCATCCTCGAGACGGTCATCGGACGCCCCCCGCCCCGTCGCCGTCGCCGAGGTATGCCCGGATGACCTCGGGGTTGCCCTGGATCTCCTCGGGGGTCCCCTCGGCGAGCTTTTCGCCGAAATTGAGCACCATGATCCTCTTCGAGATGCTCATGACAATCGACATGTCGTGCTCAACGAGGATCATGGTCTGCCCCCAGGATTCGTTGAGCTCCAGGAGGAACCGGACCATGTCCTCCTTTTCCTCCAGGTTCATGCCGGCGAAGGGCTCGTCCAGGACGAGAAGCCTCGGCTCGAGCGCGAGCGCCCGCCCCAGCTCCACGCGCTTGCGCATCCCGTAGGGCAGCGACCCCACGAGCTTCTTGCGGATGGCCTGGATCTCGAGGAAGTCGATGATCTCCTCGATGAGCCGCCGCTGCCGGATCTCCTCGCTGCGGGCCTTCCCGGAGAAGAGAAGGGCCGCCGCAAGGCCGTAGCGGCAGTGCAGGTGCCGGGCCAGCAGCAGGTTCGCCAGGACGGTCATCCCGGGGAAGAGCTCGATGTTCTGGAATGTTCTCCCGATCCCGTGCTGGATGTGCCGGTGCGTGTGGAGGTTCGAGATGTCCGTGCCGTTGAAGAGGATCCGGCCCTCCTGGGCCCTGTAATAGCCCGTGATGCAGTTGAGCAGGCTGGTCTTGCCGGCGCCGTTGGGACCGATGACGGAAACGAGTTCGCCCGTCGAGACCTTGAGGTCCACGTTGTGGACGGCCGTGATTCCTCCGAACCGCAACGTCAGGCGCTCGACGGCGAGTTCCGCCTTGCGCGCCTCCGGCGGTCTCGCGGCGAAGATGGAGGGTTGCCCACGGTAGGCCTTCATTGTTTCCGCCCCTACTTGAGGTGCCTGATTTTCTCCTTGCCCGGCGTGTAGAAGTCCGTCAGCGGCTTGAAGGAGCCGTCCTCCCTGACCTGGACGATCCGCCCCCGGAAGGAGGCCTCGTGATTGGTCTTCGTGTACGTGACGGGGGGCACGAGACCGCCGAAGTCCTCGTTCGTGAAGGTTTCCATGGCCTTGTTGATGGTCTCGCGGTCGATCTTCCCGTACTTCTCATGGGCCCGCAGGGCCCCGCGTTCCACGATCATGCCCACGACGACGCCTTCCCAGTATGCGGCATCGAAGCCGGTGACGGTCTTGTAGCGCTTCCAGAGTTCCTTGAGGGTGTCAATGCCGGCGCCCTTGTCACCCGGAAGGCCGCCGGGGAACTGCATCTTCAGCCGGTTCCGGATGAGCCCCTTGCCCATCTTGAAGAAGTCGGGGTCCGTCGAGGTCCAGGTGCCGAAGAACTGCGGGCTGTACTGGATGCGGTCGGCGCTCTTGAAGGCCGTCACGATCGTGGCCGGCAGCATTTGCATGAAGACGTACTCGGCCCCGTTCTTCTTGAGCCGGAGAAGCTCCGTCGTCAGGTCTACGGTCTTGGGCGGGAACGCCTCGATCGACACGATGTCGATCCCGAGGGCCCTCGCGTACTCCTGGCTCGGCTTGTGGATGGAGAGCCCGTAGGCGTTGTTGTAGGTGAGCAGCCCGACCTTGGGGGGCTCCTTTCCCCTGTGGATGGATTTGATGTATTCGAGGATGGCCGCGCAGTCGAGACGGTAGCTGCCGAAGGGCAAATACATGTAGTCCACGGGTTTCTCCAGCAGTTCCCAGCTCGTGGAGTAGTTGATCGTCGGGATCTTGTAGCCCTGCACGAGCGGCTTGGCGGCGAGCCCCTCTCCCGCACCCCAGGTGAGGATCATGTCGACCCTGTCCTGGATGGCGAACTTCTTGACCGCCGCCACGGCCTCGGGCACCTTGTAGCCCGTGTCGACGAGGATCAGCTCGATGGTGCGGCCGCCGACGCCGCCCTTGACCTCGTTGACGTAGCGCAGGTAGTCCTGCGTGCCCTTCGCGTGGTACTGCCCCCATGTGGATGCGGGACCGGTGAGATTAATGGCCGCGCCCACCTTGATCGGCGTCGCCGCACGGGACGAAACGGGCAGCGCCAGGATCACCGCCGCCAGCAACCCCGCCATGACTTTCGAGATCGAACCCTTCATCGTGCTTTCCTCCCTGAAGATGAAAAAGGCCGTGACGTGCACGGCCCGGATCAAAAAAAAGGCCGTGGGCAGCTTTGGTCTGCCCACGGCCCGATGGTTCACTTGCGGTCAGGCGCTATGGGCAGACCCCCCTAAAGAAGCCGAAAAAGCTAAAAAAGGCGAAAGCGCTGCCCATGTCGAAGTGCCTGTACATCGGTTGCCTCTTGATGACAGCTTCTACCCGATCGCGACAGGGCCTGTCAACACTTTTTTTTGCGATTCGTCTCGCGTTGCTCTGCACATGGCATTTCAGGCCCGGTTCTTGCTCGCCTGGATTGTCTGAACGCGCAATCTGTGATAGACATGAACACCCTTGCGCCGGAGCTGATCATGAACCGTTCCATCTTCAGGGAGTATGATGTCAGGGGGCTGGTCGACGAAGACCTTCAGCCCGGCGTCGTGTACGACCTCGGCCGCGCCATCGGCACCTATGCCGGGCAGCGCGGGGTGAAGACAATGACCCTCGGACGGGACTGCCGGCTGAGTTCCCCCGCCCTTTCCGCCGGGATCCGGGCAGGCCTCCTGTCCACCGGGGTCGACGTGACCGACATCGGCACCTGCGCAACGCCGATGCTTTACTTTTCCGTCCGCCACCTGAAGACGGGGGGCGGCGTCATGGTCACGGGCAGCCACAATCCGCCTGAGTTCAACGGGTTCAAGATCTGCGTCGGCCCCGACACGATCTACGGCGGCGAGATCCAGGCCCTGCGGGAGATCATCGAGAGCGGCTCGTTCCTATCGGGCAGCGGAAACGCCTCGAGCCAGGACATCACGAAAGCCTACCTCGACTACATCCACGGCAACGTGCAGGTGCGCCCCGGCCTCCGCGTCGTCCTCGACGCGGGCAACGGTGTGGGCGGGGCGTTCGCCGTGCCCCTCTTCGAGCGCTTCGGCTGCGAGCTGACCTGTCTCTATGCCGACATGGACGGCCGCTTCCCGAACCACCACCCGGACCCGACGGTGCCCGAGAACCTGCGTGACCTCATCGTGCAGGTGAGGCAGCAGAAGGCCGACGTGGGGATCGCCTTCGACGGCGACGCCGACCGGATCGGCGTGGTCACCGACCGGGGGGACATCCTCTGGGGGGACGAGCTGCTGCTGCTCTTCGCCCGATTCATCCTGAAAGAACGCCCCGGGTCCGCCGTCATCGGCGAGGTGAAATGCTCCCAGCGCCTCTACGACGACATCGCCGCCCACGGCGGGCGGCCCATCATGTGGAAGGCGGGCCACTCGCTGATCAAGGGAAAAATGAAGGAGGAGAAGGCCGTGCTCGCCGGCGAGATGAGCGGCCATCTCTTCTTCGCCGACCGCTATTTCGGATACGACGACGCGATCTACGCCGCGGCGCGTCTGCTCGAGATCCTCTCCCGGACGGGGCAGAAGCTCAGCGACCTCCTCGCCGACGTCCCGAAGACGGTCACGACGCCGGAGATCCGCATCGAGTGCCCCGACGAGATCAAGTTCGACGTCGTGCGGGACGTGAAGGAGGCGTTCCGGAAGGACCACCGGATCATCGACACGGACGGTGTCCGGATCCTCTTCCCGGACGGCTGGGGGCTCATCCGGGCCTCCAACACCCAGCCCGTGCTCGTCCTGCGCTTCGAGGCGTCCACGGCGGCAACACTCGAGCAGATCCGCGCCGTCACGGAAAAAGAGCTGCAGCGCGTGATGTCCCGTCGCCGCGCGCGACCCTGAGGGATCACCGGCGGTCTGGATGGTGAAGCGATGAACAGGCTTCCCCGCGGATGGATCACGACCCTGCTTGCCGCAGCCCTGCTGGCAGTCGCCGTGCCTCTGTTCCAGGGGTACGCCTGGGCCAAGGACCCGAAATCCCCGCCCCTGAAGCGGATTCTCGTCGGCCAGACGCCCCTGTGGGTCGAGGTGGCCGACACGCTGGAGAAGCAGGAGCGCGGCCTCATGTTCCGCCGCTCCCTGCCGGAGAACGAGGGGATGCTCTTCGTCTTCAAGCAGCCCATCGAGCTGAGCTTCTGGATGCGCAACACCCTCATCCCGCTCGACATCGCCTTCGTCGGGCCTGACGGCGTCATCCTGAACATTCACCAGGCCCGCCCGCTCGACGAGAGCGTCCTGTACCGCTCGGCGGGTGCCGCGCAGTACGTCATCGAGACCAACTTGGGCTGGTTCGCCCGGCACGGGATCAGACCGGGGGACAAAGTCACCCTGAACCGCTGAAGCGGGATGCCGGCCCGAAACCCGGAAACGAAAAAGAGGCGCAGGGAACTGCGCCTCTTTTCTCTTCGAGCGCCGGGGGATCCGGTTTCCGGGTCGCTACTCCTTTTTCGCCTTCTTCGGCTCTTTCTTGTCGGCGGGCAGCCGGGACCGCCACAGGGAGAAGAAGGCCTGCGCCTGCTCCGTCACGAAGGAGGACCACTCCTTCATGAAGCGCTCCGAGATCTCCGAGAGGGCGCCCATGGCCGATTCGGGCTTGTCGCCCCTCTCCGCCACGGCGGATTTGCAGGCTTCGCCCATTCTCTGCATGCTGTCCACCCAGGCCTGGCAGACCTTCGAATAGCCCTCGAACCAGCTCTTCGAGAAGTTCACGAATTCGTCGCCGCCGGACGGGTCGGGGCCGGAGGGCATCGTGGCGAACATCTTCTGCCATTGCGAGAAGGCGTTCTCCCATGCCTCTTTTGTCGGGACCTGTCCCCCCATGCCGAACATCTTGAAGGGCTGCGTGTACATCTCGAAGAGCTCGTTGTAGGAACCGCCGAAGGCCTCCGTCCATTTCTTGAGCACGTCGTCGGGCTTGTCGGCCGTGGACCCCTCGCCGACTTCCATCCACGCCCGGCTCATCCGGTTGTACATCGCCATCCCCTTGGTCATCATCTCGAGAGAATCCCTGGTCCACTTCGCGTAGAAATCGGTCAAGGGCTTCATCTGATCGGCCATCTCGCTCGCCATAAATCACCTCCCTGTGTGATGGACAGCTCCCGCCCGGGTCGATCTCGATCGCGATGCGGAAAAGGGGCTGATCGTGCCGACTGTAGCGGATTTGAGGGTTTCGTGAGATTTCGAAAGGACGCGCTGAATGTATTCCGTGTCCGTCCAGTCTGGACCGGACCGGCACGGCATCGGATGCCGCCGCACTCTGTGGCAAGAACGCTACACGTTATGCGCCCGCGCGTCAACCAAAAAGTAACCTGCGCAACCTATTGCGCTCAAGCGGACGTCCTCAGGATTGATCAGCGCGGACCGGCGTCGTATCGTTCTCCCTTGGGCTGAAGATCCTTGTAGCGAAGCTCGAGGCTGATGGCCGCTGCATCGGTCGTCACGTCCCAAAGAGTGATCTCCATCTTGGGGTCGTTGACCGTATAACCGACCACGTCACCGTTTCGCGTGACCTCACGAATCATGACATGCCCTATGCGTCCGTAAAACTTCGCCCTTGCCACCCGCTCATGATCGGCCAGGACGTCGTTCAGGCTGAGTTTGCCGATGGACTCGATGTGCGGCCCGTCTCCTTTCACACGAATCCCGTCCCGGTAAAGAAAATACCCGATCATGCGGTTCTCGGTCAGGCCCCCGTATGTCTCGAACCGCAAGGCGTTGAACTTCTCGCTGCCCAAGGCGCTTTTCAGCGTCTCATCGGTCGGCAACAGCCGCGATTTCAGAAGTGTTGCCGATACCGCCGTGACCGCGAGGAGCAGAGATGTCATCACCACGCACGGAAGCAACAGATGCCGCTTGTTCGTAAAGATTTTGAACATACCCGACCTCCTTCAGCCTGCTGCTCTCTTGCCTCGTTCAGAACGCCGTCGACCCGCGGTGGGAGGTCAAAATGCCCAGGCGCCTGGTCATGCTCCCCGGGCGGAGTGACTCGACTTGAAAACAAGGCGCGGTGTCATGCCCATTTTGAGTCTCCGCCGTGATGAATCGACAGGCAGGTTGGGAAAAGACTTTACAAGACTGCTATCCCTCTGTAATAACCGGGGCGGCGAAAGTCAAGGAGGGAATGCATTGAGCCGCTTCTGCGAATCCGGCCTTCCCCTGTCGGTTAATCGAACTCGATCCAGTAATAGAGGGTTGCGCCGGTCTGGGCCCCCGCCTTGCTCTCGACCTCCCACCTGCGGCTCAGGGTGTATCGCAGGGTGACGTAGTAATCCTCGTTGAACAGCGAGCGGCCGTAGCTCACGTAGAGGTTCGGCCGGAGATACTTGCCAATCGTTACGATCGACTGGGTGGTGGTTCCCACCTTTTCCGATTTCATGTCCACCGTGTCCGGACCGAACTGCCGCCTCAGCTGGCTCAGCGTCGATTCTGAGCTGCCCCCTGCAAGAAGGGCCTCGGCCGCTGCGCCGAGCAGCGCCGCATGGGATTCGTCCCCGCTTGCCCGCTGCCCCAGGACGATATAGCTCAGGATGTCGGCGTCGGGCATGGCGGGCTCCGAATAGAGTCTCACGAGGTGGGCGCGCGGGGTCCCCGTTACGATGACTCCCGCCTTCACCTCCCTGAACCGGCCCAGGGACTTCCCGGCCTGGTCGAGCCGCTCCTCGATGGTGCGCAGGGCGAGCACATCGAGCCGCGGCTGGTCCGCCGGCCCGCCCTCGAAGACGAGGCGCCCCCGGTGTATGACCAGACGGGCGCCCCTCGTGCTGAACGTCCCGTCCTTGAGACGAATCTCGCCCAGGGCCTTCATCGCGTCGAGGGATTTCGCCGTGATGAGCACGTCCCCCTCCAGGCGCGCATCCACACCCTCGGCCTTGATGAAGGCGCGGTCCCCCAGAACGACGCGGACTTCCATGTCAACGGGGACTGGACGGCCCTTCTCCATCTCCCGGCCATCGCCGACGATCACCGCGTCTTTGCTGGGCTTGATCACGGTCCCCTTCTCGCCCCCCCGGATGAAAAGCTCCGGGATGAGGATGCTGCCGCGGACCCTCAGGGCCTTCGGCGAGCCCTCGAACGTGAGGGCGGGACTGGCGAGCATCTCCAGCTCGGGCAGCCGCACGGCCTGGAACCGCTGCCCCGAAAGACTGGCATCGATCCGCCGGATCTCCCTGTTTTCGATCTGCACGGTGCCGGACCCCTCCAGGATTCCGGGGCCGGAGCGCGCCCGGAACGAAGTCACGTGAATCGTCCGGTCCTCGAACCGGGCCTCCACGCCCACGTCGCTGATCTGGGCTCCCGTCGCCGGAAGATAGGCGCCGGCCTCTGTGACCCTCAGCATGCCGTGAACCGAGGGGTCGGCCCAGGCACCGCTCGCGGAGAGATGCAGATCGAGACGCCCCCGGCTCTCCTGGACCAGGCCAGGGAACACGGCACTCAGAAGCCCCTTCTCGTGCACGTCCGCACGGACGCCGACCTGCACGGGGCCTCCCCTGTCGACGGCGGCCGGCAGCCTTGCCGGAACGGGCAGTCGGAAATCGGCCGCGAGAGTGCCGTGCCGGGCAAGCCGGAGCTCGAGATCGCCGCTCAAGGTCTTTTCCCGCCACGTCCAGCGCAGCTGCGCCTTCTCGGTCTGCGCGGTGATGCGGCCCTTTTCGCTTTCCATGGAAAAAACCCCACCGCTCAGCTGCACCTCGCCGGACGCATCCAGGTGCAGCCGGGGAAGCACCTTCCCTGCGGCCGTGACAGACAGGGAACCGGTCATGTCTAGGGCATCCGGCAGCAGTGGCCTGACGAGGGCCGCATCGAGGCGATCTGCCGAAAAACGGAAATCGCCCCTGTCAGGCAGTGTCAGCACAGGCGGCTCTGGCGATGTGACCCTGGCATCCATCCGGCCCGAGGGACCCAGGTCCGCGCGCAGGCGCACCGCAAGACCGCGTTCGTTCCAGTCCAGGGTTCCCTCGGCCTCCCTGACCTCGATGGTCCGAGACCCCCGGGTCAGAGTTGCCGCACATGCTGCGACGGATGAGACGGCCGTTTTGTGGTTACCGCGCCAATCCGTCCGGAAACGGCCTTCCGTGCGCCCCGCGATCCGCCACTCCGGAAGGATGAAGGCCAGTCGGGCAAGGTTCAGCTTCCGCCAATCCACCAGGAGATAGCCTTTTCCGGGATCACCGTCGACGTCCATGGAAAACTCGAGGGTTTCACCTGCTTCGCCGTCGATGCGCAACGGCCCGACCCGGGTCTTCCCGGCGGAAATCGTGAGCGGCGCCGGGGCCCTGAGATTCCAAGGTCCCGCCGCATCGCGGCCCTTCAGCAACTCCAGCGACCCCTTCCACGCACCATTCCCGAAGCCCCCCTGCAGCGCCGCCTCCATCCCTCCTTCGCCTGAATCGACCAGGAACCGGATCGTGTGATCCCCCACCGTGCCCGCGCTCGTCAGGGTGGCGGCATCGAGCCGAAGGGGCCCGATGACCGTCTTTTTCAGGAGCACCCGCGCCTCTAGGCTCTGCGTCTCCGTGCCTCCCAACTCCGCATCCGCCTCGACGGCGGCGGCCTCGAACCCGTATATCACGAGCCTGCTGCCGCGAACGGTCGCCGTGCCGGACAGCCGCTCTCCGGCGTAGCGCACCCACCCGTGGCCCGCGAGCCTGCCTCGGCTCCCGGGCACGAGCGCAGAGGGGTCGCTGACCTGCACCCGCCAGGTCAGGCGCTCCCCCAGGGCACCTGCCGCACGCGCCTCGAAGCCCGCCCCCTTCAGCAGGAGACGCTCGAGCGTGAGCATTCCTGTCTTCCATCGGGCATCGACATCGCCGACGAGGGCCCGGTCCTGCAGGCGGCTGCTCAGGAGACGCCCCAGCAGACGGGCTTCGAGGTGTTCCGCATCGTTTATGCGGCCGGCACCCTCTGCATCGAAGTTGACGGTACCCCTCAGCTCGTGGCTGATCGTCGCAGGATTCAGACCCCTCGCCCGGATGGAGCCGCCCCATGACACATGCCTGTCCCATCCTGCCCGGAGTTCGCCCTCCACGGTGCCGCCGAGGACACGGCCCGTCAGCCGGGTCATGCGGATACCGTCGGCGCCGACCGTGAGATCGCCCGAGAGGCGCGCCGACCGCCAGGCTTCGCCGTGGTTCTCTAGGGTGAAGGTCCCGTCGAACCGTTCGGGACTGCCCCTGAGTTCGATCGCTCCCGTGAGGGCAAGCCCGGGGACCCCGCTCGTTTCCCCAACGCGGAACGAGACGCCGGCAAGGATCTCCCGGGTCGAGACGTCCACCTGCCCGTCGGCGGTCACGAGAACCTTGCCCTCGCCATCCTTCCCCTGGAGACGGCGGACGTGCAGGGCCTTCCGTGTCAGGCCCATCCCGCCTTCCGCACGGAGCAGCACCCGGTCTCCCGACGAGACGACGAGGGAGAACGGCCCTGATATCTGCTCGGGCTCATTCCCCGGGGCGAAATCCGCCTTCAGGGTCAATGCGTCGAATGTCCCCGCCCCACGGTCCGGCCGCACCGTCAGGTCGGCCTGGAAGAGGGGGAACAGGAAACCGGCCCGCACGCTGCCTTCCACCTCCGCATCGGGCAGCCGGATCGCGAGGTCCCGGAGGGCCATCACGGAGCCGCGGTCCCAGCTCAGCTCGCCGCGGGCCTCGCGGATGACGGCGGGTTCCCTGCCGGGTTTGCGGTACACGACGTCGCCGACGCGGAGCTCGCGGATGCCGCCGCTGAATGCCGCCAAAAGCCTCGGGGCCCGGGGCCAAGCGAGATCGTAGGGCGGCGCGCCGCCGGGGCCTCTGTCGTCGATCACGACGCCCTGAACGTCCGTCGCATCCAGCCACACCGAGGCCAATGCGAGACGCAGAACCTGCATGCGCAGGCGCACCGATGAGACCCGGGCCTCCCCGGACGGCCAGGCCGCGCGGAGTCCCTCGAGGGTCATCTCGCGGGCCAGTGTCCCCGTGACCCGCTCCGCCTCGACCGTCACCGGCATCATGCGCAAGAGGGTCCTCACCGCAAGGCGCGATCCGGCTTCCGTGTAGACCAGCCAAGCCGTCGAGGCCGCCGCCACGGCGAGGGCCAGCACGGAAAGCCCGATGATGGTTCTCTTGCTCAAAACTGCACCCCGATGGTGAAATGGAACCGGTAATCCGGATCTGACACCCCTACCTGGCGGGCGATGTCCACACGGATGGGCCCCACGGGCGTATAGTAGCGGATCCCCAGCCCCGCGCCCTGGGCAAAATCAAGCGTGTCCAGATCGTTGAAGGCGTTGCCCGCATCGTAGAAGGCGGCGACCCCCCAATTCTCCCCGATGGCCCGTTCCAGCTCGACGCTCCCGACGAGCAGGTGTTTCCCGCCCAGAACGTCCCCCCTGTCATTCCTTGGTCCCAGCGACTGGTGCGCGTAACCCCGCACGCTGTTGTCTCCGCCCGTAAAGAACCGAAACGTGACCGGCACATCCAGGAAGTTGCCGTTCATGGCCGTCGCCCCCGCCTGCCCCCTCGC
The DNA here is from genome assembly GCA_013177795.1 of Syntrophaceae bacterium. Taxonomy (NCBI): domain Bacteria; kingdom Pseudomonadati; phylum Thermodesulfobacteriota; class Syntrophia; order Syntrophales; family Syntrophaceae; species Syntrophaceae bacterium. The sequence goes on along the minus strand of JABLXY010000001.1, from coordinate 246,340 downwards.
CTTGACGGAGAACCTCTGCGGCAGTGAAACCACAAGGGTGCCGTTTCCGAGCACCTGTGCGAAGCCGACGTCGGAACCGAACTGCTGCGTCGTTCCCCTCGCCTCGAGCTTGTAGTGAAAGCCTCGGGACGGGCGGGTGAGGCTGTCGTATCGGCTCTCTGAGAACCGGAGGCCCGGTACGAGGAGGAAGTTGCGGGTTGTGTCGCCGCCTGCCGTGGACTCCTCCTGCTTGAGCTGAAGGTACATCGAGCCGAGGCGGGCCCGCCCGAAGCCCCTCGCCCTCTCCACCTCCGCCGAAACGGACTTGCTCGTGTAGCTGACCGTGTCTTCGCGCTGGGCGGACAGGCGGGTGTTGGTATAGCTTCGGAAGTCGGTGCTGCCCGGAATGACGTAACGCACCGCCGCACCCTGGAGGCGCTGACTCAGGTTCAGCTCGCTGTCGAACTTGTGCGCACTGTCCCGCACGTTGAGATCTTCGTACCGAAGGGAAAACCCCGGCCCGAAGTCCGTGGTGTAACCGACCCCCACCCGAACGCCCTTCTGGGGAAGCGGATCGAGCTCCACGTTGACGGGCACCGTGCGGTCCCCGGCCCCCGTCTTGTCGGGCTGGATGACGACGGACCGGAAGCGCTGGGAGGTGCCGAGGTTGAGTTGGGTCTGCAGAAGCTTCTCCGCCGAATAGGCCTCGCCCGGCCTGAAATCGAGAAAGGTCTCGAGAAACGTCCTCGGGTACCGCGGCGCCCCGATGAACCGTACATCGCCGAAGCGGTAGGGTTCTCCCGTTTCCAGGACGAGGTCAATCGCGGCCTTCGAGCCGGCCGTGTCCACGCGGATCCTGTGGACCGGGAAATGTGCATCCAGGTACCCCTTCTCCAGGGCCTTTGCAAGGAGCTCCCCCTTGGCCTTCTCGTAGACATCGTGCCGAAGGACATCGCCCGCCCGCAAGGGGAATTTCGCCACGGCCTCCGCGAGTGCCCTGTCCGTTGCCCCGGTCCCCTGAACCTTCACCGCTACGTCCGACAGGCGAACCGGCTCGCCGGCATCCACGCGAACCGTCAACCGGTAGACCCCTTCGCCGGGCGTCTCCAGCCGCGTGGTGACGTCGGGCTTGTAGAAGCCGAAGGCTTCCAGGGCATCCCTGACCTTCCCGGGCGCCTGCCGCTCGAAACGCTCCAGCCACTGCCTGTCCACTCTTCCTTCCCGGACGAGCGCGGGGGGAACGGCCAGGGCCGCCTCGACGTTGGCCCGCTCCTTGCCCGACAGGCCCTCGACGACGACCGTCACGGACTCTGACGCCGCGAAAGCCGTCCCGCCGGCGGCGAGAATGCTGACGGCCAGATGCAGGATGATCCCGGACAGGATCGCCGCCACGCCTCCCGGGCTCCGGTGAGATCTTTTCGAATTTGCGAAACGTGTGACCATAGATGACCAGGACGGGCGGACACCCTGTCGGGGATTCATTCTCGCCCGTGCCCGCCGCCTCAAAGAAGAGCGACCCTTCGATCCGGAAAGCGCCTTGCCCCTGCTCACCCTGCGATCACTCTTGTCTCTCTCTGTGCGGATCCCGCCTTCGCTGCATATGAAAAAGAGGGGTGCGGACGATCCGTACCCCCCTGTCGCGACTGGTCGGGGCGGCAGGATTTGAACCTGCGACATCATGCTCCCAAAGCATGCGCGCTACCGGACTGCGCCACGCCCCGTTTTTCAATACAGAAGCTTTGAAGCTGAGAAGTTGAGAAGCTTGGATCGGCTTCCAGATCTCCAATGTCTGCAGACTCTCCGAACTTCCTAACTTCCCATCTTCTTAACTTCCAGCTTTCAGAAGCCACTCCCGGAACTTTGCGAATGCCTGCCCCCGGTGGCTGATGCGGTTCTTGACTTCCGGGGGGAGTTCCGCCGCCGTGAGGCCCTGCCCCGGGTCGAGAAAGAGCGGGTCGTACCCGAAACCCATCGTTCCCCTCGGCTCGGAGAGGATCCGGCCCCGCCACGCGCCCTCGAAAGACGCGCTGCGCCCGTCGGGACAAAACAGCACGAGCACGCACCGGAAGACCGCCCCCCGCTTGTCGGCGGGCACCCCCTCGAGTGCCTTCAGGAGCTTTGCATTGTTGGCTTCGTCGTCGGCTCCCGGCCCCGCGTACCGGGCGGAATGGATGCCGGGTTCGCCCCCGAGGACGTCCACCTCGAGACCCGAATCGTCGGCCAGCACGGTCTCCGAGATGTGCCGGGAAACCTCGCGGGCCTTCTTCAGGGCATTTTCCAGGAAGGTCCGCCCGTCCTCCTCCACCTCGGGGATGCCGGCGAAGTCTCTCAGGGAAAGGACCTCGACCGGAAGATCGCGGAGCATGTGCCGCAACTCCCGGACCTTTCCCTCGTTTCTCGTCGCCAATACGATTCGCCGGATCAGAGTGTTTCCCCAAGGATTTCGATCTGTTTCTGCGTCAGCATGGCGATGCCGCCCGCGGCCAGGTTCGTGAGCCCCTCGAGACGCTCCCGCGTGAACGGCGCCCCCTCGGCCGTTCCCTGCACCTCGATGAAGAGTCCCCCGCGGGTCATCACGACATTCATGTCCACTTCCGCCCGGGAGTCCTCCTCGTACTGCAGGTCGAGAAGCATCCGGCCGTCCACGAGACCCACGCTCACGGCGGATACGAAGTCTAGCACGGGCACCCTGTCGACGACACCCTCGGCGCGAAGCCTCCGGAAGGCATCGACCAGGGCCACGAAGGCGCCCGTGATGGCCGCCGTGCGGGTCCCCCCGTCGGCCTGGATCACGTCGCAGTCGATGTACAACGTCCGCTCCCCGATGGCGGTGAGGTCCGTCACGGCCCGCAGCGCCCTGCCGATGAGCCGCTGGATCTCGTGGGTGCGTCCGCCGACTTTCCCCCTCGAGGACTCGCGCGCACTGCGCTCGTGTGTGGAGGACGGGATCATGGCGTACTCGGCGGTGAGCCAGCCCCTGCCCGTGTTCTTGAGAAACGGGGGCACACCCTCCTCGACGGAGACCGCGCAGATCACCCGCGTGTCGCCCATCTCGATGAGAACGGAACCCTTGGGGTGGCGGAGGTAATCCCTCGTGATCACGACGGGGCGGATCTGGTCGGGTCTGCGGCCGTCTTTCCTCATCGGGCCTCCCCGCTCACTGGAAGAATTCCCGGATGCTCTCCGCGATCGCCTTCGCAACGGCGGCCTGGACCGATTCCTCCTGGAGCTTCTTGCGGTCGCCGGGGTTCGTGGAAAACCCGATCTCCAGGACAACGGCGGGGATCGAGAGATTCTGCAAGATGAGAACCGGGGCCTCGCGGAGCCCGCGGTCCATGCGGGGAAAGACCGGGTCGAGCCTCTTCTGCAGGATCTGGGCGAACCGGACACCCTCGTTGAGATGCTTCGTCCGGACCATGTCGCGGACGATGGCGGCCGATTCCCCTCGGGAGGTCCCCCGGGCGGCTTCCTGCCCCCCGAAACCGGGGAAGTAGAGCTCATAGCCCGCGGCCTCCTTCTCGAACCCCGCATTGACGTGAAGACTGATGAACAGGTCCGCCTGGGCCTTGATCGCCGTGCCCACGCGGTCCGCCATCGCCACGTCGGTGTCGCCCATGCGGGTGAACCGCACCGTCAGGTTCTTCGCGTCATCGAGATTTCTCTTCACCAAGGTCGCAATCGCCAGGGTGACGTCCTTCTCGAGGACCCTGCGTGTCAGCTGGACGCCTTCGTCCTTTCCCCCGTGTGCGGGGTCGATCACCGTCACAAACTTCCCCGTCGGGTCCTTGGCCTCGGCGGGGCCGCCCCAGGCCAGCATCGCGGCGAGGGCGCACAGCACGGCTATCGTCGACGATCGCAGTCTCATCATGCTCACCGGATCATGGGATCAACCCCGCAGGGTTTCTGCGGGGAGTCGATTGTATACCGTAAGGGGATAGGCGTGTCAACTGAAACGGCGACGAGGGGGCCGCGTGCGGGCGGCTTTCCCGATCCCTGGCTCACTGGAACTTCTTCCTGTCCGCCCTCTTCTCCTGTTTCTTCTCCGGCTTCGCGTCGGAGACCCGGACCCGTTCCACCGTGATGACGGCCTTCAGGCGCTTGAGGGCGGCCACGACGTCGTTGAAGTGCTTGAGGTCCGTCACGTCGAGGTCGAACTCGCAGATCGCCTGCTCGCCGGGTATGGTCTCCACCGTGGCGTGGCTGATGTTGACGTCGTGGGAGGAAATGGCCGTGCTCAGCTCGGCCAGCAGCCCTTTCTTGTCCTTGCAGGTCACCCGGACGTGCACGGGGTAGGTGTGCTTCTCCGTGATGTTCCAGTGTACGTCGACGATCCGCTCGGGGTCGAAATCGGCGATCATGGGGCAGTTGGCCCGGTGAACGCTCATCCCGCGGCCCCGGGAAATGTAGCCGACGATCTCGTCGCCCGGCAGGGGGTCGCAGCACTTGCCGAACCGAACCATGACGTCGTCGATCCCCGTGATGGACACCCCGGTGGCCTCGGGCTTGCGCAGCTTCTTCCAGATCTTTTCCGGCAGGGACTCTTCCCTCTTCTCGGGCTCCTCCGGGAGGTACCGGTTCACGATCTGCCGCGCCGAGATCTTCCCGTAGCCGATGACGGCCATGAGGTCGTCGACGTCATCGATGGAGTACTCCTCGCAGATCTTCTTGAGCTCATCGGCCTTGAGGATCTGGCTGAGGCTCAGCTTGTGCTTGCGGAACTCCTTCTCCAGGATGTCGCGCCCGAGGGCGATGCTCTTGTTGCGTTCCTCGGTCTTGATCCAGGCCTTGATCTTCGAGACGGCCCGGGACGTCACGGCGTGCTTGAGCCAGTCCTTGCTGGGGTGACGCCCCGCCTGGGTGATGATCTCGACGGTGTCGCCGTTCTGCAGCTGGTAGGACAGGGGCACGATGTTGCGGTTCACCCGGGCCCCCACGCACTGGTTGCCCACGTCGGTGTGAATGCTGTAGGCGAAATCGATCGGGGTGGCCCCCTTGGGGAAGGCCCGCACGTCGCCCTGCGGCGTGAACACGTAGACCTCGTCGGGGAAGAGGGCGAGCTTGAGGTTCTTCATGAATTCCCGGGGGTCCTTGAGGTCCTGCTGCACCTCGAAGAGGTCCCGGAGCTTCTGGATCTGCTCCTGGTCGCTTCCCTTGAGCGACCCTCGATCCTTGTAGCGCCAGTGGGCGGCGATGCCCCCTTCGGCCCACTCGTGCATGTCGCGGGTGCGGATCTGGATCTCCACGCGCTCGCCGTAGGGGCCGATGACCGTCGTGTGCAGCGAGCGGTAGTTGTTCGCCTTGGGCATGGCGATGTAGTCCTTGAAGCGTCCCGGCACCGGCTTCCAGAGCGCGTGGACGACGCTCAGGGCCTCGTAGCACTCCTTCTCCTTGTTGGAGTCCAGGATGATGCGGAAGGCGAGCAGGTCATAGACTTCGTCGAAGTCGATCCGCTGGGTCTCCATCTTGCGGTAGATGCTGAAGTAGTGCTTCGCCCGGCCCTCCACCTCGCCCTTGAGCCCGAAGTTTTCCATCTCCCGCTGGATGATGCCCTTGACCTCCTGCGTGTAGCGGTCTCGCTCCTCCTTGCGCTTGTCGATCCGCTGCACCAGGTCGTTGTAGGCCTCGGGGTAGAGGTACTTGAAGGCGAGGTCCTCGAGCTCCATGCGGATCCAGTTGATCCCGAGGCGGTTGGCCAGGGGGGCGTAGAGCTCGAGGGTCTCTGTCGCGATGGCGCTGCGCCTCGGCTCGGGCTGGAATTCGAGCGTGCGCATGTTGTGGACCCGGTCGGCCAGCTTCACGAGGATGATCCGGATGTCGGCCGACATGGCGAGGATCATCTTGCGGAAGTTCTCCGCCTGTCTCTCCTCGCGGCTCGCGAAGGTGATCTTGGAGAGCTTGGTCAGCCCGTCGACGAGAGCGGCCACCTCCTTGCCGAAGGCTTCCTCGATCTGGGGCAGGGTCGCCAGGGTGTCCTCGACGGTGTCGTGCAGGATCCCCGTGACGATCGAGGCCGCGTCGAGCTTCATGTCGGCCAGGATGTTGGCGACCTCCATGGGGTGCGTCAGGTAGGGCTCGCCGGACAGGCGCATCTGTCCCGCATGGACCGTGGCCGAGAAGATGTAGGCCTTCTCGATCAACTCCAGGTCCGCCTGCGACGCGTATTTCCCGACCTTATCGAGGATGTCCGTTATTCGGATCATTGAGGGCTTTCAGCTCCCCCCGGACGATGTCCCGGATCACGGCCGCCGCCTCCGCGACGGGGATCAGCCGGGTCTCGCCCGTCTTGCGCATCCGCATCTCCACGCTTCCGGAGGCTGCGCTCTTGGGCCCGATGGTCACCCGGATGGGGATCCCGATGAGATCGGCATCGTTGAACTTCACGCCGGCGCGCTCGTCCCGGTCGTCGAGGAGGACCTCGACGACCGCCGCCTCGAGCTCGCGGTAGAGCGTCTCGGCTGTTGCGGCGATCGCTTTGTCGTTGACGTTCACGGGCACGATGATCACGTGGAACGGCGCGATGGTCATGGGCCACAGGATGCCCTTGTCGTCGTGATGCTGCTCGATGGCGGCCGCCACGGTCCGGCCCACGCCGATCCCGTAGCAGCCCATGACCATGTATTTCTCCTTGCCGTCGCGGTCGAGGAAGGTGGCCTTCATGGCCTTGCTGTACTTCGTGCCCAGCTTGAAGACGTGCCCCACCTCGATGCCGCGGGCGAACCGGATCGGTTTCCCGCAGCGGGGGCAGCTGTCGGACTCCTTGATGATCCTCAGGTCCGCGAAGGCCGTCACGGTGAAGTCTCGCCCGAGATTGGCGTTCTTCACGTGGTAGTCCTCGCGGTTGGCCCCCATGACCACGTTGACGCGGTTCATGAGCGAGTAGTCGGCGTAGACGGGGGCCTTGATCCCGATGGCGCCGGCAAACCCCTTGGGGGAGCCCGTCACCTCGAGCACGATGTCGTCGGTGGCCAGCTCCACCGAGTCCGCCCCGAGATGGTTTCTCAGCTTGGCCTCGTTGACCTCCTCGTCGCCGCGGATGAGCACGGCCACGGGCTTGCCGTCGGCCACGAAGACGAGGGTCTTCACGATGTCCTGCGGGCTCACCTGCAGAAATGCGGAGACCTCCTCGATCGTCCGGACATTCGGGGTGTGGATCGTCTCGAGGGGCTTGAACAGCGCCGGGTCCAGCGGCTTCTGCTCCGGGCGGGCGATCTCCGCCTTCTCGAGGTTCGCCGCGTAGTTGCAGCCCGAGCAGAAGGCCAGGGCGTCCTCGCCCGTGTCGGCCAGCACCATGAACTCGTGGGAGTAGGCCCCCCCGATGTTGCCCGAGTCGGCCTCGACGGGCCGGAACCTGAGCCCGATCCGGGAGAAGATCCGCGTGTAGGCCTTGAACATCCTCTCGTAGCTCGCATCGGCACCCTTCTCGTCCGCGTCGAAGCTGTAGGCGTCCTTCATGTCGAACTCGCGGCACCGCATGACGCCGAAGCGGGGCCGGACCTCGTCGCGGAACTTGGTTTGGATCTGGTAGAGGTTCTGGGGGAGCTGCCGGTAGGTCTTGATCTCGTTGCGCACCAGGTCCGTGATGACCTCCTCGTGGGTGGGCCCGATGCAGTAGTCCCGCAGGTGGCGGTCCTTGAACCGCAGGAGTTCCTTGCCGTAGAATCCCCATCGCCCCGACTCCTGCCAGAGCTCGGCGGGCTGGACGGCCGGCAGGTAGACCTCCTGGGCCCCCGCGGCGTCCATCTCCTCGCGGATGATCTGCTCCACCTTCTTCACCGTGCGGTACCCCAGGGGAAGGACGGAGTAGATCCCGGAGGTGAGCTTCCGGATCATCCCCGCCCGGATCATGAGCTGGTGGCTGACGACTTCCGCATCCGATGGAACCTCCCTGACCGTGGGCAAAAACATCTGGGAATACCGCATGATCACGTCCCCCTTTCCAATCTCATCCGTTCGATCTCCTGGAGAAGAACCTCGACGAGTTCCTCCTCGCTGACTTTTCTGACCGGCTTGCCGCGCTTGAACAGGATGCCGAGCCCGCGGCCCCCGGCGATGCCGATGTCCGCCTCCGCGGCCTCGCCCGGACCGTTGACGACGCAGCCCATGATGGCGATCTTGAGATAGTCCTTCATCCCTGCCAGCCTCCTCTCCACCTCCTCGACGAGGCGCGACAGGTCGATCTCGCAGCGGCCGCAGGTCGGGCAGGCGATGATGTCGGGCCCCACCCTCCGGATCCCCAGGGCCCTGAGGATCCCGTAGGCGATGGTCATCTCCACGGCCGGGTCCCCCGTGACGGAGACGCGGATCGTGTCGCCGATCCCATCCTGCAGGAGGGTCCCGATACCGATGGAGGACTTGATGCTCGAGGCCAGCACACTGCCGGCCTCGGTGACCCCCAGGTGCAGGGGGCAGTCGGTCAGCTCAGACACCCGACGGTAGGCCCGGATCATCGTGGGCACGTCGGAGGATTTCAGGGAAAGCTTGAAGTCACGGAATCCCAGGTCCTCGATGAACGCGATGCTGCCCATCGCGCTCTCGACGAGGGCCTCCGCGCTGGGCCCCCCGTGCTTGGCCAGCAGTTCCTTCTCCACCGAACCCGAGTTGACGCCGATGCGCAGAGAGGCCCCCCGGGCCTTCGCCGCCTCGACGATGTCGCGGATCTTTTCGCGCCCCAGGTTCCCCGGGTTGACGCGCACGGCGTCGGCCCCGTTCTCCAGGGCGGCGATGGCCAGTTTCCGGCTGAAATGGATGTCGGCGATCAGCGGGATCCCGATGGCCTTCCGGACGGCCCGGATCGCCCGTGCCGCTTCCTCGTCGAGCACGGCCACCCGGACGATCTCGCAGCCCGCCTTTTCGAGCCGGGCGATCTGCGCGACGGTGGCTTCCACATCCCGGGTGTCCGTGGACGTCATGGACTGGACGGCCACGGGGGCATCACCCCCGACAGGGACGCCCCCCACCCGGATCTGGCGGGTTCTTTTCCTGGCTATCACGGCGTGTTCACTCATGATTTCGTCGTGTTGAATCGATACCCGGCAACTTCTCCATATCATGAAAAACAAAAAAAGGGCAGGGTCATGTGTGCCCGGTAGCGTATCATATCTTGTGTCAGAGACAGGAAAGGGGTACCCCCAAGATTGCGACATCCCATAAGGAGGTACCCCATGAGGACAGTTGGTTTGCCGATCAAGAGTTTGTCACAAGCGCACCGGATAATCAAGGAGATGAACCTGTCGCCGGAGTGGGATGCGGATTACCGCTCTGCGGCCCGTCAGGCCCTGGTCGGGATCTTGGAAGACCAGATGAACGACCGGCTGGACCGCTATCTCGACGAGGTGGGCCGCTCGCTGGCGGACCGGCGCAACGGCAGCTACTGCCGTCACCTGCTCACCGAGCTGGGGGATATCGAGCTGCGGGTGCCCCGGAGCCGCAAGACCAGCATGATCGGGGTGGTCCGGGCCTACGCCCGCCGCATCGGCTGCGTGGAGCGGATGATCCTGGCGTGCTTTGTCCTCGGGATCTCCACCCGCAAGATCGCCCACGCCCTGATGCCGGTTCTGGGCGAGCCCGTCAGCGCCACGACGGTGAGCCGGGTGGCCCGGAGGCTCGATGCGGCCGTGAGCGCCTTCCACAGACGGCCGCTGCGCCGAGCCTACCGGTTCCTGCTGTTCGACGGGGTGGTGCTCAAGCGCAGAACCGGAGCCGGGGCCTCCACGCGCGTCGTCCTGGTGGTCCTGGGGGTGACGGCCCAGGGCCGCAAGGAGATCATCGACTTCCGGATCGCCCACGCCGAGTCACAGAGCGCCTGGGAGGTCTTCCTCACGGATCTGTATCGACGGGGACTCACGGGCGAGGGGCTCGAGATGATCATCACCGACGGGGGCCGGGGCCTGCTGGCCGCCCTGCCCTTTGTCTATCCGCAGGTGCCCCTGCAGCGCTGCTGGGTGCATAAAACCCGCAACGTCCTCAACTACGCCCGCAAGAGCGACCAGGCCGCCATGAAGAAGGACCTGCACGCCATCAGCCATGCCGCCTCTCTGCGCGAGGCCCAAGCCGTCCTGCAGCGCTTCTGCCGCATCTGGCGCCCGCTCTATCCCAAGGCCGTCAAGAGCCTCATGAGCCACGAGGAAGAACTCCTGGCGTTCTTCCGGCTGCCCCATCCCAAGCTCTGGCCCACGATCCGGACCACCAACCTCATCGAACGCAGATTCCGCGAGGTCCGCAGGAGAACCCGCCCCATGGGCGTCTTCTCCGATCGAACCAGCATGGAGAGAATCCTCTATGCCATCTTTACCCATGAGAACCTGAAAGAAAAAACCATGACCCCTTTCCTCGTCATGACACATAACACTTGACGTTACCGTGTGCCCCGCCCTGTGACGAACCGGAGGGTAAGAAGGTGAGACGTCGAGAGGTCTGGAAAAGCAGGAGGTCGGCCGCCTGCCGCGGGCTGTTCCGACCTTCTTGCCTTCTCACCCTCTCATCCTCTTTGCACTGATGCCGTCTCAGTATCCCCGCCAGCAGTACAGGCAGAGGTCCTTTTCCGGCAGGCCGATGGCGTCGATCATCCCGTCGATGGTCAGGTACTTGAGCGAGGTGACGTTGAGATCCTTGCGGATCCATTCGACCATCTCCCGGTATGCCTTTGTCTTCGGGTCCAGGTAGGGGGCGATGTTCTCCGCGTCCCTGCCGCGCAGGGAGCGGATCGCACGCCGCGCGGCCAGCTCCCCCTTCGTGCGTGTCGAGCTGCCGTAGATGCAGGGGAACATCAGAGGCGGACAGGCCACCCGGAGGTGGATCTCCCGGGCGCCGTTGTCCCACAGCTTCTTGATCGTGAAGTTTTTCAGCTGGGTCCCGCGGACAATGGAATCGTCGCAGACGACCATGCGGCTGTCACGGATCACGTCGCGCACCGCGATGATCTTCATGGTGGCGACGAGGTCCCGAATCTCCTGGGAGGGCGGGGTGTAGCTCCTGCCGTAGCCGGGCGTGTACTTCACGAGGGGCCGCTTGTAGGGGATGCCCGATTCCTGGGCGTACCCGATGGCGTGCCCGATCCCCGAATCGGGGATGCCCGTGACGAAATCCGCCTTCACCCGGTCCTTTCGTGCCAGGGCCCGTCCGCAGCGCTCGCGGGCGATCTCGACCGACTTGCCCTCGTAGGTCGACGACGGCTCCCCGGTGTAGATCCAGAGGAAGGCGCAGACCTTCTTCTCGGGCATCGCCGGCCGCAGCGGCCTGATCCCGGAGCGGCTGAGTCTCAAAATCTCCCCCGGCCCCGGATACATCACCACGTCGTAGCCGAGGTTCTGCAGGGAGCTGGCTTCCGTGGCGACGACGTACTCGCCCCGCTTCCCCGTGCCGCCGACGACGAGGGGAAACCGCCCGTAGAGATCCCGGACCGCGTAGATCCCGTCCTCCTTCAGGATCAGCATGCAGAGGGACCCCTCGATGAGTTTCTGCATGTTCACGATGCCGTCGATCAGGTTCTCGCCCCGGTTGACGAGGCGCGCCACCAGTTCCACGGGGTTCACGCCGCCTCCCGCCATCTCGCTGAACGAGACGCCCTGCCGCAGGAGTTCCTCGGCCAGGGCGTCCTTGTTGGTGATCAGGCCGCTGGCGGCGATGGCATAGGTGCCGAACCGGGAACGGACGATCAGGGGCTGCGGCGCCACGTTGTTGATGGAGCCGATCCCCATGGTGCCGCTCATCTCCCGGTAGTCGCCGATGAACTTCGACTTGAACTGCGCCTGGCTGATGCTGTGGATCGTCTGGTAGAATCCCCGTTCACCGAAAATGGCCATGCCTCCGTTTTCGGTCCCCAGGTGCGAGTGGTAATCGGTCCCGTAGAACAGGACCTTCGCGCAGTTCTGGTTGGAAACGACGCCGAACAAACCTCCCATGTTCCTCCCCTTCCTCGCTGCCCCTGCTGCGCCGGGGTGCCCGCGGCCTACCCGAGCGCGGCGACGGCCCGGGCGATCCGCTTCGTGCCCTCGACGATGAGGTCCATGGACGTGGCGTAGGAGAGCCGGACGTAGTCGTCGTTTCCGAACGCCTGCCCGGGCACCACCGCGACATTGGCCGCCTCCAGCAGGAACTCGCTGAACGTGTTCGAGTCGGTGATCGTCTTGCCACCGGCCTTCTTCCCGTAGAGGCCGGCCACCCGTGGGAACACGTAGAATGCGCCCGGCGGCGTTGCGCAGGAGATTCCCGGCACCGCGTTGAGCGCCGCGACGATCGTGTCCCGCCGCCTCTTGAATTCCGCCACCATCCTCGGGATGAAGGACTGGTCGCCCAGCAGGGCCTCGATCGCGGCCTTCTGCACGATCGAGGTGGGGTTCGACGTGCTCTGACTCTGGATCTCCGTCATGGCCTCGATCACGTTGTCGGGCCCCGCGGCATACCCCATCCTCCAGCCCGTCATGGCGTGCGACTTGGACAGGCCGTTGACGACGATCGTCCTTTCCTTCATCTCCTCGCTGACGTTGGCCATGTTGGCAAACACAAAGCCGTCGTAGACCACCTTCTCGTAGATGTCGTCGCTCACGACGATGATGTCCGTGCCCCGGAGCACCTCCGCGAGGGCCTTCAGCTCATCGAGGGTGTAGGCCGCACCCGTCGGGTTCGAGGGGCTGTTGAGGATCAGGGCCTTCGTCCGAGCGGTGATGGCCTTCCGCAGTTTTTCCGGCGTCAGCTTGAAGCCTTCCGCCTCCGTGGTGTCGACGATGACGGGCGTGGCGTCGGCCAGCAGCACGATGTCCGGGTAGGAGACCCAGTAGGGCGCCGGGATGATCACCTCGTCACCCTGTCCGAAGAGGACCTGGGCCATGTTGTACAGGGTGTGCTTCGCCCCCGTGGACACGACGATCTGGGATCGCTTGTAGGCGAGGCCGTTGTCCCGTCGGAGCTTCTCGATGACGGCGTCCTTGAGCTCGTCGATGCCGCCGACCGGGGTGTACTTCGTGAACCCTTCCTGGATGGCGCGGATGGCCGCGGCCTTGATGTTGTCGGGCGTGTCGAAATCGGGCTCTCCCGCGCCGAAGCCGATGATGTCGCGTCCCTCCTTCTGGAGGGCCTTGGCCTTCATGGTCACCGCCAGCGTCGGCGACGGCCGCAGCACTTTCGTCAGGGGTCCGAGCTGCATGGGGCTTACCTCCTTGCCGATGGGGTGGGGTATTTCTCCTGAAGCCTCTGGAGGACGACTTCGGGGACGAGCCCGCGTACGGACCCTCCGTGCCCGGCGGCCTCCTTGATCAGGTTCGAACTCGTGTAGAACCACTTGTAGCCCGTCATCAGGAATACGGTCTCGATGTCGCGGTTGAGGCGGCGGTTGATGAGGGCCATCTGGAACTCGTACTCGAAATCCGAGACGGCTCTCAGGCCGCGGAGGATGACCTGCGCGCCGGCGTCCCGCACGTAGTTCACGAGGAGCCCCGAGAAACTGTCCACGCGGATGCGCGGGTCGTCCCCGACGACCTGGCGGATCAGGTCCATGCGCTCCTGGACGCTGAAGAGGCCCGACTTGTTCGGGTTGTAGGCCACGAGGATGATGAGCCGGTCGAAAAACCGGAGACCGCGCTTGATGATGTCGAGATGCCCGTTGGTGATCGGGTCGAATGACCCGGGGTAGACCGCCAGCTTGTCCATGCTCCCCTCCCCAGCGAAATTCGGGTGGCCCCGGCTCAGGGCCGGCCCGGTTCAGGGCCCTCCCCCGGCGGGTCCTGCAAAGGCCTGAGAAAACTCAGCGCCGTATCGCCGTAACGGCGGCTGTCGTCGATTCGGTAGCCCTCGCGCCGTGCGGGGAGTTCGTCGCGGACCGAGTGCTGGACGACGAGAACCCCTCCCTCGGCCAGCAGGCCGTGGGACCGCACCAGCCGGAGGGTCGCGTCGATCACGTTCGCCCCGTACGGCGGATCAGCGAAGATGACGTCGTAGCGCTCCGCGCGGCGGCCGAGTTGCCTCAGCGCCCGGTCAACGGGGCACTCGATCACCTCGATGTCCTGCGTTCCGTCCCCGGAGGCGGGCATGTTGAGAAAGCCGCACCGGCCGATGTTCGTCCGGATGGCCTGCGCACAGGCGCGGTTGCTCTCCACGAAGAGCACCCTCGAGGCCCCCCGGCTCGCGGCTTCCAGCCCGACGCTGCCCGCGCCCGCGAACAGGTCGAGAAACCGCCGGCCCTCGACGGACAGGATGTTGAACAGGGATTCCTTCACCCGGTCCGTCGTCGGCCGGAGGAGGTTCGCCTTCGGCGCGACCAGGACCCTTCCCTTCGCCTTCCCCGCAATGATGCGCATACGAAACCAGGCATCAGGCACTCGGCATGAGGCATCAGGGCCCAAATGAATTCCGTTCCTTTTCCCAATGCCTGGCGCCTGTTGCCTCGTGCCTGCTATTGCAGATACTCCCTCACGTAGATCTCGGCGATCTGGATCGCGTTGAGGGCCGCCCCTTTGCGCAGGTTGTCCGAGACGACCCAGAGATTGATCCCGTTCGGGATCGACTCGTCCTCGCGGATCCGGCCCACGTAGGTGGCATCCTTGCCCGCCGCGTGGATGGGCAGCGGGTACTCCCTCCTGGCCGGGTCATCGACGACGACGACGCCGGGGGCCTTCCGGAGCAGCTCGCGCACCTCGGCCGCAGTGATCTTACGCTCCGTCTCGATGTTGACCGACTCCGAGTGGGCGCGCATGACGGGCACGCGCACCGTCGTCGCCGTGACGGCGATGGACTCGTCGCCGAAGATCTTCTTGGTCTCCCAGACCATCTTCATCTCTTCCTTCGTGTATCCGTTCTCGAGGAAGATGTCGATCTGGGGCAGGCAGTTGAACGCGATCTGGTACGGGTAGACCTTCGCCACGGGCTCCTTGAAGCTCAGCAGGGCGCGTGTCTGGTCGATGAGCTCGTCCATCGCCTTCTTTCCCGTGCCCGACACGGACTGGTAGGTCGACACGACGATGCGCTTGATACGCGCAGCGTCGTGGATGGGCTTCAGGGCCACCACCATCTGGATCGTAGAGCAGTTGGGGTTGGCGATGATCCGGCGGTTCCTGTAGTCGGCGATCTTTCCGGGGTTCACCTCGGGGACGACAAGGGGGATGTCCGGCTCGTAGCGGAACGCCGCCGTGTTGTCGATGACCACGCAGCCGGCCTTTGCCGCGCAGGGTGCGAATTTCTGGCTGACGCTCCCCCCGGCGGAAAAGAGCGCGATCTCGATGCCCTCGAAGGAATCCTCCGTCAGCACCTGCACGGGGTAGGACTTGCCGCGGAACTCGAGCTCCTTTCCAATCGAGCGCTCCGAGGCCAGGAGTCTCAACTCGCCCACGGGAAAGTCGCGCTCCTCGAGAATACTGATCATTTCATTTCCGACGGCGCCGGTGGCGCCGACGACGGCGACACGGTAGGTTCTCATGGAAACCGACCCCTCCTGTATTGATGGTCCCGGGGCACTGCCGTGCCCGGGCGCGGTATCTGCTCAGGGCAACGACCCCGATTTCGTCTCCGTCTTGATCTCTCCCGCCCCCGTCGGCTGGTCGCCCTTTGCCGGACCGAAGAGGCGCCGGACCATCCGCAGGACCCACCAGATGGGCCCCGAGGCGGCGTAGCTGACGGCGAAGGTGAAGATCATGACCTGCGGCTCCGCCAGGACGATGATCATCAGGATGACGGCGAGCACGACGGTCATGAACGGCTCCCGGGATAGGAAATGCAGGTCCTTGAAGCTGTAGAACTTGATGCTGCTCACCATCAGGAGCGAAAGCACGATCATCCCGACCAGGATCGCCATGTGCGGGAATGTCCCCTCCCCGCCCAGGTAGTCGTAGAGCATCACCGTCGATGACACGACGATGGCCGCCGCCGGAATGGCCAGGCCGTTGAAGTAGCGGCTGTCGATGACGCCGATCTGCACGTTGAACCGGGCCAGCCGCAGGGCCCCGCAGGTCGTGAACAGGGCCGCCGCGAGCCACCCCCACTTCCCGAAGGCGCTCAGAGACCAGGTGTAGGCCAGCACGGACGGCGCCACACCGAAGGCCACCAGGTCCGACAGCGAGTCGTACTCTACGCCGAACCGCGACGTCGTGTGGGTCATGCGGGCGATCCGCCCGTCGAGGCCGTCGAGGATGAGCGAGATCGGGATGGCGACGGCCGCGTGGATGAAGTTTCCCTGGATCGAGGCGATGATCGCGTAGATCCCGGCAAAAAGGCTGGCCGTCGTGAAGAGGTTGGGCAGGATGTAGATCCCCTTCCTCATCTGGTCTTTCCGAAAGAATTTCTCCCGCCGGATGAAGCGTTCCCTCCTGACGTTCTTGTTCATCACAGGACCCCCAACGGTGTTTCCCCGGCACGCACCTTCTGTCCCGGCTGCACGAGAATCCTCGAATCGAGCGGCAGGACCACCTCGAGCCTCGAGCCGAAGCAGATGAGCCCGAACCGCTGACCCCTGGCCACATCCATGCCCTCGCTGATCCAGCAGACGATCCGGCGCGCGATGAGCCCCGCGATCTGGATCGTGAGAAACGCCTTGCCCTCCGCCGTCCGGATCAGGACGGTGTTCTTTTCGTTGTCGGCGGAGGCCTTGTCGAGGTCGGCCGACAGGAATTTCCCGGCGCGGTACTCGATCGTCTCGACGCGCCCGGCATAGGGAACGCGGTTGACGTGCACGTTGAAGACATTCATGAAGATGCTGACCTTGCGGTGCGGCCCCTGCAGCAGGCCGTCGAGCTGCACCTCCTCGATCTTCAGGACCCTCCCGTCGGCTGGGGAGACGACCAGCCCCTTCTCCCCGGGGACCGACCGCTCCGGGTTGCGGAAGAAGAAGGCGACGAACAGCATGGCCGCACAGGCGACGGCGGCGAGCCCCTTGAGCCCGATCCAGAACAGGGCGGCCGAGAGGAGCCCGAGCCCGACGATGAACGGGAGCCCCTCCCGCACGATGGTTCCGTCGTGTCTGTCCATGAACGTGTCGTCTCCCGCCGATCAGGCGCTCTGCCTGTACTTCGCGAGAATCGCGTAGATCCGGTCCTTGCTGGCCAGCTTCATCTTCTGCAGCGTTTTCTTCTCCATCTCCTCTTGCGCGGTGAGGTAGATCCGCCTGTTGAAATCCTCGAGCGCGGCCTCGAGCCTCCGGTGATCCTCCACGTGCTTTCTCAACTCGCCGTCCTGCCCGATGTGCCGTTCGATGAGCAGTTCGTCGGTTCGCTCCATACGCGCCTCCCCGTGTCGTGAAAGAGTCCTGCTTATACCACAAACGCCCCCGTCGATGTAGCGAAAATTGCATCGCCGCAGGCCCGGGGCCCCCCGGTGTCAAGGCTTTCCCCCGAACCGGATCTCGGCTTCGGAGCGCCGGAGGTAACGGGGAACGAAGGTCACCGGATCGAGGGTCTCGCCCCGTTGCCTGCTCCTTCGGCCGAGCAGCGCCACGCTCGAGGGCCTTACCGCCTGGAGGTTCGGGGGGAGGAAATGGCTGAGTCCTACCGGTCTGGCCGCGATGCATGCTGCCGCCGCCGCCAGCCCATCGCCCAGAAAGAGGGTGTCCCCGTCTGCGCGCGCGACGATTCCGGCGGGGGCGCCGACCCTCTCCTCCGCCACCGCCTCGAGAAGCCCCTGACCGTCGGAGCGGTACAGTGCCCCGTAGACCTCGCCCTTGCGAGCGTCGAGCAGGGGGCAGACGAGCCCGGTGAAGCCCGCGGCATTGTAGGCCAGCGCCTCGAGGGTGGAGACGCCGACGACGGGCGTCCCCGTTGCGAGGGCCAGTCCCTTCACCGTGCTCGCGCCGATGCGCAGACCCGTGAAGGAGCCGGGCCCCATGGTCAGCGCAATCAGGTCCACGTCCCCGATGCCGATCCCCGCCAGCCGGAGGCCCCATTGCAGGGCGGGCAGCACCGTTTCGGAATGATGAACGGACAGCTCGAAGAAATACTCGGCGAGAACCCGCTCATCCCGCAGCAGGGCCACCCCCGCCGCTCTCGTCGCCGTGTCGATGGCCAGAGTGATCATCCGAGGCTCTCACTCCCCGAAGATCCGCATGATGTCGTTGTAGAACACGAAGATCATGAGCATCACCAGGATGAAGAACCCCACCTGCTGGGCGCGCTCCCTCCACCGGATGTTGACCTCCTTCCCGGTCACGAGCTCGATGAGGAAGAACAGCAGGTGCCCGCCGTCCAGCACGGGGATGGGCAGCAGGTTGAGCACGGCCAGGTTGATGCTCAGGAGGGCCATGAAGAAGACGAAGTTCATGATGCCCTTCTTGACGTGCGCCCCCGCCATCTGGGCGATCGCGATGGGACCGCCGAGGGAGTCCGGCGAGACGATGCCCTGGATCATCTTGACGATGCTGATGACGGTGAGCTCCGTGATGTTCCAGGTCTGCTCGATCCCGGACCACAGCGCCCGGAGGGGGTTCTGGCGGTCGATGAACACGTTCTTCGAAGCCCCGACGCCGATCTTCCACGTGTCCACGTCTTCGCCGAAGAGGCTCTTTCCCCGGGTCATCTCCGGCCTGACGCGCAGCTCCTGCAGCACCCCGTCCCGCTGCACCCGGACGACGAGTTCCCGGCCCTTGCTGTTCGCGATGGTCTCGGCCAGATCGCCCCAGCGGGTCACGGCCCTGCCGTCTATGGCGACGACGGTGTCCCCGGCCCGGATCCCGGCGGCCTCCGCAGGCGACCCCGCCTGGACGCTGCCGATCTCCGCGGTGAGGCTCGGCACGCCCACCATGTAGAGGCCCGTGAAGGCCAAAACGGCGAAAAGGAAGTTGAACAGGGGGCCGGCGATCACGATCGCGATCTTCTTGAGCACATGCTGCTTGACGAACGAGCGCCTCTCGTCCGCGGGTTCCACGTCGTCGGTGTCCGACTCGCCCAGCAGCTTGACGTATCCCCCCAGCGGCACGAGCGAGATCATGTACTCCGTTTCGCCGACCTTTTTCCCGATGAGCTTGGGGCCGAACCCGAGCGAGAACTTCAGCACGCCCACCCCGAGGGACTTGGCCAGCAGGAAATGGCCCAGCTCGTGGACGAAGATGAGGACACCCAGCAAGATGATGACCGATACGACGTTGACACCCATGGCAATGTCACCTTGTTCCTTTTTTCATGATTTCCTCCGCCTGCCTTCGGGCCCAGGCATCGGCCGACAGGACGGCCTGCACGGAGGAAAGGGCCACGGGCGCATGCCGGGACATGACGTCCTCGATGACCTGCGCGATGGCCGGAAACGGGATCCGTCCTTCCAAAAACGCATGGACGGCGGCCTCGTTGGCAGCGTTCATGACCGCCGTCATGGTCCCGCCCGCCCGTCCCGCCTCGTACCCCAGCCTCAGGCAGGGGAACCGCTCGACATCGGGAGGCAGGAACTCCAGAGGGCCCGCGGCGGCCGGATCGAAAGGGGGGAATCCCCCCGGCGCCCTCTCCGGGTAAAACAGGGCATAGGAGATGGGCCCCCGCATGTCCGGCACACCGAGCTGAGCCAGGACGGACCCGTCGACGAACTCCACGAGGGAGTGCACGATGCTCTGCGGGTGCACGACCACGTCGATCCGTTCATAGTCGATCCCGAAGAGCCACCTCGCCTCGATCACCTCGAGCCCCTTGTTCATCATGGTCGCCGAGTCGATCGTGATCTTCTTCCCCATGGACCAGTTCGGATGCCTGAGCGCGTCCGCCACGGTCACCTGCTCCATCTCTTCCCGGGTTGCCCGGAGGAAAGGCCCGCCCGAGGCGGTGAGGATCACGCGGCGCACGTTTCCGGGCGGGTTCCCCTCGATGCACTGGAAAACGGCGCTGTGCTCGCTGTCGACCGGGATGAGCCGGACGCCCTTTGCCCGCGCCCGTTCCACGACAAGAGGCCCGGCCGTGACCAGGGTCTCCTTGTTGGCCAGGGCCACATCCTTGCCCGAATCGATCGCCTCCAGGGTGGGGACCAGGCCTGCCGCACCGACGATAGCCGAGAGAACGAGCTCGGCCGCGGGTGCCGCCGCGACGCGGCGGCTGCCCTCCTCGCCCCACAGGACAGTGGTCTTGTCGCCCGGGCCGAGCCTCTCCCGGAGCCTGCGGGCATGGTCCTCGTCCATGACGGACACGAGCTCCGGCCGGAAACGGCGGACCTGCGCGCACAACCGATCGATGTTGCGGCCGGCGGCCATGGCGACGACTTCGAGGCGATCCGGGTTCTTCGACACCACGTCGAGGGCGCTCTCGCCGATCGACCCTGTCGAGCCCAGAATGGCGATTTTCTTCACGCGAGCACGTACGTCCTGTAGTAGTATACCCAGGGCACGATGAACAGCAGGCAGTCCAGCCGATCGAGGATTCCGCCGTGGCCCGGCAGGATCGTGCCGGAGTCTTTCGCGCCCGACGCCCTCTTGATCAGCGATTCGAACAGGTCCCCGAGCTGACCGATCACCCCCCCCGCAAGGGCGACGAGGGCGATGTGAGCCGCGGGCACCTCGGGCAGCAGGAAATGCCGGTAGACCAGGCATCCCGCCACACTGCCCGCGGCAAGGCCCAGGAGGCCCTCCACGGTCTTGCCCGGGCTGACGTGGGGCATGAGCTTGCGCCTGCCGAAGGTCCGTCCCACGTAGAAGGCGGCGATATCTCCCGAGAAAGCCAGGACGATCACGAAAAAGATCCAGATCACCCCCCTGTCGCCCACCCGCAGCAGGATGAAGTGGGAGAGCATGAGGGGCAGGTACAGGTAGCCCAGCGCGTACCGGGCCAGCGGGTCGAGATCGAGCGCGCCGTCCCGCGCCCCGAAGAGGTACAGGATAAAGACCGCCAGGGTCGAGACGACGGAGACGGCCAGGAGGGCCGCCGGGCCGCCGAGGGCGGCGGCAAGCGGCGCCAGGAGTCCGGACCCCATGAGGGCGCGCTGCAGGGCCCCGCCCGTCTCCCCGTGGACGAGGCGGTTGTACTCGAGAACGGCGACCGCGGTGACCAGCAGGATGAAACCGGCGAACACCGCCTCCGTGCCGAAATAGATGACGGCGAAGAGAATCGGGACGGCGACGATGCCCGTGACCCACCGCTTGGCGTGAGAACCGGTCATGACCGCCTCTTCGGCAGCTGGTCGCTGGTCAGCCCGAACCGCCGCTCCCGTTTCTGATACTCGACGATGGCCTCGATGAGGTGCTCTTCGCGGAAATCGGGCCACAGGGTTTCCGTGAAATAAAATTCCGTGTAGGCCATCTGCCAGAGGAGGAAATTGCTCAGGCGGTACTCGCCGCTCGTCCGGATCAGCAGATCGGGATCCGGGATCCCCTTGGTGTGCAGATAGTCCGCGAACCGCTCTTCCGTGACGTCCGAGGGGTCGACGGTGCCCTGCCGCGCCTCCTCGGCGATCCTGCGCACCGCCTGCAGGATCTCGTCGTGACTGCCGTAGTTCAAGGCGAGAATCAGGGTCATGGCCGTGTTGCCCGCCGTCTCCGCGATGACCCCGTTGAGGGACTCCAGGACCCTGGCGGGCAGCTCTTCCGTCCGGCCGATGGTGAGCAGGCGGATGTCGTTTTCCATCATGGCCTTGCGTTCGGAGCGGAGGTAGCGGTCGAGCAGATTCATCAGGGCCCGGACCTCCCGCTCGGGGCGGCTCCGGTTTTCAGAGGAGAACGCATACAGGGTGAGATAGGGGATCCCGAGCTTGCGGCACGACTCGACGACGCTCCGCACCGATTCCGACCCTTTCCGGTGTCCGGCGATGCGCCCCAGGGAGTGTTTCCGGGCCCACCGGCCGTTGCCGTCCATGATGATGGCGATGTGGCGCGGGAGATTGGTTTTGTCGAGCTGCTCCATGCGGGCTCTATTTATCGATTATCAATGACGAATTTTCGATTCAGTACCACAGCCTGCCGACATTTTCAAGGCATGTTTCAGCCGCCTGCCGCGAGGCAAAAAAGAAGGAGCCCGGAGGCTCCTTTCCTTGTCTTCAATCCCTTGTGACCAGGCCAAGACGATTCTCCCGACAGGTCGGTCGGCCCTGCCTGCATGCAGGGCCCGAGGCATCCCTCGTCAGATTTCCATGATTTCCTTTTCCTTGGCCTGCAGAACCCGTTCGGCCTTCTCGATGTATTCGTCGGTGATCTTCTGGACGTCGGCCTGCAGCTTGAAGAGCTCGTCCTCGGAGATGTCGCCTTCCTTCTTGAGCTTCTTCAGCTCCTCGTTGGCGTCGCGGCGGAGGTTCCGCAGTTTCACCTTGCCCTCTTCGGCCATTTTCCTGACCACCTTGACCAGCTCCTTTCGCCGCTCCTCGGTGAGGGCGGGGATGCTGATCCGGACGATCTTGCCGTCATTGACGGGGTTGAGGCCGAGCTCGGATTTCTGGATGGCCTTTTCGATGTTGGGGATCACGCTCGCGTCCCAGGGCGAGATCTGGATCAGCCGGCTCTCGGGAACGGACAGCGAGGCGACCTGATTCAGCGGCGTGGGAACCCCGTAGTAGTCCACCTTGATCCCGTCCAGGAGGGCCAGTGAGGCGCGACCCGTCCTGAGTTTCCCGAAGGACTTTTCGAGAAACTTGATGCTCTTTTCCATGTTGTCTTTCATCTCGGAAAAGACCAGGTCGGTCATCTCGCTCATGTCACCCTCCCACGGTGGTTCCGACGGATTTGCCGCAGATCACGGACTTGATGTTGCCCCTCTTCGCGATGTTGAAGACCCGGATCGGGATCCCGTTCTCCCTGCAGAGGGATATGGCGGTCGCGTCCATGACCCGGAGGTCTCTTGCCAGCGCCTCGGTGTAGCTGATGGTTTTGTACATCTTCGCGCCCGCGTGCTTCACGGGGTCTTTGTCGTAGACCCCGTCGACCTTGGTCGCCTTGAGAATGACGTCCGCCTGGATTTCCGCGGCTCTCAGCGCCGCCGCCGTATCCGTTGTGAAATAGGGGTTGCCCGTCCCGGCGGCGAAGATGACGACCCTGCCCTTTTCCAGGTGCCGGGAGGCCCTGCGCCGGATGAAGGGCTCGGCCACCTCGCGCATCTCGATGGCCGTCTGCACCCTGCACTTCACGCCCATGCTCTCGAGAACGCTCTGCAGGGCAAGGCTGTTGATCACCGTCGCGAGCATGCCCATGTAATCGGCCTGGGTTCGCTCCATCCCCCGGGCGCTGCCCTCGACGCCGCGGAAGATGTTGCCGCCGCCGATCACAACCCCCATTTCGACGCCCATCCGGACCGCATCCCGGATCTCGCCGGCGATGTTCCTGACGACCGCCGGGTCGATGCCGAAGGACCGCCCTCCCATGAGCGCCTCGCCGCTCAGCTTCAGGAGCACCCTCTTGTATGCAGCCTCGCCTCTCGCCGCCATGATGCCGAAGTCCCCGCCCGAAGGGCGCGCGGAAGGGGTCGCCTTACAGCGCGTTGTCCGCCGCCTCGTCTCCGCCCAGCTGGTAGCGGACGAAGCGCTTCACGATGATGTTTTCCCCCGTCGCGGCGATCGCGGCCTTGATGAGGTCCTCGACGGTCATGTTCGTGTCCTTGATGAACTTCTGCTTCATGAGGCAGACTTCCTCGTAGAACTTCTTGAGCTTCCCCTCGACGATCTTGTCGGCGATCTTTTCGGGCTTGCCCTCGGCGATGACCTGCTTGCGGTAGATGTCCTTCTCCCTCTGCAGCACGGTCTCGGGCACATCCTCGGGCCTGACGTAGAGCGGGTTCATGGCGGCGACGTGCATCGCAAGGTCACGGGTGAGGTTCTTGAAGTTTTCCGTCTTGGCGACGAAGTCCGTCTCGCAGTTCACCTCGATCATGACACCGACCTTTCCGCCCATGTGGATGTAGGACGTGATCAGGCCGTCCTTCGTGGCGCGGGACGACTTCTTCGTTGCGGCCGAGAGGCCCTTCTCACGGAGAAAATCGACCGCCTTGTCGAAATTGCCGTTCGATGCCTTCAGGGCCTCCTTGCAGTCCATGATGCCGGCGCCCGTTTTCACTCTCAGCTCTTTTACGAGATCCGCTGCGATTTCCAATGGTCCTGTACCTCCTCGTCATCGGGGTGTGTCTTCGTTTCGGTTTCAGCTTGCGGGCTGCTCCGCGCCCTTGAACTCGACGCTTTCGGGCACGTCGGTCTCGACCGCCTCCTCCGCCTTTGCCTCGGGAGCCGGCGTCTTGTCGTTCTGCGCCTGGATCTTCTCCTCGAATTTCTGCTTGCCCTCCAGGACGGCATCGGCGATCCGCGCCGCGAAGAGCTTGATCGCCCGGATGGCGTCGTCGTTGCCGGGGATGATGTAATCCACCACGTCGGGGTCGCAGTTGGTGTCCACGATGGCCACGACGGGGATCCCGAGCTTGCGGGCCTCGTGGACGGCAATGTCCTCCTTCTTCGGGTCGACGACGAAGATGGCCGCCGGGGCGCCCTTCATCCGGCGGATCCCGCCCAGCACCCGGTCGAGCTTCTCCCGTTCCTTCTGGTAAAGAAGGATCTCCTTCTTGGGGAACACGTTCACGGACTCGTTGCTGAACATCGCGTCGAGCTCGTTCAGCCGGTCGATCCGCTTCTTGATGGTTGCGAAATTGGTGAGCATGCCGCCCAGCCAGCGGTAGTTCACGTAGGGCATTCCGCAGCGTTCGGCTTCCTCGCGGATCGATTCCTGGGCCTGCTTCTTCGTGCCCACGAAGAGGATCTCGCCGCCGTCGGCAACGGTGTTGACCACGAACGCGTAGGCTCCCTTGAACATCTCGACCGTCTGCTGGAGGTCGATGATGTAAATCCCGTTGCGGGCGCCGAAAATGTAGGGTTTCATCTTGGGGTTCCACTTGTTGGTCTGGTGACCGAAGTGGACGCCGGACTCGAGCAGCAGCTTCATCGATACGGTGGACATGGGGTTCTCCTTCCTGTTTGATTCCTCCACCCCTTCAACCCGGCGGGAAACTCTTCTCGCGAAGAGCAACAGGCCCGCCGGTCCGAGGGTGTGAGTGATAGAACGGGTTTAGTTATCACAATCAAAAATATTTGGCAAATAAAAAATGCCGAATGGCCAAGGGCAATCGGCAAGGACGAAGACGGTTCTTCCGGGTCCCTTGTGCCTTTCGCCGTTCGCCTTTTGCCTGTTTTTATGTCGTGTAGTGCGCGTTGATCCTGACGTAGTCGAGGGTCAGGTCGGAGCTGTACACCCGGAAGCCCTTCTCTCCCTGGCCGAGCTTCAGGACCACCCGGATGTGGTCCTTCTTCATCAACTCCGCGAGTTCCTGCAGCCGGCCCGCGACGCCCTGGCCCTGCCGGAACAGCGGCAGGCCGTCGAAGGTCAGCTCCACGGCGTTGGGGTCGAGCGCGACCCCCGCCGCACCCGCGGCGGAGATGATGCGCCCCCAGTTCGGGTCGCCCCCGTAAAACGCCGTCTTGACCAGGTTGGAGCGGGCGATCTGGTAGGCGATCGTCTTTGCGTCCCCCGCCGTTTTCGCCCCCTCGACGACGATCTCGATGAGCTTCGTCGCCCCCTCGCCGTCGCGGACGATCATCTTGGCCAGCTCCGTCATCACATCCGTGAGCATGTCCGAGAACACGGCGTAGTCCCGCGTCGATGTTCGGATCCTGCGGTTTCCGGCCAGGCCGTTGGCCAGAAGGAGGACCGTGTCGTTGGTGCTCATGCACCCGTCGACGCTGATGGCGTTGAAGCTTCGGTCGGCCGCTTCCCGGAGCGCCCGCTTCAGGGCCGCGTCGTCGACGTCGGCGTCGGTCAGGACGAAGGACAGCAGCGTCGCCATCCCGGGCTCGATCATGCCGGCACCCTTGGCGATCCCGCAGACGCAGACATCGCTTCCGCCGACGGTCCCCTCGCGGTACTGGATCTTCGGGTATCGATCCGTCGTCATGATGGCCTCGGCCGCCGCGGGGATTCCCCCGGGGGAGAGCCCCTTGACGAGCCTGCTCACGCTTCCCGCGACCTTGTCGATGGGGAGCTTTCGGCCGATGACCCCCGTGGAGGCCACGAGGACCTGGGACTCGTCGATCGAGAGAGCCCCGGCGCAGTAGCGGGCCATCTTCACGGCATCCTGATAGCCTTCTTCCCCGGTGGCGGCGTTGGCATTGCCGCTGTTGACGATGACGGCCCTCGCGGAGCCGCTCTTGATGCGCTCGATGTCCAGCAGCACCGGGGCGGCCTTGAAGACGTTCGTCGTGAAGATGCCTGCCGCCTTTGCCGGCACCTCGGAGTACAGCAGGGCCAGGTCCTTCCGGCCCTCCTCCTTGATCCCGGCCGCGATCCCGCTGGCCTGGAACCCGGGAACCTCGAATCTCTGTTCACTCATTCTCGTTCCACCCTTCTTCCATGCTGGAGGCCATGCCCTTTACTCGGAGCGCGAGTTTGAGTTTTTTCGGTAACAGGTCTAATCGAAGCGGAACGTCCGCAGCGCAAACTGTTTGAGCCCGAAGGGCGAGTTTTTGCGTCTGCAGTGAAGCGAGATGTAGACCTGTCGAAAACGCTCAATCGCGCGATGGGTATAAGGCATGGCCGACATCACTTCCCGCAGCACTTCTTGTACTTCTTCCCGCTGCCGCAGGGGCACGGGTCGTTGCGGCCGACCTTTTGCGCCGCCTCTTTTCGTACCTGCTTCACCGGGGCCCCCGCCGTGCCGTGCGTCATGACCACGTCGCGCTGCGTCCGGTCCCGAAGCCCCTCGACCTCCTCCTCCCGCTGGATCTGCACGAGCGAGAGCTTCTGCAGGGTGTCCTGGCGGATGCGGTACAGCATCTCCAGGTACATCTCGTAGCCTTCCTTCTGGTACTCCCGGACGGGGTCCTTCTGGCCGTAGCCCCGCAGGCCGATGCCCTCCCGGAGGTGATCCATCCCCAGCAGGTGATCCTTCCAGAAGGTGTCGATGGACTGCAGCATGATCACCTTCATCAGGTAATCCCAGAGGGGCTTGCCGAAAGCGGCCTCTTTCCGGCGCAGGTGCTCCAGGACCGCACGGCGGATCTCCTCCCGGATCTGCTCCGGACCGCCTGTTTCGCGGCCCGCCTCGCTGAAGCGGAGCCTGAGCGAAAAGAGCTGGTAGAGGATGTCGTCGAGGCCCTTGAGGTTCCACTCTTCAGGGTGCTGCTTCTCGTCGACGTACTCGGCGACGGTGGTCTCGACGACCTCGTCGAGCATCTCCTCGAGCATGCCCCAGGGGTCCTCGCCCTTCAGGACGGCCTTGCGCTGCTCGTAGATGGCCTCGCGCTGCACGTTCATCACGTTGTCGTACTCGAGGAGGTGCTTGCGGATATCGAAGTTGTGGGCCTCCACCCTCCTCTGGGCGGCCTCGATCTGCCGGGTCAGCAGATTCGACTCGATCGGCTGGCCTTCCTCCATCCCGATCCTGTCCATGATCGCACTCATGCGCTCGCCGCCGAAGATCCGAAGCAGGTCGTCCTCCATGGACAGGTAAAACCGCGACGAGCCCGCGTCGCCCTGCCGTCCCGACCGGCCGCGAAGCTGGTTGTCGATCCGGCGGCTCTCGTGTCGCTCCGTGCCGAGGATGTGCAGGCCGCCGAGCTGGGCAACCCCCTCTCCGAGCTTGATGTCGGTGCCGCGTCCCGCCATGTTCGTCGAGATCGTCACGGCGCCGCGCTGCCCCGCCTGCGCGATGATCTCCGCCTCCCGCTCATGATGCTTCGCGTTGAGGACATGGTGCTTCACCCCCTGCCGGGAGAGCATGGCGCTCAGTTTTTCGGATTTCTCGATGGAGATGGTCCCGACGAGAACCGGCCGGCCCTGCCTGTGCAGCTCCTTGATCTCCTCGATGACGGCCTCGAACTTCTCGCGCTCCGTCCGGTAGATCACGTCCGGGTAGTCGGTCCGGATCATCGGCATGTTCGTGGGGATCACCACGACCTCGAGGTTGTAGATCTCCTTGAACTCGGCCGCCTCCGTGTCGGCCGTCCCCGTCATGCCCGCGAGCTTTTCGTACATCCGGAAGAAGTTCTGGAACGTGACCGAGGCCAGCGTCTGGTTCTCCCGTTCGATCTTGACGCCTTCCTTGGCCTCGAGGGCCTGGTGGAGGCCCTCGCTGTATCGGCGGCCGGGCATGAGGCGGCCCGTGAACTCGTCGACGATGATCACCTCGCCGTTTTTCACGACGTAGTCCACGTCCCGCTTGAACAGGGTGTGCGCCTTGAGGGCCTGGTTGACGTGGTGCAGCAGCTCGATGTTGCGCGGGTCGTAGAGGTTCTGGACCTTCAGGGCCTTCTCCACCCTCGCCACGCCCTCCTCGGTCAGGACGACGGTGCGCGCCTTCTCGTCGACCGTGAAGTCCTTCTCGCGCCGGAGCCCCGGGATGATCTGGTTGATGCGGTAGTATTTGTCCGTCGACTCCTCGGAGGGGCCCGAGATGATGAGCGGGGTCCTCGCCTCGTCGATGAGGATGCTGTCGACCTCGTCGACGATGGCATAGTGGAAATCCCTCTGGACGTAGTCCTCGAGGGCGAATTTCATGTTGTCGCGGAGGTAGTCGAACCCGAACTCGTTGTTCGTCCCGTAGGTGATGTCCGACGCGTAGGCCCGGCGCCGCTCCTCGTCGGTGAGGCCGTGGACGATGACCCCGACGGAGAGGCCCAGGAAGTTGTAAATGGGGCCCATCCACGCCGCGTCGCGCCTTGCCAGGTAGTCGTTCACCGTGACGAGGTGACAGCCCCTGCCGGTCAGGGCGTTGAGGTACAGGGGCATGGTCGCCGCGAGCGTCTTGCCCTCCCCCGTTTTCATCTCGGCGATCTTGCCCTCGTGCAGCACGATGCCCCCGATGAGCTGGACGTCGAAGGGCCGCATCCCGACAGTGCGCCGTGCGGCCTCCCGCACGACGGCAAAGGCCTCCGTCAGAATGTCGTCGAGGGTTTGACCGTCCGCGAGCCTTCGCTTGAACTCGGCCGTCTTCGCCTTCAGCTGCTCGTCGCTCAGCGGCCGAATGTCCTCCTCGAAGCGGTTGATCTCGTCCACGAGGGGCGCGATGCGCTTCAGCTCCCGTTCGTTCTTGGTTCCGAAGAGTTTCTGGAAGAATTGCAGCATAACTCCGCCTAAAAAAAACCCGGTAAGTCCTTACCGGATTTTCCGAGAATATACCCTATTTTTTTCCAAAAGGGAATCAGCGCAGATACTTCCTGGGGTTTACGTAGACGCCGTTGAGGCTCACGGAATAGTGCAGGTGTGCGCCGGTGCTGCGGCCCGAGTTGCCCACGTACCCGATGACCTCGCCCCGCCTGACCACCTGCCCCTTGCTCACCGCGGCGCGGAAGAGGTGGGCATAGAGGGTCGAGATGCCCCTTCCGTGCTCGATCTGGATGAGCAGGCCCAGGTCGGGCCTCTTCTCCACGCTGGTCACGATCCCGTCTGCCGGGGCCTGTATGGGGGCGCCGAGCTTGGTTGCGATGTCGATTCCCGTGTGAAACTCCCGCCTGCTGCCGAAGGGGTTGGTCCTGGGACCGAATTCTGAGGTCACCCAACCGGTGACAGGCCATGTCGAGGGCGTCACCGCCGCTATGGACCTTTGGGCACGTAGAAACTCCTGCAGCTCGGCGAGACTCCGCTCCCGTGCCGCGGCGTCCTCGAGCAGGCGGTCCATGTGGCGGTTGAGGTTCGTCAGCTTGTCGGCCCCGGCCTCCCCTGCCGGCATCGGCCCTCCGACCCCGAGGAGCTGTTCGCGGGATGCAGCCGCCTGATCTTTCGTCTGCT
The DNA here is from genome assembly GCA_013177795.1 of Syntrophaceae bacterium. Lineage (NCBI taxonomy): Bacteria > Pseudomonadati > Thermodesulfobacteriota > Syntrophia > Syntrophales > Syntrophaceae > Syntrophaceae bacterium. The sequence goes on along the minus strand of JABLXY010000001.1, from coordinate 216,735 downwards.
TGCGGGACTTCCCGGTCACCTCGCTCGCCATGGCGCGGATCTTTTCGTCCACCTGCTTGAGTTCCGCGAGTTTCCGCTCGAAGAAGGAAACCTTCTCCTGCAGGGTGTCTATCTGCTCCTGCTGGGTCGATGTGAGCTGCCGCAGATTGGCAAGTTCCCACTGTTCCAGCTTGATCGTCAGGTAATCGACTGCGCAGTAGCCGAGGAAAAAGAACAGGACCGCCGAAACGGCCGTTGCGAGGCGGAAATGACGAGGCGTGGCGAGGAACTTCTTGACGGAGTCTTTCTTCTTATGCGGAATGATTAAGAGGGTGTAAAAATGCTTCGGCATTGCTCATCCTCATCCTTTCTTTGTACTCGAAAACCGGATCGAAACGCCTCTCCGCTTTTCCCCTACAAATATGGGAAGAAAGAACTCGCGTGATGCCGAGGGACCTTTCACATCCCCCAAATCAGCGCGTCGCAAACCTGTCGCATCCCGAACCGCAGGCCGGCCGGATCGCGCGCAGGGGTCCTTCATACCTTCAAAAGAACAGCCTGTCAAGCCGAAAGTGCCGTTTTTCGGATAAATGAAACAAATACAACAGGTTGTTGATAACTCAAGGTCAGTTTTCAGCCCTTATCCCGGCGGGCGCCGTGGCTCCCCATCTCGCCTTCGGGGGCTTTCTTGACGACGAGCAGCGGGTCGCCCACCTCGACCGGGTCCCCGGGGTTCTTCAGGATTTCCTGGACCTTGCCGTTGATGGCCGACACGACGTTGTTGAGCATCTTCATGGCCTCGAGCACAATGAGAACCTGACCGGCGGATACCTCGTCGCCCTCGGAGACGGGGACCTCGTTGACGGTCCCCTTGATCGGCGAGCGGATATCGCCGTCCTTGGCCAGGGCCTCGATCTCCTTGGCCGTCAGGGTCACCTTCCTGGCCTCTGCCTTGGCGCCTTCCGGCTCGAGCTCCGTCAGGATGGGCTCGGGGTGATGGTCGATGACGAGATAGGTCACCGCATCACCGCTCGACGTCCTGCGCTGGGGCCCGATGACGATGGAGTGCAGCTTTCCGTAGGCATCGGCAAACTCGATGGAGTCCCCGAGGTTGAACCCGCCCTTCTTGAACCAGACTTTCGGCGGCAGGACCCATACCTTGCCGTATTTTTCCTCGAACTTGAAAAAGCTCACCGCGTCGTTGGGATGCTGGAGATAGAGGACCAGCTCCTCCTCCGAGGCCTTGCGTTCGAGCCTCTTTTCCAGAACGCGTTTCTCGATGGCCAGATCGATGTCCTCGATTTTCTGGTAGCCGTAGTCACGCTCGACGATCTTCTTCCAGTTCGGGCCGAAGACGGCCTCGTAGATCCAGTCGGCGGGCTTGTAGAAGGGTAGCTCGCCGTAGCGGCCCAGCATGAGGTTCTTGAGGTCGTCGTTGGCGTCCTTGTAGCGCGCGCGCTTCAGGACGTTGTTGACCGCCGTGGTCCAGAGGATCTGGGAGCCCGGCGTCACGCTCCACCAGTTGCCGAGCTCGACCTGCACCTTGGGGAGCTCGTGCTGGAGGATCTCCGGCATGAGGTGCAGGAAGTTGCCCTTGACGGCCTGTTCGAAACTCGATCCCGTGGCCCCGCCCGGCAGCTTGTGGATCTGGACGGTGGGGTCGAAGCCGAGAAACTGCGACTCGAAGTCCTTGTAATACTCGCGCTCGGGCCTCAGCTTGTTCGAGGTGTCGATGACGGCCTGCTTGTTGATCCCGACGCAGGGGTACCCGTAGTCCTCGAGGGTCTCGATGATGGTCAGAAGCGGCGGGGGCCCGTAGAAACCCGTGAAGGCATGATCGCCGCCGTTGACGATCTTCGCCCCGTTGCGGACGGCCTCGACGGTCCGCCCGATGTCGTTGCCGTCTGTGTTGTGCCCGTGGTAGTGGATCAGCAGTCCCGGGAACCTGTCGAGGATGGCCTTCACGAGGTCCCCGATCCGCTTCTGCGTCCCAAGCCCCCCGTGGTTCTTGATGCACAGGATGATATCCTCGCCGGTCACATCGAGGATCTCGCCCACCTTCTTCACGTAGTAGGCGTCCGTGTGCTCGGGGCCCGTGGAAAAGCAGATGGCGGGCTCCAGGATCCGGCCGGCGCGCTTCACCTCCTCGAAGACGGGGATCATGTTCCGCACGTAATTGAGGAAGTCGAAGACGCGGAACACGTCGATCACCTCGGCGAAGTGCTGGATGGTCAGGCGCACGACGTTGTCCGGGTAGGGCCGGTAGCCGAAGAGATTGATTCCCCGCACCAGCGTCTGGAACAGGGTGTCGGGCATCATGGACTTGAGCACCCGCAGCTTCTCGAAGGGGTTGACCTGCTTGCGGAGCATGTCCACGTGGATCGAGGCCCCGCCGGAGATCTCGATGGAGAAGTAGCCGCAGGCATTGCGCTCCTCGGCCACGAGCATCTGCGTGTGGGGCAGGACCCGGTTCTTGAAGTCCGACTGGGAGAGGTCCCTCTCCGTGTTCGTCATGAAGTAGCCCTTCGACCGTCGGATCTTGTCCAGTACGTATCGGACCCCGTGCTCCTTGAGCTCCCGGGGTGTGATTCTCTCGTCGATCGGGTGCGTTGACTTTTTCGCCATGGTCTCTTCTTCGTTCCTCTTTCTGCTGATCCGATGCTTCCAACGTTGCGGCGAGAGGCTTACGGCTTCAGGCGAGAGGAGACTCTTTCCTCTTTTCTTTCCTGTGCCTTACGCCCGTTGCCTTGTGCCGATTCAGTACGCGTACGGGTTGATCTTCTTCACGTGGATCTCGGCGATCAGCTTCGCGAGCTTTGCCACCTCCCGTTCCGTCTCCGGGTAATCGAAGATTTCCGGGTGCGTTTCGAGGTAGCTTGTGTCGAAACGGCCGGAGCGGAAGTCCGGCTCGTCGCAGATCGCCAGGTAGAAGGGGATCGTCGTCTTCGGCCCCACGATGTTGAAGCCCAGCAGGGCCCTCTTGAGCCGGTCGATCGTCTCGTTCCAGTCGTATCCGCGGCAGGTGAGTTTCACCATGAGCGAATCGTACTCCGTGGGGATCTTGTAGCCCTGGTAGACGATCCCGTCGAGCCGGATCCCTGGGCCTCCCGGGGACTGGTAGACCTCGACGGTCTTGCCGCCCTCGGGCATGAAGTTGTTCTTGGGGTCCTCCGCGTTGATCCGGACCTGGACCGCCTTTCCCATCATGTGCACGCGCTCCGCGGGGATGTCGATCGCCTCCCCGCGGGCGATCCGGATCTGCTGCCGGACGATGTCCACGCCCGTCAGTTCCTCCGTCACGGTGTGCTCCACCTGCAGGCGCGTGTTGACCTCCATGAACCAGAAGTCGTTCGTCTTCGAGTCCACCAGGAACTCGACCGTCCCGGCGTTGACGTAGTTCGAGCCCTTCGCCGCGGCGATGGCCGCCTCGTACATCCTCTCCAGGACGTCCTTCGGCAGGTCCGCCGGGGCGATCTCGAGGAGTTTCTGGTGCCGGCGCTGGATCGAGCAGTCGCGCGTGCCCAGGTGGATGACGTTGCCGTGCGTGTCGGCCAGGATCTGGACCTCCACGTGGCGGGGCGCCTCGATGCACTTCTCCACGTAGATGCTGTCGTCGTTGAAGGCGCTCTTGGCCTCGGTCCGCGCCACGGGGAGCTGCATGAGCAGGTCCGACTCGTTCTCGACCCTCCGGATCCCCCGACCGCCTCCGCCGAGGGAGGCCTTGAGCATGATCGGGTATCCCGCCTTCTTGCCGAACGCGATGGCCTGCCTGACCCCTTCCTCCCCGGGTGCCAGCGTTCCCGTTCCGGGGACAAAGGGGATGCCCGCCTTTTCCATGATCTGACGGGCCACGACCTTGTTGCCCAGGTCCCGGATCACCGCGGGCGGCGGGCCGATGAAGGTGATTCCCGCTTTCTCGCAGGCCGCAGAGAAGTCCGCGTTTTCCGCCAAAAAGCCGTAGCCCGGGTGAATGGCGTCGGCGCCGCTCTTCTTGGCCGCCCAGATATGCTTCTCGATGTCGAGATAATCCCTGCGGGGACCGTTGCCGATGAGGATGGCCTCGTCGGCCAGCCGGATGAAGTAGGCCTCGCTGTCCGGCTTCTCGTAGACCGCCACGGTCTTGAGGCCCATCTCCATGGCCGTGCGGATGATCCGCAGGGCGATCTCGCCGCGGTTGGCGATCAGGATCTTGCTGATGCGTCTTTCCTTCGTCTTGCTCGCTGCCATCGGGTCCCTTCTTGTCGGGTTCGGGGCTTCTTTTCCGACCACGACATGCGCATCTGATTTTCGTGCGATTTTTGCTTATACGGGCAGACCGAATTGCTGTCAAGGTCTTAATGGCGTTTTTCCCAAAATTGTCTTGACTTTGAAACATCCGTTGGGCTAAACGGTGCGGATATCGATTGTCGAGTGCTGGCGGGAAAGGAGCTCCTATGGCAAAGCACGATACGAAATCCATTCGCAATGTCGCAATCGTGGGTCACGGCGGCACCGGGAAGACGTCGATCGCCGAATCCATGCTCTTCGTCGCCGGAAAAACGGACCGCCTGGGCCGCGTCGACGACGGTACGTCTATCATGGACTGGGAGCCGGAGGAACAGAAGCGCCGCATCTCCATCAGCGCCGCCGTCGCCTTCGTCGACTGGGACAAGCACCGCATCAACATCATGGACACCCCCGGCGACGCCAACTTTGCCATGGACACCCGAAGCTGCCTCCGCGTGGCCGACGCCGCCCTCGTCGTGATCGACGCCGTGGGCGGGGTGGAGTTCCAGACCGAAAAGGTCTGGGAGGCCGCCGACGAGTACGCCCTGCCCCGCCTCATTTTCATCAACAAGATGGACCGGGAGAGAGCCGACTTCGCGAAGGCCCTGGAGAGCATCCGGCAGAAACTGGGCAAGAAGGGCACCCCCCTGTTCATCCCCATCGGCGCCGAGGACAAGTTCAAGGGCGTCATCGACCTGATGCAGATGAAGGCCCTCTCCTTCGACGAGGCCAAGGGGAAGGTGAAGGCGGGTGACATCCCCGCCGAGTTGGCCGACGAGGCGAAGAAGTACCGCGAGGCCATGACCGAGGACATCGCCGAGTGCGACGAGGCGCTCATGGACAAATACCTCGAGAGCGGGGAGCTCAGCGCCGAGGAACTCAGGACGGGCCTCCGGAAGGGGGTTGTCTCCGGCTCCCTGTTCCCCGTGGTCTGCGGTGTTGCCGTGCGCAACATCGGGATCGCGCCCCTCATGGACCTCATCGCGGCCGCCCTCCCCTCGCCTCTCGACCGCGGGGACGCAAAGGGGATCAACCCCGCTACGGGCGCCGAGGAGAAACGCAGCCCCGACGAGAAGGCGCCCTTTTCCGCCTTTGTTTTCAAGACCATCTCCGATCCCTTTGCGGGCCGCCTGACACTCTTCCGGGTCTACTCCGGGACGGCAAGCTCCGACGGCACCTTCTTCAACCCGACCCGCAAGACGACGGAGCGGTTCGGCAACATCTTCCATCTCGACGGGAAGATCCAGCGTCCCGCGGAGATCGTCATCCCCGGCGACATCGCCGCCGTGTCGAAGCTCAAGGAAACCTTCACGGGCGACACGATGACGGACGAGAAAAACCCCATCCAGTACGAGAAGGTCCAGCCGATGCCCGCCATCATCTCCTTCGCCGTCCAGCCCAAGTCCAAGGGCGACGAGGAGAAGATCATGTCGGGCCTCAACCGCCTCGTGGAGGAGGACCCCACGCTGAATTTCCGCCGAGACGAGCAGACCCGCGAGATCATCCTCTCGGGGATGGGGCAGGTCCACATCGAGATCGCCGTCGAGAAGATGAAGCGGAAGTTCGGCGTCGACGTCACCCTGACGACCCCCAAGGTCCCCTACAAGGAGACCATCAAGGGCAAGACGACCGTCCAGGGACGCTACAAGAAACAGTCCGGCGGGCGAGGCCAGTTCGGCGACACGTGGCTCGAGATCGAGCCGCTGCCCCGGGGCGGCGGGTTCGAGTTCGTCGACAAGATCGTCGGCGGCGCGATCCCCCGGAACTTCATCCCCGCCGTCGAGAAGGGCATCGTCGAGGCGATGCTCGAAGGGGTGCTGGCGGGCTACCCCGTCGTGGACGTGAGGGTCTCCCTCTTCGACGGGTCCTTCCACACCGTCGACTCGTCGGAAATGGCCTTCAAGATCGCGGGGTCCATGGGCTTCAAGAAGGGCGTGGAGCAGTGCAACCCGACCCTGCTCGAGCCCATCGTCAACATCGACATCGAGATCCCCGAAGAGTACATGGGCGACGTCATCGGTGATTTGAACTCCCGGCGCGGCCGGGTCATCGGCATGGAGCCCAAGGGCCACAACCAGGTCATCAAGGGGCAGGTGCCGCTGGCCGAGATCCTCCGATACGCCCCGGACCTGCGATCCATCACGAGCGGCCGCGGGACCTTCACGTACACCCACTCCCACTACGAGGAGGTGCCGCCCATGATCGCCGAGAAGGTCATCGCCGCCGCGCGCAAAGAGAAGGAAGAGAAGGGTTGATCCGGGCGGGCGTTCTCACCCTGAGCGACAAGGGGTCCCGCGGGGAGCGCGAGGACCTGAGCGGTCCGGAGGCGGCCCGGATGCTCCGGGAAATCGGGATCGAGACGGTGCACAGCGAGGTCGTGCCCGACGAGGCGGACCTCATCGCGGCAAAGCTCGTCGAGTTCGCCGATGTCCGCAAGCTCGACCTGGTCGTCACGACGGGAGGCACGGGCGTGAGCCCCCGGGACGTCACACCCGACGCGACCCTGGCGATCATCGACCGGGAGATTCCCGGCATGGCAGAGGCCATGCGCCGGGAGAGCATGATGAAGACCCCCCACGCCATGATCTCGAGGGCCGTGGCCGGCATCCGCGGGACAACCCTCATCGTCAACCTGCCCGGCAGCCCCAAGGGAGTGCGTGAAAACCTCGCCGTCGTCCTCCCCGCCCTTAAGCACGCCATCGAGAAGATCAAGGGGGACCCGGCTGACTGCGCATCATGAGAAACGTGGAAGGTGAGAGGTCGAAAAGGTTGGACATCCTCTCCCTCTTACCCTCTTACCCTCTTACCCTCTTACCCTCTTACCCTCTTACCCTCTGATCCATTCCTGCCGGTAGAGCTGTCGGCATTCAATCCGAGAATCCTGCGGAGTGACCCCACGGCCCGCTCCCGGTGCGTGCCGGGCCAGTAGACCCTCCCGCATGCCGGGCAGAGCCTGAATTCCCTCTGTGTCCGGTACACGTACCCGGGAACGCGGTCGCGGATCTCGTCCGGCCGCACCCGCTGCAGGGGGACGTTGCATTCGAGGCACACCGTGAAGAAGCTCGCGGGGTCGGGCGCGAGGCCCAGTTTCCCGATGACCTCGACGAGCTGGTCCTCCACCCTGTCGCTCTCCACGAAGAGGACGGCACCGGGGTGCTGCCGGCCGATGATGTCCTTGCGACGCGTCAGGACGACCCTGCCCTCGCGCTGCGCTGCCAGCAGGAAGGGACGGCCGGCCTCTCCCCGCCAGTATGCCGCGTCGCAGCCGATTATTCTCAGCCACTTCGCAAGACGGCCCAGGGAAGGGTCGGCAAGGAACTTCATGGCGGCCCTGCATCGCGGGACAAGGGTTCGGTCACATCATGCCCGTGGCCTGGGGCGGGGGCGGCTGATAGGATGCGCCGCGCATGAGCGAGAGGTTCTTCTGCTCGAGTTCGTCGATCTTCCGGTAGAGCTTGTTCATCCGCAGCGTCATGCGGAGCCTGTCGATTGCGCCCAGCAGCGCCGCCACGAAGACACCGGTGAGGAACGCGCCGAAGACGATGAGGTAGAGGGGGACCTCCGCGTAGAGGTAACCGTAGTATTTCAGCGAGATGCTGTAGGGGTTCTCGAAGGCGAAGGTGACGAAGAAAAAGGCGAAGGCCAGGATGACGATCAGGTAGACAAACCTCATGGCTGGATCCCCTCCTCGTATTTCCGGAAATGCGGCAAGAGCGTTTCCTTCGTTTTCATGAGATCCTCGGAGATGACCCGAACCTCGCCGAAAACGGACAGGGCGTTCGTGTCCCCGATCCACCGGGGGACGATGTGCATGTGCAGGTGATCCTCCACGCCTGCGCCTGCCGCACGGCCCAGGTTCATGCCCAGGTTGAACCCCTGGGGGTTCAGCGCCTCCTTCAGCACCCGGACGCACCGGGCCGTGAGCTTGAACATCTCGCAGTGCTCCTCCAGCGTCAGGTCCTCGATGTTGTGGAGGTGCCGGTGGGGCGCCACCATGAGATGGCCCGTGATGTAGGGATAACGGTTCATGATGATGAAGGCGTGCCGGCCGTCAAAGAGCACGAATTCGCTGTCGCGGATGGAATCCCTGCAGAAAATGCACCCTTCCACTTTCTTCCCCCTGATGTACTCCATTCGCCACGGCGCGTAGATGCTCTTCATGGGTCACGTATCCCCGCTGCGCTGTCCCGCCTCGTCGAGGTTGATGATCCGCCCCTCGATGGCGTCCTGCCCGATCTCGAGGACACCGACGCATCGGTGAGGGGCATATCGCCGGTCGCAGGCCGAGCCGGGGTTGAAAAAGAGCACCCCCTCACGGACATGGTTCGCCGGGCAGTGGCTGTGGCCGTAGACGATGCAGTCGACGTTTTCGAACTCCCCCCTTAGCCTCTCCTCGAGCCCGACGGGAGAGCCCCACCCGTGAATGAGGCCGATCCGGAAGCGGCCGACTTCGACAACCCTCTTGTACGGGAAACGCACGCCGAGGTGCGGGGGGTCCATGTTGCCGCAGACGGCGATGACGTCCTTGTCCCCGAAGGCGTCGAGGACCGACGGGTCGACGAGGTCGCCCGCGTGCAGGATCATCCCGGCGTCGCAGAAGTGTTCTCGGATGATGGCGCGGAGCCTGTCGTCGGGCTCCCGGAGATGCGTGTCGGAAATGACGCCGATCTTCAACCCAGACCCTCCCGAATGGGCGTGATTATATCGCCCGTCCGCAAAAAGACAAGTGTTTTTTGGGCTGTGCAGGGCGCTTCCCCGCTTTCGGTTTGACTTTTCAGGGCTGCGGGACTAAGATCAAGCCACCTGTTCAGGGGCGCGGGACATGCTTGAAAACACCCTCGAAAAGATCGCCGAGAAGATCCTCAGCCTCGACGAGGCGTCGCTGGCCTCCCTCTGGGACCGCTACAAGCAGAGGATGGAAAAGTTTCAGCCCACCAGGGAATGGGAGCGATCGGTCATCGTGTTCTTCATCATCAACTCCGTGCGCGTCAAGAACCATATCTTCAACGAGCGGATCCTGCAGCATCGGCAACAGGTCGAACCCGGGCCGGAAGAGCCGGCGCCGAAGGGAAAACCCAACCTCAAGCTCGTCAAGTAGATGGACAGAACGCAGGCCCTCAAGCGGATCAGCGAACTCCGGGACCTCATCGATTACCACAACCGCCGCTACTATCAGCTCGACGACCCCGAGATCTCGGACGCCGAATACGACCGGCTCATGCGCGAGTTGATGGAGCTCGAGGCGCAGCACCCGGACGTCGACCGGACCGGGTCCCCCACCCAGCGCGTGGGTGCCGCCCCTCTCGAGAAGTTCCGATCCGTCACCCACCTCACCCCGATGCTCAGTCTCAACAACGCCTTCTCGGAGCAGGAGATGATCGAGTTCCACGAGCGGCTCCGGCGCCTGCTGGGCGACCGGGCGGAGCTGGACTACGTGGCGGAACCGAAAATCGACGGCGTCGCCGTCAACCTCGTTTACGAAGACGGGCGTCTCGCGGTCGGCGCCACGCGCGGCGACGGGGCGACCGGGGAGGACGTGACGCAGAACCTCCGGACGATCCGCACCCTGCCCCTGCAGATGGCCCCCGTGCCGGGCCGCCGGTTCCCGGCGCGGATCGAGATCCGCGGGGAGGTCTACCTCGAGAAAGAGGCCTTTCGGAAGCTCAACGAACGCAGGCTCTCCCAGGGGGAAAACGCCTTTGCCAACCCCCGAAACGCCGCGGCGGGGTCCCTGCGGCAGCTCGACCCCCGCATCACGGCCCGCAGGCCCCTCGGCATCTTCTGCTACGGCACAGGCCTCGTCGAGGGCGCGAGCTTCCGGAGCCACTGGGACATCCTGAAGGCTCTGCAGGAGTGGGGGTTCCCCACGAACCCGAACGCCCGGCTCGCCCGCAACATCGAGGACTGCATCGCCTACAGGCGCCACATGGAGTCCATCCGGGACAGGCTCCCGTACGAGATCGACGGGATCGTCATCAAGGTCAATTCCCTGTCCCTCCAGGAACAGCTGGGCACGGTTTCCCGGAGCCCCCGCTGGGCCGTGGCGGTCAAGTTCGCCCCCACGCAGGCCACGACGGTCATCGAGGACATCATCGTCGGCATCGGCCGAACCGGCGTTCTGACGCCCGTGGCGGTCATGAAGCCCGTGCAGGTCGGCGGGGTGACCGTCACCCACGCCACGCTCCACAACGAGGACGAGATCCTGAAAAAAGGCATCCACGTGGGGGACACCGTCATCGTCCAGCGTGCCGGCGACGTCATCCCCGAGGTGGTGAAGGTCGTCGAGTCGAAGCGCACGGGCCGCGAGAAACCCTTCCGGATGCCCGAGCGATGCCCCTTCTGCGATTCCCCCGTCGTCCGGCCCGAGGGAGAGGTCGCCTACCGCTGCGTCAACCCCGACTGCGGTGCCCAGCTGCGGGAGAGGATCAAGCACTTCGTCTCCCGCAACGGCATGGACATCGAGGGGATCGGCGACAAGATCGTCAGCCGGCTGCTGGAATCCGGCATCATTCGGGACGCGGCCGACCTCTACCGCATCACGAAGGAGCAGCTGCTCGAGCTCGAGCGCTTCGCCGACAAGTCCGCGGAGAACCTGATCGCCGCGATCGAAGGCTCGAAGCGTCCGCCGCTCGAGCGGTTCCTCTTCGCCCTGGGCATCCGGCACGTGGGCGAGTACGTGGCAAAGATCCTGGCGAGGACATTCGGCAGCCTCGCGGCGATCGAGGCGGCAAGCAAGGAGGAACTCACGGCGGTCGAAGGGATCGGGCCCACGATCGCGGAGAGCATCTACGGGTTCTTCCACGACCCGCGTCACATCCGGCTCCTCCGGAAACTGGAAGAGGCCGGCGTGAAGCCCGTGGCCCGGAAGCGGCCGGCGTCGGGTGCGCTCCGGGGAAAGACCTTTGTCTTCACGGGGGGCCTCAAGGCCTTCTCCCGGGAGAAGGCGAAGGAAGTGGTGGAATCCCTCGGGGGGAAGGCGGCATCGTCGGTGTCGAAGAACACGGACTATGTCGTCGCCGGCGAGGACCCCGGTTCGAAAGTCGACAAGGCGAAGGCCCTTGGGGTGCCGATCCTCGACGAGGAGGGTTTCCTCAAGCTCATCGCGGAGGCGGAAAAAACGTAGACGGGTACGAGGCGCGCACCCTCACGCCCTTCGCCTTTTGCCTTCGGCCTATAGCCTGGTTCTCATGAAACGCATCCACGTCACCATCTCCGGCAGGGTACAGGGCGTCTTCTTCCGGGCCAGGACCCGCGATGAGGCCGTCCGGAACAATGTGCGGGGGTGGGTGCGGAACCTTCCCGACGGGCGCGTCGAAGCGGTGTTCGAGGGAAAGCCCGAGGACGTCGACCGCGTCGTCGCGTGGTGCCGTATCGGCCCCCGCCATGCCGTGGTCGACCGCGTCGAGGCGGTCGAGGAACCCTACACCGGGGCATTCCGAAGCTTCGAGATCCGTTATGGCTCCTGAAGGGCGAACGCCCGCCGGGCGCCGAACCACGCAATAGAAAAATCCATACAGGAGGGAAATGCGATGAGGAGACTCTGTTTGTTGCGCGCAGCCGCGTTGGGCCTGCTCCTTGTCCTGGCCCCGACCGTTCAGGTCTTGGCCGCCGGCGAGGGCGCAAGGCTGGCCGATTTCCACCTCAAGAAACAGCCCGCCCCCGCCCTCGAGCCAGCCCCGACGCTCGAAGAGGCCATGAAGATCCAGGCCGAATTCATTGCCGCCATCAAGCCTGTGTACGGCGGGGTCATCGGCTACAAGGCGGGACTGACGAACCCCAGCGTCCAGAAGGTCTTCGGCGTGACGGCCCCCGTTCGCGGGACGCTGCTCGAAAAGATGATCCTCAAGTCCGGCACGGCGATCGAGGCGAACTTCGGGGCGAGGCCCCTGTACGAGGGCGACCTGATCCTGCGGGTCGGCAGCGATGCGGTCAACACGGCGAAGACCCCGATGGAGGCCCTGGCCGGGATCGACGCGGCCATCCCCTTCATCGAGCTGCCCGATCTCGTGTTCGCCAGGGACGTGAAGATCAACGGGGCGCTGCTCGCCGCCGTCAACGTCGCCGCACGCTACGGCGTCGTGGGGGAGCCCATCCCGGTGGCGGCAACACCGGAATGGATGGAGCGGCTCAAGACGTTCACGTGCCAGATCTACGACGAGAAGGGCGCGATGCTCATCGAGGCGCCGGGCTCGAGCCTCCTCGAGCACCCGATGAACGTAGTGCTGTGGATCCGGGATTCGCTCAAGGCCGACGGCATCGCCCTGAAGAAGGGGGACCTGCTGTCCCTCGGCACGATCACGAAACTCACACCCACGGCGCCCAACACGATGATCCGGGCCCGCTACGTGGGTCTCGACCCGAAAGGCCCTGTCGAGATCTCGGTGATCTTCAAGTAACCTGCCAGGCCGAAGCCGGCCGGCGGTCATGGCAGCCCCGTGCCATGGCCTCCGGCCGTTTCTTCGCGTCGATACGGTGGGTAACGTCAAGTGTTATGTGTCATGACGAGGAAAGGGGTCATGGTTTTTTCTTTCAGGTTCTCATGGGTAAAGATGGCATAGAGGATTCTCTCCATGCTGGTTCGATCGGAGAAGACGCCCATGGGCGGGTTCTCCTGCGGACCTCGCGGAATCTGCGTTCGATGAGGTTGGTGGTCCGGATCGTGGGCCAGAGCTTGGGATGGGGCAGCCGGAAGAACGCCAGGAGTTCTTCCTCGTGGCTCATGAGGCTCTTGACGGCCTTGGGATAGAGCGGGCGCCAGATGCGGCAGAAGCGCTGCAGGACGGCTTGGGCCTCGCGCAGAGAGGCGGCATGGCTGATGGCGTGCAGGTCCTTCTTCATGGCGGCCTGGTCGCTCTTGCGGGCGTAGTTGAGGACGTTGCGGGTTTTATGCACCCAGCAGCGCTGCAGGGGCACCTGCGGATAGACAAAGGGCAGGGCGGCCAGCAGGCCCCGGCCCCCGTCGGTGATGATCATCTCGAGCCCCTCGCCCGTGAGTCCCCGTCGATACAGATCCGTGAGGAAGACCTCCCAGGCGCTCTGTGACTCGGCGTGGGCGATCCGGAAGTCGATGATCTCCTTGCGGCCCTGGGCCGTCACCCCCAGGACCACCAGGACGACGCGCGTGGAGGCCCCGGCTCCGGTTCTGCGCTTGAGCACCACCCCGTCGAACAGCAGGAACCGGTAGGCTCGGCGCAGCGGCCGTCTGTGGAAGGCGCTCACGGCCGCATCGAGCCTCCGGGCCACCCGGCTCACCGTCGTGGCGCTGACGGGCTCGCCCAGAACCGGCATCAGGGCGTGGGCGATCTTGCGGGTGGAGATCCCGAGGACAAAGCACGCCAGGATCATCCGCTCCACGCAGCCGATGCGGCGGGCGTAGGCCCGGACCACCCCGATCATGCTGGTCTTGCGGCTCCGGGGCACCCGCAGCTCGATATCCCCCAGCTCGGTGAGCAGGTGACGGCAGTAGCTGCCGTTGCGCCGGTCCGCCAGCGAGCGGCCCACCTCGTCGAGATAGCGGTCCAGCCGGTCGTTCACTGGTCTTCCAAGATCCCGACCAGGGCCTGACGGGCCGCAGAGCGGTAATCCGCATCCCACTCCGGCGACAGGTTCATCTCCTTGATTATCCGGTGCGCTTGTGACAAACTCTTGATCGGCAAACCAACTGTCCTCATGGGGTACCTCCTTATGGGATGTCGCAATCTTGGGGGTACCCCTTTCCTGTCTCTGACACAAGATATGATACGCTACCATACGGTGCCTTACCTTGACAGGCCGCCGAATCTCTTTTACAGTAAGTCCGTTGCTTTTTTGAAGGACGACCAGGCCTTTTCAGGAAACGTGGCCCGGTGCGTCAACTCAATCAACCCATGAAGCCAGGCGAAAAAACGATCCCTGCCGCAGAACGCCAAACGCAGCCCGAGGCTGACCTCCCCTCACCCTCGCGACCCCGAGGCAGCGACCACATCTTCAGGACTCTCACCGAAAAGTCTTTCGTGGGGATGTACGTGGCCCAGAACGGCCTGTTCGTGCGCGTCAACCCTATCGTTGCCTCCGTTTCCGGCTACGCGATCGAAGAACTCGAGGGGCGTCGGGCCGACAGCCTCATCCACCCCGAGGACGTGGCAACGGCCCGACGGATGGCACGGGAGATGCTCCTGGGGAAGCGCATGACGGCCCACGAGTTCCGCATCGTCACCCGAGCGGGCGACGTCCGTTGGGTGATGGAGGCGGTCACGCCGATCACCTACTCGGGCAGGCCCGCCGTCTTCGGCCATTTCATGGACATCACCGACCGCAAATGCATGGAAGAGAAGCTCCGCGAATCGGAGACTCTCTACCGCACCATCTTCGAGACGACAGGCACGGCCACGATCATCATCGAGGAGGATACAACCGTTGCCCTCGTCAACTCGGAGTTCGAACGCCTCTACGGGGCGCCCAAGGAGTACTGGGAAGGAAAGCGCAGCTGGTTGGAATTTGCGGAAGAAAAGGAACGCCAACGGATGCTGCAGTACCACAATCTCAGGCGCCGGGATCCCGGCGCGGCCCCGAGCCGGTACGAGTTCCGATTCGTCAACCGGAAAGGGGAAACAAAGGACGTTCTCGTCACGATCTCCATGATCCCGGGGACCCGCCGCAGCGTCTCCTCCCACGCCGACATCACGGAGCTGAAACGACAGCAGAAGGCGTTGATCCGGCGTGAGCGGGAGATCCAGGCCAAATCGCGTACCCTCGAGGAGATGAACACGGCCCTGAGGGTCCTGCTCAAGCAGCGCGATCAGGACCAGCGCGACATGGAGGAAAAGGTGCTTGGCAACATCAAGCACCTCGTGATTCCCTATCTCGCCAAGCTCAAGACAGGCCGTCTCGGCGAGCAGGAACGCTCCTGCGTCAAGGTCCTGGAGTCGAACCTGTTGAGCATCATGTCGCCCTTCTCCCAGCGGCTCTCCTCGAAGGTTCTCAACCTCACCCCCAAGGAACTCCAGGTGGCCAATCTCGTCAAGGAAGGGCGGACGAGCAAGGAGATTGGAGAGCTGCTTGGCGTCTCGCCTGCAACGGTCGCCCTCCACCGCAACCGCATCCGAAAGAAGCTCGCCGTCACAGGCAAGAAGCTCAATCTCCGCACGTACCTCGCTTCGCTGGAATGACTGTATATTTTTCATATACACTTCATATTCGTTCGTATCCTATTGCCCTTCCCGCCGTGCTGCCTTAGATTGCACACCGTTATCGGACGTCAGGCCGTCCACCCGAACCGAAGGCCCCTTCGGCGGCTCCCCAGACGCGTTCGAGTGTCCTTCGGCCTGGCTTCCTGGCGTTGCGTTCTCACGCCCGGACGTCGAACAACGGAGGTCATCGCTTCCTAGAATCACACCAGGGATCTCTTGGCTCCCCCGGTTTGAGCCGTCTGCCGTTTCCACGGGTTGCCGAATGCCGCGATTGACGCATGCGTGCGGCTGCAGGTCCGGCGTGTTGCGACTTCAGAACATGGAGCCCGGACGACAGCGGCCGGTTTCACGCTGCTGCCGAAGCACGCAGCCTTGGTGAGCCCGTCTGGGGAACGCGGATGTCCCGATGCCCGAACAAGTCGGGCGCCGTCTCTCACGACACATGCAAATTCGAAAGCGTTACAACTCGTTCCCGGATATACGGGAAAACTACTTCAAAGGGGTATAGGTTATGAATTTCGCACTGACCGAAGAGCAACAGATGGTGAAGGACCAGGTAACCAAGTTCGCCGAGACGAAGATCAAGCCCATTGCGGCGGAGCTGGACAGGACCCACCGGCACCCGGAGGAGATCTGCCGGGCCCTGGGCGAGATGGGCGTCATGGGTGTTGCGATCCCCACGGAGTACGGCGGGGCCGGCATGGACAACGTGACCTACGTCCATGCGATGATCGCGATCTCCAAGGCCTGCGCGAGCTGCGGCGTCATCGTCTCCGTCAACAACTCGCTCTACGGCTACCCCGTGAAGACCTTCGGGACCCACGAGCAGAAGCTCAAGTACCTCACGCCCGTGGCGAGCGGCAAGGTCGAGGGCTGCTACGCCCTGACGGAGGCCAACGCGGGCTCCGACGCGGCGTCGCTGGCCTGCCGCGCCATCCTCAAGGGCGACAAGTACATCATCAACGGCACGAAGCGTTTCATCACCAACGGCAACGTGGCCCGCTACTGCGTGCTGGCCGCCACGACGGACCCGTCGCTCGGCTACAAGGGCGTCGTGAACTTCATCGTCGACCTCAAGGAGACCAAGGGCTTCTCGCTGGGCAAGATCGAGGAGAAGATGGGCATCCTGGCCTCGGGGACGGCGGAGCTGGTGTTCGAGGACGCCGAGGTCCCGGCGGAGAACCTGCTGGGCAAGGTCGGCCAGGGGTTCAAGCAGATGATGATGGGCCTCGACTGCGGCCGCATCGGGATCGGCTCCCAGGCCTGCGGTATCGGCAAGGCGGCCCTGGAGGACGCGCTGAACTACGCCAAGGAGCGCGTGCAGTTCGGCAAGCCCATCGCCTCCTTCCAGGCCATCCAGTTCAAGCTCGCCGACATGGCGACGGAGCTCGAGGCGGCGGAGCTGCTGCTGCTGAAAGCGGCCTGGATGGAGGACAACGACATGGACTACGAGAAGGAGTCCGCCATGGCGAAGATGTACGCCTCGGATGTGGCCATGCGGGCCGCCATCGAGGGCGTCCAGATCTTCGGCGGCTACGGCTACTGCAAGGAGTACCCGGCGGAGCGCCACATGCGGGACGCCAAGATCTGCCAGATCTACGAGGGCACCAACGAGATCCAGCGCGTCGTCATCGCCCGCAAGCTGCTGCGGTAGGAGGATTCGATCCATGCGCCATGCCGAGGAATACCGGAAGAAACTCGTGACGCCCGAGGAGGCCGTCCGGGTGGTCCGTTCGGGGGATTGGGTGGAATACGGGCAGTTCGCCGTATCGGCCGTCGCGCTCGACAAGGCCCTCGCGGCCCGAGTGGACGAGCTCTGGGACGTGAAGATCCGCGCCACGACCCGGGCCGTGGGGATCCCCGAGACGGTCAAGGCCGACCCGACGACGGAGCATTTCGTCTATCACAACCTCCACTTCAGCGGGCATGACCGCAAGGCCCACGACCAAGGGTTATGCTGGTTCGTTCCCATCCTCTACCACGAGGTGCCCCGCTACTACCGTGAGAACTGTCAGGTTGACGTGGCGATGTTGCCCGTGGCACCCATGGACCGCAACGGCTACTTCAACTTCAGTTTGTCGAACTCCCACGCCCGCGCCGTCTGCGACAGGGCGAAGACGATCATCGTCGAGGTCAATCCCCGGCTCCCCGTGTGCCTCGGCGGCCGCGAGGAGAATGTCCACATCTCCGAGGTGAACCAGATCGTCGAGAGCGATTGGGAGGTGCCGGAGCTCCCCCCTGTCGAGCCGAGCGAGGTGGACCGCAAGATCGCTTCGCTCATCGTGGGAGAACTGCGGGACGGCTGCTGCATCCAGCTTGGCATCGGCGGCATGCCGAATGCCGTGGGCTCCATGATCGCCCGGTCGGATCTGAAGGACCTGGGCATTCACACGGAGATGTTCTGTGACTCCATGATGGAAATGGCCTTGGCGGGCCGTGTGACGGGCGGCCGCAAAGCGACGGATCGCGGCAAGATCGCCTACACGTTCTGCCTGGGTTCGAAGGCCTGCTATGACTTCCTCGACCGCAACCCGATGTGCGCGTCCTACCCCGTGAACTACACGAACGACCCCTTCGTGATCGCACAGAACGACAATTTCGTCGCCATCAACAACTGCGTGGAGATCGATCTGTTCGGCCAGGTCTGCTCGGAGTCTTCCGGGACTCGGCACATCAGCGGCACGGGCGGCCAGGTGGATTTCACCTACGGCGCGTACCGCTCGAAGGGCGGCAAGGCGTTTCTGTGCATGAGCTCCACCTTCGAGAAGAAGGGCACAGTCGTCTCGCGTATCAAGCCGCTGCTGAGGGATGGATCCATCGTCACGGATCCACGATCGCTGGTGTCCTACGTCGTGACGGAGTACGGCATCGTGAACCTCAAGGGCAAATCGACGTGGGAACGGGCCGAGGCCCTGATATCGATCGCGCACCCGGATTTCAGGGACGAGCTTGTCCGCGAGGCGGAAAAGATGGGGATCTGGCGGCGCTCCAACAGGAAGCGAAACGAAATGGCCGCGGTCATGTCATTTCACCGCTGACCTTCTTCGTAACGGCCCCTCTGCGACTCCCCATTCCTCCCGAAAGAGGTTAGGGGAGCGGGCACGTTACACCTCCTCTCGAGAGGGTCGGCGTCTTGCCAGGGCACCCGCATCCCTTTCCGGATGGGACAACACCTCCCTCCGTCCCGCCGGAGAGGGATGCGGCCGTTCCCTGTTCACCCGGTGACGCCTGTGCGGCACACCGCATCCGTGAGGGCCTGCAAAGGGGGGCGGGTGCCGCGCCCGCCCCAGCCCTCGTGAAAACAGAGATTTCAGGCCCCGCAGATCACGGAGATCTCGACGGCGGCATCCTTGGGAAGCCGGGCCACCTGGACGGTCTCACGGGCGGGCGGGTCGGCGGGGAAATACCGCGCGTAGATCGCGTTGAAGGCCGCAAAATCGCTCATGTCCCGCAAAAACACCGTCGATTTCAGCACGTTCCCAAGTGTCATGCCGGCCGCCCCGACGATGGCCTTGAGGTTCTCCAGGGCCCGGGCGGCCTGCGCTTCAATCCCGGGTCCGGCCAGGTCACCCGTCTTCGGGTCCATCCCCAGCGTCCCCGACACGAACAGCAGGTTCCCGTACCGTACGGCCTGCGAATAGGGCCCGATCGCCGCGGGAGCCTCGGCGGATGCCACGATGGTCTTCATGGTGTCCCCTCCTTTTCGATTCGCTTTCTCGACACGGAGCGCATGATACCACGGATCAACGTGCCGGTGCAGGGGGAATGCCCCGGCGCCCGGTCCCAGTTTTCTGTTGACACTCCCGGCCTTTCCTTATATTGAAACCGGGATTTCACCCTGGAGGTCAGGTCATGAAAAAGCTCGCCGCGCTTGTTGCCGTCATCGCGGTTGTCTCCACTGCGGCCGCCCCGCCCGCCCGGGCTGCCGACACCATAAAGATCGGCGCCGCCTTCGCCCTCTCGGGCAGCATCGCCGTCTACGGCGAGGGCTTCAAGAAGTGTGTCGATCTCGCCGTCGAGGAGATCAACGCCAAGGGCGGGATCAAGGGCAAGAAAATCGAGATCGTCTACGAGGACAACAAGAGCAACCCGAAGGACTGCGTCACGGCGGTCCGCAAACTCATCACCGTGGACAAGGTCCCCGTGATCTTCGGGCCTGCGGGCAGCTCGAACTTCATGGCCACGGCCCCCGTCGCCCAGGAGAACAAGGTCGTCCTGATCTCCGCCCAGGGCGCGGCCGTGGGACTGACCCGGGCGGGCGATTACATCTTCCGGGTCTTCCCCTCCGACACCCTGCAGGGACCGCACCTGGCCAAGCTCGCCATGAGCAAGGGCTACAAGAAGGTGCCCGTGATGTATGTGAACAACGACTGGGGCCTGGGTCTGAAGAACGCCTTCGTGGACGCGTACAAGAAGATGGGCGGCACGGTGACGGACCTCATCCCCTACGACGAGAAGAAGACGGACTACCGCACGGAGCTCCTCCGTGCCAGCAAGGGCAACCCGCCCGCCATCGTCAACCTGACCTACATCAACGAGGGCGCCGTGCAGTTCAAGCAGGCCTTCGAGATGGGCATCAAGACCCAGTGGCTCTGCGGCTCGGCCGCGAGGGCCCCCAAGATGGTGGAGCTGGCCGGCAAGGCCGCCGAGGGCGTGATCGGCACATACCCCTCGGTGCCGCAGAACACGAAGGCCTACCAGGCCTTCAAGGAGGCGTACAAGAAGAAATACGGCGACGACAAGATCCCCATCTTCGGCGACTACAATTACGACATGGTCTACCTCACCGCCAAGGCCATCGAAAAGGGAGGCTACACGGCCGACGGCATCCGCAAGGCCCTGCCCCAGGTCGCCAAGGGCTACAAGGGCGTCACGGGCGACAAGACCTTCGATGACGAGCGGAGCCCGAAATACGCGGAATACGGCATCTGGACCGTCAAAGACGGCAAGATCGAGGACTACAAGAAATAACCGGGAAACAGACAGCCATCGTGTTGCGCGGGAGGGTTCCGGCCGTCGTCACGGCCGGAACCTCCTTTTTTTCGCATGGATCCCATCAGCTACTATCTCCAGACCGCTCTCAACGGCGTCCTTGCGGGCTGCGTCTATGCCCTGTTCGCCATGGGCCTCACCCTGATCTACGGGGTGCTCAACTTCGTCAATTTCGCCCACGGCGAGCTGATCATGTGGGGGGCCTACTTCCTCTTCCTGTTCATGGGCGAGCCCTTCGGACTGCCCCTCTACGCCGCGCTGCCGCCCGCGCTGGCTCTCACGGGCTGCCTCGGGATCGCGATGGACTTCTCCGTGTTCCGCCACATCCGCCGGGCCAACCGCCTGACGCTGCTCATCGCGGCGATGGGGCTGTCCGTCTTTTTGCGCAACGCGGCACAGTTCTTCTGGGGCGCCGAGGTGAGAACCTACGGCCTCGAGGTCACGGCCGGGATGCGCATCCTCGGCCTCACCCTCACGACTCCGCAGATTGCCATCATCGCCGTCACGATTCTCTGCGTGGCCGCCGTCTACGTCCTCTTTTTCAAGTCCCGCCTCGGCAAGTCGATGCGGGCCCTCTCGGACAACCTGGACCTGGCCCGGATTTCCGGCATCGACACGAAGCGGGCGATCCTCGCCGCATGGGTCATCTCGGCGGTTCTCGCGGGCATCGGGGGGATCCTCCTGGCCCTCGACACGAACCTCTCCCCCGAGATGGGCGTCATCAACCTGATCAAGGCGTTCGCGGCGACCCTCATCGGCGGCGTGGGGAACCTCTGGGGCGCGCTGCTCGGGGGGCTTCTCATCGGCCTGGCGGAAAACCTGGGCGTGCTCTTCGTCTCCCCGAGCTACAAGGACGGCATCGCCTTCGTCATCATGGTGATCATCCTGCTGGCCCGCCCCTACGTCATCATCGGGGAGAGGAGCGACTGAGATGGACCTGCTCCTGCACCTCGCCATCGTCATCGCCATCTACACGATCTTCGCGCTGAGCCTGAACGTGGAGATCGGGTACACGGGCCTGTTCAACTTCGGCCACGTGGCCTTCTTCGCCATCGGGGCCTACACGTCGGCCCTGCTGACCCTCTCCGGCATCCCCTTCGCCGTCGGTCTCCTTGCGGGCCTGGCGCTGGCCGGCCTCTGCGGGTTTTTGCTCAGCATCCCCGCCCTCAAGCTCCAGGGGGACTACTTCGGGATCGCAACCCTCGGTTTCGGCGAGATCCTCCGGATGGTGGTCAACAACGAGGTCTGGCTGACCAAGGGGCCCATGGGGCTCCCCGGCATCCCGCGCCCCTCGCTCTTCGGCGTCGTGTTCGACACCCTGCCCGGCTACCTCGCCCTCTCGGGGGGCATGGCGCTGGCGACCTTCGCCGTCCTGTCCTTCGTCGTCCTGAGCCCCTTCGGCCGGGCCCTGAAGGCCGTGCGCGACGACGAGACGGCCGCGGAGATTCTGGGGAAGAACGCCTTCCGGTTCAAGATCAAGTCCTTTGTCATCGGGTCCGTGTTCGCGGCGCTTGCAGGGGTGCTCTGGGCCCACTACACGACCTTCATCAGCCCCGGCGACTTCACCCTCACCGAGACGATCCTCGTGCTGCTCATCGTCGTCATGGGCGGCAAGGGGACCTTCCTCGGGCCTGTCGTGGGCGCCGTCGTCCTGATCTTTTTCCAGGAGTCGGTGCGGTTCCTGCGCCTCCCGCCGGAGTGGACGCGCCTGCTGGGTCCGCTGCAGCAGATGGTCTTCGGCCTGCTGCTCATCGTCTTCATGGTTTTCAGACCCGAGGGGATCATCCGCGAAAAGGGGGGCCGGCGCGGTGATTGAGATCCGCAACGTCACGAAAACCTTCGGCGGCACGCGGGCCGTATCGGACTGCACGATCAGCCTCGAGGGACTCACGATCGCCGGGCTCATCGGCCCCAACGGCAGCGGCAAGACCACCCTGTTCAACCTCATCACGGGACTGCTCAGGCCCGACAGCGGGGAGATCCGCTTCCTCGGCAACCGGATCGACGGGCGCCTGCCACACGAGATGGCGCAGTTGGGCCTCATCCGGACGTTCCAGCTCTCGCGGGTTTTCCCCCGCATGACGGTGCTGGAGAACATGCTCCTCGCGCCCCAGGGGCAGACGGGGGAGCGGCTTCTGTCGCTGTTCCTGCGGCTGCCGGCGATCCGCGACGAGGAGTCGGAGAACCGCGAGCGGGCCCTCGACCTGCTCGATTTGCTGGGTCTCACGAAGCTGCACGACCAGTTCGCCGAAAACCTCTCCTACGGACAGCAGAAGCTCCTGGAGTTGGGAAGGGCGATCATGGCCCGGCCGAAGATGATCCTCCTCGACGAGCCGACGGCGGGGATCAATCCCACGCTCATCCGGACGATGATCGAGATGATCCTCAAGATGCGCGAGCGGGGCCAGGTGTTCTTCATCATCGAGCACAACATGGACGTGGTCATCGAGGTCTGCGAAAAGGTCTTCGTTCTCGACCACGGCGAGAAGATTGCCGAGGGCCGGCCTGAGGAGATCCAGAAAGACCCCCGCGTGATCGAGGCATATCTCGGATGTTGAGACTGGAAGCCACGGACATCTACGCCGGATACGGCAAGATCGAGGTCCTGCACGGGGCGTCCATCCGCGCGGCGGCGGGCGAGATCATCTGCATCATCGGTCCCAACGGTTCCGGGAAATCGACGCTCCTCAAGAGCGTCTTCGGGCTCATCAAGCCGACGAAGGGCACCGTGCGCTTCGACGGCAGGGACGTCACCCGGCTCGACCCCGAGCAGAAGGTGCCCCTCGGGATCGCCTTCATCCCCCAGGGACGCAACGTCTTCCCGTCACTGACGGTCCGGGAGAACCTCGAGATGGGCGGCACTGCGCTCAACAGCGAAAGGGCCGTCCGCCTGGCCATCGAGGAGGCCGTCGAGGCCTTCCCCCTCCTGAAGGGCAAGATGCGCGAGCGTGCAGGGAATCTCTCTGGGGGCGAGAAGCAGATTCTCTCGCTCGCCAGGGCCGACATGGTCAAGCCCGGCCTCATCCTTATGGACGAGCCCTCCATCGGCCTCTCCCCGAAAATGATCGACGAGGTGTACGACAAGATCAACGAGATCAACCGCCGAGGGACCACGTTCGCAATCGTCGAGCAGAACGCCCGCAAGGCCCTGTCGATCGCCCACCGCGGCTACGTGCTGGACCTGGGGCAGACGCGTCTCGAGGACACGGGCGCCGGGCTTCTCGACAACGAGGAAGTCAAGAAGCTCTACCTGGGCGGCTGAACATCGTCGAAGCAAACGGCCTCCTCCGCTCCGGCACAACACGGCAATCGGGCTCCGTCGCCGCCCGCGGCCATGCTCCATCCGAAACGGGGTTGGGAATTTCCCCGGGCACGCCGTGCAACGTCGCGCCGCGTCGGGCTGACGCTCAGGCCGCATCCGTCTTCCGCCGTTTGCCGACGGATGCCAGGTAGATCGTGAACTCCTCCTTGCCGTCGACGCGCAGGAGGCGGTCCATCGCCTCCTGGTCGTATGCGGCAACCGCGCAGGTCCCCGCCCCGATGGCCTCGCAGGCCAGGTAGAGATTCTGGCAGACGTGGCCTGCATCCAGCGCGATGACCTTGGCGGCGGCCAGGCTGTAGCGCCACTCCATGCGGTAGGGGACGGCCGTCCAGACGAAGGTCACCGCCGCCTGTTCCGGGTAGGGCTGCCCGAAGATGGCGCCAACGATCTTCGACCCGATGTTCTCGTCGGCGCGCTCGAGAAGGAGCTGGTGTTCGAGGGGGAGGTAACGGTATATCCCCGCCAGAAGCCCCTTCACCCTGACCACTCCCAGGTAGGTCTCGAGGGCGTGCCGGCACCCGGCCGAAGGAACCGTCCGGTAGGCGTGGCCCTCGTCCACCTTCGTCCGAATCCCCTGCGTCGCCCAGAGCAGAAAGCTCAGCTCGTCGAGGGAGAGTTCCTGGCGGGTGTAGACGCGCCGGCTCTTGCGGTTCCGGATCGCCTTCGCCAGGTCGACGCCCGGGATGTCGCGCCACTGGCCGAACTTGGCCAGGTCGATCCGGACAGCCTCCGGGGAAAACGGCTTTTCGATCGGAGGCGGGGCAACGCCGCGGTTCTGGTCGGTCTGGGAAAAATCCACCTGCTTCCGGATGCTGTCTTTCAGAAAATACCGGAACTGCTCCAAGATCTTCCTGTCCGCTGGCATAACGGAGAAACTCCTTTTCATTCTCTCCCGGCGTTCGCCTGGGTACACGCTTCCCGCCGTCCGATCACTGCCGCTTCTGCTGTCCCTGGAGAAGGTCGAGGCTTCGCCGAGCCTCTGTGAAGTTCGGCTTGATTCGCAGGGCCTCCCGAAAATGAAAGGCTCCCTCCGTTTTTCGGCCCTGCAACACAAGGACTCGCCCCAGATCGTTATGGGCCTCGGCGTAATTCGGTCTCAAGGCCAGAGCCGCCCTGAAATGCTGCGCTGCATCTTCCAGGCGGCTCTGATTTGCGAGGACAATCCCGTAGTTGTAGTGAAAACCGGCATTGGAGGGCTCGATCCGAAGGGCTTTCTCACAGTGTGATGCCGCTTCCGCAAACCGCCCTTGCGAAGCCAGAAGAATGCCTAGGTTGTTGTGAGCCCCCGCGTACCCCGGCCGAATCCTGATCGCCTCGCGGTAATGGCGTTCCGCATCGTCCTGCATCCTCCGGGCAGCGTAGTAATTCGCAAGATTATAATGCGTGCTGGAGAAGTTGGGATTGATGCGAATCGCCTCGCGATAATGGTCCGCAGCCTCCTCGCTTCGACCCATCCGGCTCAACGCAACTCCCAGGTTTGTATGCGCCAGATAGTTGCCCTCAGTGACCCGCAGCGTGTGCTCGAAGAGCACCACGCTGT
Organism: Syntrophaceae bacterium; assembly: GCA_013177795.1. Classification (NCBI taxonomy): domain Bacteria; kingdom Pseudomonadati; phylum Thermodesulfobacteriota; class Syntrophia; order Syntrophales; family Syntrophaceae; species Syntrophaceae bacterium. The sequence goes on along the minus strand of JABLXY010000001.1, from coordinate 191,468 downwards.
TTTGCCAGCGTGAAACCTGTTGCCAGCTCAACACGATGAGTGCCAAGAGAACCAGGCCTGCCGCCGGGGCAAGCAGGAGCCCCCGGTGCCGGGACCGTTGGGCGAGATCGCAGGCCCCCCAGGCAATAATGATAAAGAGACCGATCAGGGGGACGTAGGTATATCGGTCTGCCATGGCGTGTTTTCCCACCTGGATGATGCCGGAAACCGGTGCGAGGGTGATCAGGTACCAGAACCATCCTGTTGCAAGGTAGGAATAACGCCGCGCGAAATACAGGGCCGCCGCCGATGCCGCGGTCAGGAACGTTCCCGCCAAAAGGGCCTTGCCGATGGAGACGTCCAGCCCGGGATGGGGGTAGAACGGTGCCAGACCGATAGGCCAAATCGTCTGACCCAGATAGGCCACCGTCGAGATGCATGCATTCGAAGCCCGCACCCACAGCGGCCAATCCCTGAATAAAGACCCCTCGGCGCGTCCCTGGACGGCGATCGCCAGAATCCCGAAGATCAGTGACAGGGCAAACAAGGGGCTCTTTTCCCAGAAAAGCCGTTTTACGACGCGTCTTCCGCCTGGCGGTTCTTTCTCGATTGTCTTGGACGCTTTCTTTTTCTTTGACAGTGCTGCAGGATCTCGCCTCTGCAACATGGCCATGCGACCCAGGGGCCAGAAATCGAGAAGCAAGAGCACAAGAGGAAGTGTCACGAAGGTGGGTTTCGACATCAGGCTCAAGAGGAAGAAGGCGAGGACAGCCAGGCCGTAAGGCCATCCCGGCCTCCTCACATAACCGAGATAGGCCAGAAGAGACAGCAAAAAGAAAAACGCGCTGAGCACGTCCTTGCGTTCGGCCGCCCAGACCACGGATTCGACGTGCAGCGGGTGCAGGGCGAACAGCGCTGCCACGAACGCGCTCCTGCGGACGGCTCCCGTCATCCCTGAGAGCAACAGGAACAGAATGACCGTGTTGGCTGCGTGCAGGATCACGCTGGAAAGATGATGTCCCCCTGCCCAGGCACCGTATAACTGCCAGTCGAGCATGTGAGACAGCCATGTGAGCGGGTGCCAGAAATCAGCGTAGGTGGTCGTGAATGCCCAGAGGATTCCACGGACCGTCACTCCAGCACGAACATGGGGGTTCTGGGAGACGTAGAGCTCGTCGTCAAGATTGATGAAATCGTGGTGACGTACCTGCCAGAAAACGGCTATTGTCAGGCCGGCAAGAAGGAGGCCAAGGACGATCTTTTCCTTACGCAAGGTGAATCGAGATGCCATGGCGCCAACTGTGCCGTTTCCTTCCCGCCCGTTTTATCGATACTGCCGGATGACCTCGCCGAATCCCTTCATGGCGCTGACGATCGTCCGGTCCTCAACACAGTAAGCGATCCGGAAATAGCCGGGCGCCCCGAAACCGCTCCCGGGCACGGTGAGGATGTTCTTTTTCTGCAGGACCCGGACGAACTCCACGTCGTCCGCAATCGGAGACTTCGGGAAGAGGTAGAAGGCTCCCTCGGGCTTCGTGAATTCGTATCCGTGTGCCGCCAGGCCGTCGCACAGGAGATCCCGCTTTCTCTGGTATTCCCCCACGTTGACCTTTGACTCGAGGAGTTTCGTCAGGACCCTCTGGATGAAGGCCGGCGCGTTGACGAACCCGAGCATGCGGTTGCACATGACGAGGCCGCCCAGAAGGAGTTCGAGGCTGTCGGTTGCCGGGTTCACGGCAATGAAGCCGATCCGCTCGCCGGGAATGGAGAGGGTTTTCGAGTAGGAGTTCGCGATCAGGGTGTGCCGGTAGGCCTTGAGCAGTCTCGGGACCTCGACGCCGTCGTAGACGATCTTGTCGTAGGGCTCGTCGGAGATCAGGTAAAGGGTGCGGCCGTATTTTTTCCCCTTGTCCTCCAGGAGCGATGCCAGGGCCCGGATCGACTGCTCGTCGTAGACACGGCCCGTGGGGTTGTTGGGCGTATTGATGAGGATCGCCTTCGTTTTCTCCGTGACGGCCTCCTCGACGGCCCAGAGGTCGAGAGAAAAATCCTCCTTTGTCCTCACCAGTTTCGCCACGCCGTTGTGGTTGTCCACGTAGGCCCGGTACTCGACGAAAAACGGAACGGGGATGATGACCTCGTCGCCCGGGTCGAGCAGGGTCTTCAGGATCACGTTGAGGGCACCGGCGGCCCCGCAGGTCATGATGACATGATCCTGCCCGAGTGCAACGCCGTGCTCGCGCGAGAGTTTCTCCGCCACGGCCGCCCTCGTCTCCGGGAACCCCGCGTTGGGCATGTACCCGTGCACCCCCGGCCGTTCGTCCTTCGCCACCTCCAGCATCGCCTTCTTGAGCTCGGGGGGAGGAGGCACGTTCGGGTTGCCGAGGCTGAAGTCGAAGACGTTCTCCGCGCCGAACTGCTGCTTGAGGCGGATGCCGTCCTCGAACATCTTGCGGATCCAGGAGGATTGGGTGATCATGGCCTCGATCTTCTTCGACACCGCCATGGGGATCTCCTTTCATCAAAAAACAGGCATGAGGCTACAGGCATCGGGAATGGCCGGAGTGCCTCCTCTGTTTTCCCGACGCGCAGTGCCGGGTGCCTGATGCCTGTTTTGACTAGCACATCCGCCGAATGCCCGTCAACAGGAGAGTCCCGAAACTGCTTGACATTTCAAAGCCCTTCTTCTAACATGCCGTCCGGCTCGGAGGGGGGGTGAAGGGGCCATGATCATCCGGAAGGCCGGTAAAATCGTCGAGGGTCTTTACGCGCTGGCGGACATCGACCTGCCCGCTTGGCTCGTGACGGCCGAGACCCCTGCCCTCTTCGACGCGGGAATCACCTTCATGGGGCCGTCCTACCTCCGGGAGATCCGCCGCTACCTCGGCGACGAGAGCCGCCTGCGCTGGGTCTTCATCACCCACGCACACTTCGACCACGCCGGAACGGCCCCCTACCTCAAGCGCCGCATCCCCGGCCTCAAGGTGGCCGCGAGCCGCCTGGCGGCCGATATCCTCAAGAAACCCAACGCCGTCAACCTGATCCGGAGCCTCAGCCTGGATTACGAGCAGCAGCACAAGTCGCTGTTCGGGGAGGAGAACGTCTTCTTCGACGGGCTCGAGGTGGACCGGACACTCGAGGACGGCGAGACCGTCGACCTCGGAGGCGGCTGGAGCTTCCGGGTTATCGCCACGCCGGGCCATACCCGGGACGGTATCTCCTTTTACTTCCCGGGCATCAGGGCCCTCATCTGCGGCGAGGCCGCGGGGGTGCCCGACCGCAATTTCAGGATTCACCCGGAGTTCCTGGCCAGCTACAGGGACTACGTGTCTTCCCTCGAGAGGCTGGCCGCCCTGGATACCGAGATCATCATGCTGAGCCACCACTACGTGCTGACCGGGGAAGACGCCCGGGGCTACCTGAAGAAATCTCTCGAGAGCACCCTCGCCTTCGCGGAAAGGATCCGGAACTATCTCGCCGAATCCGGGGGCGACCAGGAGAGCGTCGTCCGGCGGATCTTCAAGGAAGACCACCAGGACACGGGCGCCATCCAGCAGGCTGAGCGGCCCTATCTGATCAACCTCGCGGCCAAGGTGAAAGCCGTGGCCGAGAACAGATAAAGGGAGAGAGTCCAACGATCACCACGAAAGGAGCGAGAGGCACATGAACATCCTGATATTCGGACCCAACGGCAGCGGCAAAGGGACCCAGGGCGCCGTCATCCAGAAGAAGTACGGCGTTCCCCACATCGAGACGGGCGTGATCTTCCGCGAGAACATCGCCAAAGGGACGGAACTCGGCAAGAAGGCGAAAGCCTACATCGACAAGGGCGACCTGGTGCCCGACGACATCACGATCCCCATGATCCTGGACCGGCTCCAGGAGCCCGACTGCGCGAAGGGCTGGCTCCTCGACGGGTTCCCCCGCAACCTCGCACAGGCCGAGGCCATGTGGAAGGCCCTGCAGGAGCGGAACATGAAGCTCGATTTCGTCGTCGAGATCCTGCTCGACCGCGACATCGCCAAGAAGCGCATCATGGGCCGGAGGCTCTGCCCCGTCGACAACAACCACCCGAACAACATCTACATCGACGCCATCAAGCCCGCCGAGAAGAACGGCAAGATGGTCTGCCGGGTCTGCGGCGCCGAGAACCTCAAGACCCGGGCCGACGACCAGGACGAGGCCGCGATCGACAAGCGCCACGGCATCTACTACGACACCAAGACGGGGTCGCTCGCCGCCGTGAACTTCTTCAAGCAGCGCGTGAAGGTCATCGAGGTGGACGGCACCCCCGGCGTGAAGGAGGTCTCTGAAACCCTCTTGAAAAAACTGGGTTGATTTCTTCGTTATTTCAACGTATAAGCATAATCCTCCCGCCGGGGTTCTCCCGACGGGAGGATTTTTTTATCTCGAAGACCGCGTGATACAGTCCGGCAAGACTCGTTACGTTGACTCGAGGCGATCGGGCGGGATTCTGGACAGCGAAGTGAGACGCGATTTGGGTAAGCGTTCTTCGCGAAGCGGAGCGGCTGCAGCGCAAACTGTTTGAGCCCGGAGGGCGATTTTTTGCGCCTGCAGCGGAGCGAGCGTGAGAACGGTCCAAAACCGTCTATTCGCGGAAGGAATGCCGCCCGAGCGCGTCCAGCAACCTCAAGAATCGAGAACGATGAAACACATCCGCAACTTCAGCATCATCGCCCACATCGACCACGGCAAGTCGACCCTGGCCGACCGGCTCATCCAGCACACGGGAATGATCGAGGAACGAAATTTCCGCGACCAGATCCTCGACAACATGGACATCGAGCGCGAGCGCGGGATCACGATCAAGAGCCAGGCCGTCACGCTGCCCTACCGGGCCAGGGACGGGCAGGACTACGTTCTCAACCTCATCGACACGCCGGGCCATGTGGATTTCACCTACGAGGTCTCGCGGTCGCTCGCCTCCTGCGAGGGGGTGCTGCTGCTCATCGACGCCTCCCAGGGCGTGCAGGCGCAGACGATCGCCAACCTCTACCTCGCCATGGAGCACAACCTGGCCGTCATCCCCGTCATCAACAAGATCGACCTACCGACGGCGGACGTGGAGCGCGTGCTCGAGCAGATCGACGGCGAGCTGGGTCTCGACCCCTTCAGCCACATCAAGTGCTCCGCCAAGCAGGGGATCGGCATAGAGGATGTCCTGGAGGCCATCGTCGAGAGAATCCCACCGCCGAACGGCGACCCCGAAAAGCCCCTCTCCGCCCTCATCTTCGACGCGCAGTACGACTCATTCCGGGGCACAGTCATCCACTGCCGCGTCTTCAACGGCGCGGTGAAGCCGGGCGACATCATCCGGTTCATGTCCACGGGCTCCACGTACAGGGTCGAGGAGGTGGGCCGCTTCGCACTGACCCGCGTGAAAAAGGACCTCCTGTCCGCGGGCGAGGTGGGGTACATCATCGCCGGCGTCAAGACCGTCTCCGACGTTCGGATCGGCGACACGATCACGGGGGATGACCGGCCTGTCGAGAAGCCCCTGCCGGGCTTCAAGGAAATCAAGCCCGTCGTCTTTTCGTCCATCTACCCGATCTCCTCGGAGGATTACGAGGACCTCGCCGTCGCGCTGGAAAAGTACAAGCTCAACGATGCCGCCCTGGTCTACACGAAGGATTCCTCCGCCGCCCTGGGGCTGGGGTTCCGCTGCGGGTTCCTGGGGCTGCTGCATCTCGAGATCGTCCAGGAGAGGCTCGAACGGGAGTTCGGCCAGTCCATCATCCTCTCCGTGCCGAGCGTCCGCTACCGCTTCACCCTCAAAAACGGCAGTGTCGTTTACGTGGACAACCCCTCGAACTACCCGGACCCCGCATCGATCGAGAAGGCAGAGGAACCGTTCATCCGTGCCACCATGATCATGCCCGAGAAGTACCTCGGGGCCGTCATGAAGCTCTGCACGGAGAAGCGGGGCGCCAATTCGACCATGAATTACCTGAGCCCGGGGCGGGTGGAGCTCGTCTACGAGATGCCGCTGGCCGAGGTCCTCTTCGACTTCTACGACCGATTCAAGACCGTGACCCAGGGCTACGGCTCCTTCGACTACGACCTGATCGACTACCGGGAGGGAAAGCTCGTCCTGCTCGACATCCTCGTCAACGGGGAAAAGGTCGATGCGCTGTCCCAGATCGTCCACCGCGACAACGCGCGCCAGCGCGGCGTGCATGCCTGCGAGAAGCTCAAGGACGAGATCCCGCGCCAGCAGTTCAAGATCGCGATCCAGGGTGCGATCGGGGGCGAGATCATCTCCCGCTCCACGATCAGCCCCTTCCGCAAGGATGTCACGGCCAAGTGCTACGGAGGCGACATCACGCGAAAGCGCAAACTCCTGGAGAAGCAGAAGAAGGGCAAGAAGCGGATGAAGATGGTGGGAACCGTGAGCATCCCCCAGAGCGCCTTTTTGGCCGTCCTGCAGTCGGACAATGACTGATCGAAAGAGGAAGTTGAGAAGTTTTGAAGTTGTGAAGTGAGGACAAAAATCGGAAACGCGACTCGAAGCTGTTGTCTCCGGCTTCCCAGCTTCTCAGCTTCTCAGCTTCCCAGCTTCGTCAGCACGAAGAGATGACATGACTCGCGCGAAAGAGGATAGCCATGGCGGACCCGAGAATGCGGGCCTCTACGTCCACGTCCCCTTCTGCCGCTCGAAGTGCGTCTACTGCGACTTCTATTCGGTCACGGATCTCTCCGGGGTGCAGGAATGGTACAAGGCGCTCCTTGTCGAGATGACGTTCCACGGAGACTTTGCCGCGGCCTTCGACACGGTCTACATCGGCGGGGGCACCCCCTCGTGCCTGCCCTCTGGCCTGCTGCCGGATCTCCTGAAACGCATCCGGTCCGCCCTGCCGGTCAGCGCCGACGCCGAGATCACGGTGGAAGTCAATCCCGGGGACGTCGATGCATCATCCCTGGCGCGCCTGCGCGAAGCCGGCTTCAACCGGGTGAGCATCGGGGTGCAGTCCTTCGATGACGGGATCCTGTCTTTCCTCGGGAGGCGTCACGGTGGGCGCGAGGCGCTCCATGCAATCGACGCGGCGCGCCGCGCCGGTTTCACGAATCTTTCCGTTGACCTCATCTACGGCATTCCAGGCCAGTCCCACGCGTTGTGGCGGCGGACCCTGGAGACCGCCCTGGGCTTCGAACCCGAGCACCTCTCCTGCTACGAGCTGACCCTCGAGCGGGGCACCCCGCTGCACTGCCGCGTCGAGACGGGCCATACACCCCCTCCTCCGGCTGAAGAGGAGGCATACCGGTTCTTTTCGTCGACCTCGATCTTCCTCGAGGCGAACGGCTTCCTCCATTACGAAGTTTCCAATTTCGCACGCGGCGAGGACCGCATTTCCCGCCACAACCACAAGTACTGGGATCACTCGCCGTACCTCGGCCTGGGTCCGGCGGCGCACTCCTTTCGCACAAACCGGCGATGGTGGAATCACCGCTCCCTGGACCGCTATATCCGCGACATTCGCCAGGGTCGGGTTCCGGCCGCGGGTCAGGAGGAACTCTCGCAGGAGGAACTGCAAACGGAGGCCCTCTACTTCGGCTTCCGGACAAGGCGGGGGATCGACGGCCCCGCGTTCAGGGAACGGTACGGTCTGGACTTGTTCGCGCAGAAAGGCGCCGTCCTGCGCCGCATGCGGGCGGAAGGTCTCATCCGGATCGACGGGGAGTTCCTCTGCCCGACGCGCAGCGGGCTGGCGGTAGCCGACCGGCTCTGCCTGCTGTAGTGGATTCAAGGAATTGCTTGATTCCTGACGAAGAATATGAGAATAAACAGCGCTTGGAAATCGGCAGGATCACTCTCGCGAGGTGAACGATGGGCAGTGTCGTCAAGAAGAGAAGAAAGAAGATCAGCAAGCACAAGTATCGCAAGCGCTTGAAGGCCAACCGGCACAAGAAGCGCTAGCGCCTTCGGGGGGATCCCGCGGCCGGGCCGTGGGCCCCCTCGCTGCCGCATCCCGCCGGAACAATGGGCATACGGATCGACGGCGCTGCGGCTTGACAGACGCAGCGAGAAACGGCGGCCCCGGCGGCAGGTCAGTGTCCCAAACCGGGGCTGTCCGGGCGCGAAGCGTCAGGCCCCCGCGGCGGCATCCGGACGATCGGGATTGGGTCCATGGTGATCACGCCCCGCGAAAAACGGATACTCTCCTTCGTCGCCGCACTCTTCGCCTACCGGCTGCTCACGATCCACACAATCCAGCTCGCCCCCGACGAGGCTTACTACTGGTATTGGGGTGTGCACCCCTCGTTGTCCTACGCCGATCACCCGCCCATGGTGGCGTGGATCATGGCGCTCTTCACGGCCTTGGGGGGCGACACGGAGCTCTTCGTCCGCCTCGGCGGATTTCTCCTCTCCGCCGCGGCCCTGTTCTTCCTCTGGGACACCGCCCGCACCCTCTTTCCTGCCCTGCGCGATCTTGCCGGCGACGTTCTTCTCGCCCTCAACGCGACCCTGCTCTTCCCCGCGGGCAGCATCGTCCAGACTCCCGACACGCCCATGCTCTTCTTCTGGGCCGCCGCCGTGTGGTGCGGAAGCCGCATCGCGGCCGGCGGATCCGCCCGGTGGTGGTACGGATGGGGGGCGGCCCTGGGCCTGGGCCTCCTGAGCAAGTACACCATGATCCTGCTCGTTCCCTGCACGTTTGGGTTTCTCGTGCTCTGCCCGTCCCTTCGGTACTGGCTCATCCGGAAGGAGCCCTGGATTGCCCTTGCGCTTGCCCTCTTGCTGTTCACGCCCGTCCTGTACTGGAACTGGCAGCACGACTGGCTCTCCTTCACGTACCAGCTCCGGCAGGGCTTCACGCCGAAGCCGAAGGCCGCCGCGCTGAAGATCCTGGAATACGTCGGCGGCCAGGCGGGCGTCGTCACCCCGGTTCTCTTCCTTGCCTTCACCGCCTACAGCGTCAAGGCCATCCGGCTCTGCATCGAAAAGGAATGCCCGGCGCACCTCTACCTCCTTTGCCTGTCGTTGCCCGTCATTCTCTTCTTCGGCATCTCCACGTCCCTGGGCAAGGTCGCCGAGGCGAACTGGCCCGCGCCGGCCTACATTTCCGGTTTCGTTCTCGCCGGGGCCGTTTTCCGCGGCTTCTGCGCATCCCGGCCCTTTCACCGGCGCATGCTCGTTGCCGGTCTCGTCCTCGGCCTTCTCGCCGGGCTCGTGGTACAGACACACCTGATGAGTCCGTTCCTCCCGATTCCGCCGGAAAAGGACCAGAGCAGACAGTTCCACGGCTGGCGGGATCTCGGGGAGCGGATAAGCCGCATCATGGTCGAGCGGCCGTCCGAACGGGGCTACATCCTCGTCTCGGACAAGGGAACCACGGCGGCTCAGGCCGTCTTCTACAGCGGGGACCGCCTGACGGGGCTCGACCTCTTCCAGCCCGAACGGTATGCCTTCCTGGGGGATCTGTCGAGCCTGCGGGGGCGTGATGCGGTCCTGGTGCTGCACGGTGCGGACGAGGCAGGCCTGAAGCGGTACGAGGGGTATTTCGACGCCCTCGAACCCGCGGGAGCGCACGATGCGGTGTTCCGCGGCGTGAGGATCGAACGCCTCAGCGTCCGGCTTTACGTCGCACGGGGCTTCGTGGGGAGCTGGGCGCCGAAAGGAGGGGGCGAGAAGGCAAGAAGGTGAAAGGGTTGGGGGAGATCCCTCTTGCCCTCACGGCTTCTCGCTGCCTTTGCCGGCGCGCACCCGGAACGTCCAGACGTGGTTGATCACGTAGTTCAGGACCGCCGAAATGCCGATGGCGAAGAGATTGGCCAGCTCCAGGAACATGTACTGCTTCAAGATGTTCGTGAAGAGGATCTGCAGCCCTATGGCAAGCGAGCAGGACATGCAGTACTGGAGGAACTGGACGAAGACGGACACCCGTCCGTGGACCTTTCTGTCGCCCCACGTCCAGGCCCGGTTCCAGAGGAAGTTGTGCAGCGTGGCGATGAAGATGGCCGTCAGCAGGGCGAGATTCTCCCGGATGTGCGGGGAAGCGATGCCCTGGTACACGAACCGGTTGGAGAAATGAAGGACACCGACGTTGACGACGGTTCCGGCAAACCCGACGGTGCCGAATTTCGCAAAGCGCTGCCTCACCAGCCACGTGCCGCCCGGCAGCCTGGAGACGGCGTCCTTGACGGCCTTCTTGACCCGCATCAGCCCGCGCATCAGTTCGCTCATCCCGCCGGCTCCTGACCCAGCATCTCCAGCGCGCAGGCCAGCACGGTCTCCGGCGAGATGACCTTGAGGCACCGGTTGTCCCCGTCGCAGGGTGAGTTGCGGTGGTTGTAGGCCGTCAGGCAGGGCGAGCAGGCGATCCCGCTGAAAAAGACCTTTGCACGCGTGCTGTTGGGACCGTACAGGGCGGGCGTCTCGGGCCCGAAGAGGAGAATCGAGCGGATCGGCGTCATGACGGCAAACTGCCCGGGGCCCCCGTCGTTGGTGACGAGCAGCGACGCGAGATGGAAGATCACCAGGAGCTCCCGGATCGTTTTCGTGTACCCGGTCATGTCGATGCAGAGGGGACTTCTGCAATGGTCCTGGATGGCTTTCGCGAGGTTCTTGTCCGCCGGCAGGCCGATGACGGAGACGACACAACCCTTCTCCACGAGCGCCTCCGCCAGGCGGAAGAAATGCCCGAGGGGCCAGGCCCGGATCGGGAGGATGCCCCCGCTCGGGTAGATCAGCACGAGTTTTCTGCCCTCGATCACCGGGTAATCGCTGCGAAGCCTTTTCTCCATGGCCTCCAGTTCGCCCGGTTTGAGCCGCAGCCCGGGGGCCTCCTTCGGGATGCGGCCGTCGGTTTCGAACTTGTTCTTCGGGACCGTCGAGGACTCCATGGCATCGACGAGCGCCAGGAACTGCTCACTGATGTGGCGGTAGGGGTTGTAGAGGACGGGGCGGTTGATGAAGCTCCCCCGGTAGAGCCCCTCCATGGTGTGGCGGTGAAAGCCGACCCGGATCGGTGCCCGTGTGAACCAGGAGAAGATGCTGCTCACCCGGGCGAAGAGCTCGCAGTCGATGACGGCGTCGAAGCGCAGCTCCCGCATGCGGCGGATTACGGCCAGGCTGTCCCCCGCGAGCCCCGCGAAAGAGCGGTCGCTGAGCGTCAAGACGTTCTCCGGCGGGATGACCTCCAGGAGGTCCAGGATCTCCCGGTTCTTCTCGAAGACCAGGGCGTAAATCGAGGCCTGGGGGTACTTCTCCCGAAGCCGCCGGAACATGGAGGCGCCGAGCACGAGGCTCCCCATCTCCGAAAGCAAAATGACCAGGATTCTCCCCGGCGGCCATGCAGGCGCCCGGCCTCCCGGGAACAGGGAGAGCAGCCGGCAGATCAGCGGCCCGAGCGCCTGGTCGATTCTTCTCTGCGATCCGACATCCATTTCAGCCTGAAATTTTTCCCTTTCCCCTGCACGAGGCCCGGCCGGCCTGCCCGACCCCGCCCGGCCTATGAGAAGGCAATCAGCAAGCCGGTGAGTGCCCCTGCAGGCCCTCCCGGTCGAGCCGGAATGCGTGACAGAGCACCACGCCCGTGAGGTAGACCAGGACGCCAGACCAGATAATGTCCGTCAGGAAATGCCCGCCCTGGATCATTCTCCCCAATCCCATGAGCCCGCCGTAGAGAACGCCCGCCGCGAGGGCCTTCAGGGCCCACCCGGGCGCCCGGCGCCTCAGCACGAAGAAAGGCGCCATCAGGAAAAACCCGATGGCCGCATGGCCCGAGGGGAAAGATCTCCCCTGCCCGGCTCGTCCCGGGTCCCATGCGTGCCGATAGACTTCCGTGCCCCCGAACTGCGCGATGTCCGCGGGCCGGGGTCGGCCCCAGTGATCCTTGAACACCGTGTTCACGATCAGGCCCGGTCCCAGGGCGAGAAAGACCACGATGAAGAGTGCCGCCCTTCTCTCCCGGCGGACCCGCTCGACGAAGAAGCTCAGCACGAAAACGGCCCCGGCGGCCGCCGCGAGGACGAGGCCGGGAATGTTGCCGTAACGGTAGAGGAAGGCCCAGGGCTGATCGTTGCCCTGCGGCCAGCCGACGCCCGGCACGTGGAAGTAGGATGCGATGGCCAGATCGGCGCCGGCCGCACCGAGGGCGACGGTGATCGCCGCGGCGGCCACGAGGGGGATGAGAAACTCGGCTGCAAGACGTTTCGGCATATCGCTGCATGAAAAAAAGGGCCTCCCGGGAGGCGCCTTGTCGTCGCGGTCAATAAACCACAGCTGCCCGGCCGAGTCAACTTCTTTACCGTTGCGTCTCGGCTCACGACCGCTCCGGGGGCCCGCCCGCGGCCGGTCTTCCCCCTTGACAGGGATTTCGATTTTCCGCAGAGTAGCTCATCCGGTCCCCATGGGGGGCCGGCACGGCGGCAGCGCGGCAGAAGGCCCGCACCCGGCATCCCCAAAGGAAGGAGGACTCCCTTGACGCCCACACCGCCCACGCAGGACCTGGCCCGCACGACACTGGCGGTTCTCTTCATCGGGGTGCTGATCGCAGCCAACGTGTGGATTCTGAAGCCCTTCCTCCCGCCGCTCTTCTGGGCGGTCATCATCGTCGTGGCGAGCTGGCCGATCCTGCTGAGACTGCAGTCGCTCTGCGGCGGCAGACGGGGAATCGCCGCGGCCGCGATGACGTTGGGGCTGCTCACCCTGCTGATTGTCCCGATCCTCCTGGCCGTCGTCACCATCCTGGACAACGTGGAGCGGGCAGCGGCCCTCTTGAAGACGCTCGAGAGGGAGGGTTTGCCCCCGATGCCCGGATGGGTGACGGGAATTCCCGTCGCCGGCCCCAGGATAGCAGAGTGGTGGAACGAACTCGCCTCAACCGGGCGGGAGGGTCTTGCGGCGCAGCTGGCCCCCCATCTCAAGGAGATCGTCAGCTGGTTCGTCGATCAGGCAGGCGGGATGGGCTTGATGATCGTCCAGTTCCTTCTCACCGTCGTCATCGCCGCCATCCTCTATTCCGGCGGGGAATCGGCGGCGGAGGCCGTTCGGCTCTTTGCCCGCCGCCTGGCCGGGCGGAGGGGCGACGAGGTTGTTCTCCTTGCCGGGAAGGCCATCCGCGGGGTGGCGCTCGGGGTGGGGTTGACCGCCCTGGTCCAGTCCGTCCTGGGCGGCATCGGCCTGGCGGTGGCCGGCGTTCCCGCCGCGACGGTTCTAACGGCGGTCATGTTCCTGCTGTGCATCGCGCAGCTGGGGCCCGCACCCGTCCTGGTCCCTGCCGTCATCTGGCTCTTCTGGAGCGGTGAGACGCTCTGGGGCAGCGTCCTCCTCATCTGGACACTGATCGTGGTCACCCTGGACAACGTCCTGCGGCCCCTTCTCATCAAGCGAGGCGCCGATTTGCCCCTGCTGCTGATCTTTGTCGGCGTGATCGGGGGGCTCGTCGCCTTCGGCATCATCGGCATCTTCATCGGGCCCGTCGTGCTGGCCGTGACATACACGCTGTTGAGCGCATGGGTCTCGCAGAACGGTTCGGAGAGCGACCGGGAACCCGGCGGCTGAGAGGCTGTGTCGCAATAGGGAGTAGGGGCTGAGTTCTTTGACAAAAAAATATCCGTAACGCACCTCGAAGGATCGCCAACCCCGGCCCGGTGTGCTAGAGTGCTCCGCGAAAGGAGATGCGCTCATGGCCTATCGAACCGGCGACCGTCTGCAACTGGGGCTGCTGCCCGCCAGCATCGAGGACTACGTGTCCCCCGAGGACCCGGTACGGGCCTACGATGCCTTCGTGGAGGCCTTGGATCTGCCGCAACTGGGCATCGAGGTGGACCCCAACCAGGTCGGCAACGCCGCCTACGATCCGCGCGCGATGCTCAAGCTGCTGGTCTACGGCTACTCCTACGGGGTACGCAGTTCCCGCAAGCTCGAACGGGAGTGCCACCACAACCTGGCCTTTGTGTGGCTGATGGCCGGGCTGAGGCCCGACCACAAGACCATCGCGGAGTTTAGGCGCAACCACAAGGCGGCCCTCAAGCAGGTGCTCCGGCACTGCGCCCGGCTCTGCATCAAGCTCGACCTAATCGCGGGCAACGTGCTGTTTGTCGACGGCACAAAGATCCGGGCCAATGCCTCACGCTACCGCAGCCATGACCGGGCCTGGTACGAGAAGAAGCTGGCCGATCTGGATCGGCGCATCGAGCAGCTGTTGCAGGACTGCGAGGCCATCGACCGCCGGGAGCGGCACATGGACTCGTACGTGGCGATGCGAAAGGACCTTGCCCAGACGAACACGCTCAAGGACCGGGTCCAGGAGGCCCTGCGGGGCTTCGAGGGAGGCAGCCACCGGCACGTCAACCTCACCGACCCGGACTGCGCCCTGATGAAGAGCGTCCAGGGCAGCCACGCGGCCTACAACGTCCAGTTGGTGGTGGATGACAAGCAGGGGCTTCTGCTGCAGGCCGATGCCGTCGAAGAGACCAGTGATGTCAACCAGTTCGCCCGGCAGATCGAGGCCGCCAACGCGCTGCTGGAGAGTCCCTGCGAGACGGCCTGCGCCGATGCCGGCTATGCCGACACGGCGGAGCTCGAGAAGATCGACCGCCAGGGGATCCGAGTGATCGTGCCTTCACAGCGGCAGGCGAGGAAAGAGCCGGAAAAGCCGTTCAGCAAAAGCCATTTTGCGTATGACCCAGAGCAAGATGACTACAGCTGCCCTGAAGGTCACAGGCTCCGGTATGAATCGACGGAAAAACGCACGGGCAAGCGGCACTACGTGATCACCGACGCGGCCATCTGCCACGCGTGCCGGCACTACGGGAGCTGCACCCAGGCGCGCAGGGGGCGCAAGATCATCCGGCTGCCCAACGAAGAGGTTAAGCTCAGGCTGGAGGCCCAGTACGAGGAGGCCGCCTCGCAGGCCGTCTACGAGAGGCGCAAAACCCGGGCCGAGCATCCCTTCGGGCACATCAAGCGCAACCTCAAGGTCGATGCCTTCCTGCTACGGGGGCTCGAGGGGGCGCGAGCCGAGGTCTCGATGCTGGCCAGTTGCTTCAATGTGGCTCGCCTGATCTCGCTCCTCGGGGTCAACGGGCTCATCGAGAGGCTCCGGGCCCTCGGAAGGCCCTGCTTCGCACCGGCATGAGGCTCGACGGCGCTCTTCAAGGGCCCTGAACCATCAAAACCTGCCCGACAGACCGTTCGCGGATAGACGTTACGGATATTTTGTTGTCAAAGAACGGGTAAACAACTCGTCCCTCGTCCCTTCTTGACTGTTGCGACACAGCCTCTGAGCGAGGAGGGCGACGGGGCGGGATTGCAGCCCGCCCGGCGGGACCAACGCCGGAGGCCCTGTCGAACCGGGCGCGTCCCGTCAACCCGTGAGGGGCGATCCCGGGGAGCGACGGGAAAGGAAATCCGAAAAGGGTCTCCGAGACGCGCGATCAGCCGTTGCGTGCGAAGCCGTTGCGGGACAGGAACGCCGTCACGTCCCTGAAGCTCCTGTATTTGCGGACGCCCGTGTGTGTCCTCGAGAGTCGGGTCCAGAGGATCCCCTTGGCAAAGACGAGATCCGCCTTTGCGGCGGGGCACAGGTCGGAATAGCCGTCGCCGACATAGGCGATCCGCCCGAATCCGCTCCGGCAGGATTCGAGGATGTTGCTCTTGCAGGTGCCGCACCGGTTGCAGGACTCGTTGGCGTGGGGGAACTCGATGGACCGGGGTTTCCCCTCCTCGAAGGTCATCACGTTCGAGAAGAAGGGGATGTCTTCGAGCCCGTGCCTGCGGAGAACGAAATCGATATAGAAGTCCAGGCCGTCCGAGACGACCTTCACCGCGATGTCGCGCTCCCGGCAGAAGGCATAGAATTCCTTGAAGTGCGGGTCGATCACGGCGTTTTCCGCCACGAACCGCAGCATCTCCTCCCGGGTTCCGCCCAGGATGGCCGCAATGCGGGCGTAGGCGTCCTTTGAGCCGATTCTGCCCTCGCAGTAATCCCTGTCGATGTCGTCCCACCCCCTGCCGCTGAAGTGCAGCAGGACCTCGTAGCCCACGTCAGTCAGGCTCAGCGTCCCGTCAAAATCCGTCAGGACCAGCAAGGGGGGTTTCCGGCCCGTCGCATGCGGCATGTCCCGTCACGAACCCTTCTTTACGACATACTTGTAGAGAAAGAAGGCCGCGACGATCAGGAGGCCCGAACGGATCATGTTCATGGTCGTCTTGCCCACCTGGTCGAACCAGTTCTCGAAAAAGAGAAACAGCACGCCCGCCGCTCCGATCACCCAGCCGCCCAGGTCCTTCGGGCTCTGGATCAGCGTGAACAGGGCGAATACGATGATGAGAATGGGCCAGCTCTTGTCCAGGCTGTAGATGCCGAAGGAACTCAGCATGACGAGCACACCCAGGATCAACAGGATCGCCGCACCTGACGCGATTCGCAGCTTTTCTCTCGCTTCCACCCTCGAGCCTCCTTTCCTTTCCCTGCCAGGGCGGACCTCACGCGCCGCCCTTGTCGCCCTTCTTGAGCATGAGGTTCAGCATGTCGATGGGGATCGGGAACACCGTCGTCGTGTTG
Organism: Syntrophaceae bacterium; assembly: GCA_013177795.1. NCBI lineage: Bacteria > Pseudomonadati > Thermodesulfobacteriota > Syntrophia > Syntrophales > Syntrophaceae > Syntrophaceae bacterium. The sequence goes on along the minus strand of JABLXY010000001.1, from coordinate 174,957 downwards.
TTCTCCGTCCCGATCTGGACCAGGGTCTGGAGATACCGCAGCTGCAGGGCCATGGGCTGCTGCTGCATGACGGCGGCGGCCTCTGCGAGTTTCTGCGCGGCCTGGAATTCGCCCTCCGCGCCGATGACCTTGGCGCGGCGCTCGCGCTCCGCCTCGGCCTGCTTCGCCATGGCCCGCTGCATCTCCTGCGGCAGGTCGATGTACTTCACCTCCACGTGGGTCACCTTGATTCCCCAGGGGTCGGTGGCGCGGTCCAGGATCTCCTGGATGTGGAGATTGACCTTCTCCCGCGACGCGAGGATCTCGTCGAGCTCCACCTGTCCGCAGACGCTGCGCAGCGTCGTCTGCGCGAGCTGCGAGGTGGCATAGAGGTAGTTCTCGACCTCGACGATGGCCTTCATCGAGTCGACGACGCGGAAGTAGACCACGGCGTTGACCTTGATGGATACGTTGTCCCGGGTGATGATGTCCTGCGACGGGACGTCCATCGTGACCGTGCGCGTGTCCACGCGGACCATGCGGTCTACGAGGGGGATGAGGATGATGAGCCCCGGCCCCTTCGTGGGGATGATTCGACCGAGCCGGAAGATCACGGCCCTCTCGTATTCGTTGAGGATCCGGATGGCCGCGGCCAGGAACATGACGACGAGGACGACGAGGACAAGAATGGCGTACATGGAAAACCCCCTTTTTATGAGCGTTCTTCGACTTCGAGTTGCAGTTCCTTGACGCCGACGACGGCGACCTTCTTCCCCTTCTCGATCGGGGTCCTGCTGAAGGCGTTCCAGTACTCGCCCCGGATGAGCACCTTGCCGGTTTCGTGCACGGCGGTGACGGTCTGGCCTACGGCCCCGATCATGCCCTCGCCCCCGGTCACGACACGGCGCATCTGCGCACGCAGCGCGATCGAGATGACGCCGATGAAGAACAGGGACACGATCGTCACGGCCGGCACGAGCACGCTCCAGGACACCCGCAGGGCCGGGTCGGGCGATTCGAAGAGCATGATGGAGCCCAGGATGAGCGAGACGACGCCCCCGATGGTGAGCACCCCGTGACTGACCACCTTGATCTCCGCGATGAACAGGATCACGGCAAAGAGGATGAGAAGGATGCCCGCGTAGTTGACGGGCAGTGTCTGGAAGGCGAAGAAGGCTAGGATCAGCGAGATGCCGCCGATGATGCCGGGCACGATCACGCCGGGGTTGGAAAATTCGAAGTACAGGCCGGCCAGGCCCAGCAGGAAGAGGATGAAGGCGATGTTGGGGTTCGAGATCGTGATGAGCACCTTCTCGCGGAACCCCATCTCCCTGCGGTTGATCTCGGCCCCCTTCGTCTTCAGCACCCGGGGCCCCGAGGCGAGCTTCACCTCCCGGCCGTCGATCTTCTCCAGGAGCTGCTTGAGGTCCTCGGTCACGAGGTCGATCACCTTGAGCTTGAGGGCCTCTTCTGCTGTCACGGACACGCTCTTGCGGATGGCATCCTCGATCCAGTCGGCGTTGCGTCCCTTCTGGTCCGCGATGCCCCTGCCGTAGGCGACGGCGTCGTTCTCGACCTTTTCCATCATCGTTTCATCGGCCTTCCCGATCCCCATGGCCACGGGGTGGGCCGCGCCGATGTTGGTCCCGGGCGCCATGGCCGCGACATGGGCCGAGATCGTGATGAGCACCCCCGCCGAGGCCGCCCGCGCCCCCGAGGGAGACACGTAGACCACGACGGGCACCGCGGCGTTGAGGATTTCCTTGATGATGTCCCGCATCGAGAGGTCGAGCCCGCCGGGCGTGTCGAGCTGGATCACGATCGCCTGCGCCCCCGACTCGGTGGCCTGCTTGATGCTCTTGAGGATGTACTCGCCGATGGGGGGGGTGATGGCCTCGCTGACGGTGATCACGTCGACCACGCGCCGCTCCTCCGAGGCCTGCGGAGCGGGGACGAGGGCCGCCAGAAGCCACAGGGCGGCCGCAGCCCCCATCGCGAACGCCCGGTGTCTACGGTTCTTCATCATGGTTTCGCCTCACAGGACCCTCATGATTTTCTGCACGTCTTCCCAGACCAGCTTCTTCGCATCGGGGTTGCGCAGGAGGTAAGCCGGGTGATAGGTCGGCATGAGCCTGCGCCCGTGGTAATCGTGGAACCGTCCCCGGATGGCCGAGATGGGCGCCTCGGTGCGCAGCAGGGTCTTCGCGGCAAACGTGCCGAGCGCACAGATGATCTCCGGGTCGATGGCCTCGATCTGCTTGACCAGGAACGGCTCGCAGGCGGCGATCTCGTCCTCCTTGGGGTTGCGGTTTCCCGGGGGGCGGCACTTCAGAATGTTGCAGATGTAGACCTCCTCCCGTGCGAGCCCCATGGCGTTGATGATCTTCGTGAGCAGCTGCCCCGCCCTCCCCACGAAGGGCCTGCCTTGCCTGTCTTCCTCTTCGCCCGGGGCCTCGCCGACAAAGACGAGCCTCGCCCGGGCGCTCCCCTCGCCGAAGACGAGATTCTTCCGGGAGCGGTGCAGCGGGCAGCGGGCACAGTCGCCAAGCTCCCGGCGCACCCCGTCGAGGCTCGAGGCGCCCCGGCGGCCCGCCGCCGTCACGACGGGTCGTGCCGCAGCCGCATCCACCCCGGGGAGACCCTCCTGCCGAGACGGGCCCGTGCCCTTCAGCCGCAGGCGCGACACGGGGATGCACGAGTCCATTTCGCCGGCGACGTGGCTCTTCAGGGCGCTCACGATGGCAAGCAATTCACCCCGCAGGTCATCGTTTGCGCGCACGGGGCACCCCTTTTCGCCCTGCCATGAGTTCCGTCACGCGGTCCAGGATGCGGTTGGCCACATCCATCTTGTCCATGAGGGGAAGATCCAGCGACCCCCCGTCCCGGTCGAGAATCTTCACGATGTTCGTATCCGCGGCAAAACCGGCCCCGGGCTGGCTGATGTCATTCGCCACGATGAGATCCATGTTCTTTTCCTTCATCTTCTTCACGGCATACGGGATCAGGTTCTCCGTCTCGACGGCGAACCCGACCAGGATCCGGTCCCCCTTGACCTTGCCCACCTCGGAGATGATGTCGGGGTTGCGCTCCAGTGTGAACTCGAGGGGCCGGTCCGTCTTCTTGATCTTGGACGCGGAGAACCCCGCGGGCCGGTAGTCGGCCACCGCGGCGGACTTGACGACAATGGTCGCCCCCTCGAGGTGCGCCATGACGGCATCGCGCATCTCGCGGGCCGACGAGACGGGGACAAAGGCGACCCCCCGCGGCCGCGGGAGACTCGTCGGTCCGCTGACGAGCGTCACCTTCGCACCCCGGCGCTTGGCGGCCAGGGCGACGGCGTAGCCCATCTTGCCCGTCGAGTAATTCGTGATGAACCGTACGGGGTCGAAGGCTTCCCGGGTCGGCCCCGCCGTGACGAGGACATGCTCGCCGCCGAGATCCTTGGCCGTGAGAAGATCCTCGGCGTCCTCGACGATGTCCTCCAGGGGGGCCAGTCGTCCATACCCCTCGGTCTTGCATGCCAGCTCCCCGTATCCGGCCTCGACGAACCGGTACCCCTTCGCGGCGAGCTTCCCCATGTTCTCCCGCACGATGGGGTTTTCGTACATGTTGACGTTCATGGCCGGGCAGATGAGGACCGGCGCCCGGGTCGCCATGACTGTCGTCGTCAGCAGGTCGTCCGCGATCCCGCCGGCGATCTTGCCGATCACGTTGGCCGTGGCCGGCGCCAGCAGGACCAGGTCGGCGCTCTCGGCCAGCGACACATGACCGATCTCCCACTCGCCCGTCAGCTGGAAGGTGTCGACGGCAACGGCATTGCCCGTGAGGGTCTGAAAGGTGAGCGGGGTGATGAATTTCGTGGCGTTAGGCGTCATGATGACGTGGACCCGCGCCCCGCGCCTGATGCACTCCCGTGCCAGCTCGGCCGCCTTGTATGCCGCAATGCCTCCGGTCACCCCGAGAACGATTTTTTTCCCTTGCATCCGTTGCGCCCCTGCAAATCGATGGCAAAGACGTTCACAAGGCCTTTGCCTGCTGTCACGAAAACGAATCCGATCCTCTTGTCCCCAGCCTCGATCCTTACGCCCCTTGCCTTATGCCCCCATCATCATTATACGAATCCTCGCAGATCGTCAAGAAATGAAGGAATTCGAGGGTTCTGATTGGTCTTGAAAATTCCCGAATACCGGGTATGATGGGCGGCGTTTCGGGTGCTGTTCGCATCGCCAAATCATTCCCGCGGGGGAAGAGACCGCCATGAACCGGATGTACCTGGTTGCCGCCGCCGTCGTGATCGCACTGGCAGGAGCCTGCCTCTGGGCGCTCAACACGGTGCTCGAATTCGAAAAACCCGCCATCGCCATGAAGGACGATGTTTCCACGATCGGCCAGGCCACGGCACTGGGCCTGACCGTCAGGGACGGCAAGAGCGGGATCCGGGCCGTCACCGTCACGATCAGCCAGGACGGCAAGGACGCTGTTCTGCACTCCCGGACCTACTCCAAGGGGACCGCGGAGGAGGTCCTGAGTGTCGAGGTCAACCCGCGCGGCAGGGGCCTGAAAGACGGGCCGGCGACGATCACCGTCTCCGCGGAGGATCACTCGTGGCTCAGGAACCGTCAGACGGTCTCCATCGATGCGGTCATCGACACCGTCCCCCCGCAGATCGGGCTGATCAGCACGGCCCACAACGTCAATGCGGGCGGATCAGGCGTCGCGGTCTACAGCGTCTCCGAAGAGGTGACGACGACGGGCATCCGGATGGGCGACCGCTTCTTCCGCGGCTATCCCTCCACGATCCAGGGCAAGCTCTGCCAGGTGGCGTACTTCGCCGTCCCCACCACGGCCGCCAGGGGCGGTCTGAACATCCTCATCACGGCCCGTGACAGGGCGGGGAACGAGTCTTCCGTCGCCCTTCCCCATCTCGTGCGGGACAAGAAGTTCAAGGCGGACAAGATCACGATCAGCCGGGCCTTCATCGAGAACATGGCCCCCGCGTTCCGCCAGCAGGATCCCCGCGTGCCGGCCACGCCGCTGGAGGCTTTCCTGTTCATCAACGAGAAGCTTCGGGGTGAGAACGACAAGGCCATCCGCGAGGCCTGTTCAAACACGCAGGCCAAGCCGCTCTGGGACGGCGCCTTTCTCCGGATGAAGAACGCGGCGCCCATGGCCGGGTTCGGCGAGGAGCGGACGTACTGGTTCGAGGGGATGGCCGTGAGCCGCAGCACGCACCTGGGCGTGGACCTGGCATCGACGGAGCGCGCCCCCGTCGAAGCGGCCAACCACGGCAGCGTCGTCTTCGCCGGGCCGCTCGGGATCTACGGCAACGCGGTCATCGTGGATCACGGCCTCGGCCTGTGCAGTCTCTACGCGCATCTCTCCGAAATCGGCGTGAAGCCGGGCCAGGCCGTATCCAGGGGGGAAACGATGGGGAGGAGCGGCAGCACGGGCCTCGCGAGCGGCGACCACCTGCATTTCAGCATCCTTGTCGGGGGGGAGTTCGTGAACCCGGTGGAGTGGTGGGACGCCCACTGGATCCGGGACAACGTGACAGGCAAGCTCACCGGGGCGCCTTCGCAGGCGGCGCCACCCGTCGCGAAGGCACAGCCCGCCAAGGCAAAGGGCAAGCCGAAGAAAAAGGGGGCCAGAAGATAGTCTGGGGGATTCGGGAGAAAAACCGTGAAGGCAGCGCCTGCATCCGTCCGGCTATGCCCGGTGGATGTCCCGGTGCGTCAGGTTCATCAGGTAGTTCTTGCCGGAGAAATACCGGGCCAGCTGCTTGGCGATGACGACGGAACGGTGCTTGCCGCCCGTGCAGCCCAGGGCCACGTTGAGGCTCGACTTCCCTTCCTTTTCGTACAGGGGGAGCAGGAACTCCATCATGTCCAGCAGCTGACGGAGGAAGGTCCGGCTCTCCTGCCAACCCATGACGTAGTCCTCGATCTTGCCGTCTTCCCCGTTGAGGTTCTTGAGCTCCTCGATGAAATAGGGGTTCGGCAGAAACCGCACGTCCAGCACGAGGTCCGCCTCGGGGGGCAGCCCGTACCGGTAGCCGAAGGACATGAGGTTGATCACGAGACGCTTTTCCGAGGGGGAGGCCGTGAAGTGCCGCTGGATGACCTCCTTGAGCTGGTGGACGTTGAAGGACGACGTGTCGATGACCGTGTCGGCCATCTCCCGCAGGGCCTTGAGCTTCTCCCGCTCCAGCGCGATCCCCTCCATGACGGTCCCGCGCTCGCACAGCGGGTGCGCCCGCCTCGTCTCGCGGAACCGGCGCAGGAGAGACTCGTCGCTGGCATCGAGGAAGAGGATCTCGATGCGGTGCCCCTGCGCCTTGAGCGAGGAAAAGATCTCCGCGTACCGTTCGAGGAAATAGCGTTCCCGCAGATCCATGACGAGCGCGACCTTGCTGATCTCGCTGGCCGTGTCGGTTTGGATCTCGAGGAACTTCGGCAGAAGCGCCACGGGCAGATTGTCGACGCAGAAGAACCCCACGTCCTCGAGGGCTCGGAGGGCGGTGCTCTTGCCCGAGCCGGACATCCCGGTGACGATCACGATTCTCAGGTTCTGCATGTTCCTCCCCCGGGCGCAGCATCACGCCGGTGCAAGGCATCGAGGACCATGAGGTGAAGGGGGATGTGACGCGTGGGCCCGGGAAACCGTCCGGCGGAGTCCGCCTCGAAAATCCCGTTCATGGAATCCCGCCCCGTGAACCCGCCTGCCGAGGGGCCTCCGGGACGCCGGGTCCCGGATCAATAGGCCTCGTCCTTCTCGGCGATTTTCCGGTAGATCTCCTCTGCACCCGCCGCCGTCATGAGGTCGTTGCGGAACTCCGGGTCCTTGAGCAATCGCGAGATCTTCGCAAGGGCCTTGAGGTGTTGCCCCGTCGAGCTCTCCGGCGCCATCAGCAGAAAGAAAAGGTGAACGGGCTTGCCGTCGATCGCGTCGAAGTCAATGCCCTGGCGGCTGCGTCCGAAGGAGATCATCAGGCGATCCAGGTTTTTGAGCTTCCCGTGGGGGATGGCGATCCCGTCCCCGATGCCGGTGCTGCCCAGTTTCTCGCGCTCGAGCAGCACGTCGACCATGGCCCCCGGCGGAAGGCCCTCGGTGTCGCGCCGGAGGACCTCCGAGAGCTCCGCGAGGACGGCGCGCTTGGAGGTGGCCTTCAACTCCTCGATGATGTACTCCTTCTTGAGCATGCCGGTAATCTGCATGGGAAAGTCCCGTCCGTTCAGCTGTTGGCCTCGAGCAGAGCAAAATTCCCGTCGTCCCGACGGTAGATGACGCTGATGTTCTCCGAAAGGGCATCCCGGTAGATGACGAACCGGTTCCGCGAGCCTTCCATCTCGATCATGGCCTCTTCGAGGGACATGGGCTTGAGCACGACCTTGCGCGTCTCGACGACCCGGGCCCGCGGCTCGTCCTCGAGCCCGGCGGAGGCCTCCCGGGGCACCGCCTTCTCCTCTGTCCGGTTCGTGCCGGTTTTGTGCTCCCGGCTCTTTTCCTTGTGCTTCTTGATCTGGCGTTCGATCTTGTCGATCACGTTGTCGATCGCCAGCTGCATGTCCTTGGCCTCTTCCTTGCCGACGAGGTTGACGCCCTTGGCCATGATGTTGACTTCGGCCACATTCCGGAATTTTTCGACGGAGAGGACGACGTGGGCCTCGACGGGCTTGTCGATGTATTTCTGGATCTTGCTCAACCGTTCCGTCACATAATCCTTGAACCAACTTTCCGACCCTGTATTCCGAAAGGTCACGGAAACCTGCATCTGTTCGCGCCTCCTGATCCTGAGTTCTGGGTTGCCCCGCTCCTGTTACGGTTTCCTTGCAAGAAGGACGCCTTGTGCGGTGGGGCAAGACGGACGGCGGTTCGAGTCGTGGGCGGATCGCGCAGCGGCTGTGCCCCGGCCCCGGGCGGCCGCCGCGGGAAAGGTCGCCGTTTCCGTCTGAAAACAAGCCTTGCCTTATAGGCCAAAGTCCTTAATCTGTCAATCAGTTTTTCGGCTTGATGAAAAATTTCTTGCGTTTGGACGAAGGAAGGATTCCCATCATTTCCCTGTACTTGGCGACGGTCCGTCGGGCGATCGAGATGCCCTGCGCGCCGAGGATGTCGACGATCTCGCTGTCGCTCAGGGGCTTGCGCGCATCCTCGCCGCTGATGATTTTCCGGATTTCCTCCTGGACGCTCTTCGACGCGATGGTGTCGCCGCTCGTCTTGCTGATGCTGCTGTTGAAGAAGTACTTCAGCTCGAAAATCCCGCGCGGCGTGTGCATGTACTTGTTCGTCGTCACGCGGCTGATCGTGGACTCGTGCATCTCCACGTCGTCGGCGACGTCACGCAGCACCAGCGGCTTCAGGAAGTGAATCCCGTTGTCGAAGAATTCCCGCTGGAACTTGACGATGCTCTCCGTGACCCGGAAGATCGTCCGCTGCCTCTGCTGGATGCTCTTGATGAGCCACGTGGCCGACTGGAGCCTCTCCTTGATGTATTTCTTGCAGTCGTCTGCGCTCTGGGCCCCGTCGGCCGTGCCGCCCAGGATCTCGCGGTAGAAGTTGCTGATCCGCAGCCGGGGCAGGCCCTCGTCGTTGAGGATGATCTTGTACTCGTCGCCCACCTTGAAGACGAACACGTCGGGGATGATGTACTGCGGGCCTTCGTCGCTGTACACCAGCCCCGGCTTGGGGTCCATGCGGCTGATGAGGAAGACGGCGTCGAGGACGTCGGCGATGGGGACCTTCAGTTTCTTGGCGATGTTGTTGTAGTTCTTCGTCTCCAGGTCGTGGAGATAGTCGCGGATGATCGTCTCGACGAGCCCGTGCGAGGCGCCGACGGCCCGGGCCTGGATCAGGAGGCATTCGCGGAGATCCCTCGCCGCGATCCCCGGCGGGTCGAATTCCTGGATCCGGGCCAGCACCTTCTCGACGACCTCCGGGCCGACCTTCTCCTGCTCGGCGATCTCGTCGACGGTGGCCGCCAGGTACCCGCTCGTGTCCAGGTTTCCGATGATCTGCTCGCCGATCCTGCGCTCCGCTTCCGTGAGCTTCGAAAGGCCCAGCTGCCACATGAGATGATCGGTGAGGGTCGTCTTGCGGGACAGCATGTTTTCCCACGAGGGCCCCTCGTCCTCCTCGCGGTCGTAGGTCACGCGCATGGGACCGTAGTCCTCGAGGTAGCTGTCCCAGTCGAAATCCTCCTTGCCGTCCCCCTCGCCCGTCAACTCGCCGGTCCGCTCCGCCGTCTTGACCTCGTCGATTTCCGGCGCTGGCGCCCCTTCCTCGCCGAATTCCTCTCCGGCGCGTTCCTCCAGCAGGGGGTTCTCCTCCATCTCCTGCTGGATCATGTCGATCAGCTCGATCCGGGAGAGCTGCAGCAGCTTGATCGCCTGCTGCAGCTGGGGCGTCATGATCAGCTGCTGGCTGAGCTTGAGGCTTTGCTTGAGTTCGAACGTCATGCCGTCCTGCCTGCCGCGGTCCTAAAAACGGAAGTCGTCGCCCAGGTAAAATTTCCGGGCGATTTGGCTCTGCGCGATCACGTCGGGCAAGCCCTCGATCAGCACCGAGCCCTCATTGAGGATGTAGGCCCGGTCGCACACCGAAAGGGTCTCCCGCACATTGTGGTCCGAGATGACCACCCCGATCCCCTTGGCCTTGAGCTTCTGGATGATCTTCTGGATGTCCGCCACGGCCAGGGGGTCGATTCCCGCAAACGGCTCGTCGAGCAGGATGAACCGCGGGGACGTGACCAGTGCCCGCGTGATCTCCACGCGCCGTCTCTCCCCCCCCGAGAGGGAGTAGGCCTTGCTCGAAGCCAGAGCGGTGAGATCGAGTTCGCCGAGCAATTGCTGGAGCCTATTTTTCCTCTCCTCGCGGTCGATGTCAAGGGTTTCGAGAATCGCCAGAATATTTTCCTTGACCGTCAGCTTCCGGAACACGGAAGGCTCCTGGGGCAGGTAGTTGATGCCCTTGCGGGCCCTCACGTACATGGGGTCCCGGGTGATCTCCTCGGCATCGAGGAAAATTTGGCCGTCGTCGGGCCTGATGAGGCCGACGATCATGTAGAAGGTCGTCGTCTTGCCCGCGCCGTTCGGGCCCAGCAGGCCCACGACCTCCCCCGGGCCGATCTGCAGGTCCACGCCGCTGACGACCTTGCGCCCCCCGTAGAGCTTTGTCAATGACCTGGCTTCGAGCTTGCTCATCCTGTGCCGTGGCCCGGGTTTGCGGGCACGCTGCGCGGCTACTCCTTCTTCGTTTTCCCCTTGGAGGCATCGGGGTAGATGGTCGCGGTGACCCGCTTGCCCTCCGCGGACTCGACGACGCCGCGGTTCTCGTTCAGGAGCACAGTCACGCGGTCGCCCGTGACGACATTGCTTCCCTCGCGCATGACGGGGTTGCCCGTCACGACGATCCGCTGATCGTCCGCATAGTAAACGGCCTGCTCTCCCGTGACGATCCGGTCCCCTTCGGTGATGCGCACGTTCCCCTTCGAGACGATGCGGTCGATGTCCCCGGCCTTGTCCGCAGGTCCCTTCGCGGCCCCGGGCGGATCCGCCTTCTTCTTGAAGTACAGCATGAGGGAGTCGCTCCGGATGACACGGTCGCCCTGGGTGGCGACCACGTTGCCGGAAAACTCGACCAGGTTCGTTTCCCGGTGGGCCTCGAGCCGTTCGGAAACGATCTCGATCGGCTTGTTGCCCCCTTCCTTGAGCCACTGGGGCCGGCTGTCCTGTCCGCTCAGAAGTCCCGGCGCCGCAAGGGCGAAGGCCGCGGAAATCGCAATGATGGCAAAGATGCTGCGGTTCACCATGTCCCCTCGCAACGCCGGCCTGTCACTCGATCCGGGCCCTCACGGGGCCGGTGACCGTGACACGCTCCGACTTCAGCAGCAGCGTCATGCCCCTGCCGTTGACGCTGAGTCTCGGGTTTGTCAGCGTGACGGCGTCCCTCGTTTGGATCTTCTTCTCGCCGTCCGAGTAATGCAGGCGATCCGTGGTGAACCGGTCTCCCCGGCTGGAGAGGATCACCACGTTGCCCTCGATGTCCAAATCCTTCACGTCCGTCCTGAGACGCCCCCGGTCGGCCGAGAGTTCGTACGTTCTGCCGTCCGGAAGGATGAGCTTCATGCGGACCCGCTCGAACCGGGCCAGGTTCTCCTCCTTGAGAAATGTCGCGGTGTCGGCGTTGATCTCGAGTCGGTTCCCCGAGTCGCCCACCTCGGTGTAATGGACATCCCTGATGTACAGATCGACCTTGTCGTCGATGATCTTCAGTGCCGTCTGTTTCTCCGTCTTCGTCGGTGCACCCCCGAACTGCACGGCGGCAACGAGGGCCAAGACGAAGACAACGGCTGCCGCAAGACAGAATTTACCCGACGGCCTCCCTGCGCGTTCCCGAAAAAAATCAAGCCATTTAGCCATGTTTCGTTCGCAGGGCTGCACCATACCATCCGGTGTGGGAGATGTAAAGCCCAAAAGGGGCCGCTCAGGCCCTGTAGCGCTCCATCACGTCCTGCCACTTCCCCTGCACCTTCAGGATCATCTCGCAGACCTCCCGGACGGCCCCCCGGCCCCCCGGGTTCTGCGTGACGAGGTCGACGGCGCGGAGGACTTCCTCGTGGGCATCGGCCACGGTCACGGAGAAACCCGCACGCCGCAGAACGGGCAGATCGACCACATCGTCACCCATGTAGGCCACCTGCCCGGGGGTGAGGCCCCCTGCATGCAGGATCTCCTCGAAGACGGCCAGCTTGTCCAGGGCGCCCTGGTAGACCTTCCTTACGCCGAGCTCCCGCGCGCGGTGCTCGACCACGCGGGACTTCCGCCCCGTGAGGAACATCACCTCGATACCGGCTCTCTGGATCATCTTGAGGCCGTGCCCGTCGCGGACATGGAAACTCTTGGTCTCCTGCCCGTCGTCGCCGATGACGATGCCGCCGTCGGTCAGCACGCCGTCCACATCGAGGATGAGCACGCTCACCTTCCGGATCTTTTCCTCGAGGGCCGATCCGATTCTCGTCTCGATCCCCATCACCCGCCCTTCCTCATGTCTTTCTTCACCAGCCTGTCGATTTCCTGGAGCGTCTCGAGGAGGCCCCGCAGGGAGTCCAGCGCCAGCGAGTTCGGCCCGTCGCAACGGGCCCTGTCCGGGTCGGGGTGGACTTCCACGAACAGCGCATCCACGCCGACCGCCACGGCCGCGCGCGCCAGGAAGACGGCCATGGCGCGGTCCCCGCCGGAGGCCTCCCCGGCCCCGCCGGGCAGCTGCACGCTGTGCGTCGCGTCGAAGACGACGGGGTAGCCCATCCCCCTCAGGATCGGGATCGACCGCATGTCGGAGACGAGGTTGTTGTAGCCGAAGCTCGCGCCCCGTTCGGTGATCAGGATGTTGCGGTTGCCGGCCGATTCGACCTTCCGCACCACGTTGGCCATGTCCCAGGGTGCGAGGAACTGCCCTTTTTTGATGTTGACGACCTTTGCGTGCCGTGCCAGCTCCACGACGAAATCCGTCTGGCGGCACAGAAACGCAGGGATCTGGGCCACGTCGAGGACCTCCGAGGCCGGTTCGATTTCCTCGAACCGGTGGACGTCGGACAGAACGGGGATGCCGAAATCCTCCCGGATCGCCTTCAGGATCCTCAATCCCCTGTCGAGCCCCGGCCCCCGGTAGGAGCGCAGGCTCGACCGATTGGCCTTGTCGTAGGAGGACTTGAAGATGAAGGGGATCCCCAGCTCCGTCGTGATCTCCTTGAGGTAGGCGGCGACCCTGCGGGTCACTCTCTCGCCCTCGATGACGCAGGGACCGGCAATGAGCGCGAAGGGCTCCCCTCCGCCGATCTTGATGCCTCCGACATTGATTTTACGCATGTTGCGTCACTTGCTCCCAGTTATTCCGTCCCGGACCTATTGGAATCATGGAATGCTGGAATAATGGGTCTGTCCATTTCATGATGGACTCATTCCCATCCTTCCAATATTCCATCATGCCATCATTCCCTGCCCTACTCCCGGTGCTTTTCCTCCAGCATCCGGATTCTCAACTGCGGGATCCTTTCCGCCGCGCGGGATTCGGGGTTGATCTGATAGGCGGCCTTATACGCCTCGAGGGCCTCTTTGTACAATTTCTTTTTCTCGTAGGCCTCCCCCAGGCCCAGCCAGGCCCCCTCGTCCTCCTTGTCGTACCGCACGGCGAGCCTGAAATTCTCGATGGCCTTGTCGGTCTGCCCCTTGAGGCTGTGGATGTATCCCATGTTGGCATAGGCAAGCCCCCGCTTGGGGTCGGCGGCGGCAATCTGCCGGTAGGTCTTGAGCGCCGCGTCGTACTGCTTGGCCTTCATCTGCTGTGCGCCTAGCCGCTCGAGGGCCTCCGTGGAGGCTTTCCCCGATTTGCCCCCCTTTTCGAGGGCTTTTGCCGCCTCCTTGCCGCGCCCCTGCTTCTCGTAGATGGCGGCGAGATTCAGATGGATATTGGGGTCGTTGGAGCCCAGCTGGAGGGCCTTTTTGTAGCTGGCCTCCGCCTCGGGATACCGCTTCAACTCCCCGTAGGCAAACCCGAGATCCGCATGGATCCGGGGGTTCTTCGGGGCCGTCTTCTTGATCCGGTTCAGGGCGTCGACGGCTTCCTTGTAACGCTTGCCGCGGAAATAGTGCTCCGCGATCCGTGCCGCGGCATCCGGGTCGTCGGGCTTGAGCCGCAGCACCTTCTCGTACTGCGCGAGCGCCTCCTTGTGACGCTTGGCCTTGTCATAGGCCACGCCGAGGTTGTAGTGGAGAATGGGGTCCTTCGGCTGAAGCGCGATGGCCTTCCTGTAGTTCTCGATCTCTTCCTTGACCTGCCCCTTCTTGCCGTGGGCCTGTGCAAGGCTCGCATACGCGCCCGGGTCCTTCCCGTCCTTCTTCACCAGCTTCCCGTAGATCCGCGCCGCGTCCTTCTCCCTGCCCGCCTTCCGATAGGCATCGGCGAGGGCCTGGGCGACCCGCTGGTCGTTGGGCAGCTGGTTGTACGCCGCCTCGTACTCCCTGACGGCCGATGCGAGTTTCCCCGTCTTCTCGTAGGCCCCGCCGAGGCTGAAATGGACCATGGCGTCGCCGGGCTTGAGCCGCAGCGAGGTCTCGTAGTGTTTGACGGCCTCGTTCCACTTGCCCATTTTCCCGTACAGGAACCCCCCGACGGCATGGGCGCCTGCATCCTTCGGGTTGAGCTCGGTGAGCCGTTTCGTCAACGGCAGGGCGCTGCTGTAGTCCTTCTTCTCGACGTGGCAGCGTGCCAGCCCGGAGAGGGCCGACACGTCATCGGGCGTCCGGGCCAGCACCGCACGGTACTGGGCCATGGCCAGGTCGATCTTCCCGGATTCGAGATACTGCTCGGCCAGGGTCTTTCGAAGCGCCGTGTCGTCCGGGTTCATGCTGAGGGCCTTCTCGAGCGCCTGCGCCTGCCACTTCGCATGGGCCGGGTTCCTGGCGAAGCGCAGCCAGTCCTGCGGCGTCAGATCGATGCGGACCGGCACGGTGCCGATCTCCTGTTCGCCGTAGCGGACCCTGATGGCAGAGGGCGGCAGGGGCTTGCCGCGCAGGGCCTCCCTCGCGGAAGCGCTCATCGCCGCATCCACCAGTTCGACGGCCTTGAGAAGGACCTTGAGGTCGTTTGACCCGCCCAGGCCCTCCACGTCGACGGTGATGTTCCTTTCAAAGAGGGAATCGGTGGAGACCTTCTTGACGATGAATTCGTCCCGGTAGGTGATCGCGAAGGTATCGCCGGACGCGATGCGCTCGTCGCTGCCGTTGCGCTCGATGACGAGGTAATGGAAGGCGGGCGGCCTGCCGAGGAGACTGACCCGCACGAGACCCCTGATCCCCTTGACGGTGAAGATCTCCCCGTAGAAGGCGATCAGCAAGCCCAGCCCGACGATGACCAGGACGCCAGCCAAGGCGGCCGCAACGGGCATCAGCGGGCGGCCCGTTCTCTCTTTCCGCAGCCTGCGTTCCCTCCGCTCATCCTTCTTGTAGTAATCCATGGTTGACGTTTAACCTGTGGACCGCGTTGTGATGGGTGCGCCGCGGGTTCACCCTCTCGGATGAAACCGTTTGTGGACCTCCTTGAGCCTCTCCCGCGTCACGTGGGTGTAGATCTGCGTCGTCGAGATGTCCGCATGCCCCAGCATGACCTGGACCGAACGAAGGTCCGCCCCCCCTTCGAGCAGGTGCGTCGCGAAGGAATGCCTGAAGGTGTGCGGGTGCACCTTCCGCTCGAGGCCGGCCATTCTCGCATATTTCTTGATCAGTTTCCATAGCCCCTGCCGCGTGAACCGCTCGCCGGAGCGGTTGAGGAAGAGCGCGTTCGATGTCTTTTTCTTCAGGAAGACGGGCCTGGCCTGCTCGATGTATCGCCCGAGCCACCCCAGGGCCGACTGCCCGACGGGCACGATCCGCTCCTTGCGCCCCTTGCCGACGGTGACGAGAAACCCCATCTGCCGGTTCACCCTGTTCAGGGTCAGGGTCGCCAGCTCCGAGACGCGGATCCCCGTGGCGTACAGAAGCTCCAGCATCGCCCGGTCCCGGACGCCCGCCGGGGTCGCCTCCGCGGGCTGGCCGAGCAGGGTCTCCATCTCCTCGCGGCTCAGCGCGCCGGGAAGGCGCATCCAGGTCCGTGCCGTCTCGACCCGGGCCAGCGGGTTTTCCTTCACGTGCGCCTCGCGGAGCAGGTACTTGTAGAACCCCCGGATCGCGGCCAGCTTCCGGTTCATGGTCGCCGACGAGAGTCCCTGGCCGCGAAGCGCCCCGAGAAACGCCGTGACGTGCTCCGGGCTCACGGCAAGGGGGGATGAGGCCCCGGATGCCCGGGCATGATCGAGGAATTGCCCGATATCGCGGCTGTAGGCCTCCAGGGTGTTGAGCGACGCTCCCCTCTCGACGGCAAGGAAATGGAGATACTCCTCGACCAGGGCCGATTCCGCCTTTCTGTCCGCCGGCATCCCTGCCCTCCCGACACGCAACGGCCTCCGCGGCCGATTCCATGCCGTCCCTCTTATCGCAAAGGAGGTTGGGCAGGCAACGGCTATTTTGCCGGCTCTGCGGCAACCGCTCCGGTCCTGTCGGACGGGAGCTCGTTTGGGTCTTTCATGCATGGGACCTGCGGATGCCGCCGGCGTGGCGATGCGCTCAACGTGCTTTCTGCGCTCCACGGGGAAAGAGGGGTGTCCGGGCTGCGCCCATCCGGGCCAGCCCGAAAAGAACCGCCATCCAGAGGCAGCCGAACCCGTAGCGGACACTGCGGCGGAAGTTGATGGACGAGGAGTCCGCACGGTAGCGCGTGGGGCAGCTGATCTCGGCAATCGGGTGGCCGTACCAAAGCACCTGCAGGAGCATCTGGTTGTCGAAAATGAAGTCGTCCGAGTTTCGGTCGAGCGGGAGTTCCTCCAGGACCTTTCTTGAGAAGGCCCTGTAGCCCGTGTGATACTCGGACAGCTTGCCTCCCGTGAAGAAATTCTCGAACAGGGTGAGGAACCGGTTGGCCGCATAGCGCCACAGGGGCATGCCGCCGCGCAGGGCGTGGCCCCCGAGGATGCGCGAGCCGAGAACGCACTCGTAGAGGCCGCTGCCGATGAGCGAGGCCATGGCCGGGATCAGTTTCGGGGTGTACTGGTAGTCGGGGTGCACCATGATGACGATGTCGGCGCCCTCCTCGAGGGCGAGCCGGTAGCAGGTCTTCTGGTTGGCCCCGTACCCCCGGTTCTCCGGGTGCCGGTGCACCCGCACGTTCGGCAACGTCATCGCAAGCGCGACGGTTTCGTCGCGGCTCGCATCGTCGACGACGATGACCCGGTCGACGACGCCCTGCGCCATGACCTCGTCGTAGGTCACCCGCAGGGTCTGCGCCGCATTGTACGCGGGCATCACGACGACGACTTTCTTCCCCGCGAACATGCCCACCCCCCGGCCGCGGCGGCGTCCCGCCGTGACCCCGTCAGCGGATCCAATAGACCGCGTGGCCGTTCGATTCGTAGAGTTTGACCAGGCTCTCGGCAAGCATCTGCCGCACGCCCCGCAGGGTTTCCGCGGGGATGTTGTCTTCCAAGGCCTTCGCCAGGAGCGCTTCCTGCACCAGGAGATGGCTCCCCCCGAGAGATTTCAGGAAACCCGACATAGCCGCAGGATCCGCCGAGAACCGCGCCATGGCTTTCACGATGCCTGCCTCGAGCCCCGCATGGTGGATGTAGTCCCGCTCCAGGTAGTACCCTCGCCCGCTCAGGTACAGGAGGCAGACAACGGCATCCTGGGGCAGGTTCCGATTGATGTATGCCACGGCCCGGTAGCTTCCGACCTGCCGGGACAGAAACTCGTCCCGAGATTCTTCGCCGAGAATATACGGCATGGGCCCCACGCCTGCAACCAGATTTCCCAGGTAAACCAGATTCAGGACGATCAGCACGGCAACTCCTGCGGCGGCGACCCCCGCGGCAGCGGCACCCGCCCGATGCCGCCGGGCCCGCAGCCACTCCACCGCATTGCGGATCCCCATGACGGCGAGGATCGTCATGAACGGCAACGTGGACAGGATGTATCGGATGCGCAGGTCCGCCGTCAGCGCGGTCAGGCAGAAGACGGCGGCGATGAACGCGAGAAACAGCCCCCGGTGCCCCTTGCGCCCCCCGGCGAACGCGAAGGGGGCCGCCAGGGCAAGCAGGGGGTTCAGGACGCCATCGAAGTGCTGCGGGGAGTGGTCGCGGCCCTCGAAAAAGATCCGGACAGGCAGCAGCAGGATCTGCCAGGCCTCCTCACCGTACATCATCAACCGGCTGCGGAAGATGTTGAAGCCGCCCTGCCCGGCATCGCCCGCAACCAGGAAAGCGGCCGGCTCGCGGCCCCCGTGGATGAAGGTGAACAGGCCGTCCAGCAGGGGATAGACCGGGTTTCCCTTCAGCATGAGATTCTTCAGCAGCCACGGGGAGACGACGGCAAGGGCAACGACAAAAAACAGCCCTCCCCACTGCACGGCCTGCAGTTGCCTCCCGGTGTCGCGCGCATACAGAAAGCAGACGGTCCCGTTGAGGACGACCCAGGGGATGAACGCGTTGTATTTGGTGCCTGCCGCCAGGCCCATGCAGACAGCGGAAAGAAGGAGCCATTTCGTCTGCCCATAGCCGCCGTCCCTCCAGCGGACATAGCTCAGGACGCTTGCCGTCGTGAAGAAGACCATCCCGAGATCCACATATGCCGTGACGGACAGGCGCATCACCATCGGCGTGCTCGCAAAGATCAGCAAACCGAGAAAGGCCCACATCCGACCTTCATGGCGCCTGAGATACCGGTAGACGAGATATCCCGTCCCCCACCCGAAGAGCATATGGATCAGGGCGGGCACCACGTCGCAGCCGAAGGCGAGCGGCACGAGGTACAGGAGGTCGATGTTCATCGGGAAGTAGCTCTCATTGGACCAAGGGATCTCGTAGAACCCCCCGTGCCGGATCCAGAGCTTCGGGATGGCGAGGTGGTGGATGAGGGCATCGCGCGACGCGGGCGGCAGCAGACACAGGAGAACCTCCACCGCCAGGATGCCGGCAAGGGTGCACGCCATCAGCAGGCAGAGTGCCCGCTGCAGGCCATGCCCAGGCGCTGCGGGTGATGGGCCTTTTCCGATTCCCGCGGTTCCGTTCCCGCCGGCGTCGTGTTGCGGAGATGGGTCTCGCATCGCTTCGTTCCGATCACGGCCGCTGGGCCGCACTCGTGAGGATCTGGAGATTCCGCTCGATCTGGGGATGCCCGGGCGCCAGGGCCAGGGCCTTCCGGAGGCAGTCGATCGCCTCACCCGAACGGCCCTGCGCGTTGCGGAGAAAGGCAAGGTTGTTGAGCCCCTCGGCACTCCGGGGGTTGAGGCGCAGGGCTTCGATCAGGTGCCTCTCCGCATCTCGCAGGTTGCCCTGTTGCAGGTAGATCATTCCCAGGTTCGTGTGCGCGCCGTCGAGACTCGGGTCGATTCGGAGCGCCTCCAGGAAATCCTCCCTTGCCTGATCGAAGTTTTTCTGTCCCGCCTGCAGCAGCCCCCGCTCGATCCGTGGCTTCGCGGAACCCGGTTCGAGGGCCATCGCCTGCGCGAAGTGCCGCATGGCTTCTTCCACACGGTTTTCGCGGCCTGCGCAGATGCCCAGGTTGCAGTAGGCGGATGCATAATCCCGTTTCTGTTCGATCGCCTTCAGAAAATGCGGCACAGCCTTTCCGCAGTCGTTCCGATCCAGGTAGGCGGCCCCCGCGTTGTTGTGCGCCACGGGGTTCACGCCCGTCACCGCGGCGGCATGTTCGAAGAGCGAAACGCCCGTCCGCCACGTCATGACCTGGTTTGAAGTGAGAAACAGCAGCCCCGCCAGCAGAAGAGAAACGCTGGCCGCCGCGGGCCGCCTCAGCCCGGGATGCCTCTCGACGAGCGATTTCGCCCCCCACGCCGCGGCCAGGTAGATTCCCATCAGGGGGATATAGGTGTAACGGTCCGCCATGGCCTGGGAGCCGACCTGGACGAGCCCGATCACGGGAACCAGCGTGCCCAGGTACCACAGCCAGCCCACGCCCAGGAAGGGCATTTCCCGGGCCTTCATCGCCGCGACACCGCTCAGGGCTGCAAGCAGAATCGCCGCCGACGCGATCTGCCACGCCGGCGGCATCCCCAGGTGGGGGTAGTAAACGGCAAGGTGAACGGGCCAGACAGCCTTTCCCAGGTACGCCGCGTAGGACACCAGAGCATTGGCGACCCTCTCCCCGATCGGGATTTTCTCCAGGGTCAGCAGGGCCCCCGCACTCCTCTGGGCTGCCACGGCGACGATGCAGATGGGGACGGCGAGAAGGATCAGGGGGATCTTCTCGCCCACGAGCCGCAGAGCATTTGATCTGACCGGCACAGATCCGTGCGGAACGCGCCGTTCGAAACCGGTGGCGGTCCCCGACAGCCGATTCAAGGGCCAGTAATCCAAGAGCAGCAGCACGAAAGGAAGCGTCACGACCATAGGCTTCGACAGCAGGCCCAGACCAAACGAGACCAGCACCAGAACGTACCGGTGCAGCGACGGCCGCCTGACGTAGAGGACATAGGCGCCCATCGTGAGGATCCAGAAGAGGCCGCCCAGCACATCCTTTCTCTCCGAGACCCAGGCAACCGATTCCACATGGAGGGGATGAACGGCAAAGAGCGCCGCCACGAGAGCGCTGGTCCACGTCGCGCCCGTCATGGCGGAGATCACGAAAAACAGCAGGACCGTACTGGCGAGGTGGATCAGGACATTCGTGATGTGATGGCCGCCCGCGTGCACCCCGTGGAGATCGACGTCGGCCATGTGCGAAAGCCAGGTGAGCGGGTGCCAGTTGCCGGCGTGGTATGTCGTGAAGGCCCAGCGGACGCCGTCAGACGTCAGTCCCCTCAGCACGTGGTTGTTTCTGGCAACGTAGAGATCGTCATCGTAGACAAATTCGAACGACGAGACCGGACCGTACAGGACGAGAACAGCCGCCGCAAGAAGGCCGACCAGCAGGTAGTTCCTCATCCGTCGTTCGCCCCACGGCGAAAGAAACGTTGCCGTGCCGCCATCACTCTCGTACGCGGTGCCGTTCGTATCCAACCCGACCCTTCGCAGAACTGTGCAGTTTTCTTCTGTTGTTGATGGATCGCATTTCCCCGTGGATATCGGCGATCCCGATTGCCCCTACCCATAAAGCAAGAAGCGCGCCCGCGCGCACGTCATCACCCGCCGGTGCGACCGGGACGTGCCGGATATCGGCGACGGACGAAAAAAAAACGGGTGGAAGGGACCCCCTCCACCCGGGCCGAAGAGTGCTTTGAGGTAACCTACGTTACGGACTGATCGCTCCGGAGGCGTTGATCGTGTACGTCCTGTCGCCGCTGCCGTGAACCGCCGTGAGCGAAAGGCCGGCCATCGTCCCGTCGACCACCGTCAGCGTGACGCCCGTGGACTGGGTGTATCCCGCGCCCTGCAGTCTCGCAACCGTCACCGTTGCGGTGGGCCAGTCGCTGAAGTAGGCCTGGGCCGCCGTGTAGGCGTTCTTCACGTCCGCGCGGGCCGTCGCGTTGTAGCCCCTGGTGCGGTACGAGGTGAACTGCGGGATTGCGATGGCCGCCAGGATGGCGATGATGGCCACGACGATCATGAGCTCGATCAGCGTGAAACCCCTCCTCCCTCTTTTCTTGGCAAAGTAACTCAACATAATGACCTCCTCAATGATCTTGCTGTACGTCTCTCATACCCTTTATCGACATGGGCCGGAAAACCTTGAACCCGATTGTCGACCTTCCGCCTCCGTTGCCGCGTCATGACCGCTCATCCACGACAAGGCAACTTCGGTGCCATGTTGCGATGCTAGATCAAAATAATAAAATCAGCATTGATATCGGCATCTTAGCCGATGAGCAACTTTTCTTCCGACACCACCGTGGTTCGCGAAAGCTGATGATTCTCATCACCTGCTGACGATCTTCATTACCTCCGGGCAGCGTGATGCCCCGGAGTCGAAAAAAAAACCGGGTGAAAGGGGATCCCTTCCACCCGGGCCGAAGAGTGCTTCGAGATGACCGATGTTACGGACTGATCGCTCCGGCGGCGTTGATCGTGTACGTCCTGTCACCGCTGCTGTGCGCCGCCGTGAGCGACAGGCCCGACATCGTCCCGTTGACAACCGTCAGCGTGACGCCCGTGGACTGGGTGTATCCTGCGCCCTGCAGTCTCGCGACCGTCACCGTGGCGGTGGGCCAGTCGCTGAAGTAGGCCTGAGCCGCCGTGTAGGCGTTCTTCACGTCCGCGCGGGCCGCCGTGTTGTAGCCCCTGACGCGGTACGAGGTGAACTGCGGGATTGCGATGGCCGCCAGGATGGCGATGATGGCCACGACGATCATGAGCTCGATCAGCGTGAA
The DNA here is from genome assembly GCA_013177795.1 of Syntrophaceae bacterium. Lineage (NCBI taxonomy): Bacteria > Pseudomonadati > Thermodesulfobacteriota > Syntrophia > Syntrophales > Syntrophaceae > Syntrophaceae bacterium. The sequence continues at coordinate 153,075 of JABLXY010000001.1, read as the reverse complement.
GCCCTTCTTGCCTCTCTTCTTCGCGAAATAACTGATCATGATAACCTCCCGTTCGATTTTCTTTTGTATGTTCTCTAACTTCTAGCTTTCATTATCGCCCGATTGCCGGAGTACTTTAGACCGATCTGCTTTTCTTTTTTCACCCTCCCTGCCGTGTTTTTCCGTTCTGACCGTGAATAAGCATTTCGTGTGCCAGCTTTCAAGCCTCTGGCAGAGTAATAATATCAACATAAATATCAATTACTTACATCGCAATGACGATCTTTTTCCCGTGACGGTCACAATGACGAGGCCTGGGGAAGCTGCTGATTCTCATCAGCCCCTGCTGCTTCCCATCACTTTCCATCCCCGTTGCCGCCCTCCATCCCGAGTTTCTCGAGACGGTGCCGCAGGCTCGGGAAACTCACGCCGAGAAGCGAGGCCGCCTTCGTCTTTGACCCCTTGGCCCTCTCGAGGGCTTTGCGGATGATCTCGCGCTCGAACCGTTCCAGCTCACGGTTCAGATCGATGCCTCCTTCCGGGAATTCCCCTGCGCATCCGGCCGCTGCGGCCGCGCTGTTTCCCTCTTCCGCGATGATCAGGTTCTCGGGCAGGATGATGCTCGAGCTCTCCAGGGCGACGCTGCGTTCAATGATGTTTTCCAATTCCCGGATATTCCCTGGAAAGGGGTAGCGCATGAGCAGTTCCAGGGCATAGGCGGAGATCCGTTTGATTTCCTTCCCGAACTCCCGGGTGTATTTCTCGATGAAGTGCTGCACGAGCAGGGGGATGTCCTCCCTGCGCTCCCGCAGCGGCGGGATGCGGACCGGGATCACGTTGAGCCGGAAGTACAGATCCTCCCTGAACTCGCCGCGCCTGACTTTTTCCTGCAGGTCTTGGTTCGTGGCGGAGATGATCCGCACGTCGGTCTTGATGTCCTCGGAGCCCCCGATACGGCGGATCGTCCGCTCCTGCAGGACACGGAGGAGCTTGACCTGGAGAACCACGGGCAGTTCGGCGATCTCGTCGAGGAAGATCGTCCCGCCCCGGGCGACCTCGAAGAGTCCTGCCCGGTCCGCAAAGGCCCCCGTGAAGGAGCCCTTCATGTACCCGAACAGCTCGCTTTCCAGGAGATTCTCAGGGATGCCCCCGCAGTTGATGGCCACGAAGGGCTTTGCCCTCCGGGCGCTGTTGCCGTGGATGGCCCGGGCCACCAGCTCCTTGCCCGTACCGCTCTCGCCCAGCAGGAGAACGTTGGCCGGCGTGTCTGCGACCTTGCTGATCAGGGCGTAGACCTTCTGCATCTCCTTGCTGCGGCCCACCATGGTGCCGAAATAGCGGGTATCGTTTCCCTCCTGCGGGGCCGCGGTCGCTTGCTTCCGCTCCGCCTCCCTCTTCTCCAGGGCGTCGCGCACGATCGTCAGCAGGTCGTCGACATTGAAGTTCTTCTCGACGTAGTCATAGGCCCCCTCGCGCATCGCGGCCAGGGCCGTCTCCCCGGACGCAAAGGCGGTCAGGAGGATGACGGCCGTCTCCGGCGCCGCCTCCTTGACGCCCCTGAGCAGGTCGATCCCGTCGACGCGCGGCATCTTCAGGTCCGTGATGACGAGGTCGAATTTCTTCTTTCGGATGATCTCCAGCGCCGCAGCCCCGTCGTCAGCCGTGGCAACCTGGTATCCCTCGCGGGAGAGCATGATGTCGAGCATGTCCTGCATGCCCCGGTCATCATCGACAACGAGAATCCGCTCCATGGTCACCTCTTATTATTGATTGCGCGGCACCCGCCGCAGCCGCATGCCGTGCCGGATGCCCTTCTTCGCCGGTACCATCCGATTCCTCCGGCGCAATCCGGGGAAATCGGACGGCGAACCGCGTTCCCCGGGAGACCTCGCTCTGCACCTCGACCGAACCGCCGTGGCTCTCCACGATCCGCCGCACGATGGCGAGGCCCAGGCCGCTGCCCCGTTCCTTGGTCGTGTAGAAGGGCTCCCAAATCTTTTCGAGCTGGTCCGGTGCGATGCCGCTTCCGGAGTCGCCGATCTCGACTCTCACGGCGCGCGACGAACCGTTCTCACCTTCGGGCGCGGCGGTCACGGTGAGGGTCCCTCCCTCCGGCATGGCCTGGATCGCGTTGATCATGAGGTTCCACAGGACCTGCCGGATCTCGGCAGGGTCGCCCATCACCTTGAGCCCCTGCCCCAGTTCTTTTCGCAGCTCTACCCTCGGGTTCCAGTCGGCTCCCACGGTGAGCGACTCGGTCACGTCCTCGACGAGCCTGCCGATGTCCGTCACCGACCGGCTGCCCCGGTTGGCGCGCGCCATGAGAAGAAAGTTTCGCACGAGGCTTTCCATCTGGTCCTTTCCCCGCAGGATGACCTGCATGAGACGCTCGTCCGTCGGTTCGAGCTTGAGGTCGCGCCGGAGGATCTGGATGGAGCCGCTGATGGACTGCAGCGGGGTGCGCAGCTCGTGGGCAAGCCCCGCCGCCATCTGCCCGATGAAGGCAAGCTGCTTGTTTCTCTCGCCCTCCCGCTCCATTGCCTTGAACGCAGTCAGGTCCTGGAAGATGAGGATACTGCCGATCTTCACGCCCCGTTCGTAGAGGGGCGACCCGGAGATGCCCAGGATCACGGACTCGCCTGACTTCCTCCGGATCACGATCTCGAAGCGCCTCCGTTGCCGAACCCCCTCGTCCGGCCCCGCCTGTGCAATCACGGCCGAAACACCCGGGAAGATCTCCTCGACGCTGCGGTTGAACACCTCCCCGAGGGTGAAGCCCGAAATCTCCTCGGCGGCACGGTTGAAGGAGCGGATCTGACCCACGAGGTTGACCGTCAGGATGCCGGTGTCGATGGATTCGATGATGCTGCGATGCAGCAGGTCGAGCCGGTCGAAGGCCGTGACCTTTTCCGCGAGCAGGCGCTTGGTCCTGCGTTCCTGCTCCACCACGAAGCTCGCCAGGAGAGCCATGATGAAAAACGAGGCCACATGGGTCGTCACCCGGGTGAGGATGTAGCCTCGGGTCAGCTCTCCCCTGGAAACGATTCCCTCGTCGTAGAGAAACTCGAAGGTCCCCGAACAATCCAGGTTGACGACCAGCACGTAGCTCAGGCTGCAAAGCGCGGCGATCGAGAGGCCTCCTTTGCGGCCCAGGAAGAGGGTCGAGTAGATGATGACCAGCGAGTACAGCACGGAATAGACGCTGTCGATGCCGCCCGTCAGAAGGACGATCCCCGTCACGAAGACCACGTCGAAGAAGGATTGGCCGGCCAGATGCAACCGGCGCCGCCGCGCCGTCCTCGGCATGGCAAGGCAGAGGGCGGAAAATGCATAGATGACGGAAATCAGGGAATAGCTGATCCAGAGGTACTCCTCGGGGAGCTTCCCGACGGCACGGAACTGGATGTAGACGATGACCCCGAGGAAATAGGACACCACGGCAAGCCGCGAAAAGACGATCCACCTCGTGTTTCGTTCTGCCTGGTCCAGCTCGGAGAGATGCGCTTCCGTCATCGCGCGAAAGGGTCCCCCTGAAGTCTCCTGCCTCCGCGGGCCGCAATTATGCGGGAAAAGGTTACACCTGTTACTTTCGTCACATTTCCCGCAATCTTTAGCCTTTCCTGTCTCTCCCCATTGACAGGAAACTTCGTTTGTGGTTTGTCCTTCCCCATCCGGTACGCACACCTCCTTCCTGTTCGGCCGGGCCGACTGCAGCTTGAGCGGCAGCAGGGCGACCGCACCACGGGCACACTCCGTCCCGGGCAAGGCAAGGCAGGTGATCAAGCGCCCCCTTCCTCTCTTACTTGTTTTTTTCATCGCCGGGATCGTGACGGCCTTCGCCTTTCCTGTCCCGAGTGCATGGGCGCTGGCCACCCTCGCCGCCGGGGGCACCCTCTCGCTGGTCTTCTTCGCCGCCCGCCGCCATACGGCTGCGTTCATCGCAGCCGCTGTCGGCTTCGTCGCCCTGGGCATCCTGGGGCTGGGCCCGATCCTCTACGGGGAGCCCGCTCCGGACCACGTCGTCCACTGGGCGGAAAAGGGGAAAATCGTCCTCGACGGCGTGGTCGCCGAAAACCCGAGACTCTCCGAGGACCGGACCTCGCTTGTTCTCGAGGTTGTGAGGGTCGAGTGCGGTGGCGTGCCGTACGGCGCAAGCGGGAGATTGCTGCTCTCCGTCGGCGATCACACGCGGGATTTCAAGTACGGGGATTACGTCCGGACGGCAGTCCGCCTGAAGCACCCGCGCAGTTTCGCCAACCCCGGGGCCTTCGACTACTCGCGTCACCTGCGGCTGCAGGGAATCCGGGTGAGGGGCCACGTGGACGATCCGCGGAAGATCGTCATCATCCGCGAGGGGGTGGGGCTGCCCTGGAGGCAAACCCTCGAGCGTTTCCGGACCCGCATCCGTGACCGCATCCGCTCGCAGGCCCCTTTTCCCGAGGGGACCCTGATCCAGGCCCTGGCCTTGGGCGAGAAGAGCGAGATGCCCCGTCAGCTTCTCGATCAGTTCGCGCGGACCGGCACGGCCCATATTCTGGCCATCTCCGGCCTTCACGTCGGGATCATCGCCCTCATCGCCTTCTTCGTTGTTCGAACCCTGCTGAAAACATCCGAGTACCTGCTGCTTCGCCTCAACATCCAGAAAGTATCCGCCCTCTTTGCCTTCCTTCCCGTCGCGGCCTATGCCTTCGTGGCCGGCCTCGGCATGTCCACGATGAGGGCCCTTCTCATGACGCTGGCCCTGCTCACGGCCGTCCTGATGGGCCGCGCGAGGGATCTCCCCAACACCCTGGCCCTTGCCGCCTTTGCCATCCTCGTGTTCTGCCCTGCGGCCCTGTTCGACATCTCCTTTCAGCTTTCCTTCGCGGCCGTCGCGGCCCTCCTGCTCCTGATGCCCGGAATCACGGAGCGCCTGGCGGCCTGGAAGAGGAGGCCGGGGGCGCACATGGTGCAGCTGATGCGGCATGCGGCGGCAAACGTAACCCTTTTCCTGTCGGTCTCTGCGGCCGCCACCCTGGGCACCCTTCCCCTCATCGTGTACTACTTCAACCGGGTCCCCAACATCACCCTCGCGGCCAACCTGGTCCTTGTGCCGCTCCTCGGTTTTGTCGTCCTGCCGCTCTCGCTGCTGCTCGTCCTCATTGCGCCCATCTCCGAGACCCTTTCGGCCCCCCTGATCGACCTCACCGTGTGGTTCGCCCGACTGGGCCTCGATTTCAACGGCCGTCTCGCCTCGCTCCCCTGGTCTTCCTCGGTCCTGACGACCCCTTCGCTCGCCGAGGTGGCGGCCTGCTACGTCATCCTCCTCACGGCGGCTTTGATGCTGGGACTCCCGGGGAGGCGTGAGGGGGGCGTTCTGTTCTTTCGAACGCCGCGCAGGGCGGCGGCCGTGCTGGCGCTGGCGGTCTTCTTCCTCGCGGGCCACGCCGCGTGGTTTTCCCTCAAGCCTGGGAACCGGGAAACACTCCGGGTGACGTTCCTGGATGTGGGACATGGATCCAGCACCCTGGTTGAGCTCCCAGGGGGGAAGAGGATGCTTATCGACGGCGGCGGGTTCTATGACGATCGATTCGACATGGGGCGTTACGTCGTTGCGCCGTTTCTCTGGCACAGCCGGATCGGGAAGATCGACACCGTCGTCCTGACCCATCCGCACCCCGACCATGTCAACGGTCTGCCGTTCATCCTGGAGCACTTCGACGTGGAGGAGGTGTGGTCAAACGGCGATGAGGCCCGGGTCCACTGGGGCGCCCCCCTGGTGGAAAAGATGGGACAGAGGGGGATTGCCCCCCGCATCCTCACGTCGAAATCCCCCCCGATAGACCTGGGCGAGGTGCGGATCCGCATCCTGAACCCCCCGGAAGCCCTTACGCCCGGCGAGGTCCCCGGCGAACGGCAAACCAACGAGCGCGCCCTCGTGCTGCAGCTGCTGTGGAGAGACGCCTCCTTTCTTCTGCCCTCCGACATCGGGGCGGCGACCGAGCCGAGCATCCTGGCCCGCGCCGGAGCGCTGCAAAGCGGGGTCCTCCTGGCGCCGCACCACGGCTCTGCCTATTCCGGCACGGGACCCTTTCTGAGGGCCGTCCGCCCCGAAGCGATCGTCATCAGCGCGGGCCGCCCCGTCCGGGAGGATGTCCTCGAGCGGTACCGCCGCACGGGGGCCGCTGTCTGGCGCACCGACCTTCACGGGGCCCTCCGGATCACCACGGACGGGCGGCGTTACGAGGTCGTGCCCTTCAAAAGCCCATGATTCCTATTGCCTTTCGGGAATCAATGTGTTAGCTAGTCAATTTCAAAATTCGCAGTCGGATGCATCAGCTTCATGAAGATCATCACCGCCGTTCGCGGGTTCAAGGACATCCTGCCGGGCGAATCGGAAAAATGGCAGCACGTCGAGGCGAAGGCCCGTGCAGTCTTCGGGGCCTTCGGCTTCAGGGAAATCATTCTGCCCATCCTCGAAAAGACGGAGCTTTTCAAGCGTTCCATCGGCGAGACGACGGACATCGTCGAGAAGGAGATGTACACCTTCACAGACCGCGGCGACGAGTCCCTGACGATGCGCCCCGAGGCGACGGCCTCGGTCATGCGCGCCTACCTCGAGCACGGCCTCTACGCATCGGAATCCCTGGTGAAGCTCTACACCATCGGGCCCATGTTCCGCCGCGAGCGGCCCCAGAAGGGCCGGTTCCGCCAGTTCAACCAGATCAACGCGGAACTCCTCGGCTCGAAGGACCCGCGCATGGATGCCGAGGTCATCCTGATGCTCATGCACTTTCTCCGATGCGTCGGCGTTGCGGACGCGCGCCTCGAGGTGAATTCCCTGGGCTGCCCGGCCTGCCGGCCGGCCTTCCGGGACGTGATCCGCTCGTATCTGGCCGAGAGGCAGGAAGGCCTCTGTGAAGACTGCCGGCGGCGCCTCTCGGCGAATCCCCTCCGCGTCTTCGACTGCAAGGTGGAAGGGTGCAAGGCGGTTGTCACCTCGGCCCCCCTGCTCATCGAATTCCTCTGCGCGGAGTGCCGGGGGCACTTTGACGAGGTCCAGTCTTGCCTCAGGCGCTTCGATACCCCCTTCGAGGTCAACGCCCGGATGGTCCGAGGCCTGGACTACTACACGAAGACGGCCTTCGAGGTCACGACGGGTGCCCTGGGGGCGCAGAACGCCATCGCGGGCGGAGGCCGGTACGATCGGCTCGTGGAGGACCTTGGCGGCCCCGAGAGCCCCGGGATCGGCTTTGCCGTCGGCCTGGAGCGGCTTGTCGCCGTGGCCCCCATCCCCGACGAGAAGGTCATCGCGGCGCCCGATCTCTTCATCGCAGCCCTCGGCAAGGAGGCGCAGGACCATGCCTTCCTGCTCTGCAACCGCCTGCGGATGAAGGGGCTCCTCGTCGAGACGGACTACGGGGCGCGGAGCCTCAAGAGCCAGATGAAGCGCTCCGACAGGCTGAAATGCCGCTACACCCTCATCCTCGGCGAGCGGGAACTCCAGGAGAGGAAGGCCCTGCTGCGGAACATGAAGGACAGCTCCCAGCAGCCTGTGGGGCTCGATGACGCCGAGAACGAGCTGCTGCGCATTCTTTCGAAGACCTGATCGGTGCATTGCACGAAAGGATCGAATGCAAGAGCCTCTTCATGAATAGAAGTGCAGAAGCCATGAAGTTAGGAAGTTCGGAGAGCATCAGCCTGCGCTGACATTCGGCTCACCCAAGTTTCACAACTTCTCAACTTCCCAACTTCTCCTAATATGAAAGGGAGGTAAAACCCTTGTCAGACTTCATCACGAAACTCAAGAGAACACACTACTGCGGCCATCTCAGGGCCGCCGATGCGGGGAAAGAAGTGGTCCTGATGGGATGGGTGCACCGCCGCCGCGACCACGGCGGTGTCATCTTCGTCGATCTGCGCGACCGTGAGGGCATCGTCCAGGTCGTCTTCAACCCCGAGGTCCAGGCCGAAGCCCACCGGGAGGCCCACCGGATCCGCAGCGAGTTCGTCCTGGCCCTGAAGGGGACGGTGCGCAGGCGCCCCGAGGGCATGGAGAACCCGGAGCTGGCCACCGGTGACGTCGAGGTCATGGTGAACAGGCTCGAGATCCTCAACGAGGCGAAAACACCTCCCTTCGTCCTCGACGCCGAGACGGACATCTCGGAGAACATCCGGCTCAAGTACCGCTACCTCGACCTGCGCAGGCCCGAGCTGCAGAAAAACATCATCCTGCGGAGCCGCGTGGCCGCCGCGACACGGGAGTATTTCATCTCGAAGGGGTTTGTCGAGGTGGAGACGCCGATGCTCGCGAAGAGCACTCCCGAGGGGGCCCGGGACTACCTCGTGCCGAGCCGCGTGAACCTTGGGACCTTCTACGCCCTGCCGCAATCGCCGCAGACCTTCAAGCAGCTGCTCATGATCGCGGGCTTCGACCGCTACTTCCAGATCGCCCGGTGCTTCCGTGACGAGGACCTCCGGGCGGACCGCCAGCCCGAGTTCACCCAGATCGACGTGGAGATGTCCTTCATCGACGAGGAGGACATCATCTCGACCATGGAGGGCCTCATGGCCCATATCTTCAGGGCCGGCACGGGCCGGGAGCTCCAGATCCCCTTCCCGCGGATCACCTACGGGGATGCCATGGAGCGCTACGGGCGGGACAACCCCGACACCCGCTTCGCCATGGAGCTGCGAGATGTGACGGAGCTCGTCAGGGGCTGCGGCTTCAAGGTGTTCAACGAGGTGGCGGCAAGCGGCGGCATCGTCAAGGCCATCAAGATCGAAGACAACCGGAGGCTCTCCCGCAAGGACATCGACGGGCTGACGAACTTCGTGGCCGACTTCGGCGCCAAGGGGCTCGCCTGGGCGCGCGTGAACGCCGACGGGTGGACCTCGCCCATCGTGAAGTTTCTCAAGCCCGAAGAGGTCGAGGCCCTCAACCGGGCCATGGAGGCCCGCGAGGGCGACCTGATCGTTTTCGTGGCGGACACCCCCGGCATCGTCAACGACGCGCTGGCCAACCTGCGAATCCACGTGGCCCGCAAGCTCGACCTCATCAAGCCTGACCAGCTCGCCTTCACGTGGGTCGTCGAGTTTCCGCTGCTGGAGTACAGCGACACGGAGAAGCGCTTCGTGGCCAAGCACCACCCCTTCACGTCGCCCGTGCCGGAGGATCTCCCGCTGCTCGACACGGACCCCGCACGGGTGCGAGCCCGGGCCTACGACCTCGTGCTGAACGGCACCGAGATCGGCGGCGGCAGCATCAGGATCCACCGCACCGACGTCCAGCGGAAACTCTTCCAGACGCTGGGGCTCACCGCCGAGGACACGCGGAGCAAGTTCGGGTTCCTGCTCGACGCCCTCGAGTTCGGCACGCCGCCGCACGGCGGCATCGCCTTCGGCTTCGACCGCCTGATCATGATCATGACCGGCGCGCCATCGATCCGGGACGTCATCGCCTTCCCCAAGACCCAGAAGGCGACCGACGCCATGACCGACGCGCCGTCGAAGGTGAGCATCGAGCAGCTCATGGAGCTGTCGCTGAAGATCGTCCAGTGAGGCAGCAAGGTTACGTTTTTACCTATTGACAAACTCCTGACGATTCTTTATGGGACTGTAACAGGAGAATTCAACTGGCATGACGCACGGGATCATGAACCGCCGTTCTGCTGACAACCCGGGCATGCAGCGCCCGACGGCGGGAGAACCGCGGCCTGCGGGCGAACCGGCACGGCATGGTCCCTCCATGACAAGTTGAATCCATTTTATCCAGGCGGAAGAGACAAGGGAGGGAACATCAAGGCGTTCCCTCCCTTTTTATTTCGGCGGCAGCGGGTTGAGGGCGCAGGCCCTTCGGCATCCATTTTTCAACGGAAGAGCAGGGAGAAGTGAAATGGCCAGGTGGAACAAGGAAAAGAGGGTTCTCGATCACGAGCATACGAAATTCTGGCGCTACGAGCTGAAGGACGTCGAGCAGCCCAACCTGCAGAAGGACGTCTTCCCCTACGACGAGGTCTGCAGGATCGTCTTCGATCACAAGCTCGTGTCGATGAGCCCCGCCGAGGAGATCTTCATCACCGACACGACCTTCCGGGACGGACAGCAGGCCCGCCCGCCCTACACGGTCAAGCAGATCGCCGATCTTTTCAAGATGCTGAGCCGCCTCGGGGGCGAGAGGGGCGTCATCCGCCAGACCGAGTTCTTCCTCTACAGCCAGCGCGACCGGGAGGCCCTGGATGCCTGCCGCAGCATGAACCTGCGATACCCCGAGATCACCGGCTGGATCCGCGCCGTCAAGGAGGACGTCCCCCTCGTGAAGGCCGCAGGCCTCAAGGAGACGGGCATCCTCACATCCGTGTCGGACTACCACATCTTCCTCAAGCTGGGCGTGACTCGCCGGCAGGCCATGGATATGTACCTCGACGTGGTGCGCTCCATCCTCGAGGCCGGAATCGTCGCCCGCTGCCACTTCGAGGACCTCACCCGCTCGGACATCTACGGGTTCGTGATCCCCTTCGCCATCGAGCTGATGAAGCTCCGGGAGCAGAGCGGCATCGACGTCAAGATCCGCCTTTGCGACACCATGGGCTACGGGGTCACCTACCCCGGGGCAGCCCTTCCCCGAAGCGTCGACAAGATCGTCCGGGCCTTCATCGAGGATGCCGGCGTCCCCGGCAGACTGCTCGAGTGGCACGGTCACAATGACTTCCACAAGGCCCTGATCAACGCCACCACGGCCTGGCTCTACGGCTGCAGCGCCGCCAACGGCACCCTGATGGGCATCGGCGAGCGGACGGGCAATCCGCCCGTGGAGGGGCTCATCTTCGAGTACATCCAGCTGCACGGCGAAAACCACGGGATCGACACGACGGTGATCACGGAGATCGCGGACTACGTCCGGCGCGAGATGAACTTCAAGATCGCGCCCAACTATCCTTTTGTCGGCTCCGAGTTCAACGTCACGCGCGCCGGCGTGCACCTCGACGGCCTCGTGAAGAACGAGGAGATCTACAACATCTTCGACACGGCCAAGATCCTCAAGCGCCCCATCATGCTCGAGATCACCGACAAGTCGGGAAAGGCGGGCATCGTCCACTGGATCAACTCCCGGCTGGACCTCAAGAACGGAGAGGCGATCGACAAGCGCCACCCCGGCATCTCGGCGATCCACAAGTGGGTCATGAAGCAGTACGAGGGGGGCCGGATGACGAGCATCTCCAACGACGAGATGGAGAAGGTCGTGCGGAAGTTCCTGCCCGAGCTCTTCATGTCCGATCTCGAGAAGATCAAGTACCGCGCGGCCCAGGCCGCCGTGGCGGTGGTGCAGCAGGTGATCGAGCACCCCGTCATGAAGGGGATGAACCCGGAGCTGCAGGAGCCGGTCATGCAGCAGTTCATCGACGAGAACCCGTCCATCCAGTTTGCCTACGTCGTGGACACCAACGGCAGGAAGATCACGCGGAACATCACCCACATCGCGGACCGGTCGAAGTACGAGAATTTCGGAGTCGGCACGGACTACTCGAACCGCGAGTGGTTCATCCGTCCCATGGAGTCAGGGAAGATCCACGTCACGGACTTTTACATCTCCAAGATGACCGGGGCCCTCTGCATCACTGTCTCGGCGCCGATCGTCGACGAGCACGACGAGATCCGGGGCGTCTTCGGCGTGGATATCCGGTTCGAGGAGTGGACAAAGAGCGTGGACCTGATCTCCGAGGCCACAGAGCGGGCCCTGAAGGCGGAGTACGAGGCGAAGAAGAAATCGGACCACTGGTTCTGATCGGCGCAACACCGGCCCGAAACCGTGCGCATCCTGCCAGAACTGGGTGACGGCGCTTTTCGAACGCACAGCCGCAAGCAGCGGAAATCAGGAGTTCGTGAAATCGAAGAGCTCCGCGCACCTTCACTTCGATACGGTCGTGAATTCGGTCTACGGGAGGGCGGCTGACGTTCAGCCGCCCTTTTTTGCGACATTTCCTGTAATATCTGTTTTGTATCATACATATTTGTATCATTAATGATATTTAGAGACAAACATGTGGCATTATTTCCGCTCCTGCAAGACTGCCGGAGTTTCTCCGGCAATCGAATTTTAATTTCATAATCAATTACTTATCATATTTTTCCCGCCTTTTCTCCCTTGTGGCACAAGCCTTGTTCTTAAGGTGATCCCGAACGCCGACGACGAGAGCACCCTCGAGCCGCCGGCCCTGCCGCCTCCCCCTTCGGCAGGGCCTGCGGCTCCCTCCTCCATCGCGCGGCTTCCGGAAAAGGCGGACGGGCACCTTTTTCGTGCCGAGACGCTCTGCCGGCTCGAAAAAACCTTGAAAGGGAGATATCTCTATGACCACGGCTCTATTGGATCGCATTGTCAGGCTGATGATCGTGTCGCTGCTCATTCTTGGGATCGCGGCAAGCGTGCTGACCGAGGCGATGGCCCAGGATGCCAAGCCCGCCGCGGCCGCAGCGGAAGAAAAGCCCACGGCCGACTTCACCGTGTCCGCCCTCAGCGCCTACATCTGGCGCGGGCAACAGCAGACCAGGGACAGCCTCGTCATCCAGCCGTCCATGACGGTCGGGTACAAGGGCTTCACCGCGAACCTGTGGGGCAACCTGGACACGAACCCCTATTCGCCGACCGACGCTTCCTATTCGAGCAACTGGACCGAGACGGATCTCACCCTGTCCTACAGCCGGGCATTCGGGCCCGTGACGGCAGGGCTGGGCTACATCTACTACTCTCTGAATTCCCCGTACTCCGGTGCCGCCGACCCGCTCGATTCCCAGGAGCTGTTCGTCAGCCTCGCCGGCAACATCCTGCTGAGCCCGACGCTCACCGTGTACAAGGAGATCGACCACTACCACCAGTGGTACATCCTGTTCGGGGTCTCCCACACCTTCGAGCTGACCAAGGCGGTCGGGCTGAAGCTCGCCGGCTCGGTGAGCTACCTCAAGAGCGAAGATGCCACCACCTATCCGAAGTTCGATGACAATGCACGGCCGACGACGGACAAGTTCAGCAATATCCATGACGGGGTCATCACGGCGTCACTGCCCATCGCGCTCTTCCAGCACATCACGGTCGCCCCGACGGTGTCCTGGGTGTTTCCTCTCTCCGATGACGCCAAGAACGAGATGAAGGGCCGCAGCAAGAACGGAAAGGAAGACAATTATCTATACGGCGGGGTGAGCCTGAGCTTCTCTTTCTGAGAGAAGGGTTCGGGGCTCCTCATCCGGGCAAGAGACAACAGGCAGCATGAAAAATCCCCCTCATCCCTCCTTTCGCAAGGAGGGATGGAAGGGGGATTTCTTTTGCTGGTCCGCGATCAGTCTTCATCGATGATCCACTGCTCGTAAGGCAGCTCCGTCGGGTGGAAGACGTCCTCCTCGAGTTCCTCGATGAACCGCGACGGGCGAAGCGGCACCATGCCCATCCCCCTCGAGTAATCGATGAGCGGGTGGCACAGGTAGAGCTGGTCCTTCGCGCGCGTCGTCGCCACGTAGAACAGCCGTCTCTCCTCCTCTTCCCCTCCCGGTTCCTCCAGGGCCCGGGCCAGGGGGATCATCCCCTCGGCGCACCAAATGATGAACACGACGGACCACTCCAGACCTTTGGCCTGGTGGATGGAACTGAGGATCACCTTGTCCCGTTCCTCGTCCCCCGCGGTCGCCTCGCTTTCCGCCGTGTTCGTCAGCAGGGCGAGTTCCGCGAGAAAGTCCGTCAGGCTCGAGAAGCGGCTGGAAAAGTTGGCCAGCTGGACCAGGTCCTCTTCACGGGAAAAGCTGTCCGTGTATCTCTCCCGCAGGTCTTCCCGGTACCCGCGGTTGAGCAGCAGGTGGATGAGATCGGCCGGCGCCTGCTCGGCAATCCTGTCGCGAAGCAGGCTGATCGTCTCGCCCAGCCTCAGGAGCCCCGGTGCGGCGGACTTTCCGACTCTCTTGACCCACGCCGGATTCCCCATCGCGGCCAGGGGATCCTTCTCGGCCGACAGGGCCTTCCAGACCCGGTCCGCCGTCACCCGGCCCACCTTCTCGCAGAGCCCGAGAACACGCTTCCATGCCGCCTCGTCCGACGGATTGACGAGCACCCGGAGGTAGGCCGTGATGTCTTTCACGTGGGCCATCTCGAAAAAGCGGATCCCGGAGCGGATCTCGAAGGGGATGCCGCGCTTCGTGAGCTCCATCTGGAGCTCCATGGAGTGGTAGTGGGCACGGTACAGGACCGCGATTTCGCGGATTGGGATCCCCTCCATCACGAGGTCCATGATCCGCCGGGCCACGAAGGCCGCCTGCAGGGCGACGTTGCGCACGGGGATGTAGACGGGCTTGAACCCTCCCTTGCGCACCGCCCTCAGCTCCTTGGGGAACTGGTCGCGGTTCCGGGCAATGGTCCGGTTTGCAAGATCCAGGATTTGCGGCGTGCTGCGGTAGTTCATCTCGAGCTTGAAGAGCTTCGCATCGGGGTACCGGTCAGGGAAGCGAAGGATGTTTTCGAAGTTCGCCCCCCGGAAGGAGTAGATGCTCTGGTGGTCGTCGCCCACGACCATGAGATTGCGGTGCCCGGAGCCCAGCAGATCGAGGATGGCGGCCTGCAGGCTGTTGGTGTCCTGGTACTCGTCGACCAGCACGTGCTCAAAACGCCCCGCGTATTCCCTGAGAATGTCCGTCTCGTGTCGAAGCAGGGTGAGCCAGTTCGCCAGCAGATCGTCGAAATCCATGAGGTTGAGCGATTTCTTCCGCCGGGCGTAAGCTGCTGCGATGTCGTGGATGTCACCGGCGAGGCCGCCGAAGTGGGGGAATTTCCGCCCAATGACCTCGTCCAGCGGGGTCAGGGTGTTGACGGAAAAGCCGATGATCTCGCCCAGGACGTCCCCCTTCGGGAAACGCCCCCCTTTCGTCTCGATGCCGGCCTCGGCAATGCAGGCGTTGAGGAGCGACTTCGTGTCGTCCTTGTCCATGATGGAGTAGTTGCGGCCGTACCCCAGCCTCTCGCCGTGCCGCCGCAGCACCCGGTTGGCGATGTGGTGGAAGGTCCCCCCCCAGAGCCTCCGGATGTCCACCCCCGTGAGAAGTTCCACGCGGCCAAGCATTTCCCGGGCGGCCTTGTTCGTGAAGGTGGCCAGGAGAATCCGTTCCGGCGGTGTGCCCGTCTCCAGCAGCCGGGCCACCCGGTACGTGAGCGTCCGCGTCTTGCCGCTCCCCGCGCCGGCGATGACGAGCATGGGCCCTCCGTCGGCCGCGACGACCCTGTATTGCTCCCGGTTCAGCTCCCTCTCGTAGTCGATCGTCAACGTCCATCCCCCTCAACGACAGCGCATTGTACCCAGACCAGGCACGAAAGCACCATAAAAAAATCCCCCTTTCATCCTCCTTTTCAAAGGGGGCAAGAGGGGGATCTCGCCTTTCGCTTTTCGCTTTTCGCCTTTAGCCTTTTTTCAACGCCTTCTTCACCGCCTCGACCGTGTCGGCACTCGAGAGCGATGTGAAGTTCCTCAGCAGCCCCTCCTTTTCGTAGAAACCGATGAGGGGCGCCGTCTTCTGGTTGTAGGTCTCGAGACGGAAGAGAATCGCCTGCTCCGTCTCGTCGTCACGCTGGACGACCTTGCTGCCGCACTTCTTGCATGTCCCGTCCGGATTCGGGGGCATGCTCTTCACGTTGTAGATCTCCTGGCATGCGGGGTTCGAGCAGGTCCGTCGCGTGGTGAGGCGGTCGAGGATCACCTCGCGCGGCACCTCGAGGTTGACCACCATGTCAAGCGTCTGGTTGAGCTTCTTCAGCAGCGCCTTGAGCGCCTCGGCCTGGGCGATGGTCCTGGGAAAGCCGTCCAGGATGAACCCCCTGGCGCAGTCCGGCTCCTGCAGTCGGACCTCCATGATTTTCATGATCAGCGAATCGGGCACCAGGTCCCCCCGGTCCATGTATGCCTTGGCCTCTTTCCCCAGGTCGGTCCCCTCACGGACGGCGGCCCGCAGGATGTCACCCGTGGAGATCTGGACGGAGCCGTCATAATCGGTCAGCAGTTTGGCCACGGTGCCCTTCCCCGCACCGGGCGCCCCCAAGAGGATGATCTTCATGTCCTTCTCCCTTCACAGACGTGTGGATGCAGTCTTTACGAGGCAGGGATCTTAGGGGAAATCGCTCGACCGGTCAAGGAAAACTTCCGGACGGCGATCTGGTACGCGCTTTGCTTGTCTTCTTCGATCTAAGAAAAAAGCATTAAATTCTTCCGAAACGGGGACGATAGTGTTCATGGATCGGGGCCTGCCGCAACGGCGGCGCTCGCCGGCGGCACACCACGATCCGGCCCGTTCAACCCGATGCGATCCATGCCCGGGGCGACGGGAAACTTCACGTTCGGGAGGCATGCAATGGATCTGCAGGCAACGGTATCACTCGATCGCGCACGGACCGTGGAGACGAAAGAAGGGAAGTACCTGACCTTTTCTCTGGCCAGCGAGGAATACGGCATCGGGATCCTGAAGGTCAAGGAGATCATCGGGATGATGAACATCACCCCGGTGCCCCGGACGCCCGATTTCGTCAAGGGTGTCATCAACCTGCGCGGGAAGGTCATTCCCGTCATCGACCTTCGGCTGCGTTTCGGCCTCGACGCCGCGGCGTACACGGAGCGCACCTGCATCATCGTCGTGGAGATTCTCGGCGATGCGGGTGCGGTGCCCATGGGGATCGTCGTGGACTCCGTTTCGGAGGTGCTCAACATCCGCGCAACCGACATCGAGAACACCCCCGCCTTCGGGGTGAAGCTCAACACGGACTTCATCCTCGGGATGGCCAAGACTGACGGGGGGGTCAAGATCCTCCTCGACATCGACAGGGTGCTCGGGACGTTCCAGTTCACGGTTCATTGACGCTGTTGCACAAACGGTTTCTTTCGCGTTTCATTCTTTCTTTGCCACGGGGAGGTAGCATCAGATGAAGAAGAGGACGCTCGGTTTCAAGTTGACCTTCGGCGGGATCATGCTGGTTCTCGTCCCGATCGCGGTCATCGGCGGCTTCGCCCTCTACAAGGCCACGGGGGCCCTGGAGGACATGGCCAGGGGCCAAGCCCTGCAGATTGCGAAGAACATGTCGGACATGGTGGAGATCGCCATCAAGGAAGAGATGAAACTCACGTCGGCGATATCCGTCCAGCCCCACATCGTCGACGCGGCATCCAAAACATCGAAAGAAGGCGTGGAACGCGCATCCTCCGAGATCGAACGGGCTTCCGCGGAACTGGCGAAAATCATCAAACAGACAGGGACGGATTACGAGAGCATTTTCGTGACGGATGCCAGCGGGACCATCATTGCCGATGGCAGCAACGGCAAGACGAAGGGCATCGCCGTCGGCGACCGCGACTACTTCAAGGAAGCAAAGGCGGGCAAGGTGTTCGTAGGTTCGGCGATCAAATCCCGGGCTTCCGGCAAGCCCGTCGCCGTCGTCAGCGCGCCGGTGTACGGCAAGGGGGGCGAGTTTGTCGGCATAGCGGGAACGATCCTCAACATTGATTTCCTGTCGACGAAGATCCAGTCCGTGAAGGTCGGAGAGACGGGATTCCCCTGGATGGTCGACAAGTCCGGCCTCGTCGTCTCCCACCCGAAGAAGGAATATATCCTGGAACTCAACATCACGGCGCAGGAGGGCATGAAGGAAATCACGGGCAAGATCCTCGCCCGGCAGGAGGGTGTTGAGAGCTATTCCCACCAGGGCGTCAGAAAAATATCCGGCTTTGCCCCGGTGGAAAACACCAACTGGAGCATCGCCTTCACCCAGAACGAGGCGGAGTTCCTCTCCTCGGCCCACATGATCCGCAACGTCATCCTTCTGATCGGCGCCATTTTCCTCGGCCTGACTGTTGTGGCCGTGACGTTCTTCGCCCGCAGCATCACGGTCCCTGTGACCCGCTCGGTCAAGCATCTCAACGACGCCGCGGACCAGGTCGCCTCGGCCTCGGGCCAGGTCTCCTCGGCGAGCCAGTCGCTGGCGGAGGGCGCCTCGGAGCAGGCCGCCTCGATCGAGGAGACCTCCTCGTCGCTCGAGGAGATGTCGTCGATGACCAAGCAGAACGCCGACAACGCCTCGACGGCCGACAAGCTCATGAAGGAGGCCAAGGGGATGGTCGAGCGGGCCAACGGCTCGATGACGGAGCTCACCCAGTCGATGGAGGACATCTCGAGGGCCAGCGACGAGACCTCGAAGATCATCAAGACGATCGACGAGATTGCGTTCCAGACCAACCTGCTGGCGCTCAACGCGGCGGTGGAGGCGGCCCGGGCGGGCGAGGCGGGCGCGGGGTTTGCCGTGGTGGCCAACGAGGTCCGCAACCTGGCGATGCGGGCGGCCGAGGCGGCCAAGAGCACCTCGGTGCTCATCGAGGGGACGGTCAAGAAGGTCAGGGAGGGCTCGGAGCTGGTGGAGCGGACCAACGCCGCCTTCGCGGAGGTCTCGAAGAGCGCCGCGAAGGTGGCGGACCTGGTGGCGGAGATTGCGGCGGCTTCCCACGAGCAGGCCCAGGGGATCGACCAGATCAACAAGGCCGTGGCGGAGATGGACAAGGTGACGCAGCAGACGGCGGCCAACGCCGAGGAGTCGGCCTCGGCCTCGGAGGAGATGAACGCCCAGGCCGAGCAGATGAAGGACATCGCGGCGGAGCTCATGATGCTCGTGGGCGGACAGGTCGAGACCAAGTCGGAGACATCGGCCGCATCGGCCCCTCCGCAGGCGGGGCTGAAGAAAGTCCTGTCCTTCAAGGGGTTCGGGAAAAAGGCCGGCGCCAAGGCCGACAGCGTGCGGCCGGAGGCGGTCATCCCCCTGGATGACAAGGACTTCAAGAACTTCTAGGCACTCACGGATCCCAACGATCAAACAAGAAAAACCCCGCCTCCCGGCGGGGTTTTTCTTTTTCATTCACCGATCTCGATCACGGCCAGGCCGTCCATGCCTTTTCCGTTCGCTTTTGCCCTGAGCCTTGCACCTTACGCCTTATTTGATGACCTTCTTTGCAGAGAAATCCTGCCAATCCTTGGACTGGTATGCCGCGATGACGATCTTCGAGGCCTCGTCGAGGTTGAAATACTGCGTGTTGATGACCAGGTCGTAGTGGCTGGGATCCAGAAGGTCAAGGTTGAAGTATTTCCGCGCAAAGGCGACCCGCTCCGCCTCCACCGTGAGGATCCGCTGCTTGGCCTCCTCCTTCGAGACCTTGAAGAAGGTCGCCACGTTGTTCACCCGCACGTCGAGCGGGGCGATGACAAAGACCCTGAGGCAGGCTTCGGGGGGGAGGATGAAACCGGCGCCGCGGCCCACAATGACCGCGTTGCCGTGGGCACCGATGGCCCCGATCACCTTCGTCAGGTGCTCCAGGAACTCGTAGGGCCACACGTGGCGCTCGCCCAAGGACTCGATCCAGTCGTCGAGCATGCTCCTGTCCTGCTCGTCCAGCGACTGGATCAGCCGCTTGCTGACCTTGGCGCTCTTGGCCACCTCGTCGATGATCTGGCGGTCCCAGTAGTCCATCTTGAGGTCCTGAGCCACCCTCTGTGCCAGGAACCATCCGCCGCTGCCGGGCAGCCGCGAGATGGCGATCACGGGCCGAATCGTCTGCTTGAACTTCTTCTTCTCGTTCAGTTCCCACTTCTTGGCCTGATCCTCGATGATCGCGGTCAGGGAACGCTTGGCGCGCGGCTTGAATTCCATGTTTCCTCCTCTCTGTCCTCTGTCACCCGAGAATGAGTGCTCTCTCTTCGCCCTATGAGCACACCTGCGGGGCCCATAAAACGGATGCTTTATACATGTTACCCTTCCAGGAATCAAGGCAAAAAAGGGGGCCGGGAAGAACGTTCCCATTTCCTTTCTTGACAGCCTTTGCGCCTCCCTTTACCTTGGTGACGACATCACACCGCAAGGAAAGGGAAGCCCGTCATGAGTGAGAATCGAAACTCCCTTGACCTCTGGAGGCAGCGTTACCCCCGCAAGTTCGCTGCGGAGAAAGAAATTTTCAGCAACATTCACCGGGGCGACACGATTTTCATCGCCTCGGCCTGCGCCGAGCCCCAGCATCTGGTCCATGCCATGATCCGCTACGTCAAGGAGAACCCGAAGGCCTTCTTCGACGCCGAAGTCCTGCACATCCGGACCCTCGGCGTGGCCCCCTACGCCGACGAGAAGTTCAAGTCCAACTTCCGGCACAATTCCTTCTTCATCGGCGACAGCACCCGCGGGGCTGTCAACAAGGGGCTGGCGGATTACACGCCGGTCAACCTCTCCCAGGTGCCGGGCCTCTTCCGCCGCGGCCTCGAGCAGGTGGACGTGGCGCTGCTGCAGACCTCGCTGCCCGACGAACACGGCTACCTCAGCGTGGGGGTCAGCGTGGACATTGTCAAGGCCGCCGCCGAGACGGCCCGGGTGGTCGTCGCACAGGTCAACCGGTACATGCCGCGGGTCCACGGCGACACCTTCATCCACGTCGACGACATCGATTTCCTCGTCCCCTACGACGAGCCGCTGCTCGAGTACTATCCCGCGGCCGACACGGAAATCGCCCAGCGGATCGGAAACTACGTGGCCCGCCTCATCGGGGACGGCGACACGATCCAGGTCGGCTACGGGACGATCCCCAACGCCGTTCTCGCAAACCTGCACGGCAAGAAGCACCTGGGCATCCACACGGAACTCATCAGCGACGGCATCGTCGAGTTGATGAAGCAGGGCGTCGTCGACAACTCCCGCAAGACCGTCAACCGGGGAAAGACCGTCGCCACGTTCTGCATGGGAAGGCGGTCCACCTACGAATTCCTGCACGACAACCCCGCCATCGACTTCCGGTCCATCGACTACACGAACAACCCCCTGCTCATCGCGCGGCAGGACAACATGGTCGCCATCAACAGCGCCCTGGAGATCGATCTCACGGGCCAGGCGACGGCCGAGTCGATCGGCAAGACCTTCTACAGCGGTGTCGGGGGGCAGGCGGACTTCATGCGGGGGGCCGCCCTGGCCCGCAACGGCAAGACGATCCTCACGATCCAGTCCACGGCGGCCTGCGACGTCGTTTCGCGGATCGTCCCCTTTCTGAAGGAGGGGGCCGGGGCGACGCTGCTCCGGGGGGACGTTCAGTACGTGGTCACCGAGTGGGGCATCGCCTACCTGCCGGGCAAGAACGTCCGCGAGCGGGCCATGGAACTCATCGCCATCGCCCACCCCAAATTCAGGCCCTGGCTCATCGAGGAAGCACGGAAGAACGGTCTCATCTACAAGGACCAGGCCTTTATTCCCGGCGAGGCGGGGATCTACCCCGAGGAGCTCGAGTGCTATCGCACCACGAAAGCGGGGCTGAACCTGCTGTTCCGGCCCGTGAAGATCAGCGACGAGCACCGTCTCAAGGATTTTTTCTACTCCCTGTCGGACAACAGCATGTACCGGCGCTTCATCTCCTACCGCCAGGACATGCCCCACGAGCGTCTCCAGGACTTCGTCGTCATCGACTACACGAAGAAGATGGAGATCCTGGCCGTGATGGGCGAGGAGGAAAAGGAGGAGATCGTCGGGCTCGGCCAGTACGAGATCGAGCAGGACAGCCACATGGCGGAGGTTGCCTTCGCGGTCAGCGACAGCCACCAGAACCAGGGCATCGGCCAGGAGCTGCTCGGCTATTTGACCTACCTGGCCAGAAGGCGGGGACTCCTGGGATTCACGGCGGAGGTCCTTCTCGAGAACCGCCCCATGCTTCACGTCTTCGAAAAGATGGGCTTCGACATGGAAAAGCGCGTCGGGGCGGGAGTGTACGAGCTCAGGATGCTGTTCCGGGAACAGTGACCGGTCGGCCGAGAGGACGTTGAACGGTTGATCTCGAACCTTGCGCCTGACGTCTTGAAAGCACGTGAATGTAAGAAGGTAAGGGGATCAGAACATTGGCCAGGCCTGCTGTTCATTCCCTCTCCGATTCCCCGACCTTCTCACCTTCTCACCTTCTCACCCTCTTCCCCTCCGGAACGTGTTCATCCCCCTGGCGGGTGCGCCGCCTCCGCCGAGGGGGTCATGGCCGGCCCGGGGACCGCAGCGGGCATGCCCGGGGCTTTCGGTGTTTTCGCCTTTGCGGACGCATCCGCCTCGATCAGCCGGACGCCGCCGATGAACCGGCTGCTGAAATAGGCCGAGTCGATGTCATCGACCTTGCCCCCGCGGTTTCTCGACGAGAGGTGGAAGAATTCGCCGCCGCCGAGAAAAATCCCCACGTGGATCCGGTTCTTTCGGGTTCGGAAGAAAACAAGATCCCCCGTGTCGAGATCGCCTCGCTCGATCCGCTTGCCGCAGCGGAGCTGCTCCCGTGCCGTTCTCGGCAGATCGATGCCGAAGACGCCGTAGATCTTTCGGGTGAAGGCCGAGCAGTCGATGCCCCGCATCGAGTTGCCGCCGAGCTTGTACGGCACGCCCTCGAAGGACTTCACCATCCTGACGAAGAGATCAGGCTCCGCAAGACCCCTCCAACGGTTCGGTGCAGGCAGGGGAAAGCCCTCCCCCGGCTCCACGGCCTCATCCCGCGCAGCCAGCTCATCGGCCTCGATGGACCCCGCTTCTTCGAGATCATCAACCTCGGCGGGATCGATGACGGACTCTTTCAGCACGAGCCGCTGCCCCGTCTTCAGCTTCGAGGAACGAAGCCCGTTCATCTTGCGTATCTCGGATGCCGGGACACCGGTCTTCGCGGCCACCCCGGCAAGCGTGTCCCCCCGCTGCACGACGTACACCTCCGGGTCTAAAGGGGAGCTCCTGTCTTTCGAGGGCTTTTCAGCCGCCCTTTTCGCCGATCTGCCGTCGGGGATCACAAGGACCTGGCCGACCTTGAGGGCGTCACCCTCGAGACCGTTGGCGCTCCGGATGGAGTCCATGCTGACGCGGAATTTTTTTGCGATCCGGTACAGGCTGTCGCCGGGTCTCACCCTGTAGCGCTCCGCATCTGCGGAAGACGGGACCAGAAGGAACAGAACGAACCCGATCAGGAAGGCCCACAGGCAGGCCCGTCGTCTCTTCATGGCTGTCCCTCCCCTCCTTTGAATCCAGACATCGGCGATGAGACCGAACCCGCGGGCGTCAGTCCTCTCCGGCAAAGGCGGACTGCGCTCCGTCCGTGCCTGCCCGCATCCCCACCCCGCGCGGGACTGCGCGGGTGTTTCACACTGTGAAAACGAAGACGGGCTGTCAATCCTCTCCCCCGCGCCCGTCTGCGCGAGCAGAAAAACGGTGCGGCAGTCTTGCGCATCCGGCGGACCCTCAGACGCAGCGGGCCGGGTCCGTCTGCTCTCTAGGACTTTTTCCCCCGGACGAGAAAGTAGATGGCGGCAACGATGATGATCCCGATCAGGATGTACATGGCGATTGTCATGGGTCGAACCCTCCTTCGAAATTCGTCACACTATAGCAGAAATCCGTGAAATGAAAAACCCGCCGATCGGGGCGGATCAAGAACGCCTTGCCAGCCGGAGCCGTTTCGTTCTATAAAGGTGCATCGCCGCCTGGATGTGTCCGTCACCGATCACCCCCGCACGACCCGCAAAGGAGGCCGCCGATGCTCAATTTCGCACTCACCCCGGAACAGATCGAACTGCGGGACAAGGCCCGCCGCTTCGCCCTGGACGAGGTTCTTCCCATCGCCTGGCATTACGACGAAAAGGACGAGCTGCCCCTCTACATTCTGAGAAGAGCCTGGGAGGAAGGGATCATGAACCTCACCATCCCCGAGAAGTACGGCGGCCGGGGCCGGGGGCTGCTGGAGAGCGCCCTGGTTGTCGAGGAAATCTCGGCGGCCTGCGCGGGGCTGGCCACTTCGATCTTCGACAACTCGCTGGGCACCGAGCCCCTGATGCTGACGAGAAACGGAAAGCTCCGGGAAAGAATCCTCCCCA
Organism: Syntrophaceae bacterium; assembly: GCA_013177795.1. NCBI lineage: Bacteria > Pseudomonadati > Thermodesulfobacteriota > Syntrophia > Syntrophales > Syntrophaceae > Syntrophaceae bacterium. The sequence goes on along the minus strand of JABLXY010000001.1, from coordinate 129,207 downwards.
TCCTGGCCAGGGAATTCAAGCTCATCTGCTTCGCCACATCGGAGCCGCTGGCGGGCTCGGACGTGGCGGGCATGCGCTGCAAGGCGGAGAAATCCGGCGACGATTACATCCTCAACGGCACGAAGTACTGGATCACCAACTCGGGGGTGGCCGACTACTTCTCCATCTTCGCGACCGTCGACGCCTCGCTCGGCCACAAGGGGATCGCGGCCTTCCTCGTCGAGAGGGGCCAGGCCGGCGTCACGGTCGGCCGGACGATCCCGAAACTGGGCCAGCGCAGCTCCAACACGGCGGGCGTTCACCTGGTCAACGTCCGGGTGCCGGCGGAAAATATCCTGGCGCAGCCGGGCGAGGGGTTCGTCATGGCCATGACCACCTTTGCCCGCACGCGCCCGATCATCGGCTCCTTCGGCGTCGGGGCCGCGCGGACGGCCATGGAGCTGGCCATCGACTATGCGAAGAAGCGACGCGCCTTCGGCGCCCGGCTGGCGGACTTCCAGGCCATCGACTTCAAGATCGCCGAGATGTACCAGAAGGTGGAAACGGCCCGCCTGCTGACCTGGAAAGCAGCATGGGAGAGCGATGCGGGGATGGACCCGACCATCTCGGCCTCGATCGCCAAGTTTTACGCCACCGAGGCCGCCTTCGAGGTGGTGAGCGAGGCCCTGCAGATTTTCGGGGGTTACGGCTACACGCGCTTCTTCCCCGTCGAGAAGCTGCTGCGCGACATGCGCCTGCCGATGATCTATGAAGGCACGAGCGAGATCCAGCGTGTGGTCGTTTCCCGCTGGATGCTCGAAGGCTACAGGCCCGTCATGCCGCCCATCGAGGACTTCCCGCTGCTGGCGCAGCACGACGTGCATCTCGAGAAAGACACCGTCGCCTGGCGCTGCCGGATATGCGGGCATACCCACTACGGCCCGGAGCCCCCCGAGGAATGCCCGCACTGTTTCTTCCCGAAGGCTTCCTTCAAGAAAGTCTGGCCCCGAAGCTAGCGGCGCCCTGTGACGGATCCCGGTCGGCAAAACACGCAGGCAGGCGGCGCCGGCTGGCCCCCTGTCAATATTCCTTGATCTCTTTGATCCGCGTGTATCGGATCACGGGAGGGTCCTTCGTGAAATCGCTGCTGACCGACACGGCATCGACGACCTGGATCTTCCCCTTGATCACCTCGTAGAGGATCACGCTGTGCCTGCCGGGACCGCGGTCGCGCACTTCAACGAAGGTTCCCCTGTCGAGTGCGGCCACGTGTCCCCCGCCCGTATCGGGCTGTTTCCTCTCCTGCGCCTGCACGGGCCCCTGCGGTCCGGCGCACAGCAGGCACAATGTCAATAAGGTCCCGATCAGGATTGTCCTCATCTGCAGCCCTCTCTTTCCCCGGATCTTCATAGTTCCTTATACCACAGACTTCCTCTCCATGACGCATGGAAAACCGGCTGCAGCGGTTCTCTCTCCTCCAGGCCGGAGCCCGTTCTGCCCGCATTGTTCGTCGTCTCCTCATGCCCGATGCCTGCTGCGTGTCCTCTGCGCCTATTCCTCTTCGTGCCCGATGCCTTTTTGATGTTTCGTTCATCCCGCGTTGAACGTTCCGTTCAAAAGAGGGCCTCCCGAGGCGCCCTGCAGGCCTCGCCGCCATCGCCTGCGCATAGTCATTTCTTTCGTGAATCCATGCACTTGCAAACTATCTGCCTTCCCCTCCCCATCCTGGCACGCTCCTTTCTATGGTATCGGGCAACAAAACAAAAACACCGAGGAGGACCTGACCATGAAAAAGACGCTTTCCACCCTGATTCTTTCCGCCGTCGTCGTTCTGATCACCGCCGGATTGCCTTCGCCGAGTACGCGGCAGCCGGGGCGGGCAACTTCCCCTACTTCCACCTGGGGGCCCTGATCGTGGGCGGCATGACGATCGTATCGCTCAAGCAGAAGTACGAGAAGCTCTACCTCAGCGAGGCGGTGGGCAGCTTTGCGATGTACGCGGCGCTGGTGGCGCTCTTCACGACCCGGTGGCCGAGGCGATCAAGAATCTGCTGTAAGAGACAGGCACTAGGCATCAGGCGTCAGTCTTCAGGAAGCAGCAGGCGCAAGGCAAAAGAGGCACGGAGTCCCGAGCGCGAGACAGGAGGCAAGGGCCATGGCAGCGCAGGTGAAGGCAAGAGTTCGGCAGATCGACTTCTCGCATATTCTCGTGATCGGTTCCTGGGGGTTTGCGATCGTGATTGCCTCGATGCTGGCGCTGTACATGGGGTACCTGCTGGACGAGATGCTGCGGACGCCGCCGACGTTCATGCTGGGGCTGTTCTTCCTGGCGCTGCTGCTGTGCATCGGCCGGCTCTACAAGGATGCCTGGGACCGTGTGGGCAGGGAGAAGAAGGCTCGGGGCTAGAGGCCCGGGGAGCCGGGGGAAACGGAACCCGCGACAGACGAAACAGACAAGACAGACCGCAGAAGGTCCTCCACGCATAAAAAAAACCCGCCCGGAGAAAATCCCGGCGGGTTTTTTCGCACCCTTTCCTACCTGAACATCCGAAGGATTATCGAAACCCTCAGATCGGGCTTGACGGATTTAGAAGTGTTTGTAAAATAGAAACGGGACAATGACGGAAAATTTCTCGAATGACGAAATATTACATTATGAATACAATGAGTTAAGCATATTCTTTCATGTTGCATATGAACATGAGGAAAGGAGGAATCAGCCGTGCCGACCTATGAGTATCGATGCGAGGACTGCAAGAAGGACTTTACGGTCGTTTTGAGCATGGCAGAGCGTGACAAGGGGAAAGTCAGCTGCCCCGTCTGCAAGAAGCGAAATGTGAAACAGCAGGTTTCCACGTTTCTGACAAAGACGAGCAAAAAGAGCTAGCCGCCCCCTGCGCGGGCAACTAGATCAAAAGCCGCTCAACGCTTGCCCTTTGCGCTACGCAGATAATCGGCGGACAGCAGGATGGCGAGCGCCGTCTTGCTGTCGACGATCCGCCCGTCGCGGATCATTCGCAGGGCATCCGGCAACCGGCACGTCAGGGTTGCAATGTCTTCGTCCTCATCGGGCGGCAGGGGGTCCCTGGTGAGATCGAACGCCATGTAAAAGTGCATGAACTCGTCGGCATACCCCGGGACAAGGTACCCCCCGAAAAGCTTGACCAGTTTCCCGGCCCGATACCCCGTCTCCTCGGCCAGTTCCCGCTGCACGCAGTCTTCCGGGGAGGCATCGTCCTCGTCCATGGTGCCGGCTGGGATTTCGACCAGGGATGCACCCACTGCATGGCGGTGCTGACGGATCAGGACGATCTCGTCCCCGCTGATGAAGGGCACGACGCCGATGGTGGGGCGGTGCTCGATCCTGCTCCGTATCATCGTCCGGCCGCCCGGCAGAAGGATCTCGTCCTCGTACAGCGTGAAGACAGGGCCCCTGTAAATGAGCGTCGACCGGGCGTTTCCCGCTTTCCTTCCATTCATCCCCATGCCCTCACTTCCGGACGACGAGAACCGGCACCCGCGACTGGCCCTGGAGGACCCCGAAGGCCACACTTCCCAGAACCGATCCGATCCCGCTCTTGCCGTGTGACCCCATCACCAGCAGGTCGGCCTTTCCGCGGCGGGCTTCCTTGAGGATCTCCTCGACGGGATGTCCCATCCGGATGACCAGTTCCGGCTTCACGCCGCTCCGTTTGCATCGTCCGGCATCCTTCGCGAGATAGGCGCCTGCAACCCGCGTGAGGTAGTCCTCGACGGGCTCCGCAATCCTCGTCGAAGTGAGCCCGGCCGGCATGGTTCGGCCCACGTAGAGGCGGTTGTCGATCACCCCGACCAGGGTGAGTGCGGCCCCCATCTTCTTGGCCATTTCGATGGCAACCTTGAGTGCCCGTCCCGACGTTCTGGAACCGTCCGACGCCACGAGAATACGCTTGATCATCTTCTTGCCCCCCCGTGCTTTGCTCTCTCGAGTGATTGCCTTTTCTTCATCCGATTCTGCCGATAACATGTCCGTTTGAAGACATCGGGTGAGAGGGTCGAACCTTTTGCCTTTTGCCTTTTGCCTTTTGCCTTTTGCCTTTTGCCTTTTGCCTTTTGCCCTTCACCTTTCACCCGCTGCTGTCAGCTCCGCATAGAGCCGCCTGCCGATCTCCATTCCCCGGTCGATGAAATCGGGCCCGTACCGGCGGCCCGTGCCGCTCCGGAACGTCTCGCGGATTCTGCCAATGCCTTCCAATCCCTTGAGAAACCGGCTGAGCAGGGCGGACAGGGGCACGTCCCGCCTCGATACCATGTCCCAGAGCATATCGGAGAAATTGTCAGGTCCCCAGCGGAATTTGTCTGCGTCGTACAGCGCGTCGGAGAGAAGCTGTCCGTCCGCATCGGCCATGGGCTGGTGCGGCCGGAAGGCCTCGTGGTTTGCGATGGCCCCCGCGATCGCTTCCAGCTCGCCCCGCCGGAGATCGTAATCGCGCAGGAGCCGCCGGACCTCCTCGGCTCCCGTCCGGGCGTGTTCCCTTTCCTCCCTTCGGATGTCGTGGAGTACACCGGCCACGTGGGCCAGCGCGACGAGCCTGCGGGTCTTTCCGGCAGGGTCCGTCGCGCCGCGCTCGATGAGAATGATGGCGCCCGCATCCACGGCCACCTTGGTCGCGTGGCCGAGCCCGTGACCGATGCGGTCGGGCCGCGCGCCGAGTTCGGTGACGGCTCTCCGCACCAGTGGGTCGGCCTGGAACAGGGCGACGGAGTTCTCGACGTGGGCGGCCTGCTGACCGTAGAACAGGGGCTCACCGACCTCGCGGGCGATCCGCCGGGCGATTGTCCGGGCTTCGAGGTACTCCTGTCTCACGTCCTTTCCCGCATCGTCATAGGTCAACGGCATCTGCACGCCGCCATGGACAAGATAGCATGGAAAAGGGGCATGCGGTAGAGGAATCCCTCGATGGCCCCGATCAGGGGACCCTGACGAGGACGCGGACGAGCTGCTCGAGGTGGCGCAGCGTGCTGCACTCCATCGCGAGGTCGCAGAGCCGCATGTAGCGTCGCATCTCCGAGTCCCCCGTCCCCCACATCGAGGGCGCCTCGGGGTTGAGCCAGATGAGTCGCCGGCAGCGATCCGCGATTTTCCGCAGGAGCTCCTCCGCCGGGTCGCCGTAGTTGCTGCGCGCATCGCCCAGGATGATCACCGTGGTCTTGCCCGTGACCGCATCGAGGTGCCGTCTCGTGAAATCCCAGAACGCGCTGCCGTAATCGGTTCTCCCCATGTGGATGTCGAGGCCCTCTCCCGTTCGGAGGCGCTCCACGGCCTCGGCGACGGGACATCGTTCGAAGATGTCACTGACCTCGAGCAGGCTCGAGCAGAACACGAAGGAGCGGATCCGCGCCACGACCTCGTTGATTCCGTAGAGCATGAGCAGGCAGAACCGGACCACGGTGGACATCGAGCGGCTCACATCGCAGAGGATGACCACGTCGGGCCGGTTCACCCGCTTCTTTTTCCATGCGGTGTCGAACAGCAGTCCCCCGTGGTGCATGTTGGCCCTGAGGGTCCGCTTGAAATCGAGCGCCCCCCGCTTTGCCCGCCGGCGCCGGCGGGAATAACGGTCGTTCATCCGCTTGACGAGCTTGCGGATGAGCGCATGCATCCGTTCGTAGTGCCGCTCTTCGAGTTCCGTGAGCCTCACGTCCCAGAGGTAACGCTCGATGACCCGCTCGGTGCTCTCGCGGGCGTAGATCTCGTACTCCTGCTCGACATACCGCCGGACCATGTCGATGAGGGCATCCCTGCCCTGCTCCAGCTGGCGGGCCGTCGCCTCTGCGCCCGCGCTCCCCTCCCGGTAGAGATCGGCGACGTACCGGTCGAGCCGATCCAGTTCCAAGGCCTGAAGGATCCGGGCCGTGAACATCCCGCGCTGCGTGAAAAAGCGGATGCTCTGCAGGTCGGCCGACCGGGCGGCGTCCCGCACGGCCAGCGCAATGCCGCCGAGATCGCCCTCCTGGATCATCCCCCCGACCGCCGGCATGTCGCCGGGCAGGCCCTCGTCTCCCTCATCGGGCCCCTGCGCGAAGGCGGCGGGCAGCGGGTGAAAAGAGAAGAACCGCTCGAAGCAGTCGTCGAAAATCTCCTTCTCGGCAACGGATTTCGCGAGCGTGGCCCCGAGGCTGCTCTTGACGACCCGGCGGTCTCCGTATCCCGCGATTGCCAGGGCCTTCGCGGCGTCGATGCTCTCCGAGACCGACACGGGCACCCCTGCGCCACGCAGGGAAACGATGAAGCGGTTCAGCACGCGGTCCATCAGACCCCTTCCTTGACGGCCCGGTCGACGAGGAGGAAGAGCTTCTCGTCGACGGCGCGGATATCCTCCTCGAACTTGAGAAAGGTGTTGAGGGTCTTCCGGGCCAGGTCCCGGTTGAGACCCTCCGCATGCAAGAGCAGAAGGGCACGTGCCCAGTCGATCGTCTCGCTGATCGAGGGGACCTTCTTGAGTTCGAGCGTTCGCACCGCGTGGATGAAGGCCACGAGCTGCCGCTCCAGCCGTTCCGGGATGCCGGGCACGTGGTGCCGGACGATCTCCCTCTCGAGTTCCGGTTCCGGGAACGGGATGAAGAGGTGGAGGCATCGGCGTTTCAGCGCCTCGCTGAGCTCCCGGGTGCTGTTGCTCGTGAGGAAGACGAAGGGCCTTGTGCTCGAGCGCACTGTCCCGATCTCGGGGATCGACACCTGGAAGTCCGAGAGGATCTCGAGCAGGAAGGCCTCGAACTCCTCGTCCGCCTTGTCCACCTCGTCGATGAGCAGAACGGCCCCGCGCTCTTCCTGCAGGGCCCTGAGCAGCGGGCGGGGTTCGAGGAACTGCGGGGAAAAGAAGATGTCCTCGTAGCGGTGCAGCGTCCGGATCGACTCGCCCAGGTCGCTTTCCTTCCGGACGATCTGGTCCAGCTTGTCCCGCAGCAGCTGGGTGTAGAGCAGCTGCTTGCCGTACTTCCACTCGTAGAGCGCCTTGGACTCGTCGAGCCCCTCGTAGCACTGGAGCCGGATGAGCGGCAGCTCCATGAACGCGGCGGCCTTCTTGGCCAGCTCCGTCTTTCCCACGCCCGCAGGCCCCTCGACCAGGACGGGCTTTTCGAGGTGAGCGGCCAGGTACACCGTCGTCGCGATCTCCGTGCTGCAGATGTAGCCGGCCCGTCTGAACCCTTCGCGAACCGCCTCAACCCCCGTGAATCTTCCGTTCCGATCCGTCATGGCTTCTCCTTCCCGCTCAGCAAGGCATATCCCCACTTGCGCCTGCGGGCCCTCAGCGCAGGGTCCCCGAGCGCTATGAGCTTGTCGAGGTCTTCCCCAAACGTGCTCGTGCCCCGTCGGCGGCCGCACCCGAGCGCCTCGGATGCTCCCCGCACCGCTTCCCGCGCGTAGCCGACGAGCCGCTGGAGTGAAACGAGCCGCCGGCCAACGGCATCGCCGCCCTCCCCGGCGTCGAGCGACAGGGCGGCTTCCACGGCCACAAGCCTTGCCGCCGCAAGCAGCGATGCCGCCTCGCCGACCCGCTCTGCGGCGGCGGTGTCGTCGCCCGGGCGGTTTGGCCATTCCCCGATCCGCTGCCGCAGCAGCCGATCGAGCCCGCCGAGCACGGCCCCGCCGGCAATGAGCACGTCCTCGGCCGCGCGGAACGGCTTCGAGAGATCCTCCCACGCCCTCCCCTCCCGGCCGATGACGGCGTCGGCGGGCACGGCGCACCGCTCGAGCCGGACGGCACAGTGCAGCGCCGGCTCCAGAAACCCGAGAGGCGGCAGGGCGGCGATGGTCAGTCCCGGGGTCTCTTTAGGAACGAGAAAGGCCGTAAAGCCCTTTCTCTCCGCCCGGCGGTCCGTCACGGCGAACGCCAGGAACATGTCCGCCAGGGGCCCGTTGGTGAGCCAAGTCTTCTCCCCGTCGAGCACGTAACGATTGCCGCTTTTGACGGCCCGCGTCCTGATTTGTTTCGGGTCACTGCCCGCCCCTGGCTCCGACAGGGCGATGGCGATTGTCTTTCTCCCCGATGCCATCGCCGGCAGGATCTCCCTCCGCTGACGGCCCGTGCCGCAACCCGCGATGAGCGTCTTCGCAACGATGAGGTGCACCGCCCACGACAGGGCGAGGCCGGGCCTGCCCCCTTCGTGCGCGAAGGCATCCATGGCTGCACGCATCTCTACATACCGGGCCCCCTCACCCCCGAACTCTGGCGGGACACTCAAGCCCAAAAGGCCCCTTCTGCCCATGGATGCCCAGAGGCCCGTCAGGCTGTCCGGTTTCCCGCCCTCCGCGTACCGCGAGGCGTCAAGACGCGCAAGGGATGCCGCCCGCCGCAGTCGCACCGCATCCTGTCTCGGCACCGCCATGGCGCGCCTCCCGTTATGCTATGTCTCGAACCGCACGAAAAACGACCGCAGGATCTTCTTGAACGACTCGATCTCCCCCTCTGCGAATCCCTCCCGGATCCGATCGTTGACCCGACGGATCACGACCCGGGCCCGCTCGATCTCCTCTCTGCCGCGTTCGGTGATGAAGACGAGAGAGGCGCGGCGGTCCGCCGTGCTCGCGTTGCGCTTGACGAAGCCTGACCGCTCGAGACGGTCGACGAGCCCCGTGAGGGTCGAGTTGTCCAGGGAAAGCACCGAGGAGAGCTCCGACATGGTCTGCCCGTCCTTCTTCTTGAGCAGAAAGAGGATTCCCGATTGTGCCGGCGTGATGGAGACGCCGGCTTCGGCCATCTCGTTCTTCAGGTACGTGCGCAGTTTGTGCTGCGCGGAGAAGACGAGGTAGATCAGCCGGTCGTCTTTCGGCGCCGGCTTTTCCGCGCCGCTGCCCCGGCCCTTCGGTTCCGAACCCGCCTTGCGGGTCATTGCCGCTTGCCCCCGATCCGCCATGGGTTGTTTGTCCTCCGGACTTATCCTTGTGCGTTTCATCCCGTCTGACGTATATTTGGCATGCCAAATAACTCCCGTCAAGGATTATTTTGCAGGCCAAATTATACCGCACCGGCATGTCCCAAAAGAAAAGCCCACGGTATCGTGGGCTTTCGTTCGCTTCTCCCCGGTTCCCCGTGAGCGCTACTTCAGGCCTTCGAGGACACTCTGGAAAAAATCGTGATGTTCCTCCTCATCGGCGAGGATCTGTCTGAACAAGCGTGCCGTCGTCGGGTCGTCTTCCGCTTGTGCGGCCGCGATGGTCTGCTTGTAGAGCTTGATGGCCCCCTCCTCGTCCTTCAGGTCGTTGGTCAGCATCTCCTTCAGGGTCTTGCCGACGAAGATCGGATCCGGCTTCGTCGTCGGGATGCCGCCCAGATAGTACAGCCGCTCGGCGATGGCCTCGGCATGCTTCATCTCCGCAACGGCGATCTTCTTCAGCTCGTCCTTGATCGTATAGTGGGGAATCCCGGACCACTGAACGTGCTGCCACATGTACTGGACCGACACCTGGATCTCCCGCGCAATCCCCTTATTCAACAGCTCCAACAGTTTCTTGCTTGCCATGGCGGATCTCCTTTGCATGAGTATCGTGTTTTCAACGTAAGAGATCTTTGCGCATCCGTCAACGAATTTCAGCGCCGCGCGGGCCCGGCAGCGACCGGACAGAAAACCCCGCTCCGTCGCGGAGCGGGGTTTTTCGTCTGCACTCGATCGGGAATCCGCCCGGATCCGATCCCGCCAGGGAATCGAGCCCGGCAAATCCTCTTGCGCCGAACCTCGACAGTCCTACTTCTTCTTCGCCTTCGCCTTGGGCTTCGCCTTCGCCTTGGGCTTAGCGGCCGCTTTCTTTTTCGGGGCGGCCTTTGCCGCTTTCGCCTTTGCGGGTTTCGTCGCCTTCTTGGCGGGCTTGGCGGCCTTCTTGGCCTTCCCTTTCTCCATCGGCACGTCGCAGCAGATCAGCTCACCGACGGCACAGTCGCAGGTCTCGTCAACGGCGACGACCAGCCCGCACACGTCGCACGTGAACAGATCACCTTTCTTCGCTTTCGCCATCTCGCTCTCCTCCTTGGTTTTTGTGTCTTTGTTCTCGCGGTTCCCGCATCAGGAGTGAGTTTTTTCTATCCGTTTTTTTTCCGCATTTCAAGCACTTTCTGCATTTGCCGCCTTCCGCGCGATGCGTTTCTTCCGGCTCTGCGCGTGCCGCGGCTCCTGCTGGATCGGCGTCACTCCCCGCAAGCCGCTTCCCTGAAGGGTTTCCCGGGGTGTCGCAGAGCGATTCGTCGCCGCATCCGCTGCAGGGGATACGGCTATGGCCCCTGCCGATCCCCGGCGTGGGCCGGGTCCCCGAATTGCCTGTTGAAAAAAAACAGAGGCTGTGCAAAATTGATACTGACGAAACGTCGATCACGACACTCGCCTTTTTCAAGCTTCAACCCCCGGTAACACCGTACCCGCAACCTGCTGCTGACGGAGTGCAAGATGGGCCGATTCAAGAGATGGTTTATAGGCGCGGCCGTCGTTCTCTTCCTTTTCACGGTCATCGGGTTCTTCGTCGTTCCCCCCTTGGTGAAGTCCTTCCTGCTGGACAATCTGTCGCAGCAGCTCCACCGCAAGGTGACCCTCACCGACGTGAGCCTGAACCCCTTCACGCTGACCCTGACGCTGAAAGGTCTCGAGATCAAGGAGCCGCCGGGCGACAAGACCTTTGTCTCCCTCGGCGAGCTCGTCGTGAATCTCGACATCCGGTCGATCTTCAAGAGGGCGCCCGTCATCGAGGAACTGTCCGTCAGGCAGCCCTACATTCACCTCGTCCGGAATCCTGACAACACCTACAACGTCTCGGACCTTCTCGCTCTGATGCAGAAAGAGGAGCCGAAGGACGAGAAGAAAGAGCCGTTCCGGTTCTCGGTGAGCAACATCGTCGTCGAGAACGGCCGTGTCGAGTTCGACGACCGGCCCTTCAAGACCATGCACGAAGTCCGCGAGATTCAGCTGGGCATCCCCTTCATCTCGAACATCCCGGAGTACGTCGACGCCTACGTCCAGCCGAGATTTGCAGCGGTGATCAACGGCGACCCCTACATCCTCGAGGGGAAGACCAAAATCTTCTCGGACACGCGGGAGACCCTCTTCAACATCCTCATCGAGGACCTCGATCTGCCCTTCTACATGGCGTACCTGCCGCACGGGATGAATTTCACGATCCCCGCCGGGAAGCTCGACGTGCAATCCACGATCACCTTTTCCATGGGGCCGGCCCGGACGCCTTCCGTCAGCCTTGCCGGCAACGTGTCGCTCAAGGACTTCGCGCTGCAGGACCGTCAAAAAAATCCCGTGGCCGGGTTCAAGCGCCTCGACGTGGTTATGACGTCGCTCGAGCCGCTCGCGTCGAAGTTTCACTTCGCCAAGATCGCCCTCGACTCCCCGGATCTCAACGTCCGCAGGGGCAAGAACGGGACGATCAACCTTCTGACCCTGATGGAGAAGGAAGGCGCACGGCCTGCCGCGGCGGCAAAACCCGCCGCCCCGGCGGAGCAGAAGCCCCTGCCGACGCTGATCCTGGACGAGTTCGACCTCAAGGGCGGCCGCATCGCCTATCGCGACGACGTGCCCGCGGAACCGGTCAGCTCGCTGATCCAGGATCTCTCGATCAAGGGGGAAAAGATCTCCACCCTGAAGGACAGCCGGGGCAGGCTGTCGGTGTCGATGGACCTCAACAAGGGAAGAGGCTCCGTCGCCGTCAGCGGCCCCGTCGGCCTGAACCCGATCTTCGCCAGCCTCGACGTCGATCTCAAGAGGGTGCGCATCCGGCCCTTCCAGGAGTACTTCACGGATCGTTTCCGCGTCAACTTCACCGACGGCGACATCTCCGCCAAGGGAACCGTCTCGGCCGCCAAGCCCCCGGACAAGGACGTGACGGTCAAATACGAGGGGAATCTCCTCCTGGGCCGCGTCGCAACGGTGGACAAGGTCAACGGGGACGATTTCGTCAAATTCAAGTCGCTGTTCGTCAACAGCGTCTCCGCCGGCTACAACCCCCTGTTCGTTCGGATCAAGGACATCGCGGTTGCCGATTTCTTCGCCCGGATCATTGTCAACGAGGACGGCTCCCTGAACGTGAAGAACGTGGCCAAACCCGAGACAGCCGAGGGAGAGGAAGCCGAGGAGGCGGCCACGGCTGCGCCTGGGAAACAGGAAGAGGCCGAACCCGGCGAGAAGAAGGAATCCATCGGCGACATCCTCGCGAAGAACATCGAGATCAACCGTATCTCGCTGCAGAACGGCACCCTCGTGTTCGACGACCGCAAGATCAAGCCCAACTTTTCGTCGACGCTCACGGAACTCACGGGTCGCGTGACCGGGGTGACCTCGATCACGACCAAACCGGCCGACGTGGACATCCGCGGCAAGATCGGACGCCAGATCCCCATGGAGATCACCGGCAAGGTCCACCCCTTCAAGGACAATCTCTTCGTGGACCTCAAGGCCTCGTTGCGCGACTTCAACCTGAGTCCCCTCACGCCCTATTCCGGCACCTACGCGGGATACAAGATCGAGAAGGGCTCGCTCTCCTTCGACCTCAAGTACCTGATCTCGGGCATGAAGCTCGACGCGGAGAACAGGGTGGTCATCGACCAGCTCACCCTGGGGGACCGCGTGGAGAGCCCCCAGGCCACCAAGCTGCCCGTCGGCTTGGCCATCACGCTGCTGAGGGACAGCGAGGGCAAGATCAACCTCGACATCCCCGTGACGGGCCGCATCGACGACCCCGAGTTCAGCGTGTGGCGCATCGTCGTCCAGGTCATCGTGAACCTCCTGACCAAGGTCGCGACGGCGCCATTCGCCCTCTTGGGCTCCCTGTTCGGGGGCGGCGAGGAGTTGAGCTACATCGAGTTCGACCCGGGCAGGGCGGATCTTTCCGAGCCGAACCTGAAGAAAATCGAGACGCTGACCAAGGCCCTGAAGGCCAAGCCGTCCCTCAGGCTGGACATCGTCGGCGGCGTGGACCTCGAACGGGACCGCGAGGGGCTCATCCGCCAACAGTTCGAGAGGAAGCTCAAGGCCCAGAAGCTCAACGATCTGGTCCGGAAGGGCGAGAAGGTCGAGTCCGTGGACTCCATCACCATCGACAAGCAGGAATATGACCGCTATCTCAAGAGGGCCTACAGCGCCGAGAAGTTCCCGAAGCCGCGCAACCTCATCGGGATGGAGAAGAGCCTGCCCAACGAGGAGATGGAGAAGCTCATGATGACCCACATCACGGTCAAGGAGGATGACCTGCGCCTCCTGGCGATGAAGCGGGCCGAGACGGTGTCGGAGGCCCTCCGCGAAAAAGGCGAGTTCGAACCGGGACGGATTTTCATCCTCGAGCCCAAGACACTGGAACCCGAGGCGAAGAAGGACGTGAAGAAGAGCCGCGTCGACTTCCGGCTGAAATGAGGTTTCGGTCCGGGTCGCCGGCTATGTCTCTTCTGCGGTTTCCTGCTGCTGCCGTCTTCCCCGGAGATAGATGACGATGCCGAACAGGAGGAACAGGCCGCCCATGATGAGCTGCCTGATCTCGTCCCCCGCCATCTGGCCTTGAAGGATCCTCATCACGGCCGTGACGACGGTAACGAGCCCGTAGAAGAGAAACAGCAGCGCCGTGAAGGACCCCACGCCGCCGAGCTTCCCCAAGGGAAAGCCCGCGCGCGGCTTGTCCTCCGCCTTGGCCGATGCGGGCTTCCTCGTCCCCATCGGCTCGGCCCGCTGTGCCCTCCCCCGGGCGTCCTTGTCCTGCCCGGCCAGATACCACAGGATCCGGTCCCTCTCCTCGGACGATCCCGCGGTCTTGAGTTTCGCGATTAGTTTCTGGCGCTCCCGCTCATCCATGGCTGCACCCTGTCGTGACGGCTCCCGAAATCTTCGGCCTGTTCTTTTTCTACACCATTCAGCGACCGAAGGCAACGGCCGGGCCGGACCGTCAGCCGGAGCCCGCCTGTCCCGTCGCCGTCCTCCCCTGCTGCCTGCGGTTTGAGCCTATTTTTTCTTGTACCCGTACCGGGCCTCGAAGATGGGCGCCGTCAGGTTGTCCACGGGGACGTAGTCGTCCGTGAGGATCACCGAAGGGCGCACCCTGAGGATTTCCTGCAGCTCCTCCTGGGGGACGAGATGGGCGGTCATCCTTCCGCCTGCCCTGCCGGCGGTCACACGCGCGAAATCCTCCATGTCCCATTTCCGGGGGCTTGCCACGACCACGCAGGTGGCGATCCCCAGGCGCCGAAGCTCCGGCGCCAGGACGAGCAGGTTCACGTTCCCCTTTCCGAAGACCTCCTCGAGGGTCCGGATATAGGACGGCAGGAACAGCCCCTCCGTGACGCTGTCGATGAGGTTCGCGATCAGGAACCCGTCGGGCTTGAGCAACGCCTTGAGCTGCTCGGCGAACTCCCGGGTCGTCAGGTGGTAGGGGATGGAAAGGTCGTTGAAGGCATCGCCGAAGATGAAATCGTAACGGCCCCGATCCCGGGAATTCATGACGAACCATCGGCCGTCCTCGTTGAAAGACCGGATCGATGTGCTGCGCGGCAGGCCCAGGTACTCGTAGACCACGCGGGTGACCTCCGGGTCGATTTCCACCACATCGATCCGCGCCCCGGGGTACCGCGTCTCCATGTATCGGGGAAAGGTGTAGCCGCCCCCGCCGATGAATAGGGCGTCGACAGAACTGCGCGACCGCATCTGCCAGCTGACCAGCTCCTCGTAGATCCGGATGTAGTCGTAGTCCAGGAAGGCGGGGTCGTTGACGTCATTGATGGAATGGATCAGGTTGTCGAGGATCAGCGCCTCCCCCTCGGCCGTCCCGTTCCTGATGGGGTACTTCTTGAGCTTGATCGTGAAATAGTCGCTCTCCTTGTAGTAGTAGGTCTTCTCGTCGAGCCGGGGTTTGTAGGCGTAACCGAGGACCGTGCCGAGGAGGACCGCCACGCCGGCGACGGCGGCCGCGGTGATCACGGCGGCCTTGCGCCGCAGGAAAAAGCCGCCGAACAGGAAGGCCGACACGATCAGGGTGGCACCCGTGGTGAGCAGGATGGTGCGCGTCCCCAACCAGGAGATCAGGAAGAAGCCCGTCGCGAAGGTCCCGACGATGGAGCCGAGTGTCGAGAAGGCGTAAATCTTGCCGACGATGTTTCCCGTCCGGTCGAGGTTGTCGAGCGTGAGTTTCACGACGACCGGCGAGATCATGCCCAGCAGCGTGGAGGGCACGAAAAAGATCGCCGTCGTCAGAAGCAGGATCCGCAGCATCAGGGAGGTCTGCAGCTGGGCGGCGCCGATGAGATCCGCGAGCGGCGCGATGGTCAACGCGCCGAGCCCGGACAGGAAGAGCAGCCACCCCAGCGTGGCCGGCCGGGGGTAGCGGTCCGCCAGGATCCCCCCGATCCAGGCGCCGATGCTGATCCCCGCCAGGACGACCCCGATGATGCTCGTCCAGGTGTAGAGGGATACCCCCACGTAGGGGGCCATGATCCGCCCCGCCACGAGCTCGATGACGAGCGTGCAAAAGCTCGCGATGAAGACGACGACATTGGCCTTGACGACAACGGGGTTCATGCATACCTCGTGAAACCGGCTGAGGGCTGAGGGCATGCGGCGCACGGCGCGGAATTCCCATTTCCTGCCCGTTGCCATGAGCCGTATCCCCAAGCCGTTATTTTTCGTTTTTTGACGTGACCTCCGCCTTGATCCGGTTCACGGCCGTCATCATGGCGTCGAACACGTTCTCCCGGAAGTCGCCGGCCACGACGACGAACATCACGTCCTGGCCCACCCTGAGGGTCCCCTCGTTGACGTGGGCCAACACCTCGATGATCCCCGGCATGGCCTTGATCTCGGCAAGAACGGTCTCGAGGCGTTGCCGGTCCGCTCGGACGGTCACCTCGGAGACGGGCCTGCCGTCCCGCGACGTGCCCCGCACGACCCCGTTGTGGCAGAGGATCATCCCGGCCTTGTGAAAATCCGGGTGTTTCCGGACCTGCTCGACCAGTGCTGAAAGATTCATGTTCATTCCTTTCTCTTCATGGGTTCCGTCCCCGGAACGTCGCATCTTCCGATTCTTGACTGCCGCCCCGGCCTGTGCCATGGTTCCAGCATGAGACGGCGAAGGAAGTCATCGGCTCCCCGGCTGCTCGGGGACATCCTCCCGGACACCCTGCGGAGGAAGTCCATTCATCTCCCCGTCAAGGACCGTCGCCTGATCGACGCATGGAACCGGGCCGTCGGGCCCCAGATCGCGGCAAAGGCCCAGCCCGACAGGCTGCGTGAGGGCGTGCTGTACGTTCGCGTCTCGACGTCCGTGTGGATGCACGAGCTGCAGTTCATGAAACAGGACATCATCGAGAAGCTCAACGGCATCCTCGGCGCTGCGTCGGTTTCGCAGATCCGGTTCTTCATCGGCGACGTGGAAGCCCCGCCTGCCATGCCCCCCGCGAAGGCCGTGCCGCTCGATGCCGCCGACCTCAGGGCCGACGAAAAAGATTACATCGAAAAAACACTTGCCGGTGTCGCTGACCCCGAGCTGAAGTCGATCCTCCGGGAGACGATGACCCGGTCTATCCTGAGACGTCGGCAAGCGACCTGAAGAGGCTTACCATCTCCTCGGAGTAGCCGCCCTGCTTCCCGTAAATATAGAGCGGGGGAAGGACGGTCAGCTCCTCGCCGCCCCCTTTCAGCCCGTCCGCGAGGAAGAAATCACCCCTCGATCCCGGTTTCGAATGAACCAGGCGTATCCGTTTCGGCTCCAGCTTCAGGGCGCGCATGCCGTGGATGACCTCCGCCATCCGAGAGCAGGGGTAGATCAGGCATGCCCTTCCGCCGGTCTTCAGCGCATGGGAAGCGGCCCGGAGGAATTCGGCAGCGGAGCCAGCGATCTCGTGCCTCGAGAGAGCCTTCTCGTCCAGGGGGTTGACCCGCCCCGTCCCCAACTTCCGGTAGGGGGGGTTGAACAACACCGCATCCCAGGCCTGCGCGTCCAGAAACGCGTCGGCCTTCCGGATATCCCCCTGCAGGACCGTGACCCGGTCGTCGAGGCCGTTCAGGGAGACGCTGCGCCTTGCCATGTCCGCCAGACCGGCCTGGACTTCCACGGCCGTGACCCGCAGGCCGCGATGCCGGTGCGCCAGCAGCAGGCTGATCACGGCGCTGCCTGCGCCGAGTTCGAGGATTCGGCCCGTTTCCTTCGGTTCCACAAACCCTGCCAGCAGGAAGGAATCGATCGTGTACCGGTACCCCCGCTTCTTCTGGATGACCCTCAGGCGACCCCCGCAAAGAGTCTCGACGGTTTCATCCTCGTGAACCAGCGAATCCTCCTGCATACATGTATCCTGCCTTCGCGCAAGCCGGACGGCATCGGGTTGCTGTCATTCGGCGCCAGGCGGGCCGAGGGCCTCAGCGCCGATGGCCTGCCGCGCTTTGCCTCACACCTCGTCGATCAGGTGCACGAACAGCCCGCTTCGGAGCTTCGGCTCGAACCAGGTCGATTTCGGGGGCATGATCATGCCGGCATCGGCGATGGCGATGAGCTCCTCGATCCCCGGCGGGCACATCGAAAACGCGACGGCGTAGCCCCGCTGATCCACCATCCGTTCCAGCTCCTCCATCCCGCGGATGCCCCCGACGAACTTGATCCGCTCGTCGGTGCGCGGGTCCCGGATCCCCAGGATGGGCCCCAGGAGATGATCCTGGAGGATCGAGACGTCCAGCCTGCCGATGAGGTCGGCCTGCTCGTAGAGTTCCGGCTTCGCCTCGAGCCGGTACCACTGGCCGCCGAGGTACATGCCGAACTGATGGGGGGCGGAGGGCGATCGCTCCCTGAAGCCCGGTGAAAGGATGAACCTCTCCCGGACCTTTTCCATGAATCCCTCCACGCTCAGGCCCCGAAGATCCTTCACGACCCGGTTGTAGTCCAGGATCTTCAGCTGCTCGTGGGGGAACAGGGTCGCGACGAAAAAGTTGTATTCCTCCCTGCCGGTGTGCCCCGGATTCCGTTCCCGCCTCAGCCGGGCGACCGTCGAGGCCGACGCCGCCCGGTGGTGCCCGTCGGCGATGTAGAGGCACGGCACCTTGGCAAATTCGCTTTGCAGCGCCCTGATGGTCTCGTCGTCGCTGACGACCCACGCCGTGTGGGACACGCCGTCGGGCGTGGTGAAATCGTACTCGGGGGGGCCCTGCACGATTCGGGCGACCATCCCGTCGATCTCGCGCCTGGCCCGGTACAGCAGAAAGACGAGGCCCGTCTGGGCGCCTGCCGTGTCGATGTGGCTCACCCTCTCGTTTTCCTTGTCCAGCCGCGTGAGCTCATGCTTCCTGATGAGCCCCGCTTCGTACTCGGCCACGCTGACGCACCCCACGATCCCGACCTGCTCCCTCGCCGCGTCCTTCTGCCTGTAGACATAGAAACAGGGGCGCTCATCCTGGAACAGGATGCCCTCGCGGATGAAAGTCCGCAGGTTTTCGCGGGCCTTCTCGAAGACCCGGGGGTCGTCATCCCGGATCTCGTCCGGAATATCGACCTCGGATTTCTCCACGCGCAGGAAATTCAGCGGATTGTCCCGGATGATCGCCCGCCCCTCATCCCTGTCGAGAACGTCGTAGGGGAACGAGGCCACGTCACGGGCGAATCTCTTTTGCGGCCGCACGGCCCTGAACGGGATCACCAGCGCCATAAACACCTCCGGAAAGTGCTTGTTTAGCATAACGCATCGGGCAACGCAATGAGCGGAGGCGGCGTTTCGGCCCCGAGGTTGTCCGGCCTGCCGGGTTGCCGAAGCAAAAAGACGCCGCCACCTCTCACGAGGCTCAATGTTCCTCCCTGTTGCGATATTTCGGGGAAGAGGCTATAAGACTCCAGCCGATGCAGGGGGATGCAAGATGACGAGGGTATTCATTCACGGTCTCGAGAGCAGCAGCCGGGGGACGAAGGGGGTTTTCTTCCGGGAGCGCTATCCCGACATGATCATCGAGGATTACGGCGGTCCGCTGGAGGAGCGCATGGTAAAGCTCGACCGCCTCCTGGCCGGAAGGCAGGACCTGCTCCTCGTGGGTTCGAGCTTCGGCGGCCTGATGGCCGCCATCTATGCCTGCGAGAACGAGGCCCGGGTGCGGAAGGTCGTCCTGCTGGCGCCTGCCCTGCACGTCCCGGATTTCTCCCGCTTCCTCTGCAGGAGGGTCAAGGTCCCCGTTTTGCTCTTTCACGGGAAGCACGACGACGTCGTACCGCCGTCCGAAGTGAAAACCATCGCCGAGACGGTATTCGAGAACCTCGACTACCGCCTGGTCGATGACGACCACTCGCTGCACGCGACCTTCCCCCTCATGGACTGGGTGGCGATCCTCGGACCGGGCCGGGGAGAAGCTCCTTGACAAACCATGGGGGATCACTTAGGTTTAGCCAAACAGGCAGGGCGTACCATGTCATCCATCGTCACGAAAAAGGTGATCATCCGGTACAGCGCGGAAAACGTCGATCAGCCGATCGCGTGTCATCTCGCGAAGAAGTACGACCTCGATTTCAACATCCTCAAGGCGAGGATCTTCCCGCGCCGTGAGGGGGTCATGGTTCTCGAGCTCAGCGGGACGAAGGAGAATTTCGACGCCGGGGTCCGGTTCATGAAGGAAAAGGGGCTCCGCGTGGAACCCCTTTCGAAAAGCGTGACCCAGAATACCGACAGGTGCGTTCACTGCGGCGCCTGCATTGCCT
This sequence comes from Syntrophaceae bacterium, assembly GCA_013177795.1. Taxonomy (NCBI): domain Bacteria; kingdom Pseudomonadati; phylum Thermodesulfobacteriota; class Syntrophia; order Syntrophales; family Syntrophaceae; species Syntrophaceae bacterium. Next base: position 109,556 of record JABLXY010000001.1, on the reverse strand, counting down.
TCTGCCCCACCGAGGCCCTGCACATGGACCCCAAGACCTCAAAGGTGATCTTCGACCCCGAGCGCTGCAACGGGTGTGAATTCTGCGTCACCGCCTGCCCGGCAAGGGCGATGTCCATCGACCTGTTCTGATTGAGCCCCGGGTCAGGGGCCTTTCAACCCCGTACGGGGAAATCCCTGCGCAATCAACCGCTCAGCAAGGGAGGGGAAGCCCTTGACGGGTCACTTTTTACTCCCCGCGCCGGCACTTTTCTTTTCATCGCTTTGCAGGGCCTCGTTCATGTGTTTCTGCAGTTTGCTCTTCTTGTCCGTGAAGAAGTCCTTCACGTTCTCCTTGACATCACCGGCCTTTGCCGTGATCTGGTTCATGACGCCCCTGAATTTCGTTTTCAGGTCCCCCGACGGGCTGAAGTGCTGAAAGGCTAGAATGGCCAGGACGACGACGGCGATGACGAGGGTGAGCTTGAAGAAGCGGCTGAGCAGCCAAAACAGGCCGACGGCGGCAAGGATGATGAGAAGGACGATGACCCCATTTTCGGACATGAACCCGGCAATGGCATCCATCATGATCCCCCTTGTGCGGTTTTGTGCTGAATAGCACGATTCCGTCGTGATATCCACTAATTATTGCATCTTGACAAAGCCTCGACCACGTTCTAGATTTCAACTTCAAAAAACGTGCCGACGATGGAGACCCCTCCGCGCCGGCAGCGCTTCGCGTGCCGCCGCGTGCGGTCTGCAAGGGTCTGATCATGGATGAAAGCCAGAGCGAAGCGCTCCGAGCCGGGAGCGCACCGGATGAGAGGCCGAAGAGGGTTTCCCTGGTGACTCTCGGCTGCAAGGTCAACCAGTGCGAGTCGGCGGGGATCGCGGAGCGCCTCCGGCAGAGGGGACACGTTCTCGTCGGCTTCGAGGACGACGCCGATGTCTGCATCGTCAACACCTGCACGGTCACGGCACGGACGGACTTCCAGTCTAGGCAGCTCATCCGCCGGGCGGCCCGGCGAAACCCCCTCTCCCCGGTCATCGTGACGGGCTGTTACGCCCAGGTTGCGCCGGATCAGCTCGTGACGCTGCCCAACGTGCGCCTCGTTGCCGGCAACGTGGAGAAGGAGACGATCCCCGACCTCGTCGGGACACTCAACGGCGGCCCCCCCGAGGTGCGGGTCGGGGACATCGGAAGGGCCCGTCGCTTTTCGGGCCCCGCCGCCGACCGGTTCACCGGGCGGACGAGGGCCTTTCTCAAGATCCAGGACGGGTGCGACGCCCGGTGCAGCTATTGCATCGTCCCGTCGGCGCGCGGCCCCAGCCGCAGCATGCCGTTCCGGGAGGTTCTGGGACGCGTCGAGGCTCTGAGCGCCGCCGGTTACCGCGAGATCGTGCTGACGGGGGTGCATCTGGGCGCATGGGGCAAGGATCTCTCCCCGGCCGCGGATCTTCCCTCCCTGATTCGGGGCATCGAGGGTGCCGGCCTGGGCGGAAGGCTCCGCCTGAGCTCCATCGAGCCCCTGGAGATCACCGCGGAGCTGCTGGCCTGCCTCAGGGAGTCGGAGGTCCTGTGCCCGCACCTGCACATCCCGCTGCAGAGCGGAGACGACGGCATCCTGTCCGCCATGGGGAGGCAGTACGACCGGCGTTTCTTCCGCGGCCTGGTCGACAGGATCGTCGCGGAGATCCCGGGCGTGGCCATCGGCGTCGATGTCATGACGGGCTTCCCCGGCGAGGGGGAACGAGAGTTCGAGAACACGGCCGAACTCCTGCGTGCGCTCCCGGTGTCTTACCTGCATGTCTTCCCCTACTCGGAGAGGCCGGGCACGGCGGCCGCGTCGCTTCCCGGGAGGGTCGAGCCGTCCGTGCGCTCGCAGCGCGCGGCAGCACTCAGGGCCCTGGGCCTCGTCAAGCGGGAGGAATTTGCAAAGCGGGCCGTCGGGTCGAGACAGACCGTGCTCGTCGAGGGCAGCCGCGACAGGAAAACGGGCCGTCTGAAGGGGTTCACCGGCAATTACATCCCGGTGCTTTTTACGGAAGGGAAAACGGCATGGATGAACCGCCTCATGGGTGTCGTCATCGAATCCGCGGAGGCCGGGACGGCGCATGCACGGGTCTGCCATGAACAGTGACCGCCGGATGCGGCTCGAAGCCCTCGAGGAGGCCCTGGGGTACCGGTTCAGGGACCCTTCCCTTCTGGATTGCGCCCTCACGCACCGCTCCTACGCGAACGAGAACCCGGAGCTTCTGAAGCAGGACAACGAGCGGCTCGAGTTTCTCGGCGACGCCGTCCTCACCCTGTGCGTCAGCGACATGCTGATGCGGAAGTACCCGGACTGCACGGAAGGGGATCTCTCCAAGATCCGCTCCTCCGTCGTCAACGAAAAGCCCCTGGCCAGGCTGGCCGGGGAGCTTCACTTGGGCGACTACCTGCTTCTCGGCCGCGGGGAGGACATCTCCGGCGGCCGGATGAAGAGCTCGCTGCTGGCGAACGCGCTCGAGGCGATTATCGCCGCCGTCTACTGCGACAGGGGCTTCGACGCCGTGTGCGATTTCGTCGGCAGGCTCTTTATGCCCCTGCTCGATGCGGGGACCGTCAAGGACCTGTACCAGGACTACAAGACCAGCCTCCAGGAGGTCGTCCAGAACCGCTTTCGGGTCATCCCCCGGTACAGCGTGATCCGGGAGTTCGGGCCGGACCACGACAAGGTCTTCCAGATCCAGGTGAGCGTCGGCGACATCGTGAGCACGGCGGGGCTCGGCCGCAACAAGAAAGAAGCCGAGCAGCGCGCGGCCAAGAAGGCACTCGAGGCGATCGAAAAGCTCCGCCCGCCGGACAACGGCGAGGACGTGCAGGAGTAAAGAAGGGTGACAGGTGTCAGGTCGCAGGTGACAGGAAAAGACCGCGGACAGGACAATCCTGTTACCTGTTACGGATGTTGACCCGGCACAGAACGAATTGAAGACAAGGTTCATGGCAGAACGTTCACGCCCGCTCATCGTGCCCTTCTTCCTCCGCAACCGCGGATGCCGCAACCGGTGCGTCTTCTGCAACGAAAGGGTCATCGCGGGCCATGCCGCCCCGGTGACGGAGGCCGGCATGCGCGAGTCGGTGCACGCAGCCCTCGCGGCGAGCGGCGGTGGGCATGACCGCTTGGAGATCGCCTTCTACGGCGGAAGCTTCACGGGAATGTCCCGGGCGGAACAGACGGAGCTTCTCCGGTGGGCGGCCGCGCTCATCGCTGAAGGCTCCGCCCGCTCCGTGCGCATTGCGACACGCCCCGATGACATCGACGGGGCCGGGTTGGACTTCCTTGCGTCGATGGGTGTCGGCGCCGTGGAAATCGGGGCCCAGTCCCTGGACGACGCCGTCCTCCAGCAGTCGGGACGGGGTCACACGGCAGACGACGTCCGCAGGGCCGTCACCCTGTGCAAGGCCCGGGGCTTCGAGACGGGCCTTCACCTCATGGCGGGCCTCCCCGGCGAGTGCCGGGGCTCGTTCGAGGCCACCGTCGCGGAGGTGATCCGTATCCGCCCGGACACGGTCCGCATCCACCCCGTGCTCGTCTTTCGCGACACGGAGCTGGCCCGCCTGTCTGCCATGGGGCGCTACAAGCCCCTCACACTGGCAGAGGCCGTATCGTGGTGTGCAACGGCGCTCGTGAGGCTCTCGGACGCCGGGATTCCCGTCATCCGCCTCGGGCTGCAGGCGACCGGCGAGATGACCAGGGGGGACGGCATACTCGCCGGCCCGTGGCACCCCTCCTTCCGAAGCCTCGTGGAGGCGCAGATCTTCCGGGCCATGGCCGCGAGGCTGATGGACAGGGCCGCAGGAGGCGCGGAGGCGGTTTTCCGGGTCGCCCCCGCTGACCTGTCGAATTTCAACGGGCCGCACGGCCAAAACCGCTCGTGGCTCCGGGCGCGCTTCGGCGGACGGGCGATCACCGTCCGGCCGGACCCCTGCATCCCGCGGGGCGCCCTGCGGCTCCAGGAGGGTCTGCGGGAATACGGGACATCGATCGCGGAGGTCGCGGGACTTGTTTAAATCGGGATTCATCGCCATCGCCGGGCGGCCCAACGTGGGCAAGTCGACGCTGCTCAACGCGATCGTGGGCGAGAAGCTGGCCATCACGAGCCGCAAGCCCCAGACGACGAGAAACCGGATCACGGGGATTCTGAACCGTGATGACGGGCAGTTCATTTTCCTCGACACGCCGGGCATCCATGAAGCCAAGACGCCCTTGAACCGCTCCATGGTGAAAGCGGCGGTGAGCGTCTTCGGCGAGGTCGACCTGATCCTGCTCCTCGTCGAGGCGGATCGCGGATACGACCCCGGAGACGGCCTCATCCTCGACAGGCTCCAGGCGGTGGCGGTACCGGTTTTCCTCGTCATCAACAAGATCGATCTCGTCGAGAAGCCGAAACTCCTGCCCCTGATCGACCGGTTCCGGGGCCTTCGCGATTTCCGGGAGATCGTCCCCGTGTCGGCCGCCACGGGCGACGGGGTGGGCCTCCTGCTCGAGCTGATCCGCGATGCAATGCCCGAAGGCCCGAAACTCTTCCCCGACGACCTGTTCACGGACCAGTCCGAACGGTTCATCGCTGCCGAGATCGTCCGGGAGAAGATCCTGCAGCTGACCCACAGGGAGATTCCCTACGCGACGGCCGTCACGGTGGATTCGTTCAAGGAGGACGAGGAGAGGAACCGGATCCGCATCACGGCCACGATCACCGTGGAGAAGGATTCCCAGAAGGCGATCCTGATCGGCAGGGGCGGGAGGATGCTGAAGGAAATCGGGACGCAGTCCCGCCTGGAGATGGAGAGGTTCTTCGCCGCGAAGGTCTTTCTCGAGCTCTTCGTCCGCGTGCGCAAGGACTGGACGAAGGACCCCCGCTGGCTCAAGGAGTTCGGTTACGACGCATGAAACCCCTCATCGCGATCATCGGCCGGCCCAATGTCGGCAAGTCGACGCTCTTCAACCGTCTCTCGGAGCAGAAGAAGGCCATTGCCATCGACCAGCCCGGCGCGACGCGGGACCGCAATTACTCCGATGCCTCCTGGCACGGCAAGGCCTTCACCGTCGTCGACACGGGCGGCTTCGAGCCCGTCTCGACGGAAACGATCCTCATGCAGATGCGCGAGCAGACCCGGCTCGCCATGGAGCAGGCCGACATCATCATCTTCCTCATGGACGGCAGGGACGGGCTGACGCCGTCCGACGAGGAGATCGTGCGGCAGCTGCGGTCCTACGGCAAGCCCGTCTTCTATGCCGTCAACAAGATCGACGGCCCCCGCCACGACGGCAACGTCCTCGATTTCTACCGCCTCGGCATCGAGCCCCTCTACACGATCTCGGCTGAGCACGGCCGGGGCGTGGACGAGCTGATGGATGCCGTGACCGCCGGGATCCCCGGTGCGGAACCCCCGGGCGAAGAAGGTCAGCAGGAGCAGCAGGGGGAGGAGCCGATCCGGATCGCCGTCGTGGGGCGCCCCAACGTGGGCAAGTCCTCCCTGGTCAACAAGATCCTGGGCTACGAGCGGACCATCGTCAACCCCCTGCCGGGCACGACGCGGGACGCCATCGACACCCCCTTCGAGCGGGGGGGGCGCAGGTACGTCCTCGTCGACACGGCAGGGATCCGGAGGAAGAGCCGGATCAGCCAGGCCCTCGAAAAGTACAGCGTCATCGAGGCCCTGAAAACGCTGGACCGCTGCGACGTGGCGCTCATCCTCATCGACGCCGTGGAGGGGGTGGCAGAGCAGGACGCCAAGATCGCCGGGCTCGCGTTCGAGAAGGGGGTTGCCTGCATCCTCGTGGTCAACAAGTGGGACCTCGTGGAAAAGGACAACAGCACCGTCGGGGTCTACGTCAACAAGCTGCGGGACGGGCTCAAGTTCCTCCAGTTCGCCCCCATCGTCTTCGTGTCGGCCCTGACCGGGCAGCGGGTGGGACGCATCTTCGAGCTCATCGACACCGTGTGGGCCGAGTACACGAAGCGGATCCCCACGGCGGAACTCAACGCCCGGGTCGAGGGGTACGTGGCCGAAAACCCCGCCCCCATGTACCGCAACAGCCCCAACAAGATCGTCTATGCCACCCAGACCCGCGTCAGGCCGCCGACCTTCGTCTTCTTCGTGCGGGAGCCGAAGGCGATCCACTTCTCCTACGAGCGGTACCTTGCGAACCGCATCCGCGAGGATTTAGGGTTCACGAGCGTCCCCATCCGCCTCATCTTCCGCAAGCGCCACCGGGACAAGGAGAGGAAATAAGCCCGGTGCAGAGCGGAGAGAATCCGGTTGACTTCAGGAAATTCCCTGTGCTAGAGAAGCGCCGTGCCGGGCGTCTTCGCCCGCTGACCGCGCTGGCCTGTCCCGAATCCTGAACCATGGATACGCCAATAAGGAGGAAAGCCATGAAGATGAGACACCTGGTGGTCGCGTTGCTGGTCCTGGGCCTGGCCGTCTCGATGCCCGCGCCCGCGTTTGCCCAGGCGAAATCGGAGACGATCAAGATCGGCGTGTTTCTGCCCATGACGGGCGGCGTCGCCGCCTACGGCCAAGGTTCCTGGCAGGGCATTCAGTTCGCCCGCGAGATGAAGCCGACCATCCTAGGCAAGAAGGTCGAACTGGTCCTCGTCGACGACAAGAGCGACAAGATCGAGGCCGCCAATGCCGTCACACGGCTCGTGGAGAAGGAAAAGGTCGTGGCCATCATCGGTTCCTCCATCAGCGGCAACACCATGGCCGGCGGGCCCATCGCCGAGAAGGCCGGCGTCCCCGTCGTCTCCCCCACGGCCACCAACCCCCTCGTGACGCAGGGCAAGAAGTACATCTTCCGCGTCTGCTTTATCGACCCCTTCCAGGGGGAGATGGCCGCCAAGTATGCCTATGAGACGCTGAAAAAGCGCAGGGCCGCCCTCATCATCGACAAGGCCCAGGACTACTGCGTGGGCCTGGCCGACTTCTTCGAGAAGAACTTCACCAAGCTCGGCGGACAGATCGTCGCCAAGACCTACTGCCAGACCGGGGACAAGGACTTCACGGCCCAGATTTCCGCCATCAAGGCGAAGAACCCCGACGTGCTCTACATGCCCAACTACTACACGGAAGTCGCCCTGGCGATGAAGCAGGCCAAGGACCTAGGCCTGAACATCCCCGTGCTCTCCGGGGACGGCGCGCAGGACAAGGCCCTCATTGACATCGGCAAGCAGTACGTCGAGGGCCTGATGTTCACGGGCCACTTCGAGAAAGAGGCGGCCAACACCCCGCTGGCCAAGAAGTTCATCCCCGCCTACGAGAAGAAATACGGCAAGGTCGGGACGTTCGACGTCATGGGCGCGGATGCCTACTTCGTGCTGGCCGACGCGATCGAGCGCGCGAAATCGACGGAGGGCGCGAAGATCCGGGCGGCCCTGGCGAACACGAAAAACTTCAAGGGCATCTCCGGCACCATGACGATCGGCGAGGACGGCAACGCGATCAAGAGCCTTGTCATCGTCCAGGTCCGCGGGGGCGACTTCCGGTACGTGGCCACCGTCGAGCCGGCCGGCGTGGCGCCCGAGCCCAAGAAGGCGGCGCCGAAAAAGAAATAACGCTGCACGATGCAATAAATTGCCGGGCGAAGAGGGGCGATGGAACGATCGCCCCTCTTTTGTAAACGGGATCGACCGGGAACGGGCCTCGTGGAACTGACTTTTTTCCTCCAGCAGATGATCAACGGGGTGGCCCTGGGAAGCCTCTACGGGCTCATCGCTATCGGCTACACCATGGTCTACGGGATCATCCGGCTCATCAACTTCGCCCACGGCGACGTCATGATGATGGGATGCTACTTCGCGTACTTCGGCATCCTGATGTTCAGCCTGCCCTGGTGGGCTTCCTTCGTCATCGCGATGGCCCTCACCGCTGTCCTTGGCGTGATGATGGACAAGGGCGCCTACGTCCCGGTCCGCAACGCCCCCCGCATCTCGGCCCTCATCACGGCCATCGGCGTGTCCTTCCTGCTGGAGAACCTCGGGCTGGTGGTCTTCGGCGGGCGCCCGAAAGGGTTCCCGACCCCGGAGATGTTCAGCGAGGTCTACGAGGTCGCCGGCCTCATGTTCCCCGCCCTGGTCGTGTGGACCCCCCTGCTCACCCTGCTGATCCTCTCGGCCGTCCTGTTCATCATCTACCGGACGAAAACGGGGCGGGCGATGCGGTGCATCAGCCACGACATGGAGACGACGCGCCTGATGGGCGTCGACGTCAACCGGATCATTTCGATCACCTTCGCGGTGGGCTCCGCCGCGGCGGCGGCAGGCGGGATCATGTGGGCGATGCGCTACCCCGAGATCAACCCGCTCATGGGCATCATCCCCGGTTTCAAGGCCTTCGTGGCGGCCGTCCTCGGAGGCATCGGCAACATCACGGGCGCGATGCTGGGAGGGCTTCTCCTCGGCGTTGCGGAGATCATGCTCGTGGCCCTGATGCCCGAGCTGGCGGGCTTCCGCGACGCCGTGGCCTTCGGCCTGCTGATCCTCATCCTGCTCTTCCGCCCGACGGGGCTGATGGGGACGAAGCTGCCCGATTGAGAACGGGGACCGGGTATCGACGCAGCGGGTGGCAGCCGGCTGGGGGCGAGAGTGCCCGAGTGATGATAAACACGATGTCCCCGCGCGCCGAGGCTCGCGAAGCGGGGCCATCAACGTTTGAGACAGGGTTCCGAAACGGGCAGGACCGGGGGATGCGGAGGATCGCCGCGGGCCTCGCCCACGCGATGACCCCGTGAACCGGGCCCGGAACCCGAGACGCCGTTTCGAATCGACCATGGACCCGAACGCCAACAGAAACCTTCTCCTCTCCGTCCTCGCGACCATGCTCGTGCTGGTCCTGGTGCAGGTTGCCGCCAGCCACGGCACGGAGTACCAGATCCGCATCCTCAACAACATCGCCATCTTCATCGTCCTTGCGGTGAGCTACAACCTCGTCAACGGCGTGACGGGGCAGTTTTCGCTCGCTCCCAACGCCTTCGTGGCCCTCGGGGCCTACACGTCGGCCCTGCTCACCCTGACGCCGGCGGAGAAGGAGATCTCCTTCATCATCGAACCCTGCATCTGGCCCCTGAGCGTGATCACGACCCCGTTCATCGTTTCGCTCCTGGCGGCGGGCCTGGTGTCGGCCGTGCTGGCGTTTGTCATGGGGTTCCCCGTGTTCCGCACGCGCGGGGACTACCTGGCCATCGTCACCTTGGGCTTCGGAGAGGTCGTCCGCGTCATCGCCAACAACACCCAGAGCATCACCAACGGGCCGCTCGGCCTGAAGGGGATCGCCGAGTACACGACGCTCTGGTGGTCGTGGGGCGCCGCCATCGTCACCGTCTTCCTCATCGCCCGGCTGATCCGCAGCAGTTACGGCATGGCCATGAAGGCCATCAAGTACGACGAGGCGGCGGCGGAGGCCGTGGGCATCAACACGTACTGGCACAAGATGCTCGCCTTCACGACGAGCGGCTTTTTCCAGGGCATCGGCGGGGGACTGCTGGCGCACCTGATCACGACGATCTCGCCCACGCTCTTCACCTTCTTCCTGACCTTCAACCTCCTCATCATCATCGTGATGGGGGGCCTCGGGAGCACGACGGGGGCCATCATCGCCGCCGTCCTCTTCACCTGGGGCGGCGAGTGGCTTCGATTCGTCGACGAGCCCATGGATCTCGGCTTCGTCGAGATCCCCGGCATCCCCGGCATGCGCATGGTCATCTTCTCGTGCATCCTGATCTTCATCATGATCTTCGCCCGCCACGGGATCATGGGGACGCGGGAATTCAACTGGAACTGGCTGTGCCGGAAACTCGGCGTCGGAGGTCGCTCCCGATGAGCGTACTCTCGGTCGAACATCTCACGATGAAGTTCGGCGGCCTCGTGGCCGTCAACGACTTCAATCTCGAGCTCGAGAAGGGCGAGATCGTCGGTCTCATCGGCCCCAACGGCGCGGGCAAAACGACCGTCTTCAACATGATCGCCGGCTACTACGTGCCGACGGAAGGGTCGATCCGCTTCCAGGGCAGGGCGATCCAGGGCCTCAAGGCCAACCGGATCACCAAGGCCGGCATCGCCCGGACCTTCCAGAATATCCGCCTCTTCTCGGAACTCTCCGTCATCGAGAACGTCATGATCGGCTATCACTGCCGCATCCGGTCCACCTTCCTCGGCGCGACCCTGCGGCTCCCGCTCTACCGGCGCGAGGAGCGCATGATGGTCGAGGGGGCCATGAGGCTCCTGCGGGAAGTGGGGCTCGAGGACGTGGCCCGGGAGAAGTCCACCTCCCTGCCCTACGGGAAGCAGCGGAGGCTGGAGATCGCGCGGGCCCTGGCCACGGGGCCCCGCCTGCTGCTGCTCGACGAGCCCGCCGCCGGCATGAACCCCAGCGAGACGCAGGAACTGCTGCAGCTCATCCTGAGGCTCCGCAAGGATTTCGACCTCACGGTGTTTCTCATCGAGCACGACATGAAATTCGTCATGGAGATCTGCGAGCGGATCAAGGTCCTCGATTACGGCACCACCATCGCCGAGGGGACCCCGCACGAGATCCAGAGCAATCCCAGGGTCATCGAGGCCTACCTGGGGGAGGTGCAGAGTGCTTAGGGTCGAGGGACTGGATGTCCACTACGGCGGGATCCACGCCCTGAAAGGCGTCACCCTCCACGTGCCGGAGGAGAAGATCGTGACCCTCGTGGGGGCCAACGGCGCCGGCAAGAGCACGCTGCTGCGGGCCGTATGCGGTCTCGTCCCCGTCACGGGCGGCTCGATCCGATACCTGGGCCGGGTCATCACCGGCCTTCCGCCGCACCGGATCGCCCGGGAAGGCATCGCCATGTCCCCCGAGGGCCGGCGCGTCTTCGTCAACCTCAGCGTGTACGAGAACCTGCTCATGGGGGCCTACGGACGCGATGACAGGGCGGGGATCGAGCGGGACGTCGAGTGGATCTTCGAGACCTTCCCCCGCCTGCTCGAGCGCCGGGACCAGCCGGCGGCGACGCTCTCGGGCGGAGAGCAGCAGATGCTCGCCCTCGGGCGCGCCCTCATGTCGAGGCCGAGGCTTCTTCTCCTGGACGAGCCCTCCCTGGGGCTCGCCCCCCTGCTGATCCGCGAGGTCTTCCGCGTGATCACGAAGATCCACCGGGAGGGCACCACGATCCTGCTCATCGAGCAGAACGCCATGGCGGCCCTGAACGTGGCCGATTACGGGTACGTGCTCGAAACGGGCGAGATCGTGCTCGAAGGCACGGGCAAGGACCTGCTCAGCGACGAGCGGGTGCGAAAGGCCTACCTGGGCGAAACGTAGTCGCAGGGACGGCATCTGTGCCGTCCGTTTACGAAAGGGGGGGGTTCGTTACGATATCCCGAAGCGCGGCCTCGTCCGCCCCCTCTATCCAGTGAATGGTGATTCCCCGGCGCTCCATCCCCCGGAACCAGGTGTCCTGGCGCTTGGCGAACTGGTGGATGCGGGTGTTGAGCGTCCGGAACATCTCCTCGTAGGTCATCTGGCCGCGCAGGTAGAGGCTCACGTACCGGTACTCGAGCCCCATCTCGTCGAGACGCTCCCAGGACACTCCCGCCTCCCGGAGCCGCTCGACCTCCCTGATCATCCCCTGCCCCAACCGGTCCTTCAGACGACGGGTGATCCTCTCGCGCAGGGCGGCCCTCTCCCAGCGGATGCCGATCACGAGCGGCACGATCCCCGGCCTGTCGATCGTGTCCCCCGAGCCGGGTCCTGCCCTCTGCACGGCGATCTCGATGGCCCGGACGAGACGCTCCCGGCCCGTGAGGTCCGTGGTGTTGTGCAGGGCGGGGTTCAACTCGCGCAGAATCGAGACGAGTTCTTCCGTGCTCTTCCCGGCCAGTTCCCCTCTCAGCACCGCGTCCTCGGGGGCAGGGGGCATGCGGTATCCCCGTAGGACCGACTCGATGTAGAGCCCCGTTCCGCCGACGAGGATCGGCATCCTGTGACGCGCCGTGATCTCGCGGAAGCACGCGTAGAACCGCTGCTGGAACTCGAAGACGCTGAAGAGATGCCCCGGATCGGCCACGTCGATGAGGTGGTACGGGACATGGATGCCGTCGACGACGTACTCGGAGAGGTCCTTGCCCGTGCCGATGTCCATGCCCCGGTAGACCTGGCGGGAGTCGGCGGAGATCAGCTCGGCCCCCATCCGTGCGGCAAGCCTCGCGGCAAGCCGCGTCTTGCCCGAAGCCGTGGGCCCGAGGATGACGATGAGATTGCAGTCTCTTTTGTCGTTACCCATACACTCGCGAGAAATGACACCCTGCACTGTCATTGCGAATCCCGACCCCTTCCTCTCCATTCCCCCCGATCCCCTCGCGTGAATGGGCAGGGGTGAGGGGTGCGTGAAACCGCTCACCCTCCCCTTGATCCCCTCCCGTCAAGGGAGGGGAGACGAAAGAGGGCCGCATTGCTTTTTGCCCGGTGCCGTGTTAGCGTGCCCCTGTCCTTATATCCGCATCGGCCCGAACCGTCAAATACCCGATGAAGAAACCGCAGCTCGATCTTCGCACCGAACCCGTCGGTCCGCTCCTCTTGAAAATGAGCCTGCCCTCCATCACGGCCATGCTGGTGATGGCCTTCTACAACTTCATCGACGTCTTCTGGCTGTCGCGCCTGGGGCCCCAGACCATCGCCGCCGTGACCATCGCCTTCCCGATCCAGATGCTCTTCAGCGGGTTCGGCGTCGGCACCGGAGTCGGGGCCGGCTCCTACGCGGCCCGGATGCTCGGCGCGGGCAACACCGAAAAGGCCAACCGGACGGCCGGGCAGGTCATCTTCCTGTCCTTTTTTATCGGCGCCGCGGTCATCGTCCCCGGGCTCGCCTTCCACGACACGATCCTGCGGCTCTTCGGCGCCACGGGGGAGATCCTCCCGCCGGCAAGGGAATATTTTATTGTCTATCTCTTCACCATCCCCTTTCTCGTCTTCATGATCTCCGCCGGCAATCTCCTCCGCGCCGAGGGCAACCCCAACTACTCCATGTACGTGCTCTCGACGGCGGCGCTGCTGGGGGCCGTGCTGGACCCTTTCCTCATCTTCGGCTGGGGGCCCTTCCCGGAGATGGGGATTCAGGGTGCGGCCTGGGCGGCGGGAATCTCGCAGTTCGCGGCCTGCGCGCTGTCGCTGCTGCTCTTCGCGAAGCCGACCTCGTCCTACCGCATCCGCAGGGGACACCTTGCGCCCGACCTTCCCGTCATCCGGTCCATCTACCGCGTGGGGGTCCCCGCGATGGTCATGAACTTCGTCATCAGCCTCGTGCTGACTTTCTACAATCACATCCTGGGCGGCTACGGGCCTGCTGCCGTTGCCACCCTGGGCATCGTCTTCCGCATACAGGGGCTCGTCGTCTGGGTGCTCGTGGGGATCGGCCACGGCGTGATGCCGCTTGTCGGCTTCAATTTCGGCGCCCGGCTCTACCGCCGGCTCATCGAGACGGTGCACGCCGCCGTGAAATACGCGGGGGCTCTCACCGTCGCGAGCTGCATCACCTTCCAGGTCTTCGCCGACCCGCTCATCCGCGTCTTCACGCAGGACCCCGCAGTCATCGCGATCGCCGTGCCGGCACTCCGCATCTTCGCCCTGTCCCTCCCCTTTGCGGGGGCGAACTTTACCTGGATCAGCATGTTCAACGGGCTCGGCAAGGGGGTCATCTCGATGTCCATGCTGCTGATGCGCGACCTGATCCTCCTCATCCCCCTTCTGCTCCTCTTCTCGATGCAGTTCGGGCTCACCGGGATCTGGGCGGCGCAGCCCGTGGCCAACGCCTGCCTCTTCCTCGGCGCGCTGGTTCTCACCCGCAGGGAGTTTCGGTCTTTCCCCGCGGCCGAGAAATAATCGTTGGGATTTTCCGCCTTTTTTGTTACATCATCGGACGGAGACGTTTCGCAAATCCCCCTCGATCCCCCTTTCTCGGGGGAGGCGACGGGCAGGACAAGGGGGCACGCCATGGACTATCTCTTTTCTCCCATCCGGGTCGGGTCGCTGACGCTCAGGAACCGCATCGTCATGCCCGCCATGCATCTCGGGTACTGCAACGACCGCGGCGAGGTGACGGACCGCCTCGTGGCTTTCTACGAGGAGCGCGCCCGGGGCGGGGCGGCCCTTCTGTTCGTCGGCGGCTGCCCGATCGACCGGTACGCCACGAGCATGCAGGAGATGATCGGCATCGGCGATGACCGATTCCTCCCGGGGCTGGCGAGGCTCACGGCGGCCGTGCACAGCCACGGCGCCCTCGTCGCGGCCCAGCTGTTCCACGGCGGACGCTACGTCCGGTCGGCCATGATCGGCCGGCAGCCCATCGCACCCTCCCCCATCGCCTCGTCCATCACCCGGGAAGTCCCCCGGGAGATGACCCTGGACGATATCCAGGACACGATCGCCAACTTCGCGCAGGCCGCCGTCCGCGCCAAGAAGGCGGGCTTCGACGCCGTAGAGGTGCTGGCGGGCACGGGCTACCTGATCTCGGAATTCTTCTCGCCCCTGACCAACCACCGCACCGACGACTACGGCGGCAGCCCCGACAGGCGCATGCGCTTCGGCATCGAGGTGGCCTGGGCGATCCGCGAGGCCGTGGGCCCCGATTACACTGTCATCTTCCGCATCGCGGGCCACGATTTCATGGCGGGCGGAAACACCAACAAGGAAGCCGCCCGGTTTGCCCACATGCTTGAGCAGCACGGCGTCGACGCCTTCAGCGTCACCGGCGGCTGGCACGAGACGGCGGTCCCCCAGATCACGATGGATGTCCCCCGGGGAGCCTTCGTCCACCTGGCAAGCGGCGTGAAGGCGGCCGTCACCCGGCCTGTCATCGCGTGCAACCGGATCAATGACCCGGCCCTGGCCGATCGCATCCTCCGGGACGGCCGCGCCGACCTCGTGGGATTGGCCAGGGCGCTGCTGGCGGACCCCGAGTTCCCCGCCAAGGCCATGACCGGACGGGCAAAGGAGATCGTCCCCTGCATCGCCTGCAACCAGGGCTGCCTCGACAGGATCTTCAACATGGAGCCCGTCGAGTGCCTCGTCAATCCCAGGGCAGGACGCGAGTTCGAAGTCCCGCCCGTGCGGAAAGCCGAAACGCCGAAAAAGGTCATGGTCGTCGGGGGCGGGCCCGCGGGGCTCTCGGCGGCCCGCACGGCCGCACAGGCAGGCCACGCGGTGACGCTCTACGAGAAGAGTCCCCGCCTCGGCGGGCAGGTGCTTCTGGCGGCCGCCGCCGAGGAGCGCCGCGAGATGGGGGCGTTCCTCGAGCCCTTCGCCGAACAGGCGAGGGCCGCCGGGGCCGTCATCCGGACGGGCGTGGAGGTCGGCGAGGATCTCGTGCGGGCCGAGAGGCCCGACGTGGTCATCCTGGCTACGGGCGGGGAGCCCCTCTGTCCCCCCATCCCCTCGACGGCGGATGAAAAGGTGGAATACGCATGGGACGTGCTGGCCGGAAAGGCCGTCACGGGCAAGAGCGTCGTGGTGATCGGCGGGGGGGCTGTCGGGATCGAGACCGCCCTGTGTCTCGCCAAGATCGGCACCATTGACGCCGAGACCCTCCTGTTCCTGTTCCTCAACAAGGCCGAGGAGCCCGACCGCCTGAGGGAATACGCCACCCGGGGCGTGAAAAGCGTCGCAATCGTCGAGATGCTCGACCGCGCAGGGGCCGACATCGGTCTGACGACGCGCTGGATCGCGCTGCGCCAGCTGCAGCAGCACGGGGTCCGCGTCATGACGCACACCAAGGCCGTGGAGATAACGCCGCAGGGCCTCTGGGTGGAGAAGAAGGAGGGCCGCGAGCTGATTCCCTGCGACACCGTCGTGATGGCCTGCGGAACCGTTCCTGTGAACCCCCTCGAGGAGAAGCTGCGGGGCGCAGTCGAACGCATTATCGTGGTGGGCGACGCGAAGAAGGCGCGCAAGGCCTACGAGGCCGTCCACGAGGCATTCTTTGCGGCGCGGGAGCTGTGATGGAAATTCCCCCTCGATCGCGAGCATCCTCCCCGTGAGGGGTCCGTGGTGCGCAACGGCCGCCCCTCCGGCTTCTGCGCTCCGCACCCCGGTCCTGAACCCGATGGCCGATGCCATGACCGAAGACGACTTCCTAGAGGCCCTGTTCAAGCGCATGCCCCACCCGCCGGGCGAGCTGGTGATCCCGCCCGGTGATGACTGCGCCGGCTTCCGCTCGGCCGACGGCAGCCTCCTGCTCATCGCCGTGGACCAGGTTGTCGAGGGGCGCCACTTCGCAGAAGAGGGGCCTTTCGCGGCATCCCCGCAACAGGTCGGCCGAAAGCTCCTGGCCCGCAACTTGAGCGACATCGCCGCCATGGGGGGTACACCCCTCTACTGCCTCAGCGCCGTGGCCCTGGGAGGCCGCCATGATGCTGCGTGGCTCGATCGTTTCTTCGACGGGATGCTCGAGCTGTGCCGCCGCTGGGACACCCACCTCGTCGGAGGCGACCTGGCCCGGGGCGCCGGGAGAACCGTGGCGAGCCTGACCATCGTCGGCCGTGCCGACGAGAGGCAGGTCGTTCGACGCACAGGCGCGAGGGACGGGGACGGTTTCTGGGCGACGGGGGTATTCGGCCGTTCCTTCCCGACGGGGCATCATCTCGATTTCGAGCCGCGGGTTCGGGAAGGCCGGTGGCTCGCCGGTCAGGGGCTTGCCGGGGCGATGATCGACGTGAGCGACGGGCTGCTGATCGACGCGGGGCGCCTCTGCCGTGCCTCGGGCGTGGCGCTCTTTCTCGATGCGCAGTCCGTCCCGAGGCGCACCGCGGAGACAACCTTGGAGGAAGCCCTCACGGACGGCGAGGATTACGAGCTGCTGTTTGCCGTGCCGAAAGAGAAGGAGGGACGACTGAGGCGGGACTGGCCTTTTCGGGACCTCCCCCTGACGAGGCTCGGCGAGTTACGGTACTCGGCATCCCCCGGCGTCTTCGATCGGGTCGGCTCCCCCCTCGCGGTGAGGGGCCCGCGGGGCTTTGATCATTTCAGCCGGTGAAACCGGGGTCAGTCCGACGAGTCCAGGATTCCCCGGCCGTCGCCGCCGCTGTCGAGATTTCTCCGATCCCTGTACTCGAGCCGCAGCACGACCGTCGATGCCCGGCCGGCGGGCGTGATGTCCCAGAGGTCCATGTCCAGCTTGATGTCCGTTACCGTGTAACCGACGACTGCGCCGCCCCTGAGGATCTCGCGGGTGACGAGCACCCTCGGGTCCGACATCCGGAGGCTGACCACCTTGGCGTAATCGGCCCCGACCTCCCGCAGGGAAAGTTTCCCGATCCTCTCGATCGACGCGCCCCCGCCCGTGACGACCTCGACGCCGTCCCGGTACAGGAAATACCCGTGAATCTGCTCCGCGTGGGGGCCGAACGTCGCAACACGGATGGCGTTGAGCTTCTCGCCGCCTGCCGGGCCTGCCGCCAACGCCGCGGCATCGACCTGGTTCCACTTCAAATAGGCGCCCGGCGCGCAGGCAAGCAGAAAAAAGAGGAAAAGGATAATCGTCAGGGCAGCCGTGTAGCCCCGGGAGCCGGTCTGAGTCCTCATGGCTGCAATCCTCCCGTTTCGGCAGCCCGATGCCCGCGCCCTGCATGAGCCGGCGCTGTCGGGTCATGGGCAGTTAAAAACCTCTTCTCTGCGGCCGCATCGGGTCAGGGCTGTCAGGCTCCCTGCGCATATCCCTGTAGACGAGACGAAGCACAGGTGGGCCGTCTGCCTGGGTGATGTCCCAGAGCTGGACATCCATGTTGAGATCGCTTGCCGTGAGA
Organism: Syntrophaceae bacterium; assembly: GCA_013177795.1. Lineage (NCBI taxonomy): Bacteria > Pseudomonadati > Thermodesulfobacteriota > Syntrophia > Syntrophales > Syntrophaceae > Syntrophaceae bacterium. The sequence continues at coordinate 91,773 of JABLXY010000001.1, read as the reverse complement.
GCCACGACGGAATCGCCCCGCATGAACTCCCGGACGATGAGCCGGCTCCCTCCCGTGAACATCCTGCTCCTCATCTGCTGCTCGTGATCGGCCATGACCTCCTGAAGGGTCTTCCTCCCCAGCCTCGCAACCGGGATGCCCCCTCCCGTCACGACCTCGATCCCCTCCTTGTAGAGCACGTACCCGAAGATCTGCTCCGTTCTCGGGCCGAAGGTCTCGAACCGGATGACGTTGTACGACTGCTTTCCCGCATCGCCCTGCATGAGGGCGCCCGCATCGACCTGGTTCCACCTCAGGATGGTGCCCGTGGCGCAGGCGGCAAGGGCGATGATAACCGTCACGACTGAAACCGTCCCAAGCCATGCTGGCAATGTTGCGCGGCGCATCGGCGTTCTCCTTTCCAAGGGGTCGTTTCCGGAACTTCCGTGCCGAAGCCATAATGTGATTTGATGGTCGGAAAAAGCAAGGACAAAAAAACGGTCAGTCCAGGAGATGGCAGGCGACGAAATGCCCCTTCTCCCGCTCCACCAGGGCAGGGACGACGCTCCTGCACGCATCGCCCGCGCGGAGGCAACGGGGGTGAAAGGCGCATCCGGCCGGCGGGTCGATCGGGCTCGGGACATCGCCCCCTGTTGCGAGGCGGCGGGCCCTGCGGCCCGGATCGGGAACGGGGATGGCCGAGATGAGGACCTGGGTGTAGGGGTGCAACGGGCGGTTGTACAGATCGGCGCTCCCGGCGAGTTCGACGATCTTCCCCAGGTACATGACGGCCACACGGTCGCTCATGTGCTCCACGACGCTCAGGTCGTGGGAGATGAACAGGTAGGTCAGCTCGAATTCCCGCTGGAGGCTCCGAAGCAGGTTCAGGATCTGGGCCTGGATGGAGACGTCGAGCGCTGAGACGGGCTCGTCGGCGATGATGAGCTTCGGACGAAGGGCCAGCGCCCTGGCGATGCCGATCCGCTGCCGCTGGCCGCCGCTGAACTCGTGGGGGTACCGGCCCATCTGCTCCCGCGTGAGGCCGACCTTTTCCATGAGCCGGGCCACTTCCTCCTCCCGCTCCCGCCCGGACGCGACGCCGTGCACCAGCAGGGGCTCCCCGATCGTGCTCGCCGCGCTGCGGCGCGGGTTGAGCGAGGAGTAGGGGTCCTGGAATATCATCTGGACCTTGCGCCGGAAGGCTTTCAGCTTCCGCGCGTCGTATGCCAGGATGTCCTCGCCCTCGAACAGGATCTGCCCCTCCGTGGGGTCCTCGAGCCTGACGACGAGCCTGCCCAGGGTGGTCTTCCCGCAGCCGCTCTCGCCCACCAGGCCCAGCGTCTCCCCGCGGTACACGGCGAGATCGACTCCGTCGACGGCCTTGACGACGGACTTTCGCCCGCTGATGGGCCCGCCCCTGACGGGGAAGTGCTTTCGAATGCCCCTGATGTCAACGAGAACGTCAGCCATCGTTCACACCCACAGCCAGCAGCGCACGAAGTGCCCCGGCGTTTTCTCGACAAGCTCCGGCTTCCTCTCGGCGCAGACGGGCATGACGCGGGAGCAGCGGTCCCGGAACTTGCAGCCCGAAGGAAGCTCGAGCAGGTCGGGGATGGTGCCGGGGATGACGTTGAGATACCCGTCGCCCGCACGTCCCCGATCGATGCGTGGAATCGAATTCATGAGCCCCACGGTGTAGGGGTGAAGGGGCGATGAAAAGATCGCGCCCACGGGGCCCTGCTCGACGACCCAGCCTGCGTACATGACGGCCGCTTGCTGCGCGGCCTCGGCGATGACCCCGAGATCGTGCGTGATCAGGATCACCGATGTGCCCACTTCCTGCTTCAGGCCCTGGATCAGATCGAGGATCTGCGCCTGGATCGTCACGTCCAGGGCCGTCGTGGGTTCGTCGGCGAGCATGAGCCTCGGCCTGCACGACAGGGCCATGGCAATCATCACGCGCTGGCGCATCCCGCCGCTCATCTGGTGCGGGTAGTCCCTCACCCGCTGCTCGGGCGCGGGGATCCCGACAAGCCGCAGCATCTCCACGGCACGCTCGTGGGCGTCTTTTGCGGAAAGCCCCTCGTGGAGCCGGAGGGTTTCGGCGACCTGATCGCCGATGCGGAACACGGGGTTGAGGGATGTCATGGGCTCCTGGAAGATCATGGAGATCCGCTTGCCCCGGACCCGGCGCATCTGTTCCTCCGACAGGGCCAGGAGGTCCTCCCCCTCGAACAGGACACGGCCGGAAACGATGCGGCCCGGAGGCCTAGGCACGAGACGCATGACGGACAGCGCGAGCACCGTCTTGCCGCACCCCGACTCTCCGACGATCCCGAGGGTGTCACCCTCGTCGAGACGCAGGTCCACGCCGTCGACGGCCTTCACGCTCCCCCGCGCCGTCTCGAAATGGGTGCTCAGGCTTTCGATCTTCAGGATCGGTGGCATTCTTTCGTTTGTCTCGCCGGTTTGTCTATGTCGTTCTTTTCGTCAAATCCCCCTGTCCCCCTTTGCGAAAGGGGGATTTCCTGGGGATTCCCTTTTCAAATGCCGAACCCAGCGACCAGAAGCTGAAAACCTTTAGAACGGGTCATTGCGGGCACCCGCAGGGTGCGCGGCAATCCCGTGAAAAGGGCGAGACCGCCACGCTGCCCGTCGCGCTGCGCCCGGGGCCTCGGCTCACCGCGATGACGCGTTTTATCACTGGATCCGGGAAATGAGCGATTCCCCTTTGCAGAAGGGTGCATCTCCCCCTGCTTCCCTCATTTCTTCCGCTTCGTGGCAGCCCGGTCCCGGAGGAAACGCAGCAGGAGCCGCACACCCACGGCCGAGGCGCCGCGGGGGATGTAGGGCTTTTCCTTGCTGAGCCAGGCCGGCCCGGCGATGTCAAGGTGCACCCAGGGGGTGCCGCCCACGAACTTTCCCAGGAAGACGGCCGCCGTGATGGCCCCGCCGGCCCGACCCCCCGTGTTCTTCATGTCCGCCACGTCGCTCTTGATGAGCTCGGCGTAGTCGTCCCAGATCGGAAGTTCCCACAGCTTCTCCCCGGTCTCCCCCGCGGCTTTCCGCAGGCCGTCCTTGAGGTCCGCATCGTTGCCCATCATGCCGATGACGTCCTCGCCCAGCGCGATGACGCAGGCCCCCGTCAGGGTGGCCAGGTCGATGATGGCCCTCGGCTTGAAGCGGCCCGCATAGGTCAGCGCATCGGCAAGGATGAGCCGGCCCTCCGCATCGGTGCTGATGACCTCGATGGTCTGCCCGGACATGGAGCGCAGCACATCGCCGGGCTTGTAGGCGCGCCCGCCCGGGAGGTTTTCCGTGGCCGGGACGAGCCCCACCAGGTTGAGCGGCAAACCCAGCTCCGCCGCGGCCTTGACGACGGCCAGCACGGCGGCCCCGCCCGACATGTCGGCCTTCATCTCCTCCATCTTGTCGGGCGGTTTGAGGGAAATGCCCCCGCTGTCGAAGGTCAGGCCCTTGCCGACGATCACGTAGGGCTTCTCACCGCGGAGGCCCCCCGAGTATTCGAGAATGATGAAGCGGGCGGGCTCCATGCTGCCCCGGGCAACGGCGAGAAGCGCGTTCATCCCGAGCCTCTGCATCTCGCGGTTCCCGAGAACGGTCAGCCGAACCTTCTTCGACGCGGCTGCCTCCTTCGCACGGCGCGCCATGTCGGTGGGCGTCATCTCGTTGGACGGCGTCGATACGAGATCCCGTGCATAGCAGACGGCCCTCGAGACGATCTCGGCAGCTGACGCCGCGGCCTTCATGCGCCGCGCCTCCCGGGCATCAGGCGCGAGAAAAACAAGCTTCCGCACTTCCCCCTGCCCGTTCTCCTTGGCGGTCTTGAACTGCGTAAACCGGTACAGCCCGAGAAGCACGCCCTCAACGGCTGCCTCGGTCATGTCTTCCAGGCTGGCCCCCCCCGGGACGGGATCGAGGCAGATCGCGAATTCCTTGAGCCCCAGTTCACGGGCCGAGCGGGCCGCCTTCGAGAATCCCCTGCGCGCCTTCTCGAGGTCGAAATCCTTCCTCTTGCCGAGACCCAGCAGGAATATCCTCTGGGCGGGAAGTGCACCCCGGGTGTAGACGACGGAAACCTGGGCGTGTTTGCCGGCAAAATCCCCGCTCTTGATCAGATCCCCGAGGACGCCCCCCGACTGCCGGTCAAGTTCGAGCGCCGGCCCGTCGAGCTTTCTCTCGCCCTCGAAGTGCAAGACCACGATCGCCTCCCCCTTGAAGGAGGACGGTCTGCAAACTTTGACCTCGATCTTCATGACTCCCCCCTATGCCTGCTGCCCCCGGATCCCACAGCTTGTAACATCAGTCACAATGGTCACATCAGTCGCGACTGTCGATAACTTTCAGCCCCGCAAGAGTAGCACAAGACCGCGAAAATTGAAATCATTTTCCGTTTTGCATATATCCGGACTAATGCTCGAAGGATTAGTTCCCTCGATTTTTCTCATGATTTTTTATTAGGCAAAATCATACTTTTTTCCATCTTGCTTTTGCGCCCCTGCACGATAGACTGCTGCCATAACAGACAGCGGGGCGATCCCGGATGGTCGAACGCAGGAAATTCGAGCGCTACGATCTCGCGGTACCGGTGAAGATCGAGACCTTGGCGAGAACGGCGAAGAGGAGAAAGATTTCCCTCAAGACGGCCAACGTCTGCGCCGGCGGCGCCTACTTCCGCACGGATGCCGCCCTGACGGAAGGCACGAAGGTGCGGCTCGACCTCATGCTTTCCTACGACAGCCTCAAGACGTTCCGGAGCCCCGGGAGAACCCGCATCCGCATCCTCGGCACGGTCACCCGTGCACAGCAGGACGGAATGGCCATCCGCTTCAGCGAGGACTACGTCATCGCCCCGACGGCGACCCGCACCCCGGGAACCGCCTGACACGAGTCCTTGCCGTTTCCGGTACTCCCCTGCCCTGCGTTTCCCGTTGAGGCATGGATTCGATCCTTCCATGTCTGTCAGAGGACACGACAGTCGCCCCTCCAGCGCCCAGCCCGCCCGGGTCCATCGCAAGTATCTGTATTTGCTGTAATATCAATATATTTTGCGATCCTTGGAATTGTGGAACGGAATATGCTTGTCACTAATACCAGAGTATTAGATACACTCTAATCCCGTTCTAATCGTCCGCAGAGGCCATGAAAAGCAAGACGGCAAAGGCAGGCTCTCTCGACAAGAAGACGATCCAGATCGTCAGCGCCCGCAGGCTGCAGTGCGACCTGATGACCCACTACTTGACCGTGCACACCGGCGTGACGTGCCTCATCGCCTCCGATCCCGCCGCGATCACCGTGAACCCGGCGGAGTCCGATCACAGCACGCTCGTCCTGCTGGACTGCCCGGAACGGGACCCCGTGAAGTACTTCATGGCGCTGGCCGTGTCGGGTAAGCGAGTCCTGTCGAACTGCCTCGTGGCCCTGTTCAACGTCAGGCCCGGACTCGGCATCGAGGAGAGGGCCGTCTCCTGGGGCATCCGGGGGTTCTTCTACGAAACGGACACCGTCGACCAGCTGGTGAAGGGGATCCAGGCCCTGTTCAAGGGCGAGATGTGGCTCTCCCGGGACATCATGGCCAAGTGCATCCTGTCGCAGCGCTCCGCCGGCGAGGCCCACAACAAGGAGGTGATCTTCCTGACGCAGCGGGAACTCGAGATCCTGAGCATGGTCGTCTCGGGGGCCACGAACGAGGAGATTGCCGCCCGGATCTGCATCAGCCCGCACACCGTCAAGACCCACATCTACAACATCTTCAAGAAGATCAACGTCCCCAACCGCCTCCAGGCCGCCCTCTGGGCAGCAAAGAATCTGTAGTCCCTGTTCAACCTCCTTTTCTTTCCTCTCCTTTCGCGGGAGAGGCTTGCACTCTTCGACCCTTTGCTTCCGGGCCTGTCTTTTCTGTTGACTTTGCCCCCGGAAATGGCGTTGATTACGGCAACTTCAACAGCGAGGAGGGTCGATGGCGCCGATCACGCTCGGAAGCTGCCCGAAGGTCTACATCCGCGAGACGCACCGGTCTCGGCCGCCCGGCGACACCCTGCGATTCGTCGAGGGCATGCGGGATCTGCTCGGGATGCAGGACTTCCGCGATGCGACGGACCTGGACCGCATCGGCATCCCCGTCTTCACGTGCTGGCGGCTGCGGCCCGACGAGTCCAGGACCTTTCACACCGGCAAGGGGCTGTCTCCCGTACAGGCCCAGGTGTCCCTCACCCTCGAGTCGATCGAGCGCTACTCCTCCGAGTTCCGCGAGGAATGGGCCGACCGCCTCATCGTGGGCAGTTACAACGCCCTGCGCACGAGGCGCAACACCCTCGACCCCACGACACTCATCCTCTCCCAGTTCAGCGACTACACGCCAGACAGCGAACTGCACTGGGTGGAGGGCTACGACATCTGCCGCTGCGAGGAGATCCTCGTCCCCGCGAGGGAGGTCTACCACCCCTTCCACCGGGACGAGGGGCTTCTCTACGGCTCGCACACCAACGGCCTCGCCTCGGGCAACACCCTCGAGGAGGCCGTCTTCCACGCGCTGACGGAGATCGTCGAGCGCGACGCCTGGAGTATCGCCAAGTACAACCGCGACTACGGCGAGCCGGTGGTCATCGACGACAGGCCCGAAAACCGGTTCCTTCTCGACATCGCATCGAAATTCGAGCAGGCCGGGCTCGAGGTCATCGCCCGCGACATCACCTCCGACATCGGGATCCCCGTCGTGGCGGCCTTTTCCAAGGACCTGCGCAGCGGCGACACGCTGCCCGTCGAGGGGTTCGGCGCCCACACGGACCCGAGGGTCGCCATGGGACGGGCGCTCATGGAGGTGGCCACGACGCGGGCGCTCTTCCTCGTCAAGAACGGTCCCGACGGGCTGCGGGACGCGAGCCCCCTGTACCTCACCCACGACGAGGCGATGGAAGACCCGCGGTTCGCCGTCCGCAGCGTCAAGCGCCTCTCGGACATGGAAATCGGGTACAGCAGCGACATCACCGAGGACCTGAGAGCCTGCCTTGCGAGGCTGCGGGAGCGGGGCCTCGACCGGGTCATCGCCGTGGACCTGACCCGGCCCGAGACGGGAGTCCCGGCCGTGAGGGTCGTCATCCCCGGCATGGACGCCTTCTGCTACGACCGGACCCGCAAAGGCGACCGCCTGTACAGCGCGACATAGTGGAGGTGGACGGATGCTGAGCGAAAAAGAGGTCTGCGAGCGTGCCGAATATTGTTACCTGATCTGCCTGCAGCTCAACTGGATGCTCGCCAACGAGTCGATCCCGCCCGAGAAGTACCTCGAACAGATCCGGAAGTCCTCCCTCGGCCTGGCCGATGACGAGTTCATCGTTATGAGCATCGAGGAGGGGCTCAAGACGGGCCTCGAGGACGCCGGCGTCAATAACCTCATCCTCATGTACGAGTCCTTCGTGCACGCCTTCTGCGAGGTCATGCAGACCGACATCCAGGACCTGCGCGACAGCATCCCGCGCGAGCTCATGGCGAGACTCGCCGCCGAGATGGGCGTGGAACTGGGCGCCGAGTCCTGATCGCCATTCTGTCATTTCGAGGAGCATTTTTCTCTTCATTGCGAGGTGCGGACTCCGTCCTAGGTATGGAGTTATCATGCAATGAACACCCTCTCCCCTGGCGGGAGAGACAATTACAAGCTCCCCTCTCCCCTGGGAGGCTGTGTCGCAATAGGGAGTAGGGGCTGAGTTCTTTGACAAAAAAATATCCGTAACGCACCTCGAAGGATCGCCAACCCCGGCCCGGTGTGCTAGAGTGCTCCGCGAAAGGAGATGCGCTCATGGCCTATCGAACCGGCGACCGTCTGCAACTGGGGCTGCTGCCCGCCAGCATCGAGGACTACGTGTCCCCCGAGGACCCGGTACGGGCCTACGATGCCTTCGTGGAGGCCTTGGATCTGCCGCAACTGGGCATCGAGGTGGACCCCAACCAGGTCGGCAACGCCGCCTACGATCCGCGCGCGATGCTCAAGCTGCTGGTCTACGGCTACTCCTACGGGGTACGCAGTTCCCGCAAGCTCGAACGGGAGTGCCACCACAACCTGGCCTTTGTGTGGCTGATGGCCGGGCTGAGGCCCGACCACAAGACCATCGCGGAGTTTAGGCGCAACCACAAGGCGGCCCTCAAGCAGGTGCTCCGGCACTGCGCCCGGCTCTGCATCAAGCTCGACCTAATCGCGGGCAACGTGCTGTTTGTCGACGGCACAAAGATCCGGGCCAATGCCTCACGCTACCGCAGCCATGACCGGGCCTGGTACGAGAAGAAGCTGGCCGATCTGGATCGGCGCATCGAGCAGCTGTTGCAGGACTGCGAGGCCATCGACCGCCGGGAGCGGCACATGGACTCGTACGTGGCGATGCGAAAGGACCTTGCCCAGACGAACACGCTCAAGGACCGGGTCCAGGAGGCCCTGCGGGGCTTCGAGGGAGGCAGCCACCGGCACGTCAACCTCACCGACCCGGACTGCGCCCTGATGAAGAGCGTCCAGGGCAGCCACGCGGCCTACAACGTCCAGTTGGTGGTGGATGACAAGCAGGGGCTTCTGCTGCAGGCCGATGCCGTCGAAGAGACCAGTGATGTCAACCAGTTCGCCCGGCAGATCGAGGCCGCCAACGCGCTGCTGGAGAGTCCCTGCGAGACGGCCTGCGCCGATGCCGGCTATGCCGACACGGCGGAGCTCGAGAAGATCGACCGCCAGGGGATCCGAGTGATCGTGCCTTCACAGCGGCAGGCGAGGAAAGAGCCGGAAAAGCCGTTCAGCAAAAGCCATTTTGCGTATGACCCAGAGCAAGATGACTACAGCTGCCCTGAAGGTCACAGGCTCCGGTATGAATCGACGGAAAAACGCACGGGCAAGCGGCACTACGTGATCACCGACGCGGCCATCTGCCACGCGTGCCGGCACTACGGGAGCTGCACCCAGGCGCGCAGGGGGCGCAAGATCATCCGGCTGCCCAACGAAGAGGTTAAGCTCAGGCTGGAGGCCCAGTACGAGGAGGCCGCCTCGCAGGCCGTCTACGAGAGGCGCAAAACCCGGGCCGAGCATCCCTTCGGGCACATCAAGCGCAACCTCAAGGTCGATGCCTTCCTGCTACGGGGGCTCGAGGGGGCGCGAGCCGAGGTCTCGATGCTGGCCAGTTGCTTCAATGTGGCTCGCCTGATCTCGCTGCTCGGGGTCAACGGGCTCATCGAGAGGCTCCGGGCCCTCGGAAGGCCCTGCTTCGCACCGGCATGAGGCTCAACGGCGCTCTTCAAAGGGCCCTGAACCATCAAAACCTGCCCGACAGACCGTGCGCGGATAGACGTTACGGATATTTTGTTGTCAAAGAACGGGTAAACAACTCGTCCCCTCTTGACTGTTGCGACACAGCCTCTGGCGGGAGAGGGCAAGGGTGAGGGGGCCTGAAGTCATTCACCCTCCCCTTGATCCCCTCCCATCGAGGGAGGGGAAACGAGAGGGCTGTTCATTAGGAGGAGGCCAGCGACGAAGCAATCCCGGGCATAGAATCCAGGTTGCTTCTCCTCTTTGCCGATGCCACAATATACCATGACCGGCCCCATCTCCCCCAAAGACGTCATCCGCATCCTCCAGGAGATCAGTGTGCTCCTCGAGCTCAAGGGCGAGTCGCCCTTCAAGTCCATCGCCTACAGCAATGCGGCCAGACAGCTGGAGACCCTCGAAGACGATCTCGGCGAGCTCGTGCGGCGGGGTGGCCTGACTTCCATCAAGGGCATCGGCGACGCCCTGAGCCGCAAGATCACTGAACTGGTCACCACGGGGCGACTCGAGTACTACGAGAAGCTCAAGGCCTCCGTGCCGCCCGGGCATCTCGAGATGCTGCGCATCCCCGGCCTGGGGCCGAAGAAGATCCGCGCCCTCCACGAGAAGCTCTCCATCGAGACCCTGGGCGAGCTGGAATACGCCTGCCTGGAGAACCGCCTCGTGGAGCTGCCCGGCTTCGGGGCCCGGACGCAGCAGAAGATCCTCGCCGGCATCGAACACCTGAAGCGGTACAAGGAGCGACACCTCTGCAGCGACGCCCTCGAGGCCGCGGAACCCCTCCTGGCAAAACTCCTAGGGCACCCCGGAGTCGTATCGGCCAGCTTGGCCGGCTCGCTCAGGCGCGGAAACGAAACCGTCAAGGACATCGACCTCGTCGCCGCCACGTCCGACCCGGCAGGCCTCTCGCAGTGGTTCGCCTCGATTGCCGACGCTGAGAGCGTCATCGCCCATGGGGACACGAAGGTGAGCGTTTTCCTCAAGGCGGGGATCAACGCCGACCTGAGGATCGTCTCGCCGCAGGAATTCCCCTATGCCCTGCACCACTTCACGGGCAGCAAGGAGCACAACGTGGCCATGCGGGGCCGCGCAAAACAGATGGGCCTCAAGATGAACGAGTACGGCCTCTTCCGCGACGATGCACTCGTGTCATGCACAAGCGAGGAGGAAATTTTCGCGGCCCTGGGGCTTGCCTGGGTGCCGCCGGAGCTCCGCGAAAACATGGGCGAGATCGAAGCTGCCGAAACGGGCGTGATGCCGTCGCTGGTCAAGATGAAAGACATCCGCGGGGTCTTTCACATCCACACGACGGCAAGCGACGGCTCCAGTACGCTGGAGGCGGTCGTCAAGGCCGCAAAGCGGATGGGCCTGGAGTACATCGGCATCACCGACCACAGCGAATCGGCCTTCTACGCCGGCGGCCTCACCGCGGATGAGATCCGCCGGCAGCACAGGGCCGTAGACGCGTTGAACCGGGAGGACCCCGCCTTCCGCATCTTCAAGGGCATCGAGGCCGACATCCTGCCCGACGGCAGGCTCGATTACGACGATGCAACCCTCGAGTCCTTCGACTTCGTCATTGCCGCCGTCCACTCGCATTTCGGGATGAGCGCGGAGGAGATGACCAAACGGGTTCTAAAGGCCCTGGAGAACCGCCACACGACGATCCTGGCCCATCCCACGGGCCGGTTGCTGCTCGCCCGTGAGCCCTACGCGCTGGACCTCGAGCGCATCATCGATGCCGCCGCAGAGCGCGGCAAGGTCATCGAACTCAACGCCAACCCGCACCGCCTGGATCTGGACTGGCGCCACTGCAGGTACGCCAAGCGGCAGGGTGCGCGGATCGCCGTCAACCCGGACGCGCATCACGCGGACGGCCTGCGGGACATTCGCTACGGGCTGAACACTGCGCGGAAAGGCTGGCTCGAGGCCCCCGACATCATCAACTGCATGGGCCTTGCGGAAATGGGGGCGTTTCTCGCGAAGAGCAGGGAGTAGCGTGTCGAGGGGGGATTGCTCTTCAGCCCCGGGACAGGCAGCCCGGACTCGCCTCTACTTTATGGATCGCGCAAAGACGATGCCGAGGATGAGCCAGAGGGGGATGGAGATGATGAGGGCCCATGTGATGCCCTGGAGGTGCCGGAGCCGCATCTTCAGGCTCTTCTCCAACAGGGCCTTGTCGATCTTGTGCTTGATTTCCTCGATCTTGAAGGGCTTGCTGATGTAGTCCTGGGCGCCGCGGCGGATGGCCTCGACGGCGGAGTCGATCGACGGGTATCCCGTGATCATGATGAAGGCCGCATCGGGGTCGGCGTGCTTGACTTCCTGCAGGAATTCCAGCCCGTTCATCTCGGGCATCATGAGATCGGACAGGATGATGTCGAAGCGCCGGGTCTTGCAGAGCTCCAGCGCCGCGCGCGGGTTGTCCGTCGTCTCCACGTCGAAATTGAAGGCGCTCATGTAGCCGCCGAGCACCTGCAGCACGCTAGGGTCGTCGTCGAGCACGAGGGCCTTTTTCTTTCTCCTGCCGTTCCAAGCCATGACGCAGGATTTTCATGCAAAAAGCATACGCAACAGGACTTGCGGCCGTGCCAAGAAAAGTTATTGAATATCAGACGGTTACAATCCGTATACGGCGGTTTCACGGCGCACCGCAGGCAGGATTATTGGCAGGATGTCGGTTGGCCGACTATCGGGTTTGTGCGTTTATCTTCAATTCATTCCGTACTCTGCCGTTCAGCGGCATTGCTGTCAGTTTTGGCCGCTTACCCTATTTCTGCCGCCGTATGCGACCCACTTCGCGCAGAATCCTGCGCTGCTCACCGTAAAGGATAAATGTTAGGCCCATAAGGAGAGCGAGCACGCCGAGGTACACGGCGAGCCGGTGCTGGATACCGAAGATCAAGGGCCGCAGAGAAAGCCGCGCGGCCCGCTTGAGCAGTTCGTCTTGACTGATGAAAGCGGCAATCGGGGGCGATACCCTGTAGTAGAACTCCACAAGCAGCCTGCCCGGCTCGCTTGCCAGGAGAATGCGGTCCCGGAACTTCTGGAGCAGGATGACCTCCGGTGCCTGGTAGCTCCCGAAGGCGGCCGTGGCGATGAAACACCCCCCGCCGCCTCCGCTCGCGGCTGCCCCGGACGGGGAGGGGGCGGGAGCCGGGGCCTGCGGGACCGTGTAGCTGACCGCAGCGGAGTAGTCGCTTTCATTGCCGCTGCCGTCGTAGGCCGTCGCCGCAAAATAATAGGTCAACCCCGCCAGCAGTCCGCTGATGACGCAGCTTGTCGCGTTCCCCACGTCTATGTGCGTCGTGTAGTTTCCCGGCGCTGTGCCGTAATGCACCCGGTAGCCCGCGACGGCGGGGTCCGTGTTGGCGTCCCAGGCCACGGTCACCTGTGCCGCGTGGGCCGCGGTCATCAGGAGGCTCAGGATTGCCATCAAAAAAAGAACCAAGCCTGAGAGTACGACGATGAAAAAGGAACTCCTGCGGGAAAGAAGGGGGAAAGGATGCGCCACAGACACGGCATCACCTCCACGTGCAGATTCGCCCTGGGGGCGAATCCCGTCACGGGAAGTGCGGTTTCGCCCTGGCAGCCCTTCTGCCATACCCTTAACACAATCAAGGGTTTAGGCCAGCGGCTTTGCGCCCCACCCTTTCGGTGTGGTTTGCCTTTTTCAGGGTTCCATCCGCCCATATCATCGGCCGAATCGTATTTTTCTTTAATTGTCTTTCTGTTTCCGTCATAATCCGCACTCAAACGGAGGTATTCATTCATGTGCCCATTGACGTCAAAACGGGTTACAACGAGCATGGGGACTCAACTTCTTTCGGTTTTTTTGGAGGAAGAGGCATCCTCGCCGTTCACTGTCTGCCTGCGCGGGAGCGGCAATCTCAAATTTCCCTCTCCTCTCGCGGGAGAGGGAAAGGGTGAGGGGGCTCATCTTCATCATACACCCTCCCCTTTATCCCCTCCCGTCGAGGGAGGGGAATCGGTTGATAACCCTCACTTCGAGAGGCGGGGAAACGGGCGGGCCGTTTCTCACGGGCCTGGCACCCGTTCTGAGCCTGTCGAAGGATCGCAAGAACAGGTAACCCGCGATCCATTCATGCGAAATCGCAATTCCGCGCGGCCTATAATAAGAGCAAGGCGGTACACAACACTTCTCCCGGTCCTCATTCTATCGTCACTCATTCTGCATCTTTGCCCCATACCCACTGCCCATGCCTACATGGACACCGAGCGCAGCACAAGACTCGACGCCCCATTCCTTCCGACCCCCAACTACGTCATCGCCGAGATCCTTGCAAAGGCCCGCGTCGGGAAGGACGACATCCTGTACGACCTGGGCTCCGGTGACGGGCGCATCGTCATCGAGGCAGCAAGACAGACGGGTTGCCGGGCCGTGGGCATCGAACTCGACCCCGACCTCGTGGACGAAAGCCGTAAGGCCGCCGTGCGGGCCGGAGTCCAGGACCGCGTCCGCTTCATCGTGGCGGACATCTTCAGGGAGGATTTCAGCGAGGCCACGGTCGTGACGCTATACATGGGGGGCCATGTCAATCTCAAGATCCGACCCAGACTGCTGAGCGAGCTCAAGCCGGGTACTCGGATCGCGTCGTACACCTTCGACATGGGCGAATGGAAACCCGACGCCCTCTCGTCCTTCGGCAGGGAGGATGCCTATTTCTGGATTATCCCCGCGAATTTCTCGGGGAGATGGCAATGGGCGGAAGGCAAGGGAAAATCGAAGACCACGTGGGAACTCGAGGTGAAACAGGTCTTCCAGGAAATCACGGGTGCGGTTAAATACAGGGAAAGGAAGTGGGCTGTGCTGGATGGGAAGGTCACCGGCGAGATGATCAGCTTCATGCTGTCGGGCGAATCTTTCGGAAAGAGCGTGCCTGTCCGGTTCTCCGGCCGCATCCGGGAGCAGGCCATCGAAGGGGAGATAAACACAGGCATAGCGCGCCGGACGTGGAAGGCCACGCGCAATCCCGCAACGGTTCAACCGATCGCCAGGTGAAATCCCCCCGGAAGATCTCGAGAGGTGAGAATGATTTTCTGATCGCCCTGGATAAACTTTCCGAAACGAGCTTCGATCCCGTTGTTCGCTCAAAGGGGCAATTCACTTTGTTGTTTGTTTCGCTTTCCTCGCTCAGATCCTCGGACTTTGGCCCTGGAGCTTCTTCTCCCACTCCCATGCCGTTTTGATGATGTACTCCAAATTATTGTATTTCGGCTTCCATCCCGTCGCCTGCATAAGTTTCGTGCTGTCGGCAACCAGGGTTGGCGGATCTCCCGCGCGCCTGCCCGTCTCCTTGACGGGGAAGTCGACCCCGGTCACCTTCTTTGCCGTCTCGACGACCTCTCTGACCGAATAACCCGAGCCGTAGCCGCAGTTCATGACCGCGCTCTGTCCTGTTTTGAACAGATGATCCAGCGCCTGTACGTGTGCCTCCGCCAGGTCGTCCACGTGGATGTAGTCACGGATGCAGGTACCGTCCGGCGTGGGGTAATCCGTCCCGTAGATGTAGAGTTTGGCAAACTCGCCGTGCGCGGTCTTCAGGGCGCGGGTGATCAGGTGTGTCGCCTCCCTGTAGGCCTGGCCCAGCTCTCCGCCCGAGTCGGCGCCCGCAACATTGAAATACCGGAGGGCCACATACCGAAAATCCGCTGCCGCGGCCAGATCGGCAAGCACGCGTTCGATCATCACCTTCGTCATCCCATAGGGGTTGATGGGCAGCAGGGGCGCGGTTTCTGGCACCGGGATTTGTTCCGGGATTCCGTAGACGGCGGCCGTGGAGGAATAGATGAAGTACCCGACGCCGTTTGCCCGCATGGCTTCCAGCAGGTTGAGCGAGTTGGCCACGTTGTTGCGGTAATACTTCAGGGGTTCCCTGACGGACTCCTCAACCTGGATATAGGCCGCAAAGTGCATAACCGCCTCGGGCCTGAACTCCCTGAGAACGCTGTTGATCGCGGCGCGGTCTTCCAGGTCCCCCTTCACCAGCCTTCCCCGAAGTACGGCCCACTCGTGCCCGGTGGAGAGATTGTCGAACACGCAGATTTCGTGACCCGCCCTGCCGAGCGCCTTGACCGCGTGACTGCCGATGTACCCCGCTCCGCCTGTGACCAGTATGCGCATATGCCTGCCTGTTTCCTCCGATCCTTTGATTTGACTCTGCCGTGGAGCGCCTCCTCACCCAGTCATTGCGAGCAACAGACCCCGCCTGGGAGCGGGTTATCGTTGGAATGAACACCCTCTCCCCTGGGAGGCTGTGTCGCAACAGTCAAGAGGGGACGAGTTGTTTACCCGTTCTTTGACAACAAAATATCCGTAACGTCTATCCGCGCACGGTCTGTCGGGCAGGTTTTGATGGTTCAGGGCCCTTTGAAGACGCCGTTGAGCCTCATGCCGGTGCGAAGCAGGGCCTTCCGAGGGCCCGGAGCCTCTCGATGAGCCCGTTGACCCCGAGCAGCGAGATCAGGCGAGCCACATTGAAGCAACTGGCCAGCATCGAGACCTCGGCTCGCGCCCCCTCGAGCCCCCGTAGCAGGAAGGCATCGACCTTGAGGTTGCGCTTGATGTGCCCGAAGGGATGCTCGGCCCGGGTTTTGCGCCTCTCGTAGACGGCCTGCGAGGCGGCCTCCTCGTACTGGGCCTCCAGCCTGAGCTTAACCTCTTCGTTGGGCAGCCGGATGATCTTGCGCCCCCTGCGCGCCTGGGTGCAGCTCCCGTAGTGCCGGCACGCGTGGCAGATGGCCGCGTCGGTGATCACGTAGTGCCGCTTGCCCGTGCGTTTTTCCGTCGATTCATACCGGAGCCTGTGACCTTCAGGGCAGCTGTAGTCATCTTGCTCTGGGTCATACGCAAAATGGCTTTTGCTGAACGGCTTTTCCGGCTCTTTCCTCGCCTGCCGCTGTGAAGGCACGATCACTCGGATCCCCTGGCGGTCGATCTTCTCGAGCTCCGCCGTGTCGGCATAGCCGGCATCGGCGCAGGCCGTCTCGCAGGGACTCTCCAGCAGCGCGTTGGCGGCCTCGATCTGCCGGGCGAACTGGTTGACATCACTGGTCTCTTCGACGGCATCGGCCTGCAGCAGAAGCCCCTGCTTGTCATCCACCACCAACTGGACGTTGTAGGCCGCGTGGCTGCCCTGGACGCTCTTCATCAGGGCGCAGTCCGGGTCGGTGAGGTTGACGTGCCGGTGGCTGCCTCCCTCGAAGCCCCGCAGGGCCTCCTGGACCCGGTCCTTGAGCGTGTTCGTCTGGGCAAGGTCCTTTCGCATCGCCACGTACGAGTCCATGTGCCGCTCCCGGCGGTCGATGGCCTCGCAGTCCTGCAACAGCTGCTCGATGCGCCGATCCAGATCGGCCAGCTTCTTCTCGTACCAGGCCCGGTCATGGCTGCGGTAGCGTGAGGCATTGGCCCGGATCTTTGTGCCGTCGACAAACAGCACGTTGCCCGCGATTAGGTCGAGCTTGATGCAGAGCCGGGCGCAGTGCCGGAGCACCTGCTTGAGGGCCGCCTTGTGGTTGCGCCTAAACTCCGCGATGGTCTTGTGGTCGGGCCTCAGCCCGGCCATCAGCCACACAAAGGCCAGGTTGTGGTGGCACTCCCGTTCGAGCTTGCGGGAACTGCGTACCCCGTAGGAGTAGCCGTAGACCAGCAGCTTGAGCATCGCGCGCGGATCGTAGGCGGCGTTGCCGACCTGGTTGGGGTCCACCTCGATGCCCAGTTGCGGCAGATCCAAGGCCTCCACGAAGGCATCGTAGGCCCGTACCGGGTCCTCGGGGGACACGTAGTCCTCGATGCTGGCGGGCAGCAGCCCCAGTTGCAGACGGTCGCCGGTTCGATAGGCCATGAGCGCATCTCCTTTCGCGGAGCACTCTAGCACACCGGGCCGGGGTTGGCGATCCTTCGAGGTGCGTTACGGATATTTTTTTGTCAAAGAACTCAGCCCCTACTCCCTATTGCGACACAGCCTCTGGCGGGAGAGGGCAAGGGTGAAGGGGCCTGAAGTCCTTCACCCTCCCCTTTATCCCCTCCCGTCGAGGGAGGGGAAACGAGAGGGCTGTTCATTAGGAAGAGCGCCGTCGACAAAGCAATCCCAAACTCAAAAATCAACACCCATCACTCAAAACCGTTTCTACTTAAAATGCGTCATGCCCGGCTTGCCCACCGGGTAGACGTTGAACCCGATCGCGTGGCATCGACTGTGATCGAGAATGTTGCGGCCGTCGAAGATGAAGGCGGGCTTGACCATCTGCTTGAAGATCTTCCCGTAATCGAGGCCGCGGTACAGCCCCCACTCCGTCATCACCGCGATGGCCTGGCATCCCCGCACGGCCCTGTAGGGGTCCTTCACGAAGCGGATCTTGCCGTCTAGCCCCCTGAGATCGGCCTTCGCATTGTCCAGGGCCCTCGGGTCCGTCACGACTACCTCAGCCTTCTCCTCCAGCAGGCGCCGGGCCACGTGAATCGCGGGGGATTCCCGCGTGTCGCTCGTGTCGGCCTTGAAGGCAAAGCCGAACAGGCAGATCCGCTTGCCGGCCAGCGTGTTGAACATCGCCTCGAGCATGTTCAGCACGAAGCGCTCCTTCTGGTACTCGTTGATCCGGACGACCGACTCGATATAATCGGCCACCTCCAGAAGACCCTCGTGCCGGCACAGGTAGACCAGGTTCAGGATATCCTTCTTGAAGCATGAACCCCCGAAGCCGACGCTGGCATTGAGGAACCGCGCACCGATCCGCCCGTCCATCCCCACGATCTTCGACACCTCCGTCACGTCGGCCTCCGTCTTTTCGCAGATGGCCGACACGGCGTTGATCGTCGAGACCCGCTGGGCCAAAAAGAAATTCGCCGCCAGCTTCGCGAGCTCGCCGCTCCAGATGTTCGACGTGACGATGCGCTCCCGGGGCACCCAGTGCGCGTAAAGCTCCACGAGGACATCGCGCGCGCGGCGGCCCTCTTCGGTGTCCCGCGAACCGATGAGCACCCGGTCGGGCTGCTCCAGATCCCGCACGGCCGTCCCCTCGGCGAGAAACTCCGGGTTGGAGAGCACCTCAAACCGGATGCCGTCGCCGCCGCTATTGAGGATCCGCTCCATGGCCAAGGCCGTGCGCACGGGCAGCGTGCTCTTCTCGACAACGATCTTGGACGTGCGCGCATGCTCCCGTATCTGCCGGGCTGTCTTTTCCCAGTACTGCAGGTCGGCGGCCATTCCCGCGCCCGCACCGAAGGTCTTCGTGGGAGTGTTGACACAGACGAAGATGATCCCGCTGTCCCGGATGCCCTTTGCAATATCCGTCTCGAAGAAGAGATTCCGGCCCCGGGCCTCGCGGACAACCTCGTCGAGGCCCGGCTCGTAGACCGGCAGGTCGTTCGAGTTCCACCGGGCGATCTTCTGCCGGTCAACGTCCACCACGCTCACGCGGTACCGGGGGCACTTGCGGGCAATCACGGCCGCCGTCGGCCCGCCCACGAAGCCCGCCCCGATGAAGAGGATCTTTTTTTCGAATTTCATGACTGCCCTTTTCCCTCCAGATGATTCCCGGTCATGCCCCACGCACCACGGCACCTGCCTTCAGCAATCCCGAACTCGAGCTCCTGTTTTCTGCGACGCTCAACTCTTTCACGTTCGGTAGTATTCCCTGTACCACGCAACAAACCTGCCGATGCCGTCGTCGATCGATGTGCCCGGTCTGAAGCCAACCTCCGCCATGAGGTCGTCCACGTCAGCATAGGTCTCGGGCACATCACCCGGCTGCATGGGAAGCATGCGCATCTGCGCTTTTTTTCCGAGGTGCTTCTCGAGGACGGAAATGAAGTCCATCAATTCCACCGGCCGGTTGTTGCCGATGTTGAAAAGCCGGTAGGGGGCAAAGCTCGTCGCCGGGTCGGGCTGCGCCCCGGTCCAGGCTGGGCTGCCCGCTGGGATCTTCCCCATCACCCGCACGACACCCTCGATGATGTCGTCGATGTAGGTGAAGTCCCTCCGCATGCGGCCCTGATTGAAGACGTCCACGGGCTTCCCTTCCAGGATGGCCCGGGTGAAGAGAAACAGGGCCATGTCGGGACGGCCCCAGGGCCCGTAGACCGTGAAGAAGCGGAGGCCCGTGCAGGGCAGCTTATACAGGGCCGCGTACGTGTGGGCCATCAGCTCGTTGGCCTTCTTGGTGGCGGCATAGAGGCTGATCGGGTGGTCGACGTTGTGATGCACGGAAAAGGGCATGAGCGTGTTCGCTCCGTAGACGGAACTCGATGACGCGTAGACCAGGTGCCGCACGGAATGGTGCCTGCACCCTTCCAGGATATGCATGAAGCCCGCAAGATTGCTCTCCACGTAGACATGGGGGTTCTCAAGGGAATACCGCACGCCGGCCTGCGCCGCAAGGTGGACGACCATTTCGGGTTTTTCCGTCCCGAACAGCCCTTCCATCCCCCTCCTGTCGGCAAGATCGAGCAGATGGAAGCAAAAACGGGGGTATGGCGTCAGCAGGGCCAAGCGGTCTTTTTTGAGCCGGACGTCATAATAGGCGTTGAGGTTGTCCATCCCGACGACCTCGTGCCCGTCCCCAAGCAGCCTCTTGGCCAGGTGAAACCCGATGAACCCTGCAGCGCCCGTGACCAGTATTTTCACCTTACCTTACGACCCCTCCTGTTCAAAGCCCTTGCGTACTCCATACACGAATCGTACCGTTTTCAATGCCCTGCAGGGTGGTTCCGGTTTTCATTATTCGTCATCTATCCCGCGCGAAGGGACAAAAAAAGGTTCCTCGCTGTTTCAAGTGGGTAAATTCTTGAAGCCGGTCCGTGTCAGTGATAGAGCGTTGTCTCATGAGAGACACGGAACTTCTTCAATTGGCGTTAGGGTTGGCCCCACCGTGGACGGTGGTGAGTTGTCAGTTCGATGCCGGGCAGCGACGTCTGGACATCGGACTGGACTTCCCCCGGGGGAGCCGTTTTCCCTGTCCCTCCTGCGGGCAGGGGGACTGTCCGGTTCACGACACGGAGCCAAAGAGCTGGCGGCATCTGAACTTTTTCCAGCACGAGGCCCATCTCGTGGCCCGGGTGCCGCGGATCCGGTGTCCCCGATGCGGGGTGCTGCAAGTGGCCCTGCCCTGGGCGCGTCCGGGCAGCGGCTTCACCCTGCTGTTTGAGGCCTTCATCATGATCCTGGCCCAGGCCATGCCGGTCAAGCGGATCGCCGAGCTGATCGGGGAGCATGACACCCGTCTGTGGCGCGTGCTGGAACATTACGTCGACCGGGCCCGCGAGCAGACCGATTCCGCCGATCTGCGGCAGCTCGGGCTGGACGAAACGGCCAGCAAGCGGGGGCACCACTACGTCAGCCTCTTTGTCGATCTCGAGAAGGCCCGGACGGTCTTCGTCACCGAAGGCAAGGATGCCTCGACCCTCGAGCGGTTCAAGGCCGATCTGCTCGACCATGGCGGACGTCCCGAGGCCGTCGAGGAGATCTGCTGCGATATGTCGCCGGCCTTTATCTCGGGCGTGGAATCGCAGTTCCCGCAGGCCCGGTTGACCTTCGACAAGTTCCATGTGATGAAGCTCCTCAATGCGGCTGTCGACACCGTCCGACGTCAGGAACAGCGCGAGCGGCCCGAACTCAAGCACACCCGGTATCTGTGGCTCAAAAACCCCGAGCGCCTGTCGGCCCAACAACGGTCGACCCTGGAGACCCTCCGCCCAAAATCGTTACACCTCAAAACCGTCAAAGCGTATCAGATCCGGCTGGCCTTTCAGGAGCTCTGGGAACAGCCGCCTGCGCTGGCCGAACCCTTCCTGAAGAAATGGTACTTCTGGGCAACTCACAGCCGCCTGGAGCCCATCACGCAATGCGCAAAAACCATTAAAAAGCACTGGCAAGGCATCCTCAACTGGTTCCAGTCTCGCGTCAACAACGGCATCCTCGAAGGCATCAACAGCATGATCCAGGCGGCCAAAGCCAGGGCCCGGGGTTACCGCACCATCAAGAACTTCATCACGATGATCTATCTCATCAGCGGCAAGCTCGACTTCCGGTTACCCACTTGAAACAGCGAGGAACCCAAAAAAAGGACGCTGAAAGCACTCAGCCTTTTCAGTGTCCCTCCTGAGCGTCGATTCGCCGGCCCCGGCTCTGTCCTTCTGAACGGCTCACCCTAGGGAAATAGGCTGTCCTTGTCCTCTGCGACGCCTTCTTCTCGGTACCAAAGCAAACGTGAAGAAAACGATCAAAACCAGCGCCACCGCCGAGTATTTCACGGTGTAGACCACCGGCATCAATCCCCACCGCACGGCTCCTTTGAGCGTGTCGTGCTGCTTGATGAACGCCGCAATTGGAGGCGAGAGCCTGTAATACCAGTCAACAAAGGCCTGCCCCGGGCCATGGGTCAGCAGGTAGCGGTCCCTGAAATCCCTCAGTGCTATGACCTCAGGAGCAAGGGAACTCCCATAAGCCGCCGTGGCGATGAAGCATCCTTCGCTGCCCGAACCGGACGCAGATGATCCGCCCTCGGCCACCGTATAGGCAATCTCCCCGGAAAGGCTGCTTTCAGCTGTTGCGCTGTACGCCGTGGCGGAAAAGAAATAGGTCACCCCTGGAAGCAGTCCCGAAATGGTAAGGGTCGTCTGATTGCCCGCATCAATCACCGCGGTGTAGTAATGGCTGGCTGTGCCGTAGTAGACCCTGTAGCCGGTTACAGACGGTTCGGGGCTCGGGTTCCAGGCAAGTGTCACTTCCGCCGCATTGCCTGAAGACACGGCCGCAATCGACATGGAAATAACAGCGAGAACGGCGAGTATCGAGAGGCGAGGACAATAGAACACTCCCTTCCTGATTGAGAACCCTGCCAAGAGCCGGCCCCTCCTTGAGGATGTCACTCACCCTCATCCACAGATTCGGCAGATGTCCCTTCTCGTCAGGCGCAGCGGATCAAATCCGCCAAAACCAATCTTTGACTATAAAACTCCCTCCTGTCAAGCTGTTAAATCTCAAGGGTTTTGAATCCGATGATTTCAACCCACACCCGGTTTCCTACCTCCACACAAGAAAAGGCAGGACACCTTGGAGTCCTGCCTTCAGTCAACAATTTGCTGGATATATCCTATCTCATCTTTCTCCGGAAAGCCGCCACACCGAGCAGGCCCGTTCCCAGCAGGATGAGCGTCATCGGCTCGGGCACTAATGCCAACTGGTCCTGACGGTTGCCTCCGTTCGTACCGACCAAGTTCATCACGCCTACATCACCGGTACCGGACCATCCGTCAAGCACGCTGTAAGTCATTGCATACTTGATGAATTTATTGCTCTCGTCGCTGGATCCGTATTGCAATGCCCAAATCGCCGCCTGCAGCAGTGCGTCGTCAGCTTTTCTGTTTGCCCCGTAGTCGAATATGCCCGCAACATTCCAGCTGTTGTGCGCGAACTCATGGTAGAGATACGCTACCAGGCTGTTCAACCCGATGGGCGATGAGCCGCCGTTGTTCATAATCGTCGTGCCCATGGATTGCACGATCAATTTCTCACCAGGGGAGAAATACTCATTGGGTTCTACACAGAAGGTCGTGAAAAGGGTGGCCGACGAGCCATAGTAGGACACGGCAAATTCACCGCCCGACGACCCGGTATTCCACGGCGCCCAAGTGAGACTGATCGCATCGCCCACCTGGATGGCATCCGCAACCTGCAAGGGTGCGAGCGAAAGCATGATCAAGAGAAGCGCTGCGATCACCGTGGTCTTTCTCTTCATCATAATAGCTCCCTTCGATTATTCGTTTCACTTCTTTGCCATACAGACAGCAGATAGCATGCCACAAACAAAGATGATGTCCTCGCAGGGACAAAGTTCAAATTAACCATTTATATTTATTATGTTATTTACGTTTCCAGCCTTTCCGTGTACCGAGAGTCCCTAAAGAAGACGGCCCGAAAGTTGTCAACAATCCCGACGACGCATTTGTTACGTTTGCAACCATTATTTCATTTTTCTAATGTTTATGATTACTTATTAAAATATGGAAACCGAAACTCTACTGTAAAATTTATTTACAATACCTTTGGTACTCTTGCCTCACCTATCGTTTACGTCGGATTACAGCAAAGAGAAATTGTTCAAAAAGTGAAACAGCTCAAAAAAAACGCCGCAAATGCGGCGTTTTACGTTAGGTTAACGATCACATTTTCCTTCTCAAGCCCACTCCAACGGCCAAAAGGCCAAGGCCCAAGAGCACCATAGTGGAAGGCTCGGCTACGGAAACCGGGGCTTTATCGTAAGAGCCTCTGAAATCACTGAAGTAAACCACGAATCCGCTGATGAGGCTCTCAGCCGTGATACCCCGATCCGCGTTTACCAGGGGCTGGCGACCTGTCCATGTAGCACCGACGCTCACAGGATCAATTTCTGTCATCGCGCTGTTGGGCAACACGTATCCTGCAATGTATAATCCCGTGTCTCTGGTACACGTTGCACTTGTGTTCGTAAGACTGATGATCAGCCATGGGGTTGACGCACTCAAGCTGTCTGAACTGTAGACGATATCGATGGATCCGGTGAAACTGCCCCCATTGATGCCAGACCCCGATATGAGCAGTGCGTAGGCACCTGCCGGCATCGTCACAAGGCATATTAAAACCACAAAACCAAGGATATGATTTTTCTTCAGAGGGCCCCTCCTTCAGTCTCTCTCGGTCAACTATCTAGGCAAGCTTCGTACCACCCAAGATCGCCCGATGCCGCATCGTTTCTGGATGCAATACAAGTAATTGTTATCATTCGTTATTTTATGATTAAGCAAAATGCTGAAAGAAAGTGGTAGGAGCTTGAAAGAATTAAGACGAAAGTCTTATCCGTAAAATAAACCGACGATTTTTCGGGCTTAAAAGAATATCAACATTATTCGTTAATTTTGCTATTAAAATTCAATTCATTGCATCATTTTAGTTGCACAAAAAACACTGTAATACTATCCGACACTTCAAAAATACCGGCGGCTTTTCCCTTCTCTCCACGAATCATCAAGATCTTCGACGACTTGCGATCCCCAAACCCAAAATCCCGATACCGAGCAACAGCATCGTTCCGGGCTCCGGTACGGCGTAGGGAACTTTGTCACTGGCATCATTCTCAAATCCCCTGAAGCGAACAACAAACGAGGCTCCTTCCGTGCCGCCCCCAGTCGGTATAGATAGGGTGTTTAGAAAATCCTCTACCGTCACTCCCGATACGTCCCCTCGAAACTCGAACGAAAAAGATGCATAACTGTTCACGGGCAGACCCGCCGCGGGATTGCCTCCTCCCTCGAAACTGCCCGACGTTGCCATGAGCATGTCAAAGGTCCCATAGGGCGCAGCGTTTATGGAGTTCAAGGCATAGGTAAGGTAAAAGGCAGAGTCCGGAGGGGCCGAGTACTCATAGCTTCCATTGAATGCAAGACCTTCGGGCACGTTGAATGCGAAACCTACGAGGTACCCACCGTTTGCCACCGGGCTGGTATTTCGCAGTGAAATATTTAGATTCCCACCGGTGAAGGTCATCTCGCCGGTGAAACTGCCCCACTGACCCGACCCCGAGATGGGAATAGCATAGCTTGCGGCCGGAAGTATCAAGAGGCAAACCAACGCATACAAACTAAACATTTTTCGCTTTTTCATTCAGTTTTCCCTCCCGAAGAGCCCATATCTGCACATTATAAGGGCAAACCTTGTACCACCAGCCGAATTTTTTCCTTACTATAGTTGTTTCAAATCATAACATATTGAAATATATTGTTAATTAAATACTTCTCGCTCTCTTTTCGCCGTGGCAGCAATTTACCGAAAAGCCAAGTTTTGTAAACTATCTCGACGAAAAAAACCGCCATCGGGAATCTACCGCCCCTGCAATCTCGTAAATTATGAATGTTATCGAATAGCTGCGTATCTTCTGTAACAACCGTTGTATTTGTAAAATAAATCGACAGTCCTCATCATTTCCATGTTTCCAAGTCGGGAACTTTTTCTTCGTCCATATGAAGTCAATCAAATGAGCGCGGAAACATCATTGCTTATGTATCGTGAGTAGAACAGACCCTGCGAGATGCCTTGGCTATTTCCTCGCAATCCCTAGCTTTTCCATCAGTTCGTAGAGCGTCGGGCGGCTGATGCCCAGCTCCTCGGCGGCACGGGTGATGTTGTCTTTCTGGCGCGCCAGGACCTTCAGAATCATCTCCCGCTCGAGGGTCTCCCGCGCCGCCCGGAGGGTCATCCCCTCGAAACGGCCCGCAGGCTCCTCCAGCTCGAGATCAGAGGGCTTCACCTTTCGGCCCTCGGCCATGATGACGGCCCGTTTGACGCGGTTTTCCAGCTCGCGCACGTTGCCCGGCCAGGGGTAGGCGGCAATGGCCGCAATGGCCTGTTGCGTGAATCCCGTGATCTTCTTCCGGTTCTCCCTCACGGCGCGCTGCAGGAAGGCATTGGCGAGCAGCAGTACGTCGTCCCCTCTCTCTTTGAGGGTCGGCAGGTATATGGAAACCACGCTGAGCCGGAAAAAGAGATCCTCCCGGAACTTACCTTCCTGCATGGCCTGCCTGATGTCCTTGTTCGTCGCAGCGACGATTCTCACATCCACCCGGATCTGGTCCCGGCCCCCGACCCGCTCGATGACCTGCTCCTGAAGGAATCGCAGCAGCTTGACCTGCAGCGTCAGGGACAGCTCTCCGATCTCGTCGAGAAAGAGCGTACCCCCGTCTGCCAGCTCGAAGCGCCCTTTGCGCTGGACGTGTGCCCCTGTGTAGGCCCCCTTCTCGTGACCGAACAGCTCACTCTCCAGCAGGGTCTCCGGGATCGCGCCGCAGTTGATGACAATGAAGGGCCCCCTGCGGTACTGGCTCTGCCGATGGATCGCCTGTGCGACAAGCTCCTTCCCCGTCCCGCTCTCGCCCGTGATCAGGACGGGAACATCCGTGCCTGCCACCTTTCGCACAGTCGCAAAGACCTCCTGCATCTTCTGGCTTGTTCCCAGCATCCCCTCAAAGGCTTCATCCTGCGCCTTGCGCTGAAGCTCGGCATTCTCGCGCTCGAGCATGGACACGTGCTGGGCCCGCCGAAGGATCGTCCGCAACTCGATGATGTCGATGGGCTTGTAGAGAATATCGTAGGCCCCGCCCGAAACGGCCTTCAAGGCATGCTCCTTCTCGGCCCGGCCTGTGACGATGATGACTTTCAGAAACGGATCGATGGCGAGAGCCTCGGAAAGAACGGCAAACCCCTCTTCTACGCTCGCGGGGTGCGGCGGCAGGCCCAGGTCCAACACCATGACGGGCGGCTTTCGCTCGCGCAGCTCGGCAAGAGCGCTTGCCCGGTCCCCGACAAGCGTGACGTCGTACTCCGCCGCCAGTACCCATTTCATCTGGGTGCGGACATCCTCATCGTCTTCGACGATCAGAAGCTTCAGCCTCTGCCCTTGCAGCGCGGATCGTGAAGCATTGGGATCGTGATCAAGAAAGCTTTCTTTCGCGATTTCACCGCACACGATTCGTTTCCTCCTCTGCGATTACGTATTTCCTCGATCGGTTTCGAAACCGGCCTTACTTTTTCATGGCCGGTTCTTTCCCTTTTGTCACGGAGTAACCCTGCCGTAGCTCGTGACTCTCGTTAGTTCGGCGCTCACCGCCTGCCGGGTAGAAAAACCCGAAAGGTGCTGCCCTTCCCTTCCTCGCTTTCCACCTCGATCCGGCCTCCGTGGGCCTCCACGATCGTCTTGCAGTGAAAGAGGCCGATCCCCATGCCCTTCGGCTTGGTCGTTTGGAAGGGTTTGAACAGGCGCGTCTCGATGAATTCCCGGGACATGCCGCAACCCGTGTCGCGCACGGTGAGCTGTGCCCAGCCGTCGCTCATCGACGTCGACACGGTGATCTCCCCGCCCGCCGCAACCGCTTCGTTTGCGTTGAGCAGCAGATTCCCGACGACCTTCTGTATCTGCTCACCGTCTATCTGCAAATCGGTCACGTTCCCCAGCGCACAGTGCACGGGAACCTGGAACATCCCGTCGAGGCTCTTTATCGAATCCGTCACGATCTGGTCGAGATTGGACGCGCGGGGGATGATCCTGCTCCGCTCGCTCAAGAGCGACAGCCGGCTGCACAGGCTGTTGATCTTCTCGACGCTCTGCGTGACAGACCGAATCGCATCCCTGCGGAATTCCGGGTTCTCGAAATGAACGGGCAGATTTTGCATGACGAGGGAGAGCTTCGACCCGAGGTTCTTCAGATCGTGCACGAAGAAGGCGGACATCATCTGGAGGGCCTCCAGGGCTTTTGCCCTGTTGAGCTGTTCCGCCAGGCGCAGCCGCAGCAGGCTCGATGCGGTCTGATCGGCAATCGTCTTGAGCAACTCCTGGTCCTGCGCGGTGAGTGGCGAATCCTTGCTGCGCCCGCTCAAGGTAAGGATGCCGATCAGGCGATTTTCCGCCCGCAGGGCGACGGCGTAGCGGATGCGCGCCTCCTCCAGAGCCTCCACATGGCCTTCCCGAAAATCGGGGATCCATCCCTCACTTGCGTCGTTGAAATCCACGGGCATTTCCCGGTCCCAGAGGGCCAGCATCAATTCCGTCCCCTCCTGCCCCGCCATTCGCATATTCCTGACCCTGTCCTCCGGCAGGGCGGTCGAGGCGACGAACATGAGAGCATCCCGGCTCTCGTCGGCCGCCCACAATGTTACGGAGAGGCAATCCAGGGTTTCCGAGACCATGTTGACAACCGCAGTGCCCAGATCCTTCACGCTGGACTGACTGGATGTGGCTTCCGTGAATCGGGACCAGATCTCCCTATAGTCGTAAAGCGGCCGCTCGAACAGTCGGCTCACGAGGTTCTTTCTCTTTTGCCGCATGCTGCCCGACAACATGAGCGAGCCAAGGCCCATGATCGCGATGAACAGGAGAAAGGCCGTCAGCGGCAGGCTCTGGCTTCCGATCCAGATCTGCGCCAGCCAGGCAAGCAGACCGACGCCAATGAAGTAGGCGCCGACCAGGATGATCGTCATCGAGTTGTAGAGGAAGGTATGCGACAGGTAGATGTCGACCTTCATCCCGCGGTCCCGCAGAATGGATTTCGCGATGAAAGCATCGGCCGCGAGCAGGACACCGGCGTTCAGGGCGATGTTGTCCGTCCCGACCTGGTTGAACAGGATGGCAAGGCTGCTGTTGTAGATGCGCACCCCGAAGAGCGCGCCGACACCGATGATCATGAACTTGATCTGCCAGCGCTTGCGCCCCGTTGAATGCCGAAGCGTCTGCTCGAGGTTCATCACGATGAGGATGGCGCCGGCGATTATAGCCAGCGACCAGACATAGCCCGCCCAGCCCAGGGCGAGATACCCACCGGACGGCTGGGTCAACAGGGGCGGCCCCTCGAACCAGTTGCCCCAGAAAAATACCGCAAGGACTGTGGGAATGACAAAGAGCACAATCACGACAAACCGCCAGCGGCCAAGGATCTGGCGGTAGTTTGCCCTGCCGTAGGCCAGGCTGAACAAGAGCCAGCACCCGGGCAGCAGCGAGGCAGCGATCGTCTTTGCCTGATACCACAGCAGGAAGCCCTCAGCACGCTCGGACTGAAGGACCGCGGCGGAAAGGACCGTCTCGAGCACGAGCAAAGCTATGCCGATCACGAAGAAACGGGTAACGGGGTTCTTCGCGTCCCGCAAGACCACGTAGACAGCCAGCCCGGCCGTCACCACAGCCGCCGCATAGGTCATTAAGACAGTGATATTCATTCGTGGTTAATGAAAGAGATGTCTCGGGTGGATTTCAACCAGTTCCATCTGTTCCATCTATGCAGTATCACTACTGTTCCAACGTTTGACTGGTTAGCGGGCGGAAACCCGCCTGCCATGGCTTTTTGAGGGGCGACATGTCCGTAATCGATTTGAACTCGATTTTACTCCGGTGGCATACTTCCGCATCCTTGCGGAAGGAGACGGCGGATGAACACCGGACGGACGATCTTCCCTCAACTTATGGACTTCCTGCCGACACACGAGTTTCGCTCCTGCGTCGAGCGCTACAACGGCAACTACAAGATCAAGAGCTTCTCGTGCTGGGACCAGTACCTGTGCATGGCTTTCGCCCAGCTGACCTATCGCGAGAGCCTGCGGGACATCCAGGCATGCCTGCGCTCGGCCAACCGGAAGCTCTACCACATGGGCATCCGTGGCAAAGTCTCCCGCAACACGCTGGCGCATGCCAACCAGGTGCGAGACTGGCGCATCTACGCCGACTTCGCCCATGTCCTTATTGGCCGGGCCCGGCAACTTTACGCCGGCGACACCTTCGGAATCGAACTGGAGCAGAGCGTCTATGCCCTGGATGCCACGACGATCGACTTGTGCCTGTCGCTGTTCCCCTGGGCCACGTTCCGCCGACGCAAGGGAGCCGTCAAGCTCCATACGCTGCTCGATCTTCGGGGCAACATCCCGACGATTGCCGTCATCACCCCCGGCCGGGTTCACGAGGTCAACATCCTCGACGAGATCCCCATCGAACCGGGGGCCATCTACATCCTCGATCGAGCCTATCTGGACTTCGGCCGCCTCCACCACATCCATCAGAGCTCGACCTTCTTCGTGACCCGGGCCAAGAGCGGCTTCCGGTTCCGGCGGCTCTACTCCCAACCCGTGGACAAGGCCTCGGGCCTGCAATGCGACCAGATTGTCTCCCTTCACGGCTTCTACGCCCGGACGGACTACCCCGGGAAGCTGCGGCGGATCCGCTTTTACGATTCCGACCAGGATCGGCGGCTGGTCTTTCTGACCAACAACACCACGCTTCCGGCTCTCACGATCGCGCGCCTCTACAAATGCCGCTGGCAAATCGAACTGTTCTTCAAGTGGATCAAGCAGCACCTGCGGATCAAGGCCTTCTACGGCACCTCCGAGAATGCCGTAAAGACGCAAATCTGGATCGCCATCTCCATCTATGTCCTGGTTGCCATCGTCAAGAAGCGTCTGGGTCTAGACCAGAGCCTCTACACCATTTTACAGATTTTGAGTGTCTCCCTGTTCGAGAAAACGCCCATTTTACAGGCTCTCTCGGGCACCCGGTGCGAAAATCACGCAGACCAAAACGACAACCAACCGAATTTATTCAACTAACGTTGGGACAGTAGTGATGCAGTATAAAGGTTGAATACCCGTGATGGTAATACGAAGGACTCCGTGGCAATGTTGACGTCAACGTTAGATTGATTTTGCGGACCGACCTAAGGAAGGAACTAACCGAGCATGGTTTTACCCCCACGGGATGTGTTCCATGCTTCAGAGGGAGGAGACCTCAAATCCGACACTTGCGAGATTTTGTTTTGGGATACTTCTGCTCTGCCATCGGATCTCTTGAATATTTGTTGATGGGAATGGTGAAAATGACTCAATTACTGATCTTCTCGGTTGATTTTGACAAATGATATTTAAGAGCTCTAGAAAACGATACGATTTGCTGATCAATAAGTGTTGCCCATCGTCAATGGATAGCCTGCAGATGCTGTCCCCGATGAATTGATAACGAATAGATATACATTTTGCCCTGCCGAGAATGAACCTGATCTGACCTGCGTATTAATGGTGGTATCACTCCAGCTGGTCGGCGTGAAAACAGCAAGATTGGTGCAATCTTCGTAATTTGCCGAGTTGCCGATTTCAACTCGGGCCCTGGCGCCGGGACCCGTTGCTACGTATACATCGTCATAATAACATTGGCCGCGCGTGTCCTGCCGCGCATACGCATGCAACCTAAACCATGACCATGTATCGCTGGAATGGATCGTATTCAGATTCGCTTCGTCACATACAGGTGTTCTTGCATTCGTCGCATTAGTTTCCCACATCTGTATAATGCCATTGCCTGACCAGCTTCCAGCGTAGAAATTTTCGAATCTGTGCCAACGGCCTTTCGTCCAAGAAGTGCTCCCGTAGCCAAGTTCTGTCAAGCCCGCGGTGTCGTGCCATGGGTTTGGCAATTGAAAAGTACCCGATGCGAGGGGCAGATCGTGGAGAACAACACCGGCCGTCCAGTTGCTTGCATATTCCCCCGCGAGAATATTTCCACCGGTGATATCGGCCAGTTTCCAATTCGGACCGAAAGGCTCTCCAGTTCCGGGCACCTCCCTGTCGGATGGGAGGAATACCCAGAATGATAAGTATACAAAATACGTCCCATTAAAATTAACAACTGCCCAGTGACCACCATCCCCTGTCGACTGGTCAGCAAGAAAAGAATTGCTTCCGCTGTGGCGGTATGCCGATGAATACCTAGGGTTGTCCGGGGCATCCTCCACTGCAGTCCAATGACCTACTTGAGCGGAACCAGGGGCTGTCGAAATTGGATTTCCATTCGTGCCTTTCTCGAAATCGTCGAAAAGGACAACCGTGGGGCTGCATGAGCCGAACCCCGAACCCGTAATAGTAATCGTCTGGCCATTCGATATCGTGCCAGACACATTGCTGACGGACGGAACACCTGAAACTGTGCATATGTTTGGCAAACTGTTCTGCGCTGTTCCACTGTCACCACCGCCCCCTCCGCATCCATATCCCAGTGAAAGTAAAGCACAGAAAAACCAACGTACAAGTTCCCGCCCAATATATCGACGCATACCGCTGCTCCCTCCGCACGCGACCGTCACCATAAATTCCTTTTCATTTATATCCGAATCGACAGACATATACAATCAAGAACTCCGGCCGATGTGCAGAAAGAGTATGCACTAGCTAGTTTTTTATAGTTTTTCACATCCATCCGTGTTGATGTATCAATTCGACCGTTACAGTTGATCATTACAACTAATCCACACAATGGGGCATGATATCCCAGTTGTTTGCATTGAGGAAGATATTCGAATCGAGACCGTCAGAAATGCTTTTGACAATCAATACCTGATATTTGCTCTTTATACGTATTGGAAAATAATTTCTGAGAATTCTCCCCCGGTCTGTGTTTTCATTGAAAAAAAGTCCTGATGTAACAGGCTTGTCGGGATAACGTGGCATCCATGTATCGAAAGACATGTTCGACGAATTTGTTGTTATAATTCGTCAGTTGGAAGTCGAGAAGCAACACCTCCGATATCCCTTTTCTAATATTCCGCTGCAGGAAGAACACCGCATAGCTTCCATCCTCCTCATATGTATGCACTTCGTAATCCTTTGGATTGTCATCATATCGCCATTTTCCGTACTCCAAGTTCACTGCCGGGGTTATCCTGTCATCCTATATGAGCATGGACCCCTCGAAATACCGCGCGGTTGCACCTATGTTGCTAGGTTCCCGCCTTCTAAATGGGTGAAGAAGGCGCAATGCATATCGATACGTCTCGATCGGGCGGTAGTCTGACTTGATGAACGAGCTGTAGCTCACGGGGTTCAAAAAACCGACGAAGAAGTAGATTCCCTTTTGCAGTGCGATCTGATCGGCGTGACGAATAACATTCTTGAAAATCCCAGTTCCGCAATATGCGGCGTCTGTGGCGCTTTCGCCTGATTGACGGCCAAGTTAACTTTTCTTCATGTACGTAAACACATAGGGGATCCGCGAGCTGAAGGATACGACCTTCCCCCGGTGCTTTGCGCAAATGATGATCGGGTCGAGCCTGCCCTCGGATTCAAAGCGCCGCTTGTATATCGCTTCATCGCTTGTGCCGGGGAACGTGTAGGCATGCAGACGGATGCACTCTTCCCGGTCACTTTTCTCGTAAGCGTCAATGGCAATCTCGTCCGTCACTTATCGGGCCCCTCGCAGGCACGTCTCGTATTGCTCGCCATATCGTGCCGCCATCGTTTCCGCCGTGAAGCAACTCTCGAACCGCTTTCGCGCAAGCTTACCCGACTTGCGACGATAAGAGGGATCCGCAATGAATCGCCTCAGCGCATCAATGAGCTGTTCCAAGTTGCAAGGCGCAATTAACTGTGCTCCTGCATTTCCAGTTGTCATCTCCGGAATCGCTCCAACCGCGGATGCTACGATTGGCTTTCCATATGCCATGGCTTCTATCAGCGCTACGGGCGAGCCCTCGCTTTCCGAGGGCAGGACGAAAATGTCCGCCTGACGGAATAATATTGCCGTATCGGATACATAGCCTGGCAGGTTGACAGAATCGCCCAAGCCATATTTTCTCACCATAGATCTCAGCTCAGTTTCCAAAGGGCCGGCTCCTGCAATG
Source organism: Syntrophaceae bacterium (assembly GCA_013177795.1). Lineage (NCBI taxonomy): Bacteria > Pseudomonadati > Thermodesulfobacteriota > Syntrophia > Syntrophales > Syntrophaceae > Syntrophaceae bacterium. Next base: position 58,285 of record JABLXY010000001.1, on the reverse strand, counting down.
GTAAGATACATGTCATCGAATTCCTTGCGTAATACGGAATACGCTCGGACAACCAAGTCGAACCGCTTCACTGGTATCAGCCTCCCGACACACAGAATACGCACGTAAGCTTCATTCTCACACTCCAAGCCTCCGTCCTCCAGCGCATGTCGAATTGGATCCTCGATGCCGTTGTGAATGACTGTAATTTTGCCTTCGGGAATGCCCCGTTTAGTCAAATCGTCTTTGATGACTTTTGAGACGGCAATAATTCGGGCTGCTTCTCTGAGAAATGGAGTTTCTATTCTCACGTACGTCGATAGTTCGGGATATTTTCCGGCTTCAGCATGATAGGTCGAAATAAACGGTACACCTGTAGCCCGTGCAACCATTCCTCCGAGTATCGTGGCTTTGTACCCGTGCACATGCAGAATGTCTGCATGGCACGATCTCAACGTCCGGTAGATGGACAGCAAACCCCTCAAGCTGATTTTTTTTTTCTCGTCCAAGTAGACAACGGGAACGCACTTTTTTTCTAATCCCCGCCCAAGGTCTGCACCTGCCGAATCAGTCGGGCTCAGACAGGCAAGCATCGCATCGATGCCGATCTTTCGCAGGCATGGAAGCAGATTATAAAGGACGTATTCTGCGCCGTACATTCCCTCGCTGTCGATCATGTGCACGACCTTCATCGAGCACGTATCCTCCTTGTGGCGGCTTTCACTTTGTGAACCGCGAACTCCTTTAAGATCAGCCAATCGTAATGCCCGTCGATCTTCATCTGAAGATCATGGATCGTATCACGGGGCCAGATGATGATTCTCCGGATCTCATAACGGTGAAAATGGTGGTTGTGACGGCCAAAATATGTCGTAACCGCCGACCGATAGCCTGCCTCTTTCACTGCCTCCATGGCCCGCGCGTCAAAATCGTTCCTACCTCCATGAAGATAGGCAAATGTTCCATTTGTTTCCCAAGCAAATCCTCAAGCATCCTTTTCGAATCACCGATCTCCTGCTGCAAGGCGACGACATCCAGTCCACGCAACCGGATATGAGACCGTGAGTGGCTGCCAATTTCGAATCCCCGACTTTAGATGTCCTGCACATCAGCCGCAGTCATGATCGTCATCAATGGCTCTGCCGACTTGTAATCCCAAGCATTGTTTCCCGAGATAACCTGTGGGAACAAAGATTACGGCAAGAGCGCGACGCTCGGAAAGCACTAGCAACGAGTGTTCCAGCAAGCTCGCGAAGGCATCGTTGAATGTAATGGCGGCTGCCGGTCGGTTCGTTTGTTCGCGTGCATTGAGGACGTCATCCAGAGACATGATGCGGCAGTGTTCATTCAGATAGGCGATATGCTCTCGAAACAGAATTGAATCGACACATGCGGGGTCTTGCGGAGCGACACCGTGATAGACGAGGACGATGCGGGGAGTCTTTCTCGTTCTTAGAGAGTGAAAGACATACCCGACAGGCGACCGTGAAATGAGCCGGTACAGTCGGATTTCACTCTTTTCTGGCATGGTAAGCCGGATGCGCGCAAGCGAGTTGTATCAGGGAGCAGTTAGATGTAGTTTTTAGGTGTTCCATGGTATTGTCTTCGTTCCATTCTGAACCGTTACGGCCTGCTGCCCCCTATTGTTACCGGATAACCCGGGGAGATGGCCCCCTTCGCGTCGATGACAAACAGGTAGGCATTGTCACCCGCTTTGAAGGAGCCTTGACGCACCGTCGCCGTAATCCTATTGTCCGTCCAAGTTGTCGGGGTGATGATTGCCAGATTCGTGCATTTCGAATAAGTTGGCTTGTTTCCTATTTCCACACGGGCCCTGGCACCAGGCCCTTTTGCAATATAGATGTCATCGTAATATGTGTGGGCATTGTTTGAATCGCCCCTTCCATATCCAGGAAAGTTAAGGTGTTCCCAGATCTCCCCTTCGTGACCGGTCGTGACATTCCTAGCATCCGCCCATTGATGATAGCCGGTGCTCTTCAGCTCCCACAGGCCGAAGTGTCCATTATTCGAAGTTCCCCATTTGAAATATTGATCAAACCTCTTCCATTCCCCTTTCCTGAACTCTACGGGGTAAATCCACCCTAGAGAAAAGCGAGGAGGTGGGGTGTTGTCGTTCTTAAGACCGAAGCCGACATAATCCGCATAACCCGGCGGAAGCGTGTCTGTAATCAACACGCAGGTGTAGTCGCTTTGGGGGAAACGGGGCCCGAAGAGCCAGAAAAACTTCCAGTTCGGTCCGTGAGGCCCACCGCCGCCGGGTACATGAGCGCCGATCGGTATGTATTGCCACCAGCTGAAAAACAGTTCGGTTGCAGCACCGAGTTTCTTTCCGGCGAGTCTGTTGCCTTCCGCCGCACCATCTGAACCCCAGTCCGAATGCAGCGAAGTCCATCCGCTGTGCGAAAAAGATGTGGAATACCTGACCGTCAGTCGCGTGTAATCCCAGTTTCCCACGGTTGCCGCCCCCGGCGCCGTGGCAATTTGAGCCCCATCACGCCCTTTTTCGAAATCATCAAAAAGCAGAACGTTCGGGCCGACGGACCCGAAACCGGATCCGGCTATGCTGATCAACTGCCCCTCCGATACGGCTCCGGAGACTACATGAATACGAGGCTCCGACTGTACTCCCGAAGGCAACAATATGGTGAATACGATAGCTACCATGATGGGGACAATATTCCGATTCATGCTCACGGATACCTTTCCAGCCCAGATGCTGCCGCCTGGGCCGCTCTTACGTGGGCTAACAAAACGACCGGGGTTCCATGCCTTAATTGTGAGAACGTCGAGCGTTGTTTACAGTTTTTCGGGATAAAAATACTCGATCAACTTCTCTTCCGGGGTTAAATCCCCAATCCCCTTGTGGGGACGAACGCCGTTGTAGTAGTTCAGGAACCGCTTGAGTTCCGTTTTCCGATGCGCCGAGGAGACAAACCGGGTCTTGTTGTGCCAGAGCTCCATGATCGTCTGGATGACCCGCTCGGCCTTGCCGTTGGTCTTGGGGTTACGGATCCGGGTGAAGCGCTGCTCGATATGATGCTCGGCACAGAGCGTCATGAACGCGTGGTGCTTCGGGTCCCCTTTATACTCCTTGCCGTTGTCGGTGTAGTACTGCTCGATCGTATAGGGACATTCCTCTAGGACCTGCTCCAGGAAGGCCTTGGCCGAGACCTGGGTCTTGTCCGGCAGGATGGCCGCGTAGAGCTCCCGGGAGAAGTCGTCGATGGCCACGAAGAGGTATTCCCGGCGCTCCGTGGCCTTCTAACCCTCAAGCAGCGGCAGGCGCTTCGTGTCGCCATGGAACATCTGCCCGGGGTAGTCCTTGTTGTAGCGCCTGGCCTGGCTCTTTAACTTCGCCTCGAGTTCCGCTTTGACCTTGGCGAGCCGCTTGATGCCGTACCGCAGGCAGCGGAATCGTTGGTTGACGCTCTTGTGTACCGTAAAGTCCCTTTGCCGACCGCGCCGGAGGATCTTGTAAATCGTGGGTCGAGAGACGTGGTACGCCTCGGCCAGGTCGCTGACCTTCTTCTTGTCCTCGTGATAGGACGTGTAAATCGCCTGTCTCTGGTACGGGGTCAGGCGCGTGCTCTTGTGTATAACCATCGGGGTCTCCTTCTGAGGTCGCTGCCTCGTCTGATTACCCCGAAACTGTAAACAACGCTAGTGTCCTGAGTTATAAATTCGTTGACAAACGAGGGTAATTCCTGTATCCAAAGGGGAAAAAGGAGGATCGACATGAGTCGTCCGCTTGCTCCCCTGACGCTGACCGAGGAAGAGAGAGAAACGTGCTTCGGTGGGCGCGAAGACCGAAAACCGCTCAAGCCCTTGCCTGCAGGGCAAGGATCGTGCTTGCCTGTGCAGCCGGCAGATCCAACGGTGAGGTGGCCGAGGCGCTTCAACTCACCCGGCAGACCATCGGCAAGTGGCGGAATCGGTTCGTCGAGAGTCGTCTGGACGGCTTGCTGGACGAACCGCGGCCCGGCGCCCCGAGAGCCATCTCGGATCAGGAGGTTGAACGGGTGATCACCATGACGTTGGAATCGTCCCCGAGAGATGCGACGCACTGGAGCACCCGTTCGATGGCAGCGGCCTCCGGGCTGAGCCAGAGTGCGATCAGTCGCATTTGGCGCGCCTTTGCCTTGCAGCCCCACCGTTGCGAGACCTTCAAGCTCTCCACGGATCCGCTCTTTATTGAGAAGGTCCGGGACATTGTGGGCTTGTACCTCAATCCGCCGGAGCGTGCGCTGGTCTTGTGCGTCGATGAGAAGTCCCAGATTCAGGCGCTGGATCGCACACAGCCCATTCTCCCGATGCGACCCGGGCAGATTGAACGGCGCACCCATGACTACCGTCGCAACGGGACGACGTCCCTCTTTGCCGCCCTGAATGTGAAAACCGGGGAGGTGATCGGGCAATGCCATCGGAGGCATCGGGCTGTCGAGTTTCGGAAGTTCCTGGATCGAATCGACAACGCGGTCCCTGAATCGTTGGATGTTCACTTGATCCTGGACAATTACAGCACGCACAAGACGCCTGCCATCCGTGCCTGGTTGGCCAAGAGGCCACGCTTCCACGTGCACTTCACCCCCACGGGCGCTTCTTGGCTCAATCTGGTCGAACGATGGTTTGCCGCCCTCACGGAAAAACAGATCCGCAGGGGGACCCATCGGAGCACGCGGCAGTTGGAGACGCGATCAAAGACTATCTCTCGATCCATAACGCAAATCCGAAACCGTTTGTGTGGACGAAAACAGCGGATGACATCTTGGCATCCCTCTCACGCTTTTGTAAGCGGATTAATGACTCGCGACACTAGCTTAACTCACACCTTAATCAAGAAACTGGAACGGCATTCCGGCCAGCCGCAGAGGCGAACGCGGAATCATGCGAATCCATTACTCGTGAAGAGAAAATGAATTGTGGGATTAAAAGAGGTGGTTCGCGATGCCGACACCGTACTGTCAACGGAGCCGGCATCCCGATTGATTACTCATGTTGCCTGTCAGTTCGTTACAATCCGCAAACCCGATGGGGGGGACACAGCGGCCGGTGCCGGTGCGGGACCGCCGCTTCCGATTGTGACGGGGTAACCCGCCGACGCTGCCCCGGTTGAATCGATGACGAACAGGTAAGCCGGGAAACCTGCCGCAAACCCGCCTTGCCTTACCGTCGCTGTGATCGAATTACTGCTCCAAGAGGTGGGCGTAATGACGGCAAGGTTGGTGCAATTTGAGTAGATTGAACTGTTTCCAATTTCCACTCGTGCCCTTGCTCCCGTCCCTGTTGCCACATAAATATCATCATAATATGTTTGACTATTATTGTCGCCCCTGCCATATCCCGGAAAATGTAATTTATCCCAAGTACCTCCAAAGTCCGTAGTCTTACCCGAATTCGTCCCTAGTTGACGACGGGACTGGGTTGAATTCAGTTCCCACAATGTCAATGACCCACTCGTTCCCCCAGCTACGTAATATGCTTCAAAACGATGCCATTGCCCTTTGCTAAACGCTGTAACAGTACTTCCACTTTGATTGTTAATATCAATTCTCCCGTCCTGCGAATCATCCGCAAAACCAGTAAGAAATAATCCAGATCCACCTACTGTTACCGGAAGGGTATTTGTAAGAATAACAGATACAAAATCATCATTCGGCCAGGGTTGTCTGTATAGCCAATATAGTTTCCAGTTTGCTCCGGCTCCTCCGGATGTTCCTGGCACAACTCTGTTTGTTGGAAGATATTGCCACCAGGAAAAGTACACCTGCGTTACGCTATCGAGTGTTGCCTGAACTAACCTGCCGCCTTCCTGCGCCCCATTATCAGACCAATCCGACTTCATGCTGAGGCTACCACTGTGTGCATAGGTGTTCGAGTAGGTCGGATATAGCGGTCCCATCGTTGAAAGGTTATCCCAGAACCCGACCTGTGCGGCCCTCTGCACGCTGGAGAGTGTTGTGCCGTTGGACCCTCTCTCGAAATCGTCGAAGACTACAATAGTGGGACCCGTCGAGCCGAAACCGGTGCCCGTGATTGTGATCGTCTCCCCGTTCCCGACTATTCCGGCGACACCCGTTATTGCCGGAGCAGCTGATACATCGGCCGGTGAACACAAGAAATGCCCGATCGCAATGAGCGATGCAATTAATTTGAATTTATTGAGGGTTACCCTAAAAAACGCATTCATTTGTCTCCCCTTCTCCCAATTACGGTTTTCACGCCACCGGTATTTCCCTTGAAGAATTTGTCTTTCTGCGGGTCACGGGCAACTCGATGCTCTGCCTTCAGTCTGGAAATCGATTCCAGAAGCTTGGAGAAAAGGCGATACGATAATATCAATTAAATCTGTCGAATCTTTTTACTCCTTAATCGGTGAAATCATCAAATTTCTTAAGCCATCGGCGTCGATATCACGCCCAACTTCGATAGCAATGAACGTACCACGCATCAAAATAATCTATAACCCTATGATTATTAATGATATATTTTAAAGAAAGCCTGTCCGTGAGAGATAGCATCACCGCCTAACCGGAGGGTTTTTCATACATTCCTGGCAGATAGATTTGAACAAACCCATGTGAACGCACAAATCTAAGTGAAGGGTTTAACCTTCACTTACAACTTTCATGGCTTAAAGCCTTGCACTCTTCTGAAATAGGCGTTTTTTCATATAGTACATCATGTCCGGCCTACCCTCGTCGATTCGTGCCATTGCCCGCATCGTTTCAGGGCGCAACACCTTTCGCTTCTTCGCCGCCCGTCTAATGCCGGCAATCCCGTCACGGACACCCCTCAACCAGTATATTAAGAAACGGTCGCGAAGCGAGTAGAGCAACATAGCGAAAACGCCACGCGATACGTAACGGATCGCATAAGGCACGGGCAGATTCCTCGCCGCTAGCCAGAAGAGATTTCGCGTATCATAATAATAATTATACCATGCCTGTCTGCCTGTATTCTCGTGCCGATGACGCACTATCACCTTCCCGCAATAAAAAATATCGTATCCTTCGTCCATGATCCTGTATGCCAGATCAGGCCCTTCGTGGCTGAGGAAAAAATCATCGGCGTAATATCCTGCCTTCTCGATCGCTGCTCTGCGGAACGCCACAGCGCCTTCCGTTATCTCGTAAGTCGGGAACTCCGTGTCCGCATAAACCTCTTCTATCTTGTGGTGCACCCAGTTGCAACGCTCGCCCGTAGAATAATCCCGGATCTGAAAATTGACCGCTCCCAAGCGGGGATTGCATTCGAAAAGCACAATCAGCCTCGCGACGGCACCGCAATCAAGGCCGATAATGTCGTCATCCAGTGTCACGACGATATCCGAAGTCGCCATCTTTAGCCCGTGGTTTCTGGCGGCTGTGCCGATATTGCGGTCAAGGCGGATGTATGTCGGACGGACACCGTGCGAAACTACCATCTCCCCAGTATCATCGTCGGAACAGTTGTCGACGACGATCACCTCTTGAACCATATGACTCAACCCTGTCAGGGAATCGAGAAGCTGCCGGAGCACGGGCGCCCTGTTGAAGGTCAGTATCGAGATTGCGACGCTCAATGCCATATGTCTCGTAAGGTGTTGGAGACGATTCGGCGTGACAGCGCGCCTGTCATCGCCGGCCTCTTCTATTTATCGTCTCATCATACAGGGCGTCCAGCTGCGCCGCAGTCTTTCTGGAATCGTAACGTATCCTGGCTTCCGGCAGATATCTTTCAGTTTCCATCCTGACTTTCGCCGGATCGTCCATGAATCGCCTCATGGCATCCGCCAGGCTCTTCGCGTCTTTCATCCTGACCGTCAGGGCCGGCGTGCCCCGGTTGACCTCCCGGAGGCCGATGCAGTCCGATGCAATTAGGGGACAATTAGCGATAAATGCTTCCATTGGCTGCAATGGACATGCTTCCCACAACGATGGCATTACCAGGGCGTCAATTCCCGTCAGGATACTTCTGACATCGGGCACAAAACCATGGAACAAGAAGTAATCGGACAGTCTTTTCGAATCGATGAGTGCCTTGTATTCCCTGATATATGCCCCGTCATTGACCGCCAGAATTTTAATCCTCTTTCCATATTTATCATGCGTTGAAAGCATCTCCACGGCATCCACGAGGTACTCGAATCCCTTCTGCGGCATGAACCTCCCGAGAAAGCCAAAGAGAATGATCCCCTCCCCGATCCCGAGAGCACTACGCAACTCCCCGTTACCTCCTATGCCTGCGATCGAAGTGAATGCGTCAACGTCGATGCCACTCATGATGACCCTTAGCTGGGTCTTACTGCCTGACAGGCCCGGGAAATATTCCAGCAGGTTCGCCTCAGCGTCGTGGCTGACAGACTGGATTACGTCCACCCGGCTAAGTAGCTGACGGAGTAGCAGTTTCCCGATGCCGCCCTCGAATGTCTTCCCGAACTGGTCCTCCCGCAGGACATCGTGGGAGGTGAGGACATGGGGAATCCCGAAGCAGATGTTTCCCACAACCGAGAGCACTCCTGCCGTGAAGCCCTGAGAATGAATGAGGTCGAATGTCCCTTCCGATAGCAGTCTTACCATTGCGAGAACCAAGTTCATCTCTGCGTGCCCATTCTGGACCTCAACCATTCGAATATCGAACCCGTCCAAGTCACGCACGATGTGGCTGGCCTCCGGGTTCAGGACGGTCAGGATTGTGAAATGGTACTTTCCTGGGTCGAGGTATTTATAGGTGTACTTCATATAGGTTCGGATCCCGCCGACTGGGTGCCGTATTACAATGAGCAGGTTAATTCTGTTTCCTTTCATGCTGGAAACGCCCCGTTTCTTGCCTCTTTCTCCTGACGTTCCGACAGCCTCATAAGAACGGAGGACAACCCAACGAAGAGATACCAGGAATAGGATGACAGACCGTAGCTGAAAACGCCGAAGATCAGGTTCAGGACAAGCCAAGCCCTGACACCTTTCGCCAGGCCGAGAAGCGTCTTGTCTGCCTCTTGCCCGATTCGTTTCAATGCGCGCATGAGGTCCCGAATGCCCGTCGCGACGAAAGAGAAAAAAATGAGAAGCCCGATGAGTCCGATTTCCTGCCAGACCTCCATGACAAGGTTGTGCGACCTGAATACGGTCCCTCCGATATTGTAATTTGCTTCCAGCGATGTGCCGAGCCCGTGCCCGAATATGGGGCTGTTCATCGCAACCTCGATATCTCTGACAATGCCGTCGATTCTACCCTGCGCTGTTGAGGCGCCTCTCACATCGTCCCGATATATGGACAGATATCTTTCCTGCTGCATCTCACCTAGGTTCTGGAATGTGAACACCGCTACGATGCCCGCAGCGACAAGCAGGATCGCCTTTCTTCGAGACGTCAGGATAATCACTGCAGCCACGCCTGCCAGGGCGATCATTCCCGAGCGTGAACCCGTCAGCACAAGGGCGTACACCATCACGGGAAGCGCCGCATACCCAACTACCTTCAGCGCACCGGGCAGGAGCGGACATAGATGGTACAGGTAGGCAATGACGGTCACGGCTACGTAGGCCAGGCCGTTGGGGTTTATCACATCGTAGGGCGAGCCCGCCAGGCGGTTCATTATCTCCCCGTCGCCCATAAACGCATTGTCGCCCCAATAGCCCGTCGTCCAGTGCAGATACATCGGCTCGAGCACCCGAAAAACCTGGCATGCGACAAAGACCATGATGAACGTTTTCAGTCTGCTTTCGCGCGTGACGGTCATCACCGTGAAAAAGTAGAAGACGATGACCTTGAAGTAATTCTCGAGCCCGAACCGCAGGACTGAACCCGGCCATTGAACGAAAGGCAACGAGGCGACGATGTACAGCAAGAGGCCCAGCAAAAATACGCCGGATCTGTCGAGTCGAAACTCTGCATCTTTCTCCTTCAGAAGGATGATGCTTGCTGTCGTGAGGAGAACCAGGATCAGATCAAAACGGATGCTGCCCAGTACGGGCATCCTCTCCCCGAAACGGAGGAAATAGCTTGTCACGTACAGGAGATAAAACAAAAATGCCAAGGTTTGATCATCCGTTGTGTCTTGCAGTGAGCGCGCGATTCAATTGTAGGGGATTCTGCAAATCGAGAAGCGGTACTTGCCGTTCGGTTCGGGCAGGATTTCATTCACGAAATTAAAGTGTATATCTAGATCAGATCCGAACACATCGCGCATGGAGCGCTCCAAACTCCTGATACTGTCCTCCCCGAAGCGGCTATCCCGCACGATATTCAAGGTCATGCGATCCAAGTCGTCCTGTATAATCTGCATCTGCTCGATTCCGTGATATTTTGTGAGCGTGTTCTCTATCAGCGAGATTCCTGCAACCCGAGCTCCGTCTTTCCGGACCAGAAAATCGGCTATTCGACCGGACACTTCCTTCATGAGTGGCAACGTCCGGCCGCAGGGACATTCCCCGTCACATGGTACAGCCATGTCTTCGATCCGGTAACGTATGAAAGGCATCGCCCAGTTCGTCAAGTCGGTGACAACAATTTTTCCATACTGCCCGGATGCTGTAGGATTTCCATCTTCGTTGAGGTATTCGACGTACAGATTGTCTGTGTTAATGTGCATTCCCCTATGCATTTCGCATTCGCTCGCAATCAGACCGACCTCCTCGCATCCGTATCGGTCAAATACCTTGAGCCCGAATGTACTCTCGATCAGGATCCTTTCATGGGGCAGAAGCGCCATGGACGATGAGATGATTGCCTTTGGCCTGATCTCATCGATGCCGTGTTCGATCACTGCCTTTGCAAGGATATAAAGCGAGTGCGCATGCCCGAAGAGAAGCGTAGGCTTCGCTGTTTTCCAATCCTGGGCAAACTTGCACACGCTGTCTTTCGTGACGGCCATCGTATCCAGATACAGAACGGGAGAAAGCAGAAAGGACCGCAAGCGATTTTTCATGCCGGTCTGGTATTTCGGGTTTCCCCAGACGTACGCTTTCGGTTCGCCGACTTCCCAGCCAGACCACCGGTCATGGCGCCTGGCACAGGCATTTCTCCACTCACTGCATTGTTCCGTAAAATAGACGTGGAGGTATTTTCCCGTTGAGCCCCCGGTCTTCGCCTCCATCAATCGTTTTTTTTCATATCCTTTCGAGATGAGGAGTTCCTGATGTTGCCGAATGTCCCTCTTTGTGAGAACGGGGATCCTCTGAAAGTCTTCTGGATACCGCATATTATCCGGATTGATCTGCGCTTCGTTGAAGCGCATCCGGTAATATGCATTGTTCTCGTAGACATAGCGAACGATGGCGGCCAGCCTGTCCAACTGACGTTGCTGGATTTCGTCCTTAGGCAAATACTGTGTCCGCTCTAACTCGCGCCAGTACTGCAGAAAGGGACTGCCGCACCAAACAGCCCAGACCGGTTCAAAAATCCTCCGCCGAACCGCATTCAAGAAATACACGTTCTCCGTTCCCCCCTCATATGGCGTGTTCCATCCGCCTTCTCACTTGTCTGAACAGAGACTGTGCTTTGCTTACGATTTCCGTAACATCTTCACGTTGCACCACTCCCATTGCGATTAATGCGGCCGGGTACGATACGAGCATTGCCGCTTTCAGGCTGATAGTCAACCACGTGGTCGCCTGCAGATACGCATGAGCCATATAATGCAGTGCGCCCGCATACCCGATGACGAATGCGGCTTTGCCGTACGGATATTCCACGGGGTAAGTACGCTGTGATACGAAATAGGTCAGGATGCTGAAAAAAAGAAAGCCCGCAGCGGCTGCGTATGCCCCGCCCATAACGCCGTGGGACGGGATGAGGTACCAGTAAAGACCGCATATCAACGCAGCTGCAGTTCCCATGATGAAGGGTTTGTAGTACGTTTTCTCCGTGATGTAGAAACCGCTGTCGAAAAAAGCAGCTGCACTCCAGCACAAGTAGGCAAACAGCACGTACGGCACGATGTGCCTTGCTTCCCAGTAACCTGGCGCTGATATGAGCCTGATGAGCTCAGCCGTGAATAACGACACGGCCAGCGCTGCCGTGCAGTAGGCGATGAGGAAATATAGAAAGTACTTTCCAATCGCTTTCCTTCGATCCTGACGTCTGTCGACTTGGAACATAAACGGCCCCCATACTCTCAGGTAAGGCCCGAGAACAAAAATGCCCGCGATAGTACCCAGCTTGTATCCTAGCGTGTAGATGCCCACTGACGACGAGTCTACGAACTTCTGCAAAAACAAGCGGTCTGCGCTGTTTAGCACAAAGAGGCATAGCCCACTCGGAATGAACGGTAGGCCGAAACGCAAGAGTCTAGTGAAAAAGTTCACATTGAACGACCATCCCACCGACTGTATTATCCACGCGTTAAGTCCGATCGAAAAGATTGCAGTTCCGATTAGTGTCGATACCAATATTCCCTGAACTCTCCAGTCTAAGATGACCACAGCAATAATGTTCATCGAAAGGATAACAAACGATTGAAGTGAGGATACAGCGATAAAAGCCTTGGACGCCATGCGTGCTTGGAGATACGCCATGGGAATAGCGCAGAGTATCTGCACGAGCATCAGGAATCCGGCAACTCGGAACAAAACGAGGTTTTCTTTTGAACCGAAGAAATAATTATTCAACATCTCACTCAGCGACAGGAATAGAAGAGATCCCAGCGAAGCGATGCAAAGAGACGCAATTACGGCTGTAGAAATCGCCTCACGCTTCTTTGTCTCGTCCGTCTCCTTGCTGTAGATGCTAAGGCTGGCAATGCCGAGACCGGCGGAAAAGATGATGTTGAAAATGTCGATACAATTATATACGATTTCCAGTACACCATACTCCGCCGGCATCAGGTGCGTGGCATATATCGGAATCAGCAGGAAGCCGGCGCCGTTGACCAGGACTATGCCGAGCAGATAAATGAGGTAGTGTCTGAGCATCTACTAAATGACCACACAATCCCCGGGTTCTCTGGTAATAAACTGCACCGCCATTTTTCCGTCTTCGTAATCATACACATAGCGGACTCCCACCTTGTGATAACGCACGCAGTGAATGTTGGATTTGATTCTGAATCCGCTCCTCAGGAAGACCTGCTTCATTATGTGATTGTCTTTCTCGATCATTGTATAGATTCTCGTCACCTGCCGTTTTTTGTAATATCGGAAGAACTCTTTTTGTATGGCATCATAGATGCCCCGTCTTCTCACCTCCTCCAACGTGTAGACGCTGTACAGGTATACACTGTGCGGCTCGAGAGTCAGTTTCGTGGCAGCGCCTCGGATATAGCAGTCTCCAGTATGTCCCCAAGTAAAGCCCAGGCACCTTATGCCGTCATGAACGTAAAAGCACAGGTCGCCGTTCTCGAAGCGCCGGTCGATGTCTCGCGGATCGATCACGGCTATCGTATTAATTATTGGCGTGCGTCTTTGCTCGATCTCAACAGTCCACAATCCGTCGCGTTGCTGGCTTTCACTTGGCCTGTCGCACACCATCATGAGATAATTTGTCCTAGCGTACATAACCGTTGCCTTTGCCGTTGGGTCGGAATCTTTTATGCTCGAATCGGCACCCGGCCATTGCATTCATTTTACTTTGTTTATGCACCAAATGCATTCTGTCGTATGCTCTCACCGCGGCCATTATCAAAATGATCACGCAGCCTATCGGTTCTTTCGCAGCTATTTTTATACCGATCATTTTCCTTTTGTAGTCAAAATCTCTGCACCAACCGCATCACCGCATACTTCACATACCTGATGTATTCCTTTTGCAGCTAGCAGCTGTCAGCTTGGTCGATTTCTAGCAATTTGCTTACTTCCCGGATATTACATCTCTCCGCATGTCACCAAACACCACGAACATGCTGTCTATGCTCTCCCATCGCAAAGCGTGGGAATCTCGCTGAAAGCGTTTATTGACCTCATTGCTCATGTCTCTGGCTTTTTCCAATAATTGCTCATCCGCCGCCCTAATAATGTATGTATCCTAATGACAAGCCATGCTCATATGTATCTGCATTTCATCGTATTGTAACAATACTGACAATATCTCATTGTCATTCACCTCTCTTTCCGATGATCATGCCTTTGAGCATTCATCACTTTGGCAACATACGCATGTACTGAATTCGTTGAACTTGCGATTCTACCACAAGGGTCATTTCATGGCGCTCATTATCCGCTTGATCTTTTGCGCCAATCTGGGGTGCTTTGATATCTTCTCCTTTATTCTGTCCAGCGCATATAAGTATCGTCCCCCGATAGTGTTATTGTAGATGACAATCTCAGCAAACTGCTGCTCTTCGTTCGCATAACGCTTCTTATAACCCGTATCGTCATATGGAAATAAATGGATCCTTTTTATTTGCCGATAATTTTCTTGTATATCTTTTACCAGATGCATGAATAGCATGTTTGATGGAGACAGGGCAGAATACTCTTCATCATATCCGATTTTTAAATATTGAAAAACATCGCCTGACGTGTAGCCAAATACAGCGGCAATATTTTTTTTGTCTAGTTCCAGGAAATATAGATGCAAATCACCTGACAAAGCTAGAATCCGAATCAATCCATCATAAAATCTTCGATATTCAGGAACTGTCTTCAATATAGAACTTCCGTTCTTTCCCTTCCAGCCACTGTCTTCAATTCTTAGTAATTCCTGCCACATAGCGATGGCTTGATTTCTTTCATAGTGAAGGTAATTGTGCGGACCGGCTTTCTTCAATCTGCTCTTAGACAGTTTGAGGCTCTTTCTCATGCTCGAGGACAGATCGTTTTGAAAGTACTCGTCGAAGGTTTTGTCTAGCACAATAGAATAAGTCGGCTGTACTTTTATTGTCCAGCGCCGGTTCCCTTCAGCTAGCAACGATTCCGTGAACAGCGGATAAATTGCGGAGAAGGAATAGCCGAACATATGATGAAGCACATCCCAGCCGTTGTCGTCGAGGATCTCGTCTAGCAGTTTTTTTCTGAATATTTTTTCGTAACCCTGCCTGACCAACACTTCCCCGTAAAAGCAGTGGTCGTTGGTCTGATTCGTCAATATGCGAACGCCGTTTTTCGACCTGACGACCATGGGAAGAAACCCTATCGACTTGTCCGCATCCATGACTCTAAACACCCTGATGTCTTTCGGCTTGGAAAAACATTCATACCAATGCTTGACGTACTCATAGGACATAACAGGTGATTTCATGCCGCTGTCATTGTACACGTCATTCCATTGCTCTTGGGCCCGCTCCAACTCGTCCATGCTCCGTATGTGACTGCCTGGCATCGTTCCCTTATGTCTCCTCAGTTCCTGTTGTCGTTTCTGGAGTATGCGTCCGTCAGCCTTTCACCCACCGTTTGGCCAGTGCCCGCATCTTTCCAGATTTTCGAATCATCTGCCCCGTGACGGAACTGTTATAGATATTTGCTGTGTACTGAGACCTGGCATGCTCCGTCCAGCTGCCCTTGTACTCTTCACCGCCGCGCAAAAAATCAAACTCGATGCATTTACGCTGGAACGCTTCCTCCACCATGTTGTATAGAACCGCCGAGCCGATTCCCTTTGGTTCCCACGCTGGATCAATCCCCAACTGATAGGCGAACACCCTGCCCGCGAACGTAAAGCAATAAAGCGATGCCAATACCTTATCTCCCCTCTTCATTACCCGTAAGGTCAGCCACCCTTTGTCCTGAAAGATACCCGCTATCTCTTCATGAAAAGCCTGCAGCGCCTGCCCTGAAAACGTCGTCACTATTCCCTTGCTGTCTGCCCGCATCTTATGCAGCGTGAACAGCGTGCGGATGCAATCAGGATTTTTCTTCGGATCATCCGCTGCATACAGGACACCGTCTTCCAATATCAATTTTTTATTTCTTCTGCGCAGATCGTGTCTCTTGTTTCTGCTCAGCGACATCATGTACTTCTCATAATTGCCATCAAATGCATCACGGATTGGTATATATGGCGCGAGGGATACGTGCGGGATTTCGGGCTCCGGGCAGCTCGACCGGATGTATTCCAGCAGCGCTGCATCGTCCGACAAATGCGAGAAATGCATAACGTCCCAGGATCTGAATTCGACCGAAAGGTAATGCATGGCTGCGTGCAGGCATTCCCAAGCGTCTTCTGCTGAAGCAATGATGTCCATATGATCAGGGTACAACTCGCGGCTTCCACAAAAGGTGATGATCCGGCCCGGGATAACCCCGTCTTCGATGCGCATGGTTTTCACCGCAAGAGGAAGAGCGCCCACCAGAGTGTTGCCTTTATATGCGAAAAGGATGAGGGGTTGATAAGACTGGCCTAGAATTCTCAGCCATGCGTGAATCCATTCCCATGTGCAGAACACTGACGGTCGGTTCATCGATAGTACGAGAGCGTTCCATGCCTCTCTGCTGTTGTTGAATAGACTCTCGTCGGCCGCCTGTATTCTCAGCATCGCACAGTTCCCTGCCCTTTGATCACCCTACAAAGTCTCAGGTTCCGGTTTGACTCGATCTCTTTATTGTTGGGTAGGCCCGTTCAGGACCTCATCATACATCTCCATATGCGCCGCTGTCATCCGATCGCTTGTGAACTCACGATAATATCGATTCTTACCGTTGTGGCCGAGCGCATACTTCAACGATTCGTTGTGCAGGATGTCTTGAATCTTGTTCGCCAGCGCCCTCACATCCCCGACATTTACGAGAAATCCGTTTACCCCGTCCTTTACCAGTTCAGGATTACCGCCTGCTGCCGTGCAAACGACCGGTTTTCCGCAACCCATGTACTCGATGATGGAATTCGACAGCCCTTCGGATTCCGAACATGACACACATACGTCGAAATGCTTGATAATCGGGATCGCGTCCGCTACCCTCCCGAGAAAATGCACCTTTCCTGTCATCCCAACATCCCTAACAAATTCTTTTAAAGGCTCGATCTCTATCGGCCCGCCGCCGACGAAAACGAGATGGACATTACCGATCCGCTCCCGGATCAACGCGACCGCGCGTATCAAATCTTTGGGTCTCTTGACTGCATAGAGATTAGATACAGTTCCGACGATATGTTCGGCCGATCCAATACCAAGCCGATTCCTGAATCCGGGGTCTTTTTCCGATTCGAAGCGGGCAACGTTCATGCCATTGCGGAGTACTTTGATCCTATTTGCCGGGTATCCCTCCATAATTGCGACATTTCTCTTCACCGCCAGGCTGTTTACTGCGATCCTGTCTACGAATCGATTCGACATTCTCAAGAGCCGAAGAATGCGCGGCGTGTACCAATAACCCATGTCACGCCTGGAAGAGATTACCCTTGCACCCCCAATTTTTGAAAAAATAGGCGCCAAGATTGCCGCGTCGTTGAAATAGACATGTACGAGATCAATGTCGGATCTTCTGATCTCCATGGCGAACGCCGACATCTTCACGATTGCCGAAGGCATAGTCACGCTGCGGATGTTCAACACCCGAACCCTGCATGGAAATTCGCCTCGCTCAATATAATTTGACGTTTGAAGAACTGCGAACGTCGGCAGATATCGCTTCTGGTCAAGGCCCGTAACCAGCTCCAGCACCTGTCTTTCCGTACCGCCCTCGGTGCCGAAGAAGTAGTCCATTATGTATAATACGCGACGCGGCTTACTTTCCATCTACTTCGTTTGGGCTAACTTCCTTTTGAAACGGGATAAAGAGTCGTAACGGCCGATAGCAATTCTCGGTATGGCATAAATATCGTCCGTATGTCTCCATGCTCTCTCTTCCGTGCATACCGCAGCCAGGAATCCGGCGCGTTTCACGGCACGCATCAATGGCGGCGAGAAATCCCCGTTTGGGTATGAAAAGTATTTGATACTCTTGCCTGTCCATGCCTCCAGTTTATTTTTGGAGCGAAGTATACTGTCCTCAGCTTCCTCCGGTCTGAGCTGCGTCAGGATATCATGCGTGTGGGAGTGGGCGCCGACCGTCACCAGCGAGGTGCTCGCTAGCTCCCTTACTTGCAGCGGTGTCATCGGCCGGAGATGTCCGTGTTGCTTCGAGGCATCGACCTGGCATTCAATGCTGTGCACGATCTGCCTGCGCCTTTCACCACCCATGCGTTTCAAGTCTGTCAACAGCCGCTGAATCTCCTTCCACCGGGACTCCCTGCGCATGCCTTTACTGAAGTCGTACGTGCCCAGACGCATATCCGTTAGCGTGACCTTTTTTCTATTGGCCAGTGCATAATGGATGACCCTATCCCACCAGTACAGCGCACCCTGCTCTGCGGCCTCCGTTGCGCAGAATACGGTGAAGGATAGGTTCAGCGACGCCATTATGGGCAATACCGTGCTGAGGTTGCCCGCATACCCGTCGTCGAATGTCACCACTGTGTATTTCCCCTTACTCCTTTCCCCGTTCTTTATGAGATCTCTTGCCGCATCAAGGTTGATGACATCATAATTGCTCTTCAGGTACACCATTTGCTTTCTGAACTCACTCGCACGTACAACCGTCCACGCATCGACGTCGTGCTCGTCTTCGAGCACCTCATGATACATCAGCACAGCAATACTTGGACTTCTGTTTTCTGACGAAAATGCCTGTGAAAGGACATGTTGCACCAACGCGCCGACCTTAGTGCGCATTAAATATTTCACCTTGTGAATCATGCAGATCGACTAACCAACAGTACCGCTCGTCCCCGTAGTGACGTGAACCATCCTGAAACGCAATCCCATTTCTTGCCAATAATCACACGAAGGTGCTACAGGTGACTTCATCGTCAGGCCGGTTACGTATCTGCGGCAGATACAGTCTCGTTGGCTCTGCGTCTGGCGCTAGCGTCAACAGCCTATAATACGCCTTTTCGCACTTACCAGATGACTGACGACGTTGAAAGGCAGGTAGCTGATCAGCCTGTACAGCCAATCCGCCGCGTTGGAAGGTACGCCACCCATTTCACTGATTGCGATCCTTGCTTGCTTTGCTGCGGTCAGATCTCCTTTTTTCAGATACTCTCTGAGCAGCCAGGTGTGTATTTGTACGCACTTCGCCAAGATCGCTTGATCATCCGGCTTGTAAGGGCTTTTCGACATCATGAAAATATGTTTTATGATCTCGCAGTGACAGAGCAAAGGATCAATAAAGTCGGTTCTTGTTGTTAAGCGTAGCCCTTTATGACCCCTGTTTTCTGCGGTCGCTACATCGACAAAAACAATGTCGTTGCATTCGGCCAATTTGCACAAGAACCAGTAATCTTCCCATGTCGGGAAGTTTGCCGCAAAACGTATATGCTCCTTCAAACAACTCCGATGAATGAGCATCGTCCAGCAAGCTCCATATGATGCATGAAGCAAAGAGGCGAAGATGTTGCCCGAATAGATGTCAAAGTCTTTTCCGTAGAGATTAATGCCGAATTCAGATGCACGATACTTTCTCGAGTATGCATCTGACCAATCTATTGTTTTTCCGCCCCTGATCGAGGTAACCCAATAGTCCAGACCCCGAGGGATGATGATGCGATCCCCATCGAATGTATAAAAATTCGAGTGAATGACATTGATTCCCGGGAAATGCTCGAGCACCTTGAATTGAAGGGACAACTTATACGAAAGCCATCTATCATCGGAGTCCAGAAATGCGATCCACTCCCCGCGTGCCTCCTCAATACCACGGTTCCTCGCCACACCGGCCCCCTGATTCTCTTGGCGAATATACCGTACGTGCGTTCCGTAGCTGCGAACAATTTCCGCCGTGTTGTCCTTCGACCCATCATCGACCACGATGATCTCCAACTCACAATCGACGATATCCTGCCGCAAAATGCTGTCTATGGCCTCTCCCAGGTAATGGGCCCTGTTATAGGTGGGGACAACGACAGAGACCAATTTTGTATTCCGTTTCATTTGAATAAAAAATGCGCGATTTCGCCGCTCACTGACTATAAGCCCACGGATCCCCTCAATCGACGAAAATACTCGTATGCGCGTTTCTGCATGTTCAGGTAGACGGGCAACACCCTGATGAATGGCACTGCAATCCCGGATTGATAGGCAAGTCGCTCAAGCGAAGCCCTCGATGTCCCCGAATGCTTCGAACACTCGCGTTCAAGCAATTTCATACCCTCGTCCCGCGATATTTTACCGATGCTGATGGCCGCGTTGACTTCCATAGCGAGGAATGACTTTTTGTAGGTACGATAGAACAGATACCCTGCAGCATCGTGGACAACACAATCGGCATGTGATAGTCTGACGCGCTCCTGCGGAGATTTCCAGCCTGAGTTACGTTCCAAATAGGACATGATTTCGAATTCATCGTGAGGTTCATAGAGAAAAAATGCGAGCAGTTCTGGAAAGTGCTGTTCGTGTTCCCTTTCCTTGACGTTTAGATTAAGTAATTGATTGGATTCATCCCCTTCTTTCGGTCCTCGAAGAAGCCAACGCCTGACGACGCTCATTCTTTCGAGGTTCTGCAGTGCGACTTCCTTTATCCGAGCCTGATCGTATTCTGCGAAATTATCGTGCAGTATCGACAGAGGCGATGTGAACATATCTTCCGAAAGATTCCGGAATATCTGCTCCGGGGTCCTGCCGTTCACAATGAATGGAATCTTATGTTCATAGGCTAGTTGCCATCCGGATGCTTCCAGTAAATAAAAGCACGCAGTACAGGGCCATCCTTCCGCCAACATGCTCCCCCTGTACAACCTTCTCAGAAAGTCATCAGGTAGCTTGACCCATAGATGGTCAACGCCCAAGTCATTGACAACAGTCCTGATGTTTTGCAGCGCATAGTCATTCAGAAACCCGTTGTCGCACGTGTACGCCAATACGTTTGCTCCGTAGTGGTTCTTCAGGCGGTGAATGATGTACGAACTGTCTTTTCCGCCACTCAAACCTACCACGCAGTCGTATCGGTACTTTCCGCGGACTGCAAGAAGCCTATCGAAAAGTATATTTTCCTGTTTTCCTATCCTTTCCACGACATGCCAATGCCGCCGGACGATCAAGCATCGCTCGCACAATTCTCCGCCAATCGCGGTGCCATTTTTCTGCCCTAGGTCCTGCAGGCACTGTCTGCACAAGATGCCGCAGTTTGCTATCATATCGACCCCTTATTCTTCTCGCACCATCTTTGATACATGATCAGTGCGAATATTCTTTTATCGTTTAGTTCCCGGCATTGCATATGATCGGCAATCATTTCCCTGATAACACTTCTCCTCAGGACGTCTTCAATGCTTTTTCCTCCAGCCGATATGAGAGCCTCGCTGAATGATTTCAAATCTGATTTCAACCACTGCGCCATGGGTGAAGCGAACCCCTGTTTTCGGTGCGCCAGTACAGGTCGCGGCAGTTTCGCGGCCGCGATTTGCTTCAGCATGGCTTTCTTCTGCATCCGCTTCATTTTCATCTCGGCCGGTATAGTCGCGCAGAATTCCATCAGGACATGATCGGTAAAAGGTACTCTCAACTCCATGGAGTGACGCATTCCGATCCTGTCCGTTAGTGCCAGGATATCGTCCGGCAGATAGGTCTTGATATCCTGGTAAAACATCTTATCCAGCGGGTTCGTCGCGTTCTCATCTGAGTTAAAGTAGCCCGTCATCAACTCTTCCGTTGCCCGGAAATCTATCGATGCGGAAATATCGGGGTGATACAGGCGTGAACGCTCGTCTGGGTTCAGCATCGTCACGTACCTTGCGTATCTCTCCGGCAGGGCCAGGTGTGATGCCCGAACAAAGCGCTTGAGATGATTGACCGTGTAGTGCCCATTGCTCAATTCGGGTAACCACTCGATGAACGGCGCGAAGATACCTTTCGCCAGAACCGATGGCATGTAGTCGTACAGCAGACTGATTCGAAAACCCAGGTAACGCTCATAGCCGGCAAACAACTCATCGCCACCAAGCCCCGTGAGCGCGACCGTCAGGTCGTGACTTGACGCTTCGCAGATGTAATAGGACGGGATCACGGAATCATCGGCAAACGGCTCGTCGAAGGCGTCAACAATGTCATCGAGAATTGTTTCGACACGCGGCTCTATGAGCAACTCGCGGTGCTCACAGCGATATCTCTCCGCGACCATCCGGGCATAAGGCCTTTCGTCCAGGTAGCCCCCTACATTGCCCGAAAAACCGACGGAGAATGTATGAGGTGCGCTGTTCATGGCATCAGCCATGTAGGCAACCACGAGACCGGAATCAACGCCCCCGCTTAGGAAAGCTCCCAGGGGCACTTCACTGATCAGCCGCATTTTCACGGCTTCGGAAAAGATTTCCTCGAATTTGCCCTCAAAGTAGGATTGAGGCTTGCCATGCTCCGGCCTGAAATACAGATCCCAGTATTTCCTGATTGACAAACCCGATTGCCTGATTTTCATGAGATGGCCGGCGGGCAGCTTCCGGATCGACTTATAAATGCTCAAGGGGGCGGGGATATACCCATAGGCGAAGTATGCATCGAGGCCTTGATGATCCATGTCTCGCGGCACCTTCGGAGATGCCAGAAGGGCCTTCGGCTCCGATGAGAAAAGCAGCTCTCCCTTTCCAGTGTCGCAATAGAATAGGGGTTTAATCCCGACGCGATCCCGGGCGAGGAGAAGCGACCGGGTGGGACTGTCCCACAGTGCGAAGGCAAACATGCCCCTCAGGTAGTTGACACAGTCATCCCCGTGCTCTTCATAAAGATGAACGATTGTCTCAGTATCGCTCTGGGTGCAAAACGTATGGCCTTTGCCCTCCAGGTATCTTTTCAGTTCCGAATAGTTGAAGATCTCACCGTTAAAAACGATCCAGATCGACCTATCCTCGTTGTGGATGGGCTGCTTCCCGCCCCCGATGTCGATGATGGAGAGCCTTCGCATCGCAAGGCCAAGATTCCCGTCGATATGCTGGCCCTCATCGTTCGGCCCGCGGTGGCGCAGTGTATCGTTCATCGCACGGAGGAGCCCTGTCCCGACAGGTTCGTGAGTGCCGTAATTAAAAATTCCGCATATCCCGCACATTACTGTGATCCCGGCCTGAAGTACAGTTCATTACCGCCCGCGGAGGGGTTCCCCGTGCAGGTCGATCGGTTCTCTGCTTCTATCCTTTCCTGGGTGTCCAGACGACTTGCTTTCGGCCTAATGCGAATTTCAAAAAGGCGTGCAGGGCCGCTACGTTGATAAGTACGAAATAATGAATCATGAGGACGAAGCGAAACCCTCTGTTCGCGATATAGGGGGCCGCTAGACCCGCAACATAGAAAAGACTTTGCATGGCGAAGAAGCCTGCGTAATAAAATTCCTTTGAGACCAGAAACGCGTTCCCGATGTACGCCCCGGCAAGGAACACAAAGGAGAAGTACCGCAACAGCTTGTGTGACCATAGTTGCCAAGTGAAAAGAGCGTCCCTCCCGAAGTTGAGTAGGTGGCGCATGTCTTTAAGCGCCCATAAGGCTCGCAGGGTTACTCGTACTCTCATCCGGTATTCATCTGATGATTTTGCAAGCGCCGTCTCTCTCAAGATCGCCCCGGGCTCATAGACCACACGATAACCCTGCGCGACTACGGCCAAAGGGAGAACAAAATCAGGCAGTTGGTCCGCCCTCATGGGCCTGTACAATGCCTTGCGGACTGCGTCAATCCCTCCGTCTACTCCCACAATAGACCCGACGGCAGTTTCCAGAGAACGGAGGCGGTTTTCATACTTCATGTAGGCGGAGCAGCCGTCGCCGATTACGCTCCCGTCGGGGTTCACATAGATCATTTTTCCAGTCACGTAGCCTACGCTTGGGTCCTTGAAATTAGAAAGCAATTTACGAAGCGCGTCACGTTCATAGAGGGAATTCGCATCGGAAAAAACGATGATTTCTCCCTTAGCGCTGGGGATCGCGAGATTCAACGCAGAGGTCTTGCCGGCCCTCGGCTCCTGCCTGATCAGCTTCACGCCCCGTCCCGCATATTTCCGCACAATCTCATCCGTCCCATCATCGGAACCATCAGAAATTACAATGATTTCCGTCTTGCCAGCAGGATAGTCTAGCATGAGTTTGTTCTCGATGGTCTTGCCTATGCATGATGCTTCATTATGCGCTGCGATCAGAATCGAGACGGTGGGCTTGTATTCCCCCTTGCGAACGGGTATTGGCGTCCATTTCGCGAGGATCATGAGTACTATAGGGTAACCCAAGTAGATGTAAAATATGGCAAGGAGTGATCCCGTAAATAGCCACTCTGCCAACGACATTTTCCGCTGCCTCGCTCCTGCCTTTCAGTAATCCGTGTTGACGATATATTCCTTCGATCCCTGATATGATATTATCTTACAAGGGTTGCCGATCACGACGCCGTTGTCGGGCACGTCGATGTTTACCACGCAGTTTGCACCGACTGCGACGTTGTTGCCCAGCGTAATACCTCCGATAATTTTGGAGCCCGGACCGAGATACACATTGTCTCCGATTACGGGTATCCCCGGGTACTTGCCTCCGTAGGTCGCCCCAATAGAAACGTCCTGATTGATGTTGCAGTTCTTGCCGATTTTCACCTCATGGTTCACAAATATGCCGCCGAAATGCCCTATGTACAACCCTTCACCTATTCGCGTATTGTAAGGTATGCAAATACCGTATTTATATTGATAGCGGTTCATCATCAAGCGGCTCATCACATAGAGGGGCATAAACAGGATGCCGTTCTGCTTCGAATAGTACGCCGTCCGCATCCAAAACGTGTATTTATACCCAGGCAGAAGGCACAGACCCCTCAAAAATGCCGTTACATTCGTTGCTGCAAAATACCTGTGCAGATCTGTCAAGATCTTGTTCTTGTATTCCCTGAAACGCACTGCAATCCGAAGCTACACTATAGAATTATTGGTCGTATCCAATCGTCATGACCTGCTGTTCGTCATGACCTGCTGTTGCGTGCTTATCACTCTTGCGGGATTTCCAAGTGCAAAGCACGAATCAGGAATGGTCCGCGTTACAACCGATCCGGGACCGATTACTGCCTTGTTTCCGATTTTAGCCCCTTTCGTCACCAGACACCTGGCGCCGATTCTTACCCCGTCTCCTATTGTTACTGCGCATGAGTCCAAATTCTCGTTCAAAGGTGCCCCTCGGTCACGTTCTATGGAATGAAAATCCGTATCCATTATGCCCGATTCTTCTATGTGCACATCATGCCCCACTTTAATCAAATATCTTGAAGAGAGCCTGGCGGCATACAATTCGGCGTTGTTACCAATTTCGATTCGCGCATCACGATGCAGCGTATACAAAGTCACAAACTGTTTTCTGTCGCCTTTGATGCCGCCTATTATGCAGTTGTCGCCTATTATCAACGCCCCCTCACCTCTTACATCAAGCCTCTTGTAGAGCCTCAGCCCCTTGCCGATGTTGATGTTCTTCTTAAGCAGCCGACACCTGAGCAAAAAAAACTTCCCTCTAATGACGGCTATGAGATCTTTCATCTGTGCATATCCTGCATTCGCATCAGCCTCGATATCGAGACCGGTCGAAGACTCGGGTTCCCCGAGGCTAATCGATATTCCTCGATGACGTTACCAAAACAAACTGTTCCCAGAGAAACGACACTGTCATCACCGATTGTCGTTCCCCCGAGTATGCACGTCTGTGCACCGATCCAAACGTTGTTGCCTATCCTAATGGGACGCGGGAGCATTTCTTGTGGCATCGCCTTTTCTGATGTGCCTTGACATTCGGTAAACATGCTGTCCTGAATCAATGACTGACCTGCCATGACCCTGTCACCGATCTCGATTTTTTTCCGGCAACGAATCGTCACGCCGCCGAGCGAGCAGTGCCTGCCGATGCGGATTTCAGATTCCCGATCCAGGGTCACGATGCTAACCCCGTCAAATATGTTCGGATAAATGGAACACTGGCTTCCTATGAACACTCTCCCAGGTCCATTCACTCGGAATATCTCGTACATGAAAAAAGGGAATTCAATCTTCACCCTGGGTTTCGCAATCTTGCAATAGAGTGCGGTGAGAGTGCCACGAACCAGCGCCTTCACTAGACCGGCAAACCCTAGCGGGTTTGCTATGGATAGCTGTATACCTCTCGATATAACGGACATTTCTGCAAAATGAATCAGTTCAAGTGCTTCTTGACAATTGGGATTATTTCCTCAACATAGGTATGCGCATGTTCCACATCATCTCCGGCAATCGTCGCCTTCTCCGATGACACAATGACAATCGCCGCAGCCGTTTTTCTTTTTTTGAAGGCCTCAATCAGAGATACCCATTTCGCCTGGGCTCTCTCCGCAACGATCTGGTTGCCGATGACATA
Organism: Syntrophaceae bacterium; assembly: GCA_013177795.1. Classification (NCBI taxonomy): domain Bacteria; kingdom Pseudomonadati; phylum Thermodesulfobacteriota; class Syntrophia; order Syntrophales; family Syntrophaceae; species Syntrophaceae bacterium. Next base: position 32,064 of record JABLXY010000001.1, on the reverse strand, counting down.
CCAATAATAAACGGTTCTATGCACACCAGCGTCGCTCAAGACCGCCCACCTAATTCTTACGGGTTCACCGCCGCTCAACAGATCGAGGTTAATCGATCTCGCAAGCAGAGCTTCGGAAGGATAATTTGTGATTTTCCTTTCATAGTTCTGAATGGGCATATACCCTACGTAGAGATAGATCGCGGCCCCGGAATCAGCGTCCTCGTACCGTCTGAACAACTCGGTCCCCAGATCCATGCCCTTGAACGATCCGGACTTATTTGTTGCGTCCCTCCCTTCATAGGTCCCTATGGTAAAGGGAATAGTGTCCAGGGGCGACGCAAGAGCAGCAGGCTGGGGATTCCAAAACACAAGGCCCAGTCCCACGCTCGCAACCGTGCCCATGGCAAGGCTCAGGGCCGTAATTTCCTTTTTAGTCCATTCGCTACCGGAGCGATCTCCATCGCGCTCAGCACGCATGTGAATGTGCTTTTCAGACTCTGCCGCGTCCCTGCCAATCATGTGACTGATGAGGAATTGGATGAGCAAACCGGAGAAGAAGATGAACGACACATAGAATACATCCGATGGTCCGTGCAGTGGTCCCTCCTTTTGGAACGAGGTTATGACTCCAATCGATGCAACCCGGATTCCATTCAAGACGATGCCGATCACAACGGCGGACACGACGAGTGTTGCGCGTTTGTACCACGATCTGTGCACGAAGTATGAGAAGGGAATCGTGATCGCCAGCAGTGCCGTAATGTGGTTTATCCCGTTGCAGGCTTTGGCGACCTCCAGATTTATGTGAGGAAGGGTAATGTACTGATCCGACAAGAGTGCCGGCATGCCAACCACTCTCAGCATGTTTGACGCGATCCAAGCCGTGATGAGCTGCAGAGGGATACTGATGCCTCCCAGCAATTCATCAAAAAAAGGGAACATGAAAATCGTGTATCCCACCGGCAGGGCGAAAAAGAAAAGAATCTTCTTCCCGCCGAGCAGAAGCACCATCCCGAGGATCGTCACAATAAGCGATATTCCTTCCAGGGACCATGTCCCTGTGAACCTGCCAGCCAGATATCCCAGCCCGCCCAGCAACGACAGCGCAGTCCCGGACCATGGGGACGGCTCCACAGTGAGTTGGGCGACTTCATGCCTCTTAACCCAGAAGATGTACACCCCAAACGCAAAAATGAGCAGCCCGTGCGAACCATCGTAAGTAAACCATCCCCTGACTAGCCTGATGATCGTTTCGAAAAAAACAATCGCCAGCGCAGAGAAAGGGAGAATATAGTATAAATGTCGCTGTATTAACACGGTTGAGGGTATGACGGACGAGTTGTAACGCTCGACAAGATGGTGCACTGACCTACTTTTGCGGCCACAGTGTTTGTTCTGCGATGACTCCAGTTCATTTGCGCTTAAAAGCCTGATCGAGCACCGGAACGACTATCGAATCCAAAATCCGGTACGCCTCCACATTGAGATGCAGGCCGTCCCCGCTGTGGAGGTCCGTCCGTAGACTTCGGTCCTCCGCGCTTATTCGGACGGCCGCCTCGAGATCAAGCACCGTGAGGTTCTCGCCGGCGGCGTAACTTCTTATCCAATCATTGTATTGTCCGATTTTTTCGAGTTGCATACCCGAGGTCGGTCTACCCATGACGTGTTTCACCGCATCTTTCATTCTTGTCGTCAAGCTCTGCTGCCTGATGACCGGAACGACCGTCGTCGGTACGGGGATCACACCGGCATGCCGGCACTTTTTTATCCAGCTTTTCATCAACTCCTGGTATCGATTCAGGTCCCCGGGAAAGTATGCCGCACACTCCTTTAATAATATTGCATCTGGGCGATTCTGCTTTCGCTGCAGTATCTTTTGCAACGTTAGTGTCTTGTCGAATTGATAATCCCCTACGAATTCAAATCCGTACCTGTTGGCACCGCTGTTCTGCGCAAGCCTCTCCGGCAGTGAATCAATTTTCCAGTCATGCCCGACGGACGCACCGAGCAAGACAACATGCTTCTTTTTTGTCATCCCATATACCTCATTACAGAATGGACTCATTGAAACTGCCACAAACGCAATAGCAGCCATTATGGAAAGAATCAGAAGACGTTTTGACTTCTTTTGCCTCGCAATAAGAACCGTGAACTTACCAATCAACGCGAACTTTCGGTTATGCATTCGGATCGTTTGCCCCCGTTTTTATCGAATGCCGATCACATCGGCCATGTAAGAAAACTTGAAATCATGCAACAATTTTTTTAGCTTGTATGCCGTTTCGGCCAGATTGACGTAGTGTCTGAACCGGCTCAGGGCAGATATACTCGTCATCCGAGGCTGCTCCGGGTCCAGTTCCCATGGGTGCATGTAAAAGACAAAGGGCTTGTTTTCATCGCAGTTGATTCTCGAAAGGCCTCGCCGGATGAGCCCATATGGAAGCAGGCGCATATACCCACCGCCACTTATGGGGATATTGAGGCCCATCACTCTGACCGTGGAAATCGGGTACTCCATAATGCAATCGTCACGCGGTTCACATGGCTTCAATTCCCATAGAGGCAGTCGCTCGAAATCGATAGGTGCACACGCTTCGTCCCCACCATTACCATCGAGTTTGACCAGGAACGGGAATCTCGGCGCAGCCGGTATGCCGTAACGGTCATGGTGAATGGGAAAAATGCTGGAATCGTAGCGGTACCCTTCCTCACCCAGGATTTCGAGCGCCCAGAGAGACTGCTGAGTGATGGAGTAGCTGGGCGCGCGGTATCCGATCACCTTTTTCCCCGATGCGTCCTCCAGGATGCGCTTCGAGATCAGAACGTCCTTGCGGAATTGCTCAGGGGTCATGCGGTAAACGAGCTGGTGATCGTAACCGTGGCAGGCGATCTCGTGGCCCCGGCGGTCGATTTCCCGGATGAGGGATGGATATCTCTCGCCGACCCAGCCCAGACAGAAGAAGGTGGCCTTGACGCCGGTATTCCCATCTTCCCCATCCAGAATATCGAGGACCTTCCGTGTATTGGGCTCAATCCTGGACTCGTAGAGATGCCAGCTGTCCCTCTTCACGGCAGATTCGAATGCGGAGACCATGAAGTAGTCTTCGAGGTCGATGGTCAAGGCATTGACGATGGGATGGTGCATATTGATGGGACTATAATGCGAGATTATTTTTTTGTGGCTCTGACGACTCGGACTTTGCCTTCGTACTCGAAGAAGTCAATTTCCTTATATGCGCCATTCCTAGCCAGAAGCCGCTCGATTAACTTCTCCTGACCTTCCCCGATTTCAAAAACCAGGACGCCTTCCTTTTTCAGGAATGCCGGCGCTCCGTTCAGGAGTCTCCTGAAGATACCCAGCCCATAGGGCCCGCCGTCAAGGGCTATGACAGGTTCGTGGTCTATGATTTCGTGCGCCATTTTTTTTAAGGATGTCGTCGGAATGTATGGCGGATTGCAGACCACCATGTCCACACCGCCCTGATATCTGCTGAACGGCTCATAGAGGTCGCCGCAGAAGAGCGAGACCTTCCTGTCTGCCTCGTATTTTTGCACGTTCAGCCGGGCTACTTCCACCGCGGCGGGGCTGATGTCTGACGCCAGTATCCGCACATCCTCACCGCAGAGCAGAGCAAGCGATACGGCGATGTTCCCGCAACCCGTACCGATCTCTATGACCGTTTGTTCCGCACAGCCGTTTTTTCTTCTTTTCTCGAGATAATCGTATGCCACTTGCACCAGCAGGCTCGTCTCGGGTCTCGGGATCAACGTATCGCACGTGCAGTAAAACGTGTTGCCCATGAAAACGGCCCTGCCCAGAATGTACTGCGGGGGCACGCATCGCATGCGCTGCTCGAGCACGTTTGCAACTGCGACAGCCTGGGAGTCTTCGATAGCCAGCGTCTCGCGCGGCTCGCGGCCGGCGATCGTGTCAAGATAATGCAATAGCTTTAATAGCTTTTTCCTCCCCTCTGCCGTTGCGAAAACCGAGTGCCCCCGCCAATGCCCGTCCGGTTTCACCGCTTAAATCTCCTTGCCTGCGTTCATTGATGTGCTGATCTTGCCATCGGAATAGATTTGTACGTTATCGGCTTCCAGGATTGATCTCGAGGTATATCTGCGGACGAAGAGATGATCCAGCAGCTGCGTTGAGATGATGCCGACCACTGCCATATTCTCCCGCTCACTCAGGAGGGCACCATCCTGCTTTCTGCACTTTTCGACGAGCCGGCTGACTTTTTCGGGGTTGAAGTATCCCGCGGCGTTCAACGCTTCGGCAGAAAGAAGCTCTTCCACGTAATCCGGGGCCTGCCTGTCCATGAAACAGCGGCTGATGGGTGCCCGGTAAGGCTGTTTCGGCCGCAAAGCCAGTTCCGGGGGGATCAGCCCATTGGCGGCTTTCCTGAGAATGTACTTGTCCTTGAGCACATTCAGGCGATGCTGCGGAGGGAGGCAGCAGGCGAATTCCACAACCCGGTAATCCAGGAAGGGAAACCGGCCTTCGACGGAGTGTCCCATGGCGACACGATCCCCCTGCGACGACAGAAGGTAGTTGGAAAGAAAGATCGAGATCTCCGTGTACTGGGCCCGTGACAGGGGATCCCACCGCGTGTACTCTTCCGGCAGCATGGCCGTGTATCGGTTTACAAACTCTTCGACCGTGCCCGCCTGCGCCTGCAGCGCGTCGGAAAAGAATGCCTTGATCTGGGCCGTGTTCTCCCACCGGATCAGGTGGGAATAGACGTGAGAGCCCACCCGCGAGAGGCCTCTCTTGAAAAAGCCTGTCAGGAAGGCTCCCGCCCTGTCGGTATCGGAAGAAAAGATATCGGGGTACAACCGCCTCAGCAACAGGGGGCGCAGGGCCGATTCGGGCTGACGGGCCCAGAAGCGCCTCACCCGGTCTTCCTTGAAGATGTCATAGCCTGCAAAGATCTCGTCGGATCCCTCCCCCGTCAGAACAACCTTGAAGTTGTTTTCACGGACCAGCCCCGAGAGCATGTACAGGGGAACCGGGGCCGTTCTCGTCATGGGCACCTCGGTGTGCCAGATGACGTCGGGCAGATTTTCACCGATGTCTCTCTCAGTGCACCGGATCATCCGATGATCCGTTTGCAGGGCATCCACGGCTCTGAGCTGAAACGGCGCCTCGTCGAACTTCTCATCGGAGAAGCTGACGGAAAATGTGCGCAGCCGGTTGTTGAAATGCTTCTTGACCAGCGCCGTGACATAGGTGCTGTCCAACCCCCCGCTCAGGTAGGCTCCGACAGGAACATCGGCACGGAGGCGGATTTCCGTCGCATCATAGAGGAGCGCGCTTAACTCCTCCCGGTACGCTTCGAACGGGCGTTCACCATTGTCCGTGCCGGAAAAAGACAAACGCCAGTATGGCCGCGTCTTCATTCGGCCTTCACGGTATAGGGCATAGTGGCCCGGTAGGAGCTGGCGAACGCCTCTGAATGCAGTCGCATCGCCAAGAGGCGACCAGCAGGTAAAGATGTCCGAGAGGGTCTGTAAATCAATCTCTCTCGAGACCGAGGGCTCCGCGAAGATCGTCTTGATTTCCGATCCGAACAGCAGGCGGCCGTTATGCAGGTGATAGAAAAGAGGCCGGATGCCCATGCGGTCACGGGCCAGCATCAGCCGTTGCTCGCGGCTGTCCCAAATGGCAAAAGCAAACTGGCCGTTGAGCTTACTCAAAAATTCAGGGCCCAAGTCCTCGTAGAGATGCACCAAAACCTCGGTGTCCGTCTTCGTGTAGAATCGGTGCCCGTTCCGCTCCAATTCCGCTCGAAGGTCGGGATAATTGAAGACCTCGCCGTTGTATACGATCCAGACGGTTCTGTCTTCGTTGTGAATCGGTTGATCCCCGCCGGCGAGATCCAGGATGCTCAGTCTCGCTGAGCCGAGTCCCGCCTTCTCATCAATATAGATGCCGAAGGCATCCGGCCCCCGGTGACGGATAAGTCCGAGCATTCGGCGAAGGAGATGCACCTTCTCGTCTGCAGCTCTATGATCAATGACTCCGGCTATGCCGCACATGATGTCTGTTCCGGCTATTCGGTCTATTCCGCCTATATCGTCAAGAAAAGAAGATATTCCTTCGTTCTGTCTATTCTGTCTGATCCGTCCGGAGGAATAGACCGTCCAGACAATTCGTGGTTATTCGAGGCGGATGTTGTCGATGTGAAATGTTCTCTTCCTGTCGTTACTGGGGATAAAAAACATGAGTCGCTCTATGTTCTTTAAATCCAGGGACCGAAGGGTGATGTTTGCTTTCAGAGAATCAAGCGGGATGGAGATTTCGCAATTTCCGTTCTTGATTCTAAAGTCACGGTCAAAACGCTCCCCGTAGTCCCATCCGCTTTTCCTGTCATCAATCCGGATGTGCAGGGTCAACGGTTCCGTTTCCGGATTGAACACGTCCACTTTGAATCGCCGGTAGGCCGACCAGTCTTTCTCTATTTCAAGAAATTTGATCCCTGGATACTCGCCGGCAGGCAACGTGACCTCGAGGCTGTACTCTCCCGATGTGGCATGGTTGCGAGAGCGCTCAAACCATTTGTGGCACTCCCAATTGAGGAACTGCAGTTCCGCATCAGACTCGAAGTCGAAGAGTTTCCCGGAAGGGCCGATGCGGTGTTTCTTTCGACCCGATCGCAGGAGTCCATTTGAGAGCCCCATGAGATCCAAAAGATTCTCTGTCGAAAACGAAGCGGTGCGACGCTCCTCGCTTATCGAGGACACCGTTTGAGAATGATGTGCCGCGTCTCCGGTCTCATGGACAAACTGAAAAAACGCGACTTCTGGCCGCACGCCGAGCCGGAACGGGAAAAAACTCGTCCCAATGCCCCTGCCGACATACATCAGGGTGCGTCCCTTATGGAAGAACCCGTCGAGGTACTCAAAAGCCGGATCCACAAGCATCTGTCCTTTCAGGTATCTTGCCAGGAATACTTGCCCCCCGTGATTATGTCCTGCGAGCACGAAATCAATCCCCCGTGCAGCCGCCTCCTCGAACACATCGGGCGAATGTGTGACAAGGATGGACGGGTGAGAGGAGTCGGTACTGCGCATGGCCTCTGCGATCTTGCCCCTTTTATTGACCGGGTCATCCAGGCCGACCAGGTTCACCCGCCCCCCGGCGTTGTGGAGAAGGGTCGATCCGTTCCGCAGGAAAAGAATGTTCGGGTCGGACTTCAACTCTCGGGAATTCGGTTTATGGCAGAGGATGCACGACCCGTTTTCGTTGTAATAATCCGAGTTTCCCATCACGGCATATGCCTGCGGCAATTCTTGAAAAAACGCCATGACCGGATCGTAGGAACCCTGGAAGGAGATGTAATCCCCTCCGAGCAGGATGACCTCCGGTTTTTCCTCCTTGAGTATGCCGATGATCTCCTGCTCGCGCGGCCCGAATCTCCTCATGTGCAGATCGGAGAGGAAGACCACCTTCGCGTTGCGCAAGGCCTCGGCCAGCCGATTGTGTGCGATCCGATAATGGCGGACTTCGATGGAGTAGGTGTCATTATAGATTTTCGCAAATATGACGAGTGCGAGGCAAACAATGACAGCAGCGAGGAATCGAAGAGATTTCAAGTGAAATCAATCCGGATGATCTGTCGTCTGTTTCGCCTGTTTTGTTTATTTTGTTCGTTTCGCCGAGAGATCAGGTAAGGCCGAGTCTTTTTTTGACTGCCCGGATCACCTCTTCGTTCCCTGGTTTGTTGAGCCTTGCCAATCCCTCCTCACGTGACATCACGCCCATCCGCACCAAACCGCCCACCTCGAATGCATAGGGGTGAAAGCCATGCTGCTGCAGGTGTACGTGGTTGGCGAAGGCGTTCATCAAACAATTGGTCGAGTTGGGATCCGTATCCTGAGGGGGCTGCCAGCCCAGTTCCCGAATCCGGCTGTAGATCTTTTCCTCGTCGTATTCAAGGAATGCCAGGGGATGGATATTGTAGGGAAACCTCTCTGAGTCGCTGAAATGCTCGTCGGACAGAAAATAGGGGTTGATCTCGTTTCCCAGTTTTGCGTGAAGAGGATCGTAAAGGACCTTCTGGGTTGCCTTCGCGAAGGCTGCGCTGTTCTTCATAACAGAGGATTGGACAGGGGCTTGCCCGGGAGACCAGCCATACCCGATAAAGGGGATCTCCTTCTCGAGCGTTATTTTGAGTGCAATGAACTTCACCATGTTCATACAGGATGAGCAGATCGTGCTTGCCCTTTCCAGAGACTTTTTCGAATAGAGGTTTTCGCCGATGGACAAGAGGAAGAGTTTCTTCATCAGCTCGAAGTTCGGCTTGAAAATGACGTGGTCAATTCCAAGCCTCTCGACGACCGCGGCAATGTTCTTCATCGCATAGGGGGACATGAATCCGTGATCAAAGCTGAGGGCAAGCACGCGCAGCCCGTAATGATTCTTGAAGATATCCAGGGTGTAGGTGCTGTCCTTTCCACCGCTGTATGCCATCAGGACATCGTAATCCTTCTTCCCTCTGTGCGTTTCCAACAGCCTTTCAAATTTCGCCCGATGCCTGTTTTTCACCTCTTGCGGATTCTTTTCCTTCTCGAACGTCCGGCAGTAGTTGCACAAACCGTTTTCGTCGAAGTCGATGGTAGGAAAGTTCTCGGGGAGCACGCAACGATTGCAGTATTTCATAATGATCTCTTTCGTCTGTTCGGGCGTTCGGTCTGTCCGGCTCTATCGAACGGTCCGTTCCGCCTAAGGCTGTTTATTCTCGAGTTCGGCTTTGAGGGCGAGTTTGTCGATCTTGCCGGAGGCGTTCTTGGGGAGAGCACCCCTGAATTCGAAGTACTTCGGGATGGCAAACTCCTCCAGCATTCTCTTGCAGTGGAGAAGAAGCTGCTTATCGGTGAGGTCGGCTCCCTCCTTCCGTACGATGTAGGCCTTGATGGCGCTGCCCAGGAGATCGTCTGGAACGGGAAGAACGGCAGCTTCCGCAACTCCTGCTGCCGCGTAAAGGGCGTCCTCGACCTCCTTGGGACTGACACGCTCTCCACGGGTCTTGATCATATCGTCCTTCCGGCCAACGAAATAGATGAAGCCCTCCTCGTCCATACGGAAAAGGTCACCGGTGTAGAGAACCCTTTCGCCCGGCAGAGGGCCTGGTTTCAAGACGCGGTCCGTTGCCTCAATGTCACCCCAGTAGCCCTTCATCACGTTTGAGCCCCGCACGACCAGTTCGCCCACGACGCCAGGTCCCAGGCGGTTTCCACTCTCATCGACGATCCAGACTTCCTCGTTCGGCATTCCACGCCCGACAGAATCTGGCCTGCGGTCAAGTTCCTCCGGAGGCAGGTAGGAGACCCGCTTGCACTCGGTCAGACCGTACATGGAATAAAGTTTGGCCTGTGGAAAGGTCTCCCGAATCTGCTTGATGTGGGTCACCGGGAGAGCGGCAGCCGTGTTGGTGATATACCGCAGGGAACTCAAGTCGTACTTCTTGAGATCTTTCATTTGCAGAAGGATGGCAAAGATCGTCGGCACGCCCGGAAATCCTGTCACGCGCTCCTCAGACATCCTTTTCACAATCTCGTACGGAAAGACGAAGGATTTTTCCAGGACCAGCGTCCCGCCGAATTTGAACGTCATGAGGACCTGGTACAGGCCGTAGTCGAATGACAGCGGCAGGACATTGATAACGACATCCTCGGGCACATTCTCGAGATAAGTCGTGATGGAGGTTGCCGCCGAAACCATGTTGAGGTGCGTCAGCATGACCCCCTTGGGATTGCCCGTGGAACCGGACGTGTAGATGATGGATGCAAGGTCGATGTCGATGTTTGCATTCCTGATGCCGGCCTGGGAATCCGGCAGTTGCTCTGTTTCCGACCATGCAATCACGTTTCGATGCAGTCCGGGATCAATATGTTTACGATTGCCTGTCAGGACGACAGCCTCAAGGGCTTGGCTTGAAGGAATGACGTCAGAAACACCTTTGAGCTTGCCGGTGTCGGAAATAAATGCTTTCGCCCCGCAGTTGTCCAGGATGTAAGCCAGTTTCGGAGCTTTTAACTGGGGATTGAGCATTAAGAAGACGGCATCGGCTTTCAGGATGCCAAAGAGCGAGATGACGGCTTCTATGCAATTGTCGAGGAAGACGGCGACACGGTCGCCCCTGCGAATCCCCTCAGACCGGAGAAGGGCCGCAACCTGGTTTGCCCTACGGTTGATTGCATCGTACGTCAGCCTTTCGCCGCGGTGGATGAGGGCCACTTTGTCAGGGTACCTGCGGGAGCTGTCTTCGAGGAATTGCTGGAGAAGCATGGAGGTCTGTTCCGTCTAGTGATGGCCCGTTCGGTCTTACCGCCTGTTCCGTCAATCCGTCTGAGCCAGGACGAACAAAAGTCTTTCTATGTTTATCCAAATCGAAAGATAGAAAGATATTGAGAGGCGGGGGCCTGCATGAATCAGGCCTGGGAGGCGGGGGCTTGTTCTTCTTGCGGTCTTGATGCCTGGGCCAGCTTTCTCTCGAGGTAGCTGACGATGCTCTTGATCGAGTCCAGGTTTTCCGGAATCAATTCCTCGTCCTCTACCTTGATCTCGTACGTACTCTCCAAAAAGGCAACGAGCTCGAGCACACCCGTTGAATCCATGATTCCCTTTTCCAGCATGGATTCATCGTCTTTCAGATCATCCGGCTTTTCCAGGATGAAATTTTCGAGAATGAAGGCTCGAATTTGATCTCTTAATGGCATGCTTTCACCATCCATCCAACGAAGGTCCGTTCCGTCTATTCTGTCAATTCAGTCTGTTCTGTCCGTCTCATCGGAGAGGGGCTTTGAAGTCATTTTCCGCATCACTCGTCGGTCAGCGGGCACCGCGGCCGAAAAGCACGATTTTCGCCGTGTCCGCAATGATCCGTAGGTCCATAATGGGTGACAGGTGCTTGATGTAGTACAGGTCGTATTTCAATTTCTCCTTTGCGTCCTCCATGGTCGCTCCATAAGGATACAAAATCTGTGCCCAACCCGTAATACCGGGCTTGACCGCATGTCTATGGCAATAGAAAGGAATCTCCTTCTCCAGCTTTCGCACAAAATACGGTCTTTCCGGCCGTGGCCCGACGAGGCTCATTTCACCCCGAATGACGTTGATGATCTGGGCAATCTCATCCAAACGCAGTTTTCGCAGCCATCTTCCGACTCGGGTTACTCGCTTATCGTTCACTAGGGCCCACACAGGCCCGTCTTTTTCCGCGTCCACCGTCATGGAGCGGAATTTGATCAGGCTGAACAGCCTGCCGTCTTGGCCAACCCTCTCCTGCGTGTAAAACACGGGACCCCGGGAATCCAGCTTTATGGCCAGCGCGATCAGCAGGCACAGGGGCAGAAAAAGGAAAAGGGCGAAAATCGAAACAGCGAGATCAAATGCGCGCTTGATTCCCTTGTAGACCATTACCCCTCGGAACCCGTTTGAGAAGATAATGGCGCTCGGCGGCAGATGTTCGATGGATAGTTTCCCCAACAGGCTCTCGCGGAAGGAGATACCGTCGTCGACATGAATCCCCTTGAGCCGGCACTGCAGAAGCTCGTTCAAGGGAAGACTCCCGCGCCGCTCGTCAAGGGCCACGATCACGCGGTCAATTTGACAGGTTCTGCAGATGGAAGAGATTTGCTTGAAATCCCCGATGATCATCGGGTGCGATTTTCTCTCCGACTCTCTTTCCATTCTCGTCCACAAAACCCACGACTTCGTAAGCGTCCAGTCCATTTTCTCCTATTTCCTTATAGATCTGCCTGGCCAAATCCCCCGTACCGACGATCAAGACCCTCTCCTTAAAAAGGCCATTGCTCGCGATCCATGGATATATCAACCTCCAGAAGAACGTCAGCCCAAAGATCAGGGCCAAACACACAAATAGTGCTCTGTGGCTCATGGCTATATTCGGTAACATGAAGTAAATGACCACCAGAGCCAGTAAACTCAGCCCGACTGCCTTCGCCAGTTGGACCGACATCCGGATTCTGTGCCGAAGCAATTTCAAATCCATCAAATCCAAGTAATAGAGTGTTACCTCAGCGACAACCACGACGATCATGACCTTGAGAACCGGATATGGCTCGGCGAGAAACGGGCCACACCTGCCCATAGGATATATCGATACCGCCACGAGCACCGATCCCAAAATCAAAATGCCGTCGACGAAGGCCAAAATATAGCTCATTGACGACCGATGGTTAAAACTTACCATTTCAGACATTTCTCAGACCATTTCTGACTGTGCGGTTAAAACGATGCTGACTTTTCAGCGCGGGACCCGTTGCCGTTCTGGGTCGGAAAAGACATCATGTGCGAATGACCTTCCACCCTCAACCCTGCCCTTACCACCGAGGGGGTGAGTGGGGGAGATTTCAGGGACATAGCAAGAAGGCGCGCTTTCGCCCCGTCGGTTACATGGGAATGCCGATGAATCTTTCATATCGTTTCTTTCAGGAGTGCACACTCTCGTGGAACGCAACTCCCGGTCAAGTTGACGGCCACGGGGGTGGGGGACCCGCTCCGTTGAGGCCATCTATATATTTTCGCTTTTCTTGCCCATGCGCGGCACCGTTCATTGTCTTCACAAGAATGATGGGCTTCGTCAATTGTCTCCGCTCAATTCCATCTCGTGTGTCACCACGCCAGGCGTGCGATACGCCTTCGAAGCAGCCAGGATCTCTCTACGTCAATCGGGATTCGGGACTTGGAATGCTTCGACTTTACGTCAGGGCTCAACTGTCTTTTTTGAAAAACCGAAACACATTTTTCATGATCCTGTCCGCTACCGTTGCATCGTCGCCGCGCTCCTTCGAGCTACCATACCCATAACGGTAGTAATAGCGGGATGAGCCGAAATACCGAGCATTGAGTTCTTTCGACTCCAGGGCCAAGTCGTTCAGGACAACACCGAGAACTTTGGAAGGGTCGATTGTCGTGAGTGCCTGCTTCACGGTTTCGCGCGGCGTCGAACCAGCCCTGACCACCAGGATGATGCCGTCGACGAGCTTGGTAAGCACGCTGGGCTCCGTCGTGGCCAGCAGGGGCGATGAGTCGAAGATGATATATCTGTCACTGTAGCGGCTCTTGAGTTCATTGACGAGAGCTTCCATCCGTTTGGAGCCGATCAACTCGACAGGGTTCTCCCTAGTACTCCCACTCGAGAGGATCGTGAGCTTTGCGATTTTTGTCTTCAAGAGCAGCTGCGGAATGTCTGCACCTCCGGTCAGGTAATCGGAGAGCCCGCGGCCGTTGGTCAACCCAAACCAGCGGGAAAGAGCGGGATTCCGGAGATCGGCATCCACGAGCAGCGCATAGGAGTGCAGGTCATGGGCGAGGATGGTGGCCAGGTTGGTAGAGACGAGCGTTTTTCCCTCCCCTTCCGCGGCACTGGTGACCATGATCGTCTTGGGCTGATTGGGAAGCTTCAGCGTAAGGAGCTGCGTCCGCAGCTTTCGAAACTGCTCGGACACAACGGAGCCGGGCTCGCGGTATGCCACCAGTTTCTCGTCGAAATCGGGGAAGACGATCTCATCCGGTACCGGCAGGGAAATGGGCGGATAAACCCTTGCCGGCTGCGGCTCCGTGTTCTTCGCCGAATATGCTTCGACTTCTTCGGAAACCGGGATCGAAACGGGTGGGATAGCCCTTGCCGGCTGCGGCTCCGGGATCTTCGCAGGGGTTGCTTCAATTTCCTCGGGCACCGTCAAGGGCACCGGCGCTGCTGCCCCTGTGAATGTCGGCTCCGGAATCTGTGCGATCGTCTCCCCTTGAGCCCCCCCCAGGCCCTTTGCCTGGCTGCGCTCCTTTTCAGCTTTCTCGAGAGCCTTGTACAACTTCCCCATGTGACCGCCCGTTTCTCCTTTTCAGTGTATTCGGTTTATCCGGTCTGTTGCGCCATACCGTGTTTTCACTGTGCCCTCTCGTTCCTCTGCCCCGGGTCAGCGGAGGGAATAGCCTGCTCAACGGAAAAACCAGCCGTGCGTACCGCTTCGGCGGCTTTATCAAAGCGTTCGAGGGAGGTGATCTCGAGGACTCTAGAAATCTTGCTGCGAAAGACCTTCTGTACACTTTCCCCTGCGTAAGGGCGATTGCCGAAGCTGAGATCTCCCCACCAGGCAACGAGGATCCCCGCAATGGCAAGGATGACGATTGCGGGCAGAAAGATGGCCTTCCAGCCTTTTCTCACAGCAGGCCCTTCCATGTCCTTGATGACCTCGCGCACGATGTTTTTGTCTATTCGATGTTTCTCATAGACAAAGCCCGTCATCAGGCTGTTGTCGCATATGACATTGATGAGCCGGGGAATCCCCTTGGAATACTTGTAAATCTCCTTGATGGCATCGTCGTCGAAGAGATCTGTGTTTCTTGCCCCCGCCGCCTTGAGCCTTCGAACGATGTACTCTCCTGTTTCCTGCCTGTTCAAGGGCTTGAGGTTGAAGCGCAGCGAAATGCGCTGCTTGAGCTGGCGGAATTCGTTTTGTGCCAGCGTTCTGTCAAGCTCCGGCTGGCCCAGAAGGACCACCTGCAGCAGCTTCGCCTTAGGCGTCTCAAGGTTGGTGAGTAGCCGTACCTCCTCAAGGAGGGCAGGCGACAGCGTCTGGGCCTCGTCGATGATGAGGACCACCCGTTCCCGTCGGGCATAGCATTCCATGAGGAAGGTGTGGAGCAGGGAAAGGAATTCCCCCTTGGTGGAAAACCCATCTGTTTTCAGCCCGAAGTCCTGGCAGATGTACTTGAAAAAGTCGCGAGTGCCGAGCTTCGGGTTGAACAGGTGGGCAATGCGCGTGTGACTGTCGAGCCGGGACAGGAGCATTTGCACAAGGGTCGTCTTACCCGTGCCGACCTCTCCTGTGATGACCGTGAAGCCCTTTGACTCGTTAAGAGCGTAGGTCAGGTGGGCCAGCGCCTCCCGGTGGCTCTCACTCAGGTAGAGATACCTGGGGTCCGGCGTGATCTCGAACGGCTTGTCTTTCAATCCGTAAAATTTGTTGTACATAGTTACGATGCCTTGCTGATGATTTTGGGGATGTTGGCGAGCACCTTGAGGCCTAGGGTGGCCTCCACATCCTCTGGGTCATGAAAGGAGCGATCGATTTGCTCACGGGCGAAAATGCCCCCCAGGCCGCAGGCCAAACCAGCAATGAGACCCATAAGTAAAATCTTTGGGATGTCAGGCTGGAAAGGCTTGTCAGGCACCCTGGCCGGGTCCACCACGCGGAACTGCTCCCCCTTCTGACGCCTCTCAAGATTTTCTGCTTGCTGGGCCTCTTCGCTCTTCTTCAATAATGACTCATAGAGCCTCTTGGTGTTTTCATACTCCTGTACGAGCGAGGACATCTGCTGTTCCCGTACGGTGGCCCCCTCGATCCTGGCCCGATACTGTCCGATTTGTGCTCGCAGCTTGCCGCTTTCTTCCTGAAGGCGCCTGATCTCCATCTCTGTCGCTGTCATATTATTCGCGAGTTCCCGATAGCGCGGATCGTTTTTGATGTTAAAGACCTCCTTGCGCTTTTCCATTTCGGCGATCTTGCGCTTCAGGGTCACAACATCGGGATGTCGATCGGTGTATCGCGACTGCAGCTCCGCCAGATTTTTCTTCATATCGTCAAGTTGGGTCTCGAAACTCCCCCGGGACCTCGTCCCTGAAGCTCCTTCAGCAGGTTGCGCAGAAGGGTTTTCCAGCTCTCTCATCTGCCTACCGATCAGCAGCTGCCGGTCTTGCGCCGCTCTCAGGCTCTCTTCGTTGCGCTGGTATAGCTGCTGAAGCTGCTCCAAGAGCCGGATGTTTGTATCCCTCTGTTCCGGCAATTCCCCCAGATGCTTCCGTTTGTAGTCCGCCAGTTCTTTTCCCTGAGCCTCGAGTTTCTCCTTCGTCGTCTTGAGCTCGTTCGAAAGGAACTCCGAAGTGCCGACGGCCTGCTGTTCTCGTTGTTTCAGATTCTCCTCGATGAAGAGCGAAGATATCTTGTTTGCCACGGCGGCCGCCATGACAGGATCTTTCGAAGTGTATTTGACTGCGAAATAGCCAACGTTTTCCGATGCTCTTTGAGGGATTTCCACTTTGATATTCTGCCTCATCATTGCGACGAGAGCCTCACGGTCCATCTTCTTCGACTCTTCTGGGAAGAGCTTCAGCTCGTCGATGACCGCCTCCAGCCTCGTGCGGCTCATGATCTCCTGGCTGATGGAGTTGAGCCGCTCCGTGATGCCGCTGGTTACCGTGGACCGGACCAGTTCGGCCGGGATTCGCGGAGGCGTGACAAGGACAAGTGTAGACGCCATGTATTTTCTCGGAGTCAAAGCTGCAACGAGGCAAGCGCCCAGGAAAACGACCACGAGAGGGATAATAAAGTAGAGCTTCCTGCGCAGGAAGATTTCCTTGTAGTCGTCGAGGTTGTAGGAGCGGCCGGGGTTGATCATATTCGGCACCCGTCTAGTCAGTCTATTGCGTCCATTCAGGCTGTTCGGTCATTCGACCAGATCATCAACGTTGTGTTCGAAGACGTACGGAAAGGCTAGAATACGTTGTAGCTTGCTGTCAGCGTCAGGAAGGCATGCCACTCGTCGTAGCTCGAGGTCGGGATATTCGAGTCACACTCCGCATAGCCGACCCGCACACCGATGCTGAGCCACCGCAGAACCCGGTAGTCTGCCGTGACATCTGCCGTATAGAGCCAGTCCTTTCGCGGGTTCTGGGCAAAGTCCGTCCGCTCGACGATTCCGACCAATCCCGCGGAGAACCGCTCTGTCAAGCGATGACTCACTACAGCCGAAGCACGGTAGTACTGAGTGAAACCCAAGTTTTCCGCAGAGAACAAATCTTCGCGGTAGCCTCCTTCGAGGATCAGGGTGTACGTTGTCAGCCTGTCCCTCTGCGTGAGGCTGAGCAATCCGTTGAACCCGTCCTCGGCATCCCCCCGGTCGGGGTCCCACCGGAAGTAACCCGCCCTTGCTGTACCGGTCAGCGTTGGACTGAAGCAATAATCGATCCCAACGGCGGGAGCATGCACGATGTAGTCGTTGCCCGAGTCGTCGTAGTCACGGGACAAGAATTCGTAATCCACGAAAAGCGTCGTTGTGGCGCTTGTGCGATGGTTGTAACGCGCGTAGGCCCTGTGTCCGGTTAAATCGGGTGACCGCTGGAACTCCCCGTCCGTGTATCCGTACTCGAGGACGACCCCGTTTCTCTGGTCGAACCAGTACGTGAGACGAGGGCTGACATAGTGCTCCGTGCTGTCCTCGTATGCGCTGCTGTCATTTCGAAGAATATTGTTTCGATAGTACAGGCCGATTGTGCTCTCCCGAGCGAACTGCCAGTCAACGGCCGGTTCGACCACGTTGCGCCAGTATCGCTGCCTGCCCGCAAACGACGTCAGGAGATGGCCGGTTTCACCTGCCCCGAAAAGCTGCTGACGAGGCTCGTCGGAACGCTGGAGAAAATTTCGGAGCCGGAAGGTCAGACGCGGGTCGGGATTGTATCGAAGGTTCACAAGGCCGTCGTGGCTGACGTAGTTCCTTTCGCTTTCGTGGGCGTAGAAGTTGAAACCGGCCCGGTAATTCAACTCCGCGCCGAGGCGCGCATCGTTGCTGATGAACGAGATCCCCGGGAAGATGGTGGTGATCCAGTCCTCCTTCTTGCCTGGGCCGTCGGGCGAAAGATCCACGTTGCTTGTGTACCGCGCCTGGACGCTCACGAAGGGCCGCAATTCCAGACGAGCCCCACCGGGCAGAGGCACAGGACCGGCAGGTCCCCTTTCTCCGGTTATCGTAAACGGCGCCAACCGTTCAGTCGTCGCCGAAGTCCCCGGGGGCGCGGTTGACCCGGACGGGCCGGATGTACCTGCTGCACTGTCCTGTCCGGCCGCATGGTTTGCCAGGATAAGTAGAAAAAACAGACACGCCAGCGCGATCGATTGCTTTCGTCTCACAAAGAGCCCCTCCTTTTTGGTTGAATCCGTCTGTGCTGTCTATTCTATCTATCAGGGAAAATGACCGGTCTCGGCGAGTCGCAGAAAATACAATCTCTGTGTACGATTGGGATTGCCGAGTCGACCTCAAGGCCTTCTCGCAATGACATTCTGCTGGTCGGATTAGTTTGGAACGATGATGATGTCGCCGGACTTGAGGATGACGTCCGGATGACCCGCATCGCCGTCGATGATCTTGTTGTAGTTGACCCGGATACGGGATTCCTTGCCCCCCTCCTTGCGGAGGATCGTGATCTTCTTCTTGTCTGCCCAGTCGGTAAAGCCGCCTGCAAGGACAATGGCCTGCACGAGGGATGTTTCCGTGCGGAGACGGATCACCCCCGGTGTTCTCACTTCGCCTTGGACATAAATTTTGTAGCTGTTTGCCTCCGTCACGATGACGGTGACATCGGGGGTGTCTACGTACTCCCGGAGCTTGGCCAGCAGCACTTCCTTGAGCTGAAGAGGCGTGAGGCCTGCCGCCTTCACGTCGTCCACAAGGGGAATGGAGATCATCCCGTCCATGCGGACGGGAACGGTGCGGGACAGGTTGTCCTCTTTCCAGACATAAATATAGAGGACATCCTCGGGGCCGATGACGTAGGTTCCGCTGTCGGCTGCCACGGCAGCCTTTGCCTGCTTCTTCTGTAGTTCGTCCCTTGCCGTGGATTCCTTCTTCTCTGGTTTACCGGAGTCGGGGGCCGTTTGTTGAGCCAAACCCGGGATGGGATTTAACAGGAGACAATACACCAGCAGAAACAGACCTGCGATCTGAAGCCTTCTCATCCTCTCTCTCCAAAAATCAGGTAACCAGGCCGGTCCGGCCCCGCTGAGATACGCGTTTCCGATGCCGTAAGCAGCACCGACAGTGGCTGGCGACGTGTAACACATTATAAAAGGCCGCTTCAGACTTGGCAATAAATAATTGTAAAAAAATTTTACGATAATTATCCCCTTGCTCATCGTACTTACAGGTATTCTACGCAACCGACTGTGGAAAGCAATACGACGAAAGTATGAATTATTCGTTTGCCCGAAATAACAAAATTTCCTTTCCTGGATACAGCTTCGCCCCCTCGATTACAAATTTTCAAAAAATGAATCGAATCAGACCGATGCATCGACTCCTCAAAACCCGTATCCATACAGATCTTGGATTAAAGGGAGAGGAGAGGAACAGACCCGGCCAGGCGACGTCAGTGAAAGACTTCCGCAGTGCGAGCTTTCAGGCGAACGTGCTGATCGGTATTGCATTATGATGGTGCAACTATCATTCCAAACACGGCTTCTAAAAAACTTGATAATCTATAACAATATTAAAGTATTACATTGAAAACGCCCTCTGATGCGGGTTCCAGGGCTTAAGATTTTCTAGATTTGTCGGTTATTTTTACATCAAATTTGCGGAATAACTTGAAAACATTGGCGATTTATATTTTTCCGCGTTAGTAGCGGAGAGAGCAAAAAAGAAGGCCGGCTGAAAAAACCGACCTCCTTTTTTTGTAGATTGCCCCTTTGCGGCCTTACTTTTTTTGTAGGATTGCCCTCGCCTCCTCGTTTCCCTTGAATTTCGGATCGAGTTCGAGGGCCTTCGTGAGCTCTTTCCGGGCGAGGTCGGCATTGCCGTTCTTGTGATAGGCCATGCCGAGGTGGTAGCGGACCATGGGCTGGTTGGGAAGCTTTTCTGCCGCTTCCTTCAGGTAGACGATGGCCCTTGTGTAGACGTTCTTTCGGTAGTAGACCCACCCCAGGGTGTCGGCCATGTAGGGGTTGTCGGGAAGGGCCTCCTTGGCAGCCTGGGCCAGTGTGAGGGCCTCGTCGAGATTTGTGTTCTCGTCGGCGTAAATGTAGGCCAGGTTGTTTGCCGCCGGCGGGAATTTGGGGTTGATTTTCAGGATCTTCCTATAGTTCTCCTTCGCAAGGTCGTTCTTGTTCTGGCCCTGGTAGATGCCGGCCAGTGCCATGAGGGCTGAAATCGAGTTTGGGTTCTTCTGCAGGGCAGTGTTGAGTTCGCCTACGGCCTTGTCGGCCATGTTCTGCCTCACGTAGAAGCTGGCAATCGACACATAGAGATCGGGCGCGCCGGGGTCGGACTCGATGGATTTACGGTAGTATTGCTCGGCCGATGCCGTATCCTTCTTCGTTTCGTAAAGTGCCCCGAGGAGATTATAAAAATAGGGGTTGCCCGGGGAGGCCTTGAGCTGTGTCTCGACCCGTTCGATGGCCTTCTGAGTCTCGCCCTGGGCCATGTGGGAGTTGACGATGTAACGCATGGGCTCGACGGCGCCGGGCTGAAGCATAAGGGCCTTCTCGAAGCGGGCGAGGGCCTCCTTCTCCTGCTTGCGGGCAAGGTAGACTCGCCCCGACTGGACATAGGCCGCGGCGTTCTGGGGGTTGATCTTGATGAGTTCCTCGAAGGTGCTCCCCGCCCGCCCCCAGTCACCCCTTACGACATAGGCATTGCCTAGCCCCATCAGCGCGCGGGTGTTCTTCGGGTCTTCCTTGAGAACAGCCTGCAGGGTCTCGATGGCCGTCTTGCTGTCGCCCGTCGAAAGGGCCATGTCGGCCAGGACGAGCCTCGGCTCGAGCCAGCGGGGGTTGAGGTTGATGGCCTCGGTGATCCGGGCCTTGGCCTGCTGCACGTCACGGTTGCCGAACTGGGCAAGACCCAGATAGTAGTGTCCCGCGGCCGACTTGGGGTTGTCCTTCAGGTAGCCCTGAAGCAGCGTGATGGCCTCCGCGAACTCGTTTTTCGCCACGTGGATCTGGCCCTGGATGATCGTCGCCTCGTGGCTCTTGGGGTTGATCTTCCGTATCTTCTCGAGGGCCTTGGAGGCCTCGTCGGTCTTGCGGTCGGCCAAGTAGTGCTCGGCCAGCTTCACCTGCGGCGCGACGCTGTCGGGTTCGCTGTCGGCTGCTTTTTTGTATGCCTCGAGGGCCTTGTCGCGCTTGTTCCACGCCATGTAGAAGTCGCCCAGGTAGACGAGGGCTGCGGCCTTCTTGTGGGCGACCTCTGCGGCCTGTACGAATTGCCTCTCGGCATCCTCGAGGCGCCTCTGCGAGATGTAGAAGTTCCCGAGGGCAACCCAGGCCGTCGTCTCCTTGCCGGCGAGCCTCGTCGTCTCGATATAGGCCTCCTCGGCCTCCTTCTGCCTGCCCGATCGCGCGTAAAAGCCCGCAAGGGCCAGCCGTGCTTGAACGGAGCCGGGCTCGGCAGCCACGGCGGCCTTGAAGGCCTCCTCGGCCTTGGGCAGGTCCTTGTTCAGGATGTAGAGCCCGGCAAGGTTCAGATGGGACTCCGCCTTCTTCGGGTCGGCCTCGACGGCCTTTACGGCCGCGGCGATGGCTTCGGGAAGCTTGCGGTCACCAAGGTGTACCATGCTCATCAGCTGGTGCCCCTGGGCGTTTTTCGGGTCCCTTTCGAGAATCAGCCTTGCCTGCTCGCGGGCCTTCTCGGGCTCCCGTGCCATGAGGTAGAGACGTCCCAGTTGCAGGCGGGGCTCGAGGAAATTCGGGTCGAGCTCGACCGCCTTGCTGAATGCGGCATGGGCCTCGCGGGGGTCTCCCGCCCCGAGTTGGGCCATGCCGAGTTTGTGCTGGGCCTTCGAGTCGTTGGGATCGATTTGCAGGACGTTCTTGAATTCGATGACGGCCTCCCGGAACTTGCTCTCCGCCAGGTAGGCCTCGCCCTTCTTGAAATGGCTCTCCTTCTTGCTCTCCTTGCTGCAGCCTGCCATACCCGCCGGAAGGACCATGCAGAGAACCGCCACGAGGGCCCACGTCCAACGATTCCGATAATGCATTCAAGTACCTCCGTCACGGGTCTGTCTATTCGACCTGTCCGGGCCCGCTGTCGGGACAGGCAGTGTTTCATCACAGGTTTTGAGTTTATACCACTATCGACCCCGAATTGAAACAAAAGACCGGGGGTCCGACGATTGGGGTTGGGGCAGTCGGCCGGGGCGGTGCTCCTGGACTGTTTTTTCCGGGGAAAAGGCCAATTTTTTCTTGACAGTGCGGCCGCGATTAATATAAAGCCGATGTAGCGTTACAATCATGGCAACACCCGGGATTCACGGTTCCGGGTGCCTCATATCCTCCGCTCACCCGATGACCAGTTTCCCCGCCCAGCGGGGATATCGATAGGGAACGCAGTCAACCAGAGGCGGGGCCGCTGAAACAGGCATTCCGCGAGGCAAACCCCATCGATAAACCGGTATCGTATCCAGGGGCCCACAGGAGAGACGGCATTGCCCCTGGTTTCACCCGTTCCCACAAATAGTCAAGCACAGTGGAGTTGCGCCCGCGCCGGGCAGGACGACCCTGAGGGGGATTTACCGCGTCGCAATCGGGCCAGAGCAAAGCGTCAGCGTCCGCGAGACTGAGCTTTTCTCATATTCGACCGGAAAGGAGGTGAACCGCCGGATTTCAGGATTATTGGGGGAGTCTTTCGTGCTCATTATCATTACTGATCGTGGGGCTCTACGAGTACCGAAAAGGAGGTAACAATGCCACGGCTTCGCACACAGACCAAAAAGGCACAGATCATGTCCCTCGAGGAAGCCTGCAAGGCTTTCATGCACGACGGGGCCATGGTCGCCTGGAGTGGTTTCACGGGCTTCAACCGGAACCCCTTCGCCTTTGCCTGGCAGACGGTGCGCCAGGGGGTGAAGAACCTGCACGTCATTGACCGTCACGGGAGCTGCTGCACCTGGCTGCTGAATGCGGCCGGCGCCATGAAGATCTACGAGACGGACTGGATGGGCTGGGGCGAGATGGCCGGAAAGCTGGACGTCAACCTCGAGAGGCGCTACAAGAAGGGGGAGATGATTCTCGAGGATTACTCGCACGGCGCAATGGCCATGCGTTTCCTGGCCGGTGCGATCGGCGCGCCGTTCATTCCCTACAACGCGCCGCTCGGCTCCGACCTCT
This sequence comes from Syntrophaceae bacterium, assembly GCA_013177795.1. Taxonomy (NCBI): domain Bacteria; kingdom Pseudomonadati; phylum Thermodesulfobacteriota; class Syntrophia; order Syntrophales; family Syntrophaceae; species Syntrophaceae bacterium. The sequence continues at coordinate 9,177 of JABLXY010000001.1, read as the reverse complement.
ACAACCCCAAGTACGACGCGCTCGGCAGGGCCGGCATGCGCGACGGCAAGAACCCGAAGATCCCCAAGAAGAAGTTCATCCAGTTCGAAGAGCCTTTCTGGGGCGAGGGTGAGACGATCCTGCTGCCCGCCGCACGGCCCGAGCTGGCCGTCATCCACGTCGCCCAGGCGGGCGACAAGGGTACGGCGCGCTGGCGCGGCGTCGGCACGATCGACAAGGAAATCGCCTACGCGGCCGACAAGGTCGTCATCCTGGCCGAGGAAATCGTCCCCGAGTCCGAAATGAGAAAGGTGCCCGAGGCCAACCAGATCCCCTACTTCGTGGTGGATGCCATCGTGGAATGCCCCTGGGGCGCCTTCCCGAGCTCCGTTCCCTTCTACTACGACTACGACGCACCCTTCATGAGGGGCATGGACGCCGCGTCCAGGAACCCCGAAGACATGAAGAAGTGGCTCGACGAGTGGGTCTACGGGCCCAAGAACTGGGAGGAATTCATCGTGAAACTGGGCGCCAAGCGGCTCCTCGACCTCAAGGCCGACAGCGTCACCGGCTACAGCACGAGGATGATGAGAGGCAAGAAACCGGCACCCAGGATGAAGATGCCTCTGTCCGTCGCCATGAGCGGATACTAAAGAAAGGGGGGAACACGACTATGGCAAAAACAATGGAACAGTTGATGGAATTGATCGACAAGATTCCCGATGAGCCGGCGAAGCCAGGCGAGTTCATCCTCCCGGAGCTGATGGCCATCCAGATCGCTCACCAGGTTCGCAACGACGACATCGTGTTCGCGGGCACGGGCCTTCCCATGGTCGGCATCATGACGGCGAACTTCATCAACGCGCCCAACGCGCTGCTGATCTACGAGTCCGGGATCTGCGACGGCAAGACGATGCACGTCCCCATGTCCGTCTGTGACCAGCGGGCGGCCAACATGAGCTCCACCCTGGGCGGCCTCGTAGACACGTTCGGCTACTACCTGCAGAACGGCTACGTCACCCTGGGGTTCCTCGGCGGCGCGGCCATCGACAAGTACGGCGGCGTCAACGTCACCTCCATCGGGGACTACTACAGCCCGGCCCACCGCTTCACGGGCTCCGGCGGGAACTCCGACATCGGGACGATGGCGCACCGCACGGCGTTCATCATCCTCCAGGAGAAGCGCCGTTTCATCGAGCGCAACGACTACACCACGACCCCCGGGTGGTGGTGCTGGGACTTCAAGACCAACGAGTGGAAACCCAAGAAGGAGGTCTGGAAGGGCACGGCGTACGCCAATTCGGGCCCCGTGGCCGTCGTGACCAACATGGGCAACTACGCCTTCGACGAGAAGGGCGAGATCTACCTCAAGTCCTTCCACCCCGGCGTCACCATTGAGCAGATCAAGGAGAACTGCGGGTTCAACCTCAATGTCTCCCGCGTCGAGGGCGAGACGAAGAAGCCCACGTACAAGGAACTGTTCGTGCTGAGAGAGTTCGTTGACCCCGAGCTGATCTTCCTGCCGCAGAAGGTGGAATACCCTGCGCACATCCAGAAGATCATCAACGGCTGATCGAAACAGGAAAACCTGGGGGAGGTCAGGGAGCCGGGTTCGACGGCGAACCCCTCCTTGACCTCCCCGTCACAACCTGATATGGGCAATCATCCATCCATCGCCGGGGGTGCGCCCGCGGGTGGGTGGTTTTATATTGATTGGGAAAAGAAGATCGTCGTCGCGCAGGCGATGACCGTCTCGCTTTAATTCTGGAGAGGGGAGGCAAGAGATTTATGAATCTGGAACTGACAGAAACCCAGAAAATGATCCAGGACACGGCCCGCAACTTCGCCAAGGCGGAGCTGGAGCCCGTCGCCGCCAAGCTGGACCAGCAGGGAGACCGGGAGACCTTCCTGAAGAACCTCAGGAAACTCGGCGAGCTGGGCCTCATGGCCATCAACGTCAAGGAGCAGTACGGCGGCTCCGAGGCCGGCGTCATCGCCTTCAGCCTGGCCGTCACGGAGATCGGCAGGGCCTGCGCTTCGACGGGCGTGACCATGTCCGTCAACAACATGGTCTGCGAGGTCATCCAGGCCATCGGCAGCGAGGAGCAGAAGAAGGCCTACATCCCGAAGATCGCCTCGGGCGAGTACTACGCCGGCGGTTTCGGCCTCACGGAAACGATGGCGGGCTCCGACCCCTCGGGAATGAAGACCACGGCCGTCCTCGACGGCGACTCCTGGGTCCTCAACGGCTCGAAGATCTTCATCACCAGCGCGGAGTACGCCGGCGTCTTCGTCGTCTGGGCCGTCACCGACCCCAAGGCCCCCAAGGGCAAGGGCATCAGCACGTTCCTGATCGAAAACGGGACCAAGGGGTTCACGATCGGCCGGGCCGAGCACAAGATGGGCCAGCACGCCTCGGCCACCAACGAGCTGCTCTTCGAAGACTGCCGCGTCCCGAAGACAGCCCTCATGGGTAAGGTGAATGACGGGTTCCGCACGGCAGTCGGCGAGCTGGCCGGCGGCCGCATCGGCATCGGGTCCCTCGCGCTCGGCATCGGGCAGGCGGCCATCGAGTATGCCACCAAGTACGCCATGAACCGCTTCCAGTTCGACCAGCCCATCACCAACTTCCAGGCCATCCAGTGGATGATCGCCGAGAGCTACACGGAGCTCGAGGCGGCGCGGCTGCTCCTGATGAACGCGGCCTTCAAGAAGGAACAGGGCAAGTTCTTCGCCCGCGAGGCCTCCATGGCCAAGTACTACGCCACGGAAGCGGCCGAGAGGGCATGCCACGCGGCGATCCAGATGCTGGGCGGCTACGGCTACACCAACGAGTTCCCCGTGGAGCGATACTACCGCGACGCCCGGATCACCTCGATCTACGAGGGCACGAACCAGATCCAGCGCCTCATCATCGCAAGGGACATCCTGAGCAGCCTGAAGTAGGCTTCATCAAGCGGCAAGCAGAAGAAGAGGCAGCCCGTAAAAAGGCTGCCTCTTTTTTCTCAGCAGGAAAAGAGGGGACCCCCTCACTTCCTTGCGCTCTCCGAGGCCTTCTTCAGCAGGTACTCCTGGAAGATTCGGTCGTGTTCCTTGCAGAAGGATTCCTCGAAGCCGAGGCCCGAGGTGTCGATCATCAGCTGCTTGGTCCTTTTCAGGGCATCCAGGGGCGTCTCCAGGATCTCCGTGGCGATCTTCACGGCCCTCTCGAGGAGCTTCTCCGTGTCCACGACCTCGCTCACGAGACCGATCCGGCAGGCCTCCATGGCATCCACCCGTTTTCCCGTCAGGCAGAGGTGCCTCGCCAGACCCTCGCCGATGATCCAGCGCAGGGGCGTCACAAGCGGCGGGATGCCGAACTTGATCTCGGGGTGACCGAAGACGGCCTTCGGGGAGCAGATCCGGATGTCGCAGAGCTTGGCCAGGTCGAACCCGCCCGCCAGCGCGGGGCCGTTTACCGCGGCGATGGTGGGCTTGGGGAAATTCCAGAGTTCCCGATGATACGCCGATGACGTCTCGAAGAGCTCGCCGTACAGCTCGGGCCGGCCGAATTCCGTCAGGTCGAACCCGGCGGTGAATGCTTCGCCGGCACCCGTAATGATCATCACGCCGACCGCAGGGGAATCCCTCCACTTGCCCATGCATGCCATGATCTCCCGGCGCATCTCGATGGAAAGGGCGTTTCTGCGCTCGGGACGATTGAGGGTGAGGATTCCGACCCCTCCCGCCAGCTCGACGGCCTGTATGGTCTTGAAGTCCATAGGTGCCTCCGGCATATCTGGCCAGTATTCCTTGGCTGCACTATCTCTCACCGATCACCCAAGGTGTCAGGTATCAGGAAAAGGCACAGGAAGAGGGAAATCGGTCACCTGTCACCTGCCACTGAAAACGGCCGCGCGCTTGTCGAAAAACGCCGTGAGGCCCTCGCGGTAGTCGCTGGATTTGGCCGCGGCGATCATTCCCGAGCGCTCCAGCTCCAGCTGCCGGTACAGGAGGCCAAGCATGGCGTTGTTGAGGTTCTCCTTGGCGATCGCGAAGGCACGCGTCGGGCCGGCGGCAAGCTTCGCGATGATCTCGCCGGCCTCCCTCCAGAGATCGGCGTCATCGACCACCCGGTTCACCAGGCCCCATTCCATCGCCTCCTGCGCCGAGAGAACGGGATCGAGGAGGACGAGCTCCGTGGCTTTTCCGAACCCGATCAGCATGGGCACCACAAGGGTCCATGCACCGTCGGGGACGAGACTGATGCTCGTGTAAGCCTGGCGGAATATGGCCGAGCGGGCCGCGACCCGGATGTCGCAGGCCGCTGCCAGGCTGAACCCCCCCTCCCCCGACGGGCCCGTTGACGACGGCCACGACGGGCTTCGGCATCTGCCGGATGCCCATGATGATCACGTTGAAGACCTTGATGAGCTGCCGGACGATGTCCTGCGGGTGGGGATCCATCTTCTCGCGAAAGAGCTTCAGATCGCCTCCCGAGCAGAAGGCCTTGCCCTCCCCCGTGATTGCGACGACGCGGATGCCGTCGTCATCGTGGCACATCTCGAGGGCCCGCGCCAGATCATTCCCCAGGCCGAAGTCTATGGCGTTGAAGTTCTTCGGCCTGTTGAGCCGGATCGTGGCCACGGCCCCATCGCGTTCGAATCGGATGTTCTGGAAATCCATCGGCGTCCCTCGCGTTTCTTTCAGGCCCAGCCCGCCCGGCCGGGCTGTCTTGAGTCTTGGATTGCGTCTTTGGGATGCGGGCGGAACAATCTCCTTGCCGTCTCTCCGTGTCTACTTCGCATACATCTCGCGCAGCCTGACCTTGTTGATCTTGCCGACGCTGGTCTTGGGGATCTCCGCCACGATCTCGTAGCGGTCGGGCAGGCCGTACCGGGGAATCTTGCCCGTCTCGACGAAGGACTGCATGAAGGCCTTCAGATCACCGGGGGAAGCCTTGGCATCAGGTTTCAGGACAACCAGCATCATCGGGCGCTCGCCCCATTTTTCGTCGGGGACCCCGATGGCGGCCGTCTCGGATACCGCCGGGTGCTGGCTCAGGAGATTCTCGAGTTCAAGCGACGAGATCCACTCGCCGCCGGTCTTGATGACATCCTTGAGCCTGTCGGTGATCTGGATGTAGCCCTCGGGGTCGACGTTGGCGATGTCGCCGCCGTGGAGCCAGCCGTCAGGCCACAGCAGCTTCGACTGCTCCGGGTCCTTGACATACCCCGCCGTCAGCCAAGGGGCCCGCATCACGAGTTCCCCCGTTGTCTTTCCGTCGTGGGGAAGCGGCTTGCCCGCAGGGTCGACGATCTCCATCTCCACGAGCGGGATGGGCAACCCCGTCTTGATCAGGACGTCGACCTGCTTTTCCTTCGGCCACCCGAGCATGCCCGGTTTCAGCGTCGCCAGGCTGATGATCGGACACGTTTCGGACATCCCGAACCCCGACATGACCTCGATCCCGAGTTCCATCGCAGCCTGGGCCAGCCCCTTCGGGAACCGCGCGCCGCCGATCACGACACGCCAGCGCGAGAGGTCGAGCTTCTTCACGGCGGGGCTCGAAACGAGCATGTGGAGGATCGTGGGCACGCAGTGCGAGAGGGTGACCTTCTCGGTCAGGATGAGCTTCAGGAGCATCTCCGGCTCGTAGCGGCCCGGGTAGACCTGCTTGACGCCCAGCAGCGTGGCGATGTAGGGGATCCCCCAGGCGTGGACGTGGAACATCGGCGTCATGGGCATGTAGACGTCGCTGGAGCGGAACCGGCAGGCCGAGTCGTAGGCGCCCAGCGCGATGCAGCCGCACAGGGTGTGCATGACGAGCTGCCGGTGTGTAAAATAGACCCCCTTCGGCAGGCCCGTCGTCCCCGTCGTGTAAAACGTTGTGGCCCGCGTGTTCTCGTCGAAATCAGGGAAGTCGAAGGAAGCCGAGCTCTCCTTCAGCAAAACTTCGTACTCGGCGTCGAAGGCGCCTTTCGCAGCGGCCCCGGCAGCGTCGTCGGCCAGGAGGATGATCTTCCTGACCGTCCTGAGCCTGTCCCGGATCGCCTCGAGGATGGGCAGGAAGTCGGTGTGCACGAGCAGGATATCGTCCTCGGCGTGGTTGATCGTGTAGAGGATCTGGTCCGGCGAAAGGCGCCAGTTCAGGGTGTGCAGCACCGAACCCATCATGGGGATCGCGAAGAAGCACTCGAGGTAGCGGTGGCTGTCGTAGTCGAGGACGCCCACCGTGCCGCCGGGTTTCAGGCCGAGCCCGTCGAGTGCGTTGGCGAGCCTGTGGACCCTTTCGTGGAAGGTCCGGTAGCTCATGCGCAGCTTGTCCCTGTAGACGATCTCCTGGTCCGGGGCGTACAGCAGGGGCGTCACGAGGAGCTTCTTGATGATCAGGGGATAGTTGTAACTTTCGCCGGGCTGGAATTTGCGTCCGCTCATGGTCCCTCCTTTCGGCGTCGATTCGGTTTCTCTCTCCGGTCTCTTCCGTGTCCCGACACCCGGGCTTACGGCACCGTGAATCTCCTCCTCAGGGCAATTGACGCACGAACGCGGTCAGGACGTCATTGAACTCCGCCGGTTTCTCCCTCATCACGTAGTGGCCTGCCCCCTCGACGAGGGCCAGCTTAGCGCCCGGGACGGCACCGGCGATGAAGCGCGAGAGGTCCGGCGGCGTCATCTTGTCTTCGTCCCCGCAGACGGCCAGCACCGGGATGCCGATCTTCGAGACCGTCGATGCGATGTCCATCCTGTCGCAGGCGTAGAGATCGCCGTACAGCACATCGGGGTTTACCTTTTCGAGCCCGGCCTGCAGCCAGGGACCGACGGCATCGCGGTTCGGCTTGGAGACGGCGAATTTGACAATCATGGCGATCACCCCGGGAAGATCGGTGTGGATCTTTTCGAGGATGGCGGGGTTGACGGGCATTTTCACGCCGCCCCCGACGGGGACGATGGCCGACAGCAGACTGCCCTCGTGGATCGCGAAATTCATGCTGATCGCCGCCCCAAGGGAGTGACCCACGAGGACGGGCCCCTTCAGGCCCAGGGCACCGATCGTCCTTTTCACCCATTGCACGTAGCGCATCACGTCGCGCTCGCCCGCTCCGCCGGACAGGCCGTGGCCGGGGAGGTTGACGGACGCCACGTTGAACTCGGCCTGAAGGGCCTCGTACTGGTGCTCCCAGAGCGTGTGGTCGCCACCGGAGCCGTGCACGAACACGATGCCCCTGCGACCTGCTGCGAACCCGCCGTCGTTGACCCAGCAGGCGATGGGCGTGCCGTCGATCATAAATTCCTGTATCATGGGTCCCCCTTCCGAATCGTCGTTTTTCTCTCTCGTGTTTATCTGGGACTGTTCTGTGCGCCCGGCGAGACGGTCATGCGTCTTGCGTGTCAAGTTGCGCAAGACGGCTCCACGCGATCTTACCGACCCGTACCGGAAGAAAATCCCCCCGATCCCCCTTTTGTAAAGGGGGAAGTCCGGAAGCATCCCCTCTGCAAGTGAAGACGCTCTTCAACCCCCTCCTTTGGAAAAGGCGGGCCGGGGAGGATTTTGCAGGACCGGTTCCCGCATGGACTCAGGGCCGCTCGACCTGCCCGGCCAAGCGGACGGCCTCCCTGCGGAGCTGCTCCGCCTCCCGCCTTCCCGGTGACCCTCCGTCCAAACCGGCAAGGTACGCATCGAGGCCCTCGGGCACCCTGCCGGCGAGGAGTTCGTCCATGAAGCCGAATTCACGGTAAACCCTCCTGTCCTGCGCAAAGGGCTCGTTGCGGTACAGAAGCGCCGCGAGCCTGCGGGCGAGGGCAAACAGGCCCAGAACGTGGTCCGTGTCGAGGCCGCTGTACGGCTCGAAGTAGTACACGGCACCCGATTCCCTGAAGCGCCCGTCTTTTGCCAGCCTCGCCTGGATCGGCGTGCCGGGGTACGGGATCAGCATCTCCGTGTAGGCGATCTCGGCCCCGTTCTCGAAGAGGCGCCTCGCCAGCGCGAGGGTCTCGCGGATCGTCGCAACCGTGTCCCGCGGCCCGAAGAGGATGAAGCTCACCACGGGTGTCAGGTTCTGCTCCACGCAGAGCGCAACGCAGCGCTCGACGGCGGCCGGCGTGATCCCCTTGCGGTAGTAGTCCAGGATCCTCTGTGAGCCCGATTCCGCCCCGAAGTACAGGGCCCCGAACCCGGCGTCGGCGAGGATGCCGGGCAGCATGGGGTGTTCGCAGATGTCGTCTATACGCCCCTCGGCGAAGAACCGGATGCGGCGGTGAAACCCCTCACCGGCGATCGCGCGACACAGGGCACCCACCCTTCCGGCGTCGGCGGTGAAATTGTCGTCCGAGAAAAATACCCTCCGCGCCCCAGCCACGTCAAGGACGCGGATCTCATCGATCACCCCCTCGGTCCGCCGGGCACGGACGGCCCCCCCGTAGAGGGTGCGGATCGAGCAGAAGGTGCAACGGCGCGCGCAGCCGCGGCTCGAGGCGATCCCCCGCGCCCAGTAGCGCTTGCCGTCGACCAGGTGATGCGCCGGGGCCGGGAGGCCGTCCAGGTCTTCCCCTTCCCTGCGGGGGTTGCGGATCACCCTCCCCCCCTGCCGGAAGGACACGCCGGCAATCCCGTCGAAGCGGCTCCCCGCCCGGTATGCGCGCAGGATCTCGCGGATCGCGGTCTCGCCCTCCCCGCGGACGACGAGGTCCACGTCCCCGTGGTCCCGGAGAATGCGGTCGCCGAGGATCGTGGCGTGTATCCCCCCGAGGACGGTGAGGACCCCGGGCAGACGGGACTTCACCCTCCCGCAGACCGACAGGGCGGACGGGAAGCTGTCCGACGTGGCCGTGACGCCCACGATGCCCGGATGCAGCCTCGTGAGCGCCTCGCCGAGCCTTGCCGGCGGATCTGCTGCATCGCTCACGTCGAGATCGAGGACCTCGACCGCGGCACCATCCTGCAGAAGGGCCCCCGCCAGGCACAGCAGGCCCAGCGGGGGAAGATCCGTCCGGCCCCCGAAGGGGGGATTGACGAGGAGGACATTCACGAATGCATCTGCTCTCTCTTCCCGCCGATCAGACCGGAATCCCCCCTCTGCCCCCTTTGCAAAGAGGCTGTGTCGCAATAGGGAGTAGGGGCTGAGTTCTTTGACAAAAAAATATCCGTAACGCACCTCGAAGGATCGCCAACCCCGGCCCGGTGTGCTAGAGTGCTCCGCGAAAGGAGATGCGCTCATG